>JBBQSZ010000112.1:0-10402 GCA_038234745.1 Flavobacteriales bacterium | reverse complement strand
TGCTCAGATTCCTTGGGCTCATGTTGACCATATCTGCAAGTATTTCAATACTATTCTCTTGTGATAAATTATCAATCAAATAATCCTGCACCTTATGAATTTGTGGATTGATATGGTTTCTGTAATCAAGGTAGATACTTTGTTGTTTATGACTACCTCTTCTTCGGTTATAAACCACCAGCTCTCTGGCTACTTTGTGCGTAAAAAGTGGTCCTTTTAAATCTTCCAAAATAGCCAAAGCCAAATCAATACCAGCGCTAATTCCCGCACTGGTATAAACATTATTACTTTTGACATATAGAATATCAGACAACACTTTAGCTTGTGGAAATTGTTGCTGTAACACCTCAACCCTTCGCCAATGTGTCGTGCATTCAGTATCTTTGAGTAATCCAGCTTTCCCTAAAGCAAAAGCACCATTGCAAATAGAGCAAACGGTAATATGGCTTTCCGAAGTGTTTTTTAACCAAATAAAGAAATCCTTCTCAGCTCCAAAAGAAAAACTACTCACATAATCAAAGTTCATCCCTGGAACAAACACATAGTCACCTTCTTTTAATTGAGCTTTTGAGTAATGATTAATTGTTCCAAACCCCAAACCTGCAGTAGATACTGGTTCGGAGGTATAAGAATAAAATTTAACTTCTGCATCAAAACCATAAGATATGGCCTCCATAAATACCTGTACAGGTCCTGCTAGGTCTAATAATTCTACAGTTGGAGGTATAATAAATGCTATTGTTTTCATAGTTGATATTTTGATTAGATAAAGATAAAACAAAAGCCCGATTCCTGACAGACAAAAAGATGTCAAAATAGGACGTGGGATTTGTTGTTAGATATGAGATAGATAAAGGTTAGTCGGGCAACTTTTCAATTTCTATGCCAAATTGATGCAAAGCTTTTTTCAAAACAGGAGTGATATCGTGTTTACTATCAACTCGAAGAATATTATCGCAGTCCTCTAGATCAAAGTTCCATGCAGCGTTTGATAACAATTTATTCAAATTTGGCTGTAGCTGCTTTGCTTTACTTTTACTGTTAATATTGGTTTTATATACTAAAATCATATTGTTTATATAATGTTTTTGACGTGAATATGTGTCAAATTTGGAAATCGATTACTATAGTATTTCTTATATCAATGAAATGTAAAATTATACTATTTCTCTGCTTTTTTGTTTAAATTTTCAACATCTAAGGTCATACAAGTATAATCGTATGACACATTTTCAACTCTGAACATATCCTTGGTCAAACTTAATTGTTCAAAATTCATTTTCTTGTAAAGTTGGATTGCTGGTATATTATTTGTCAAAACATACAAATCAATCCAGCTAATGGTATTCGTATTGCTACAATAGTCGATAATGTATGCTAATAATTTTTGACCAATTTTTAAATTACGAAAACTACTATCAACTCCCATTCCGAGTAGTACTCTATGCGCTGCGTGTAACTCATTATGAGAACGAATATCAATGTGCCCAATAATTTTGTTCTCTTCATTTAGGGCAACCCAAACTTTCCTCCATCCAATTTCTCCATCTTTTTTATTTATTCCTTCCTCAAATTGTAACTTCAGATGACCTATAACTAAAGATTGTTGTTTTGAAAATAGTTGAAAAAGTGCAGCTCCCTCTTTACCATTTTCAGAAATATGAACGGACAAGTAATGAATAAAATCATCAAATTTGTCTTTTCCTAACGCTTCGATTGAAATCATTTATATTGTTGTTTAATTTTGATACAGTCTTGCAGCTTTTTTAATTACTACTGTACTTTATATTTTTAATTAATTATAATCAAGCGTTAGTTTGACCACATTTTTGTAATTTTCTCCATATTGCTTTTCAATTCTAGAAAGACATTGATCTATTGGATAATCATTGGGGTTTTGTTTTACGATTTCAAATCCTTTAAAATAAGCTTCATCTTGTTTTGATAGCAGTTCAGGCATTACCACATGCACCTCATCCATTTTTGGATTTATGGTATTCCCACCGGTATGAATAAAAGTCAATCCGTATCTTGTCTTTACAATAGAATCCTCAAGAGTAAATGTTTTAATTTCTTTTGGATAGGTTCTACTATATGTGTCAACAATGCTTGCAAATTTGAACTCATTAAGACCATCATGAAGTAATACACCAAGTTTCCTTTTCTGGCTAAATACCATTCTTCTAACAATCGACATCTTGTTTCCAAAAGTCAAAGCAGTACTTTGATGTTTTATTTGAATTTCACCATGAGGATAGTTGACTATCTTCGCGACATTAACCCTAGCAGCTGTTCCAAGTAGTTCTTCTACAATAACTAAACTTCCCTCCACAGCATTGGCAACACCTGCTGTACTATATAAGTTTCCACTTTTGGTAACACTTACATTCTGTGTCCAAATTGGTTTGTGAAAAGGTTTCTTTATGTCTTCAAAATCAGTAGCATGAGTAGTAATAAGTTTTCCGTCATATAGACCAGTAGCAGCAGCCGTTGAAGCACCATCACAAATAGCTATGATTCGTGTTGTAGCTCCATAATAGTTTTTAATAAAATCCATATAAACAGGATCTTGGTTTTGATCACGGATCGACATTGCAGGTATAACAATTACATCAGCTTTGATCCCCATTTGCTTAATCTTTGCGAATGTCAACTGCGGTAATACATAAAGATCTCTCTTTAATGCAATAGGAGTATCGTCTTTAGAAACAATGTAAACGTTTAATTGCTCCGTAGCATTAAATACATAAAAGGGTGCAAGCATATCAAACATTTCGGTCATTTTACTATCAGCAAGTACAAATACGGTTTTCTTCGATACATCGTATGTTGTTGTTTTCCAGTTAGCTACCGGCTTTCCATTATAAGGTGGTATTTGCCCATAAGAAAATACAGGTTGCAATAAGGTTACGACCACTGCCACTAACACCAACAACGTGGATAATGTAATAATTAACGTTTTTTTTAATTTTTTCATTTGTAATTATCTTTTATGATTAATGTCGCAAAGTTGCACTCATTAATCCCGCGCTTTCGGACAAATTACTGTCATAAACAGACAACATAAAACTACATGTAAACTTGTCCTTATCTGACACTTAAAAGTGTAAAGTAGTTATTTAGAAGCTTGTAAATTTGCCCTAGATGATTCTAAACTTTATATCATGAAAAATTATTTATTTATTTCGATGCTATTTAATAAAAGTCATGTAGAATTATAAAATTTTATACATCATTTCAAGAATTGTACAAAAATCATTGATGGTTGATAGCTGTACTTTGCACTCTAATTTCAAACTCTTAAATATGAAAACAATTATTTTTTACCTGATCATGGCTGCAGCAACCAGCACTTTGGCGCAGATTAAGGTTGGTGATACCTTCCCCTTTTTCAAATTAATCGCTTCAAACGGCCAAGAAGTAATTGTTACTGCACATAAAACACAATTTATACTGGTTGATTTTTGGGCTTCATGGTGCGCGCCATGCAGAAAGAAAAATAAAGAATTGGTACGATTACAGACAGATAACAGTAAAACTGATTTAGTAATTATCGGCATTTCATTAGATAGCGATAGAGAAAAATGGACTAAGGCTATCGAAAAAGATGGTATCAGGTACACGCAGCTCAATGATCCATATGGTTTTGATGCCACTACAGCTATACGATTTGGCGTTGAACAGCTGCCAGCCTCATACCTGTTTGATAAAACCGGCAAACTGATTGCCATCAATCCAACACTTATAGAAATTACTAACAAATTAAATTTAAACTAAAATGAAAACAAAAATTATTCTGGCAATCCTTCTGGTATTTACTACTGGTATTGCATCTTACTCTCAAATTTCAAAAGCTGAAATTGTAGCCACAGGCTTAACCTGTTCTATGTGTTCTAATGCTATCAACAAGCAATTAAAAGCCATTCCCGAAGTTGAAAACGTAGCCACCGACCTGAATACAAATACTTTTACAGTAACACTACAAAAAGACAGTAAAATAACACCGTTTATATTAAAACAGAGTGTTGAAAAAGCAGGTTTTTTTGTAGGCTCTATGATTATTACTTTACAGATAGATCTGCTAAAAACAAATGATAATGGGACAATAAACCAACAAGATAGTACCTATGTTTTAATAGATCAGGAGTCAAGACATGTGCCAAAACAAATTACAGCCAAAATTGTAAACAAGGGATTTGTTACGCAAAAAGAGTTTAAAAGACTTGCAAAATCGTTAGCGAAGTATCAAAGCAGTACTGATATTGAAAAGACGTATTACCTAAAATTGATTTAAAATGAAGAAGATTTATGTTATTCTATTAGTTGTCTTTTCTTTTCAGGTCCATTCTCAAGAATTATTTGTTGTTACTGAACCAGCCAGTAATGTGCCAGCAGGATCCGTGGGGTTTAAATTGGGGCAATCTTTGATGGATGAGAAATATAAGGAAAGTAATAATTACCATATAATGCCCGAAATTATATGGGGAATCAATAAAAGCCTAATGATTCGTGCAGCAGGATTCATAAGCAACAGAACAAATAACAACAAAGACCTAAAAACTGAAGGGGGTTCATTATATGCCAAATTTCGCGTTTTATCAATTGATGATTTGCACAGTCATTTCAGATTATCCGTTTTTGGACGCTTTAGTTTTAATAATTCGGACATTCACCAGGAGGAGATTGAAACAATGGGACATAATTCAGGATTTGAAGCCGGATTAGTGGCAACCAAATTAATTAAAAAAGTAGCTATCAGTACTACTGTGAGTCTGGAGAAAGCTCTGGATAATGAACCTGATAATCCTTTTCCTGCCAATCAGAGCAATATGGCTTTTAATTACACCCTGTCATTTGGCAAACTAATGTATCCAAAACACTTTTCTGATTTTAAACAAACAAATATTAATTTGATGCTGGAATTAGAGGGGCAAACGCTAAATGAAAATCAAAAATCTTTTTTAGATGTGGTTCCTTCTGTTCAGTTTATAGTCAATAGTCAAGCTCGAATTGATCTTGCTTACAAACAGCAATTATATAGTTCAATGGTACGCTCCGCACCGAATGGTTTTTATCTAAATCTGCAATATACCTTCTTCAGCATCAAGAGTAATAAAAAAAAATAAGTAATAATTTTACGTAAGAAAGAACAAAATGAAAACAACAATTTTTACAATAGCAACGATGATTTATGGACTTTTATCTTTTGGCAAAGTTCCAAATAGTACAAATACGCCAATTACAGTAGACAACAGCAAAGTCACTCAAACTTCATTTCCAACAGACGAAATGGTGTCGGGATATTTAAAAATAAAAAATGCTTTGGTAAAGAGTGATACTAAAGCCGCTTCGAATGCCGCACAGGGTTTTGAAATTGCACTAAATAGTATCGATGCCGGTCAACTTAGCGCTGAACAAAAAATAACAGCACTCAAATTAGCAGCCGAGACTAAAAAGCAAGTTAAAATAATTGCGGCAAATAGCGGCAAACTGGACACACAAAGAAAAGCATTCCAACAGTTGAGCAATACAATCAATGAGTTGGTGACTACATTCGGAGCTTCACAAAAATTATATATAGATTTCTGCCCGATGTATGAAGAAGGCTCTATTTGGATAAGTGAAACTAAAGCAATCAAAAATCCTTATTACGGCGCACAAATGTTGACTTGTGGTAGAATTAAAGAGCCCATCGAATAATTTATATTCTCTATTGTTTTTGGTATCTTTACGATGCCGTTTTGTTTAATTAATTATCAATTTTAAAATTAAATTTCATGAGAAAAATAAATCTTTTAGCAGTATTAGTAGTCTTGGTAATGGTTTCCTGTACTTCAAAAGCAAAACAAGAGGCTGTAGATAGTCAAACAATACAAAAGGATAGCACTGCTTCGACAAAGGGTAGCGTCACAAAATCTACTGATGTAAATAAGGGTCAAACCGAGATGTATGCCTGCCCGATGCATCCTGAAGTACAAGGTAAAAAGGGAGTCAAATGTTCTAAATGCGGTATGGAACTAACGGAGCCTGTTTCTAAAAATTAGAACAAAAACAAATCGTTAATAACTTCTGGAAATGAAAAAAATGCTATTACTGCTATCCTTAGCATTTGTCTTTACTTTTGCAAAGTCAAAAGTGGAAGCAATGTCTGATATATGGGTACTGCAAACGCAACCCACAACATATACTTGTGTATTGCATCCAGAGATTCATGCAACAAAAGCGGGCATTTGCCCCAAATGTGGTATGAACTTAATCAAAGAAAAAACTAAAAAAGAAAAAAAAGTTCAACTTCATAAACTTTCACCAAAACCAACAGTTGTAGGCAAACAAGAAACAATAGTAAAGCATGATAGTTTTCCAACGCCTAAAGAAATCCAAAAAGAACTTCCCGAAAAAAAGTTAATCACTCCTAAAAGTGATCCGCCAAGAACGGTTCGCTATGACTTGTATGTTAGAGATACACTGGTCAATTTTACTGGTAAAACTAAAAGTGCGATTGCAGTAAATGGGCAAATTCCAATGCCTACCTTAACTTTTACCGAAGGTGATATAGCCGAAATTTATGTTCACAATGAATTGGATGAAGACACCTCTTTGCATTGGCACGGTTTATTCCTGCCTAACAAAGAGGATGGCGTTCCTAATATGACGCAAATGCCAATCAAACCCCACACCATACATAAATACACTTTTCCAATTATCCAGCACGGAACACATTGGTATCACAGCCATACCGAATTACAAGAGCAAATCGGAATGTACGGTTCGTTCATTATGAATAAAAAAGCGGCCGATCCAACGTTCAGAAAAGGCATTGACGATTTACCAACGGTTCCAATTATTCTAAGTGAATGGACTGATATAAAACCCGAAAACGTACACCGTATGCTGCACAATGCCACGGATTGGTTTGCCATCAAAAAAGGAACTACTCAAAGTTATGTCGAAGCTATAAAAAGTGGGCATTTTAAAACTAAAGTCACTAACGAATGGAAAAGAATGAACGCGATGGATGTCAGTGATGTCTATTATGAAAAATTTCTAATCAATGGCAAACACGAGAGCCAGCTTTCGCAATTTAAGGGAGGTGATAAAGTCCGTTTAAGAATTTCAAACGGTGGCGCTTCATCTTATTTTTGGTTAACTTATGCGGGAGGAAAAATTACCGTAGTGGCTAATGATGGTAATGATGTAGAACCTGTCGAAGTGGACAGATTAATCATAGCGGTTTCTGAAACCTACGATATCATTGTAACTATTCCTGCCGATAAAACATCATATGAGTTACTGGCAACACCCGAAGACAGAACAAAATCAACTTCCATATACCTTGGCGCCTGCATCAAACAGTTAACAGCACCATTACCAAAACTCAAATATTTTGAGGGAATGAAAATGATGAATGATATGATGAAAATGAATGGTGATTTAGACGATATGGGAATGCAGATGTCTTACAACCAAATGGACATGAATGTGGTAATGTATCCCGAAATTACAGGTTCTGAAAAGAAAGTTACCGATAAAATGGACAATATGAAAATGGCTGAAAATGACTATGACAGTAATAAGCTGTCAGACATTGTCACGTTAAATTATGCCATGCTAAAATCACCAACTAAAACCAATCTTCCGAAAGATGCACCAATAAAAGAATTACGTTTCGAATTATCGGGTAACATGAACCGCTATGTCTGGAGCTTAGACAATAAAGTGGTGTCTGAAGCCGACAAAATCCTAATCAAAAAAGGAGAAAATGTTAGGATTACATTATACAATGGTTCTATGATGCGGCACCCTATGCACTTGCACGGACACGATTTTCGAGTACTGAATGGTCAGGGCGACTATGCACCACTTAAAAATATAATCGACATTATGCCAATGGAAACCGATACCATTGAGTTTAATGCTAATATTGAAGGAGATTGGTTTTTTCACTGCCATATTTTATACCACATGATGGCGGGAATGGGGAGAGTTTTTACCTACGAAAACCAAGCACCCAATCCATTAATCCCGAATCCTAAATTAGCGCAACGCAAATTGTTTGCTGACGACAGAAAATTTCATGTTATGGCAGAGAATGATTTTGCTACTAATGGAAATGACGGTGGTTTTATGATACAAAACACACGTTGGAGTATTGGTACTGAATGGCGTTTGGGTTATTCGGATATGCATGGTTATGAAACAGAAACACATATTGGCCGTTACATTGGAAAAATGCAGTGGTTAATGCCTTTTGTAGGCTTTGATTGGCGTTATCGCAAAATGGAGGAAGACGAAATGGAAAAAAACCTATTTGGTAAAACAAATACAAAAGACAGACGTGGAGTTTATAGTATTGGTGTTGAATATACAATGCCACTATTAATTAAGGCTCAAGCTGAAGTTTACAACGATGGTAATTTCCGGATACAGTTTGAACGCATGGATATTCCGATTTCTAAAAGACTTCGCATGAATCTAATGTGGAATACTGATAAAGAATATATGGCTGGATTACGTTACATTATGACTCGAAATATAGGCATCACGGTGCATTATGATAGCGATATGGACTTCGGTTTTGGAATAGGATTAAATTATTGATAGGAGTACCTTATTGCAATTCTATTATTTTTAGCTTATGCTGATGTAATCTCAATATTTTTATAAATTTGTTTACTATTTTACCAATTAATAATCTTACAAGTTAGTTATGAAGTTATCGATAAAAAATATGGTGTGTCATCGATGTATCCTAGTAGTGAAGCAGGAATTACAGCTAAATAATTTAACTGCTGAAACCATTCAATTAGGTGAAATCACTTTCAAAAATGATTTATCTGAAGCTCAATTGTTAATTTTAAAAAAAGGATTGTCTGGTCATGGTTTTGAGATTCTTGATGACAGAAAATCGATGATAATTGAAAAAGTCAAAAACATAATCGTCTGTATTATTCATAATGCTGACGATTTTGATGTGAAAAGAAACTTTTCAGATATTATTGATGAACAAATTCCAATAGATTATAATTACATTAGTTCTATTTTTTCTGCAACCGAAGGCATGACGATAGAACAATTCGTTATACTTCAAAGAATAGAACGAGTTAAAGAACTATTGGTTTATAACGAACTTTCTCTTAGTGAAATTGCTTATAAATTAGGTTACAGCAATGTTCAACATCTCTCTACACAATTCAAGAAAATAACCGGTTTAACTCCTTCTCATTTCAAATTGATTAAAGAAAATAAAAGAAAGTCGCTCGATCAATTGTAAAATTTTAAACATCTTTTCAGGAATTTGACAACAGTTTGAAGGTTGTTTGATTCTAATTTTGTCCTATAGAAACTAAAGGACATGAAAGCAACGAATAGACTTCAGATTAAGGGAATGGTTTGCACAAGATGTATAACTATTTTGTTCGATGAACTTACTCTAATTGGATTAGAGATTACTTCCATAAAATTGGGTGAGGTATTTTTTAAAGGGGAATTCCCTGAACATGTTGATGAAAATAGCATCCAATCATTAATTCAAAAATACGGATTTTCATTATTAACCGATAAAAAAGTAGCGATAGTAGCTGAAATTAAAGAATTGATTAAAATTGGAATCGATTTACAGTTAACTACTAAAACTACTATAAAATTTTCAGAGTTCTTAAGTACTAGGATGGACAAAGATTATATTTTTTTAAGTACTGTTTTTTCCGATTATGAAGGCTCTACAATTGAAAAATTTGTTATTTCTCAACGTATTATCAATGTAAAAAATCAACTTATTTATACAGATAAATCCTTAACCGCGATTTCAGATGAATTCGGTTACAGTAGCGTGTCTCACTTATCAAGACAATTAAAAGCTTATACTGGTTTTGATACTTATCATTATAAGAATCTCCGTAAGGACTTAGATGTTTTGTCATAGGCGTTTCAATCTGTAATTAAACTAAAATTTTCAAAATCATTTTCCATAACAATTTTAAATTATGAAAACAACAATTCAAAATTCTGCAATAAAACATACGATGCCTATTTTTACTAAACAAACGCTACCGGTTACAGGAATGACCTGTGCTGCGTGTGCTATTAGCGTTGAAAGTATTCTAAAAAGTACCGATGGTGTTATAAGGGCAAGTGTTAACTATGCTAATCAATCCGCTCTCATTGAATATGATTCAAATGTAACTATTGAGCAAATTCAAAATAAAACACGGTCAATGGGCTACGATTTAATAGTAGATGCAGAGGATCCTTTTCAAGTGCAACAAGAGGTGAATTTGAAACAGTACAAAGAACTTAAAAAAAGAACTTTTCTAGCTGTCTTATTGTCTATACCTATATCCGTTATAGGTATGTTTTTTATGGGTATGGCTTACGCCAATTATATTATGATGGCATTGGCTAC
>JBBQSZ010000111.1:0-10414 GCA_038234745.1 Flavobacteriales bacterium | reverse complement strand
TGTGGAAGAGTTTGGCTCGGTGTACGAAGGTTTGCTCGAATACGATGCAGCCATCACCGAAATTAACGGACAAGCCACCTTTGCCTTTGTGAAAGGCGACAACCGGGCATCCAGTGGTTCGCACTACACCCCCGAAGAACTCGTCAAACCACTCATCAAACACTCACTCGATTACATCATTGAAGATCGTTTGAAAGTCCCTCCAACCGTCATTGCGAGCGCAGCGAAGCAATCTATACAAGAAAAGCAGTTACTCTCCATCACCGTTTGCGATGTCGCTTGTGGTTCCGGTCACATTCTCCTTTCGGCAGCCCGTCGAATTGCCACAGAACTGGCCAGCGTTCGCGAAGGAGCCGAACAACCTTCACCGGCTTATTACCGTGCCGCATTGCGCGATGTGATTAAAAACTGTATTTACGGAGTCGATTTAAATCCGCTTGCCGTTGAATTGTGTAAGGTTGCTCTTTGGCTCGAAAGCCACAATCCGGGCGAACCGCTGGGATTCCTCGATCACCACATCAAATGTGGAAACTCCATAGTGGGCTTGGCCCACATCGATGAACTGCAAAATGGTATTGCCGACGAAGCTTTTAAAACCCTCCCCGGCGACGACAAAGACACCGCGAAATATTTTAGAGACAAGAATAAGAAAGAGTTTGAGCAGTTAAAAGGCCAGCACAAACTCGATTTTGAAACCGAAATTGCTGATAAAGTAGAAGAACTGGCAGTTAGTTATGGCGAGGTAAATCAAATGCAAGAGCAAACACCTGCCGAAGTGGAAGCCAAAGCACAAGCTTACGAAAAACTGATGTCAGGTTCCGGCTGGATGCGCCTGAAACAACTGGCCGATATGCAGGTTGCCCAGTTTTTTATAGCGAAAACATCCGCAAACGAAAACCATCTAATAACCGATGGCGATTACCGCAATTGGCTCAACAGCAAAACCCTTATATTTGGACAAGCTCCTGCTTATGCCGCATCTATAGGTGCAAAAAAACATTTTTTTCATTGGTTTTTAGAGTTTCCAACAGTGATACAAAACGGTGGTTTTGATTGTATTTTGGGAAATCCACCATTCTTAGGAGGGAAAAAAATAAGTGGAAGTTATGGAGACTCCTTTCTAAATTTTATTAAAACCAATTATCTGCCATCAGAAGGTGGATTAGATTTAGTAACATATTTTTTCAGAAGAATCTTTTCAATTCTAAAAATTAAAGGATTTCAATCCTTAATTTCTACTAAAACAATTTATCAAGGAGATTCAAGAATTGGAGGACTAGAGTTTATTTTAAAAAATGGAGGATCAATTAATTTTGCTATTCGATTAATGATTTGGCCAGGAAGGGCTAACGTTGATATTTCATTAATTACAATTAACAAAAGCTATAAATCAGCATTAAATTTTTTGAATAATGTAAAGGTTGATGAAATAACTTCAAGATTAGACATAAATACTGAATCTTCTGAAAATCCTAAAACTTTAGCATCCAATCAATTAAAATCATTCATAGGTTCTGTCGTTAACGGAATCGGATTTGTATTAAAACCTAGTGAGATTTCAGTCTTTGAAAAGGAGGTTTTAAATACGTATTTAAGCGGAGATGATATAAACACTAATATTGGGCAATTAGCCTCCCGTTTTATCATTAATTTTAAGAATTTTGATGAAGATTTTTGTGAGGAGAATTATCCATTGGCCTTTGAGCGGGTAAAGAAAACAGTTAAACCACAAAGAGACCAAGTTAACAGAGAGTCCTATAAAAAACTATGGTGGCAATATGCCGAGAAATGTTCAGATTTATATAATCGAATTAGTAATTTAGAAAAAGTCATTGTCATTCCTCGGGTTTCAAAATATCTGAATATTGCAATCGTAGAAAGCAATCAAGTCTTCATGGATAAGGTTGTAGTTTTCACGTTAGACGTAAAGCAAAATTATATTATACTACAGAATTCAATGTTTGATTTTTGGGCATGGAAATATAGCTCAACTCTTGGATCTTCGACTATTAATTTTCGACCTACGGATGTGTTTCAAACCTTTCCTTTTCCCCAAAACCTATCCCCTGAGTTAGTACAAAAGTTGGAACACATTGGCGAAGCTTACCACGATCACCGCTGTCAGTTGATGCTAAAAGTGCAATTGGGTCTCACCAAAACCTACAATGCGTTTCATGCCAAAGAAATACACAGCCGAATAAGCAGCAACGAACTAAAAGATAAAACCCCCAAGGAAATCCAAAAGCAATACGGCAAAGAAGTTTGGAACCTCTGGAACCACCTGCAAAAAATCCCGAAAGAATCTTCGGGACAGGTCTCAAACACTTGTTCCTGGGAAGAAGCCGTGGCAGGCATCATCGAACTGCGCCGCCTGCATGTAGAGATGGACAACGCCGTACTGGAAGCCTATGGCTGGTCCGAAGATTCCGAAAAATGGGGCAAAGCCATCAGGCTTTCCCACGATTTTTACGAAGTCGATTACCTTCCCGAAAACGACCGGGTACGATTTACCATTAGTCCCGCAGCCCGCAAAGAAGTACTCAAACGGCTGCTGTTGCTGAACCACGAGAGGTACGAGGAAGAACTCCACCAAGGTCTCCACAAAAAAGAAGATGCCGAAAAATTCTACCAGGAAAAAGGCCAACCCATGCCCGCCGAAGTAGCCAAATATTACACCAAGAAATACGAAAAACCTAAGGGCAAACCCACAAAAGTGGAGGAACCAAAGGGAGGGTATGGGCAGGGGATGTTGTTTTAAATGACTTTAAAATAAAATTATGGAACTATTGTATGTATATATTGATCGGTTTAATAATATTAATGATCAGGAGTTTCCTTTCTCAAAAGAATTTGATATAAAATTTGATTCTACTTCAAAAAAACTTGAAATTACAAGATCAAGTTCATACTATGACTTAAAGCTGTTTGATGCTAAGTTCTTAAATGTGACAGCTATTATTGGGAAAAATGGTAGCGGAAAATCCAGCTTATTGTCATTTATTAAATTATTATTTTCAAATAGTTTAGATCATTTTCATAATTATATCGTTGTTCTTAAAGAATCAAAAACTAAACTTCTTGTAATTGATAAACTTTCTAAAGGTGAAAAGAAGGTTATAGAAAAAGTAGAACTTGAAGATGGAACTAAAATAAAAATTGCCAATTGGTACAATGAGGTTACTGATATGGTTGATTTGATTAACCACTCAAATAGCTTTTCAGTATATGAAAACGAAACCATAGGACAGCAATTTCTAGATATCTCATTTAATAGATCGCTTGATCAATATTCCGAGAAATCTAATAATCTACTTTTAGAAAGGTATGACTCCTTATTGCACGAACAAAGCAAAAAACCATTAGAAGCTGATGTTTTCCAAAGCATTAAGCAACGAATGATAAAAGACACTATACCGAGAGATAATTTTTATCACTATGATTTACAGGCAAATCTAAAATTCATTTCGGAATATAGAAATAAAGATTGGGATTTTATTCCAAAGGGATTCATGTTATCATTTAGTCCATATTTTTTCTTCAACAATATCAGTTACTTTAAACGCATTGGACTAAGTGACGTATTGGGTCGACTTGAATATTTGCTGTTTAAAGATCGATCCGACATTCTTAATCCCGAAAGGAAAATTGAAAATTTTAAAACTAAAATTATCATTTATCTTTTTTTGTATTACACAATTTCGAAACAGTATTATGGCTCAATTGATAATAATTTAAAGCCATTTATAGAAGAAACATTAAATACAGCTGAACCTGAAAATATTCCTTCACAAATCAAATCATTTTTGGATAATTCAAAAACTGGAAGTTCTCACGATCCATTAGTAAAAATTCAAAGCTTCACATTAAGTATAGAAGAAAAATTCAATTCATATAAAGGATTTAATGTTTTGAATTGGAATACTTATGCAATTTGGGAAAGCGATGAAGTTTATGAATCGCTAAATGAAATATTTGAAATCTGGATGGATAAAGATTTCATTTTTTCATTTAAATGGCAAGATCTTAGTGCTGGCGAATCCGCTTTACTAACGCTATTTTCAAAAATAAATTTCGTCAAAGCGTATGCTGACTATAAAGATTTCGTCTGGATCCTTATTGATGAAGGTGATTTGTATCTCCATCCGGAATGGCAAAGAACCTTCTTCTCCGATTTGCACAAGTATATTCCCTTATTTTTTAAAGATAAAAAGGGGATACAGTTGTTTCTTACTTCTCATTCTCCATTCATTGTTTCAGATTTGGCTAAAGAGAATATTATTCTCCTTGATAAAGAAAAAGAAAGTGGCCTTTGCAAAGTGGTAACAAATGATAATTTACAAACCACTTTTGGAGCAAATATTCATTCATTATTTAAAGATTCCTTCTTTATGGAAAGCGGATTAATGGGGCAATTTGCTAAAGAAAAAATTTTGAATCTAATTGATTTTTTGAAAAGTAATGTATTAAAAAGTGAAAAGTATTCTTTGGGCGAAGAATCAAGCTTGGTGTTAATTAATATGATTGGCGAACCAATTATAAGAAAGCAACTTCAGGATATGTGGAATGAAAAGTTTCTAAAAAAGGAGATGCTCCAATCCAATACTGAATTAGCTAGACAAGTTCGGCAGCTTACAAGAAAACTTAAACTTGAAAAAATAAAAAATGCGGCCAAAAAGAATAAATAAATCATTAAAAGATTACTTCGGAAATCTGATCGAAGATGAGCTTAAAATAGATGATAGTGTCTTGTCAAAAGCAAAGAAGAATATAATTGATTTAAAGTCAAAATATAAACCAGCGGATAATGAATTTAAATCTCTTAAAGAAATTACTACAGGCTTTAAGACTTTTATACTGTATTCTCCAACTGAGCAAGAATCATTTATAACAAAATGGTCAAGAACTTCTTCATTATTATTTTACAATCCTGCTATTCCTGGTATTAGTAAAACAACAGCTTTCGGGAAGAAAATTATTACGGCACTTAATTACAATGGGTTTAGAGCAGTGTATGCGGATAAAATTTCATTGGCAACAGGAATAAAGACTTGTCCATACTGTAATGCGGCACTAACAATTGTCGCTGAAAATGAAGGTGGCAAAAAAAAATCACGATTCCAATTGGATCATTTCTACCCAAAATCAAAATACCCTCTCTTTAGTATTTCATTTTTCAACTTGATTCCGTCCTGTGGTAACTGTAATAACACAAAAAGCTCAAAGCCTGTCACGTTAGGTTTGGATTTTCATTTGTATGCAGACGAAACTCCAATTGATGGATATAGATTTGAGATTCCTAAAGACAGTGTCGTAAAATATCTAGTTACGAATGACCTAAAGGACTTGGATATAAATTTTGTACCTGGTAGTGATGGAACCGTTGCTAAAACAAATCATCATAACAAGTCATTTGATATTAAAGGGATATATGAAACACAGAAGGACGTAATTGAAGAACTATTCTGGAAAGTAGAAGCATATCCAGAAGGAAAAATTGAAGAGTTATCTAAACTCCTAAATCTGCCAATATCGGTTATCAGGAGAATGGTTCTTGGGAACTATATCGATATAGAAGATATTCACAAACGACCATTGGCAAAGTTTCAACAAGATATTGCAAGACAATTAGGACTAATTAAATAAAACCAAATAAACACTTTTATGGCAAATCACTATTTCCAAGATGTAGCAAGGTCAGAGCGTTATTTTACGGCTACTATTTTATCACATTTGTTAATGGCAAATAACTTTGAGGGGACTAAACTGCTTTTCAAATACATTTTCAATGATGACAATTTTGTTGAGATTGATGACTTTGAGATTGTTACAGAACTTGATCCGATCAGAGATGGAAGTGTCTATAATAAGGATATTCAGAAGATTTTTCGTGAATCTGGTCGCATTGCGGTTCCGGATATTTTTATCCGATGGGGTACTAAAGTGTTGGCAATAGAAGCAAAATTCTTTACTCAACCTTCAGCAGATGAATTACAGGATCAGCTCAAATTGCAGTGGAAAGCGATTTCTACTATCGTTGATAAGACCAATTATAATCCTTCCGATATTCAACAATGCCTTTTAATGATTAATCAACCCGATGATAAAATAGCAAATATCAAGTGCATTACCTGGTCTGGGATAGTTCAATTATTTACGAAGCATAAGCTAAGCGGCCATTCCAAAGATTGTGAGTATGCTTTAAACATACTTAGTAAATCAATCATTCGTGCCCAAAAAGAATTGGAATCTACTGCTAAAATTAAGTATACACAAATAAAAAGCATTGAAATATTGATTAATAAAATGCCTGAACTGATAAATTCCGGGAAAATATGGGTTGGATTTAGTGAAGGTCTTTCATTAGATATAATTGATCTTGAATACCTTATAAATAGAAGCCATTACAAAGTGACTGATGATCCAGGCAAATCAAAAAATTGGATAAGAATTGATGAGTTAATAACAAAATACCTTGATCTAAAACTTAAATAACCAAAAATGGGAAATGTAAAATTCTTTGCTTGCAGTGTCGGGCAGCCAGGCGAAGATTATGTCGAAAGAAATGTTGAAAGGATGGTTATAGCGTATTAATCGATTAGAACCAAAAACTAAGAAGAAATTGTTACTGGCTGTACGATAAAATACTGATGGGAAAAAAGATTACACAACTAACCTTTTAGCCCGAAGGATGTGGTGAAGGAAGATAAATTGAAGATGGATAAAGGGTGGTTGTTTTAGTGATAAAAAAGATTCTTTTAACCTTAAAAAACAATTAATATGAAAAAGATTTTCATTTTGTTTATCCCTATTGTTTTCTCTTTTTGCACAAAAGATGAATTGAATAGAGCCGTAATTCCTGAAGGTGCGATTTGGCGTAGTGAAACCATTCGACGTGATACACCAATTCCCGGTTATGCTGCATTGGCAATATGGGCGCAAGCAGCAACACTTAAAGGAGATCAATCAACAGAAGAGCAGGCACTTGTTACAGTTGATCATTGGGAAGTGCTTGAAATTGTCGGTAAGGATAGTACAGTTGTTAATTCGGAACAATACGATTATCAAAGTCCTAAATATTTCAATACTAATGAGGCGGGATTATATTGCCGATATCCCAAATGGTTTGACACTGGCTGTAAAGATGAGCATAGCGAGGTGGTAAATATGGTTGCTCACCAAGGTTTTATGACACTTGATATTGCTCAAACACCAACAGAAGTTGTTCATTGGTGGACTCCAAAATTGAATTACAGATCAGGAGCAAAATATTGTATTCGTGCACGACTGAAAATTGAAGGAAAAACCTCCGTTCAATTCGGAATGGATTATTGGAGAACGTTAAATTCCGGATTTAATGTGTATGATGCGTCCTGTGAAACATCAAACAATTGTGAAGCTTGGATCTCTGATTGGGTTGGAGAAACTAATGGTAAATTTATAACTGTGACGGTTCCGCGAAGGAAATAAGATTAATATGAATGCAAAACTTCATTGCTTTTTTTAATTCTGAAATTACGTAAATTAGATTGTTATTGAACAACTTAAACAACTATTCTATGATCAAGGAAGAATTTATCAACAAGCTAAAAACTATATTCAGAAGTATAGGATTTTATGACAGTATCAAAACTTTTTTGAGCAAATTTATGAAACAAAAAAGAAACATAATAAATGTTTCGCTATCTCTACCTGTTTTGGGCATTTTAGCATACATATTACTTTATTCGTGCAGTACAAATCAGTTAGATTCTGGGCTATGGATCGTGTTTTTTTTATTAGCCATTAACTTAGTGTTTTTTGTCCATTTAATATGGTGGAAAAAGGATGATTTTCAGGAAAGAACCTACAACGCGTATTTTACCTTAATGCTTTTTAATGTAAGTATTTTCCCTCTTTTTAATTTTATTGAAGATTATCACGAAAGAAACAAAGTTGAAGTCAACTATACAGCGGGTTTTCGAGCATGGGGATCAGTGATTAAATATTCCGATATCAAAGTATCTTACTATGATAAATATGGTAACCCATTTTCATTATCCTCTTCCGATATTAATAATACATTAAATTGGGAGTCCGAAGTTTGGATTGAAGACAGTAAAAAGTTGGGTATGAAATACTCCACAATATTTACGAAAGATTCAAGCGGAATAGTTTTAAAACTTGAAAATTGTGGTGCCCTTTTAAGCCCCAAATTATTCGAAGATCATAAAGCAACCAGTTTTTATATTGAAGCCAAAGTTGAATTAATAAGAATTGATCCTTTCTATCTAAACAAACCAGATTCATTAAAGTACTACAATTCTCAATTTTGCCTCAGGGTTCCTTACATAAGAAAAGACAAAAAGTTTACAGACATTTATTATGGATTTGAATTGTCGTATATGAACTTTCCTACTTCGAAATTACGCATTCCAGGATTGAATTTTGATTACACTTTTGCAGAGCTTGATTATAAAAATAAGTACTTTAAAGAAAGTACGAACTCTGATAGAGTGATAAAAACCATAAACAAGGCTATTCTCAAGTTTAAAGGAGATTCCATCAAACCAATTAATCTAGGTTTCCCTTTGGATATTTCTGCAGTTTTGTTTAACGACGATGCTGCGTTTTACATCTATAATAACAAGGATGGATATACTTTGCCTTTATTCAATTTTAACATTAGTAGTTACGGGAAGGTTAATCTGTTGGGCAATTGATATTTAATATTCTAAAATTCATTAAATGGGCATCGTAAAACAAACGTCGAATGGGAAAGGCAGTCTTAAAGACATTCAGTTACTTATTAATAATCATCCGGAAATAATTAATGGTTTATTAAAGGGTAAAGTATCAACTCTAAAAAACACAGATATTGAGTGGTTGTCTCCATTAGCGAATGACGATTATTCTGAATATAGAGATGATGACTTTATTAATTTGCTAGATCTTAATTTAACTGTGCCTTTATCAAATTTTTGGCCTGCAAGGGGTCCGCAATGGGATGCTATAGGAAAATCTAAAAACGGTGAAGTATTTCTAATTGAAGCGAAAGCAAATATTCCAGAAATTGTATCAAGTCCAACAGGCGCAAAGACAACATCGAAGTTATTAATTGACAGATCGTTAATTGATACTAAATTGTTTCTAAATATCACCAATGATGTTGATTGGAGCAAAAAATTCTATCAATACACCAACCGATTAGCTCATTTATACTTCCTGCGCGAAGTAAATAATGTTCCGGCATGGTTAATCAATGTCTATTTCATCAACGATAAAAGCGTGAAAGGGCCGACGAGTGAGGCGGAATGGCATGGAGCAATAAAAGTGATGAAATCCTATCTTGGAGTTGGACGACATAAACTCTCAAAATACATGATTGATCTATTTATAGATGTGGAGGAGCTTCAGCGGTGAGAATTTGAGAGATACAATCGACCATTAACGAAGTTTCTTAAGGAAATTACAAGACAATAGAGACAATAAATTAAACCAGATATAGGCGGAGTAATAACCAACGACAACTAACCAAAAAATATAAATTAATAGCAATTCTATGGAAAACAATAATGATAAAGCACTCGAAATAGCAGAAGCAATTAAGAAACATCGTAAAGGTGAACTCCAGATGTATGCTAGAAATAATGCGGTTGGAATGGCGAATGTTTTCTATTTTAATGAGAATCGTAGTCTTTGGCTTGTAAATAACGAAAATACCAGGGGGAGATCTGAAACGCTCGATTTTAATGGTAATCCAGTTTCAATTACCAGCCCTGCAACTACATACGAAAAAGATGGTCAACCAATATTTAAAAACATGCGAATTGGAGAAATAATTATTCGTAATTCAAATGGTATTCATAAAATTTTCACACCTAAAGACGGAATACAGGACATTACAATTTATAACAATGCATTTTATACTCCAGAAAATCCATCAACCTTTGCTCGCGATATAAAAATAAATCTAAACGAAAGTAAACCAAGATATTACAACACGCTAAGTGAGATACTTCAACGGGTTGGTGATTTGGACAAACAAATCATTGAGGATGAAAGATTAAAAAAAGAGCAAGATGAACTAATACAACAGCAAGAAACAAAAGATACCAAACGTCGCGACGAACTGATTGAAAAGATTGATAAAGCCAAGAAAGAAAGAGAAAATGCTCTCAGCAAAATGCAATCGTTTATTCGTAAAAGCGCGGAGTTAAGGTACCAACCAATTCTCGATCCATGGCAGGAAGAGGTTAAAAGGTCGCTCCTTTTTGATGGTACAATGGCCATTGATGGAGGACCTGGAACCGGAAAAACAACCTCATTGATACAGCGCATGAAGTTCTTGACCGACAAAACTGCATTTCAGGATTATATGCCGAATCTAACAGAAAAACAAAAGATTAGGTTATCGGACGATAAAAGCTGGATTTTC
>JBBQSZ010000110.1:0-10562 GCA_038234745.1 Flavobacteriales bacterium | reverse complement strand
GTAGTGTAAACACGCGTACAAACCCCTCTTCTTTGAGGACAAGAATCTAAAGCAACCGATTTACTCTTCTTAGTTATCTGAGTTCTTCCTGTTCTTACTAATTGTTGAATTGTTGGCATAATTAAATACTAATTTTTCTTTGTTTGTTTATTTCCCGCTTTTTACGGGGTTGCAAATGTAGTAATATTTTTTTTCTAAACAAACCATAATTAATTAATTTTTGAAAGAAGTAAATATTTGTTTCTTAATGAAATACGGAACTACAAAAGATAATTTGCAATGATAGACAAATCTGACCTATGCAAACCGTGATATTTTTTGGACTTATCCCTATCTTGTTCGTTTTTAAACACTTGCAAAACAAAAAGTAAAAACTCAGTTTTTAGCTCAAATTTTATGTTTTTCATCACAAACAATAGATATTTGCGTTAGATTAAATAAAAATAAGTCATTTGAAACTTTTAGCCTTTTTATTTCTGTTTACTTGTGTTTGGACAAATGGTTTTGCCCAGAAATTTCGATTAGAAATAATCGGTAGCTCTGCCGTAGAAACTAAAATTATTGATTCTCTAAAATACAATTCAATTCTTGTAAATACCAAGGATATTACTAATGAATTAGATCGACTTTCTGAAAGACTGTCTAAAACGGGCTATATCGAGAATCAAATCCTTGAGAACACAAAGAAAAACGACAGTAGTTTTATTGCAAAAATAAGCTTAGGTGAAAAAATTAAAAACATATATATATATGTAGGCAAAAAAGTCCTCTCCAAAGAAAAGCAAGACGAAACTTTAAAAAATATTTTCGAAAGCAAAAAAGACACTTTGACTTTACCATACGTCGAAACGGAATCCTTTTTAAATACCGCTTTACAAAAACTTGAGCAAAATGGTTTTGCATTTGCCAAACTTAAATTAACAAACATCAAAAAGAAAAATAATTCTTTGTGCGCCGACTTAGAACTTGAATTGGGCGAACAACGTCAACTAAATGCAATTGTTGTTCAATTTGGGGGAAGCAACAAAAAAAATAGTTTTCCAGAAGGGCATCTAAAGCAAATCAATCGAAAATATAAAAACAGCACTTTCAATCAAGAAGTGGTTCGAAAAATTCATGACGATTTTGAAAAATTTAAATTTGTAAATCAAATTAAAAACCCTGAAATATTATTTACTAAAGACACTACCAAAGTATATGTTTATCTCGAAAAAAGAAAATCAAACACTTTTGATGGATTTATTGGCTTTGCTAACAATGAAAACAACAAACTGGTGTTTAACGGTTATTTGGATTTAATTCTAGAAAACACCATAAAAGCAGGAGAGCAGTTCTCGCTCTATTGGAAAAGCGATGGCAATAGTCAAAAAACATTCAAAGCCAGCATTGATTTGCCCTACTTATTTAAAAGTCCCATTGGGTTAAAATCTCAGATTTATATATTCAAACAAGATAGTATTTTCCAGAACACAAAAACAGCTGTCAATTTAGGCTATCTCAAAGACTATAACTCACGTTTCTATTTAGGATATCAATCTACAGAATCAAGCGATATTCAAAACACCAATAGTAGTTCAATAAGCGATTATAAAAACTCATTCATAACAGCAAGTATAGAGTACACGCAATTAGATTTGAAAAACGCTACATTTTCTACAAAAACGAATATCTCCATTTTAATGGGAATAGGAAGTAGAACGACGACGGGCTTAGCTGAAACAGTAGGATCGAGCAAACAGACTTATATTAACGTAAATGCAATGCATAATTTCTACCTGAACCCAAAAAACTGCATTAACATAAATTATCAAAATTATCTCCTAAAAAGCAAAACCTATATCATCAACGAATTAATACGCTTTGGCGGTGCAAAATCAATAAGAGGTTTTGCGGAAAATAGTTTACAAGCCAGTTTGATGAACGCCCTCATCACAGAATACCGCTATATTATTTCTCCAGAACTATATCTTAATTCTATTTTAGATTATGGCTATTATGAAGATAAAAATTCACACAAAAAAGGGAATCTAGTTGGATACGGCTTAGGAATGGGATTGAAAACAAAAAATGGATTTTTAAAACTTACTTTTTCTAATGGCAGCAATGATGGGCAAAACACAAGATTCGCTAATACTATCGTTAGCTTAAATTACAATGTTGAATTCTAACCCTTAAAAAATACATAATTTATAACATTCTCGCATTTGTAGATTATAATGTTAAAATTTATATGCAAGCATAAAAAAATACAACTAATGTTAGGAAAGTTAACAAATTATTAAGATTTTTGTCCAACTAATTCAAAATATTTAAAAATGAAACTAAAGTTCAATGGAATCTTAGTACTTCTCTTAGTACTAGTAGCGCAAATCACTTTTGCGCAAGAAAGAGCTGTTTCAGGAGTTGTTTCTGACAATGCGGGAATGCCATTACCTGGCGTGAGTGTATTAGTTAAAGGAACTAAATCTGGAACACAAACTGATTTTGACGGGAAATACACTATCAAAGCAACCGCAAATCAAGTTTTGATATTTAGCTATGTTGGTATGAAAACCCAAGAAGCTAAAGCTACTTCAGCAAAAGTTAATTTAAAAATGGAAAGTACATCTGTTGAACTTGAAGGAGTTGTAGTCACCGCAATGGGAATTAAAAGAGAGAAAAAAGCATTAGGATATGCTACCCAAGAAATTAAATCTGAAGAATTAACAAGAGGGGCTAACAATAGCTTAGCAGGTGCACTTCAAGGAAAGCTTGCTGGTGTACAAATTACACCTTCTAGTGGCGCACCTGGAGCTTCTTCTCAAATTGTAATTCGTGGAGCCCGATCATTTACTGGGAATAACACTCCTTTGTACGTGATTGACGGAATGCCAGTAGCATCAACAGCAGATTATAGCACTGGAAACAGTGTAACTGGTGCAGACAGTTCAAACAGAGCTGCTGACATAGATCCCAACGATATTGAATCCATCAATATTTTAAAAGGTCAGGCGGCATCAGCTATTTATGGCCTTAGAGCTTCAAATGGAGTAGTTATTATTACCACAAAAAGTGGTAAAGGATCCTCTAAAAACGGAAAACCTACAATAACTTTTGCTACTTCATTTTCTGCTGAGGATGTGTCTCGAAAGATTGATTTTCAACATGATTACGCACAAGGTTCAGCTAATGTTTACAATCCAACAAGTTCATTGAGTTGGGGTCCAAAAATTTCTGAATTGCCAAACAGTCCAAAATATGGTGGAAATGTTGCCAATACCCTAAATGGCGGAAATGTAACGGCTCACGCAGGTCAATATTATGTGCCACAACGAGCTACCGCAGGTTTAGATCCTTGGTTAACCCCTCGCGTCTATGACAATTTTGGTGATTTTTTTATTACAGGAATAACAATTAACAATTCATTAGGCATAACACAAGCAACTGAAACGAGCAATTATGCATTTAATTTTGGCTCCTCAAACCAAGATGGTTTTATACCTGCTACAGGTTTTACACGCTATAATGCAAAAGCAGCATTTAGCACAAAGTTAGGAACAGATTGGAAAACTGGCTTTGTAGGTAATTATGTTCAAACTAAAATTAACAAAGCGACAGGTGCAAATGACTCCTCTGTTGCAGGTGCGTTTGCAAGCCCTATAAGCTATGACTTAAAAGGAAATGGATACGAAAACCCATCAGACCCATATAAGCAAATTTATTACAGATCAACTGGATTCAACAATCCTTATTGGGCTGCGGCACATAATATATTTGACGAACAAACAAATCGTTTTTATGGTAATAGTTACATTGAATTTGCTCCAAAAATTTCAATGGACGACCAACATAAAATATCATTCCGCTACCAACTTGGTGCCGATTCTTACAGCACAGACTACAGAGATATTCAAGAATTCGGAAACAAACAAACTTCAGCAGGTCATTTAGAAATTTACGGAATCACTTCTAGAACCATAAATTCATTATTCACAGCAAATTATGAATATAAGATTTCGGATGATTTAAATTTAACAGCTATGGCTGGTAATGAAATTAATGACAGTTTTAATAAAACGTATAGTATGACAGGCAATGACCTTAACTTTGGTGGTTGGGCTAATTTACAAAATTCACAGCAAACAGTCGCCTCAGATAATATTACCAAGAATAGAACTTTTGGTCTTTTTGGAAATCTAAATCTTTCCTACAAAAACTTTATTTATCTAGGAAGTACAATAAGAAAAGATATTGTATCATCAATGCCACGAAATAATCGCTCTTTTGTTTATCCTTCATTCTCTTTAGGTCTTGTTTTGACTGAATTAGAAGCTCTAAAAGGAAACTCAATAATTTCTTTTGCTAAACTTAGAGCATCTTGGGCTCAAGTAGGCCAACCTGGGACTTATTATAAAAATTTCTATTCTGTCCCAGATTATAACGGTGGGTTCTGGTCAAACAGTCCAGTAAATTATCCACTTGGAGGCGTAAATTCATATATACCTAATAACGTAATATATGATCCAAATTTAAAACCTCAAAATACAAAGTCTTATGAAGTAGGGGGTGAATTAAGATTATTTAAAAATCGTATTAGCATAGATTATACCTATTCTAGACAAAATGTAAAAGACCAGATTTTTCAAGTTCCGCTAGCTGGTTCAAGTGGTGCTGCCACTTTGGTGACAAACGGTGGAAAAATACATACTAACAGTCATGAATTATTACTAACTGTGATCCCCGTTAAAACCACTAATTTTGAGTGGATTGTATCTGCAAATTATACCCAAATCGATAATTACGTAGATGAATTAAAAACCGGAGTAGAAAATATTTTCCTAGGAGGATTTACGACACCTCAAGTTAGAGCAAGTATAGGAGAACGTTTTCCAGTAATTTACGGAACAGCTTTTGCAAGAGATGCTAAAGGAAACATTCTTGTTGATTCTGATGGATTAGCAATCGCTGGAGAAACTAAATCACTTGGAGAAGTAGCTCCAAAATTCAACTTAGGAGGAACTACTTCTTTTAGATACAAAAAAATAGACCTTTCTGCTACGTTCGATTGGAAAAACGGAGGCAAAATGTATAGCGGAACAAATTCACTATTAGACACCTATGGATTAAGCACTAAAACACTAAACCGAGATGTTTTATTTGTTCAGGAGGGAGTAACTGAAACTGGAGCTGTAAATACAAAAGGAGCTAGTAAACAAGACACCTATTCTACCTATTCAAATATTGCTGAAACAGCAATTTATGATGCTTCATTCGTAAAACTGAGAGAATTAACATTAGGATACAGTTTGCCGAAATTAACAAAAGGAATGGACGTGCACATTTCTGCATTTGCTAGAAACATTTTGTTATCATCTAAAATACCTAATTTGGATCCAGAATCATCACAAGGAAATAACAATATTGCTGGAGGTTTTGAGAGATTATCTATTCCACAGACAAGAAGTATTGGACTTGGAATGAATCTAACTTTTTAATTAACATAATTCAAAAAATCATGAAAAAATATAAAAGCTTATTACTTTTGGTGATTGCGTCAATTGCATTAAATTCTTGTTCAGAGAATGTGATGGACGGTATCAATACAAATGTAAACAATGCAACAGATGTACCAAGTCGCTTTGCCATTACTGATGCGATGACAAGTACTGCATTTAGTAATACTGGTTCAGAACTAGCTTTCTACACTGGTGTTTATGTCGAATTAAATGCAGGTGGTTTTGGCCAAATGTATAATGCAGAAGTAAGAAACGGTGAACCACAAAATCAGACCACTTTTAATAACTCTTGGAACAGCATATATCAAACAATGCTGAATCTAAAGGTCATTATTGCAAAATGTTCAACTGGTACTGAAAAAGGAAACAACACTACATTAGGAATTTCGCAAGTTCTATATGCGTACAACTTGGCTTTATTAACAGATATGTATGGTGATGTTCCTTTTTCTGAATCCTTTCAACCTGGAATAGTTTTCCAACCTAAATTGGATCGTCAAGAAGACCTATACAAAATCGTTTTCTCTACTTTACAAGATGCGATAGTTAATTTAGGAAAGACTACAACTTATGCAACTTTAGGATCTCAGGATTTAATCTATCAAGGAGACAAGTCTAAATGGATAAAAGCTGCCAATGGTTTATTGGCACGTTACACCCTTCGTCTTTCTTTTAGAACTCCTGACTATGCTAAAGTATTAACATACGTGAGTAAATCTTTTGCAAACAAGGATGAAGAACTCAAGTTAAAAAACGCAAATGTTCCTAATCCTTTTTATCAATTCGATAATGATAGAGGATACTTATTTGCAAGTAAAAGTTTATTTGATAAATTAAATGCTAGAGCAAACGACCCCCGAACTCAGGGTTATTTTGCAAAAATTAAAAAAACAGCTGGTGCGCCTTCAACCTACGAATTTTTTGTCAATGGAGTAAGTATCCAAAGTCAAACTTATTCCTATTCCGCATTAATAGATGCTAGTAATCCGATTTTTATGCTCAGCTACCACGAACTAATGTTTATCAAAGCAGAAGCAGAAGCAAGAAATTCAGCATCTGTAACTAGTACAGCCTCTCTGACCGCTGCCGTTAATGCAGCATTCAACAAAGATGAAGCTGTTAATTTTTCAACAGCAAATGCAACTACATACGTTGCAGGACTAAACATCATGACTAATGCTAATTTACTTAAGGAGATCGCAGTACAAAAATATCTTTCTTTCTACGAAAGTGAAACTGTTGAAGCTTATAATGATTACAGACGTTTATTAGCAATGTACGGATCAGCAGCGGCAAACCCAATTCAACTTTCAAACCCTAAAAATGCGACACAATTTCCACTAAGATTACCATACGGTGATTCTGACGTATCTACTAATCCTAATGTTAAAGCAGGATTTGGTGATGGAACTTATGTTTATAAAGAAAAAGTTTGGTGGGCTGGAGGAACTCGTTAATCTTTTATTACAATTGCTAACAATTTTAAAACCATCCCATTCTGGGATGGTTTTTTTTATACAAATTATAACTATCTTTGCCACATGGAAAAAGAACATTTAATATTTGGAATAAGAGCCATCATTGAGGCGATTCAAGCAGGAAAGGAAGTTGATAAAGTATTTATACAAAAAGAAATATCTGGCGAATTGATGAAAGACTTGATGAAAGTAATGAAACGTGCTAACGTTAATTTCTCTTATGTCCCTATCGAAAAATTGAATCGATTAACTCCAAACAACCATCAAGGAGCAGTAGCTTCTATTTCTCCAATAGGTTTTATTGACTTAGAACATTTAATTGATGCTACGATTGAATCTGGAAAAAAACCATTGTTTTTGATTTTAGATCAAATATCAGATGCTCGTAATTTTGGAGCCATCATAAGAACTGCGGAATGTACTGGTGTAAACGGAATTATAGTTCAAAAAGCAGGTTCAGCACCTGTTAATGGCGATACAGTCAAAACTTCGGCTGGCGCGGTATTTAATGTTCCCATTTGCAAAGTAGAACACATCAAAGATGCTATTTTCTATCTGCAAGGTTCAGGAATAAAAACCGTTGCAGCAACCGAGAAAACAGATCTAAATATTTATGATATCAATTTAAAAGAAGGCGTAGCCATCATTATGGGATCTGAAGATAGAGGAATCAACCCTTCGGTTCTTAAAATTGTAGATGAAAAAGCAAAATTACCAATGTTCGGAACTATTGGTTCCTTAAATGTTTCCGTAGCTTGTGGCGCTTTTTTATACGAAGCGGTTAGACAAAGAAGCTGATGATTTCAGATTGAAGATTAACGATTTTTTGATTTTCAGATTTCAAGAAAAATAGATATAAAACGAATTAGAACTCTGTTTCTGATTCGTTTTTTTTGTTTTCTACAATAGTATAATCTACGGGAAAATTTGAGGAATAATAAGATTGGATTTCTTCTTCGGGCTCTTCTTCCGGCAGATTTACAAAATCACCATTTTCATCAAAGCGTTGCATAAACTTATCTTCCATTGGATCAAAATCAGGATGTTCCCAATCGTATTTAATTATTTTTTTATACTGAGGAGTTTTGTAATATATCGAAAGTCCAAATCCAGTAATTAATCCTGCCAGATGTCCTTCCCAAGAGATCGTTTCATCTACTTTTGGAAAAACATACCAAACCAATCCTCCATAAACTAGAATTACAGTCAATGACAAAGCAACCAAACGATAATATTTAGTTTGAATTCCTTTAAAAAAAATAAAACTCACCAAAACATAAATCAAACTACTGGCTCCAATGTGATAGGATTCACGTCCAATAATCCAAGTAATTAATCCTGAAATCAGAATTCCATAGACTAAGACTTTCAACGATACATCGCGATAAAAATAAATCAAAGCAGTCGTCAAAATAAAAAGTGGAATCGTATTGCTGGCTATGTGATTCAAATCACCGTGCAAAAACGGACTGAACAAAACACCTTGCATTCCCGAGAAAGTTCTTGGATAAATACCGTGTTTGTCCAAATCTAATTGAAACACTTTATCCATGTAAAACACAAACCAATTGCAAATTAGCATCAATGTTGGAATAATCCAAACAGAAGGCGTGAATTTAAAATAATTGAATTCTTCTATTTTTGAGCTCAAGGTTACGAATTAGGAATTATTAATTAACCATCTTGGATTTAGATTCAAAAATAGAACCAAAGTAAAAATAATGCTAATTTGTCATATAGAGGAACTAATTCATTTTGCAACGGAATGTCATAGCCCAGATAGCAGCGGAAATCCTTTTCTTTTTTTCTTTAAAAAAGAAAAGATTGTAACGGATAGCTGGAAAGAGCTCCTAAAAAACAGTATTTTTACAAAGATTATTTGCCTTGAAACTCCTCCTATCTGAAATCTCTAATCTAAAATCTAAAATCATTTTGGAAGCACCTTTAGCAGAACGAATTCGACCACAAAAACTAGAAGATTACATTAGTCAATCACATTTGGTGGGACCAAACGGATCTTTGACACAACAAATTGCCAAAGGAATTATTCCCTCATTAATTTTTTGGGGACCACCGGGAACTGGAAAAACGACTCTAGCACAAATTATTGCACAGGAATCTAAACGTCCTTTTTATATTTTGAGTGCAATCAATTCGGGAGTAAAAGACATTCGCGATGTAATTGAAAAAGCCAAACAAAGTGGCGGACTTTTCACCACAAAAAATCCAATTCTTTTTATAGACGAAATTCATCGTTTTAGCAAATCGCAACAAGATTCATTGTTAGCTGCGGTTGAAAAAGGTTGGATTACACTAATTGGAGCTACGACCGAAAACCCAAGTTTTGAAGTTATTCCTGCATTATTATCGCGTTGTCAAGTCTATGTTTTGAATCCTTTTAGCAAAGCCGACTTAGAAGTGATTTTAGACCGAGCAATGAAAACAGATATTTTTTTAGCTACAAAAAATATAAAATTAACCGAAACAGAAGCACTCCTGCGACTTTCTGGTGGCGATGGACGCAAACTATTAAATATTTTTGAACTGGTCGTAAACGCCTCCGACGAAGACGAAATTTCAATTACAAACAATCGAGTTTTTGAACTTGTACAACAAAATACGGTTTTGTATGACAAAAGTGGCGAACAGCATTATGACATTGTTTCGGCTTTCATTAAATCGATCCGAGGCAGCGATCCTAACGGAGCCGTTTATTGGCTGGCAAGAATGATTGAAGGTGGTGAAGATGTGAAATTCATCGCCAGAAGAATGTTGATTTTATCAAGTGAAGATATTGGAAATGCAAATCCAACTGCCTTTATTATGGCCAACAATACTTTTCAAGCAGTAACCACTATTGGCTATCCAGAAAGCCGAATTATTTTGAGCCAATGTGCAGTTTATTTAGCGACTTCTCCCAAAAGCAACGCCTCTTATTTGGCAATTGGAACAGCTCAACAATTAGTTAAACAAACGGGAGATTTGCCCGTTCCAATCCATTTGCGCAATGCACCAACCAAATTAATGAAAGAATTGGGTTATGCCGATGAGTACAAATATTCTCATGATTACACCAATAATTTTGCAGACCAGGAATTTCTTCCAGATGCAGTAAAAGAAACGGTTCTTTATAATCCAGGCAACAATTCTAGAGAGAATAGCAACCGTGAATTTTTAAAGAACCGTTGGAAAGGCAAGTATGGATATTAAAGTTTTCGGTTTTTGAGTGGCCAGCCTGTGACTGAACAGTCAAAAACCGAACACTGAATACTAAAACTTAACTTCAACTTTCTCTGAAACTAAATTATCTCCTTGATAATATTCGAAAAACCATTGATTGTCTTTAGCAACCAAAGCGCCTTGAATTTCTCCTTTTTTGGCCATAAAACTATTTTGATTAGATGTTTTATAGAGTTTCATAATTACTTTTGGCTCACTGTCAATCAATTGATATCCGTAAGATGTAGACTGTGCATAAAGCACACCTGCACTCGTATTGTTAGAAGATTTAGGTTCATTTCTTGTCGCTGAAGTCGCTGCAGGTTGAACTACGGCAACCGCTGTAGTTGCTGTAACAGCCGGTGCCACT
>JBBQSZ010000109.1:0-10764 GCA_038234745.1 Flavobacteriales bacterium | reverse complement strand
TATGATGATTTTTAATCATAACACCCAACCTTTATTTTTTAGATTATGATACTCTATTCAATTACTTTTTCGACTCTTTCAATTTTGTCAAATTTAGATAAAGTGAGTCTTACAATGCTGTCTTCTTCGGCAATTAAATCGTGAGGGACATTGGCTTCAAGCGCAATTAAATCACCAGTTTCTAAAATCATTTTTTCTCCTTTTACTCCAAAATTGATTTTGCCTTGATGAATTTCCACAGTAATCGGATAACCCGCCTTATGTTCTTTCATAAATTGACCTTTTCTAAATAAAATTCTAATTTCTTTTGCAGTTTCTGTTTCCATCAATACATTGACAGCAACTTTTTCTTCATTATATTGAAGCTCTTTTCTTAATGAGGCTATTTTCATTATTTAAAATAATTTATATAAATTAATAATTGTTTGTTTAAATCATCAAAACTTTTCTGTGCTACAATCAAATCTGACGAAGGCAAAGTGGTTAATAAATCTTTAATTGGAATTAAAAAGTGATGCAATTGTTCGTGTGCTTCGCCTTTCATCGTGCATTTTTCAAAAATCAATGTAAACTCCGATTTCAGATCTTTTGCTAGTTTTTCAAAGCTTTTTACATTTTCTTTTTCTCTAAAAGAATTCATTAATGCAATCATATTCTCAACACCTTTGGTGGTTTCTGGGTTTTCAATCCATAGTTTTCCATTGTCAAGTTCCAATCCATTGCTTTCCGTATGATTTTCTTCGGTGGTTTTATCAACTATTTCCGATGGGCTGTTATCGTTATTTTCTTTTGTTTCATTTTTGCAAGAATAGCTTACGCTGACTACAAAAACTAAAATCAATGCTTGAATTGTGTTTTTGATTTTTTAAAATGTTATTTGTACTACTCCGTTTTAATAACATTTAAAGGTTGTGAAATTCATCTTTAATTTAGATTGTTTTTATCATAGATTTGATTTTTTATATTTGATTTTCGATTATCAGTGATGTAAGAATTTGTCGTTTAGCGAATTGGAAGTGGAAACACCGGCAGGCTCGAATGACCCAATTCATCTACTGATTGCACGGCAAAGAAATAGTTGTCTTTTGAATAAGGAATAGTCGCTTTAGTTTCTTTTACAAAAATTGTTTTTTCCCAATGCGGAGCAGAAGTTTCTCTAATTAGGATTTGATAGCCATAAGGAGCTTTCTCTTCGGGAGCTTGCCAGACTAGTGTTGAGAAATTAGTAAGTTCTTTTACCTCAATTCCTACGCTTAAAGGTTGTCTCGGAGACCAAGCCAGATTGCTCAAGGTCGCCAAATTGGAAGCGGCATTTTTTCTCAAATATTCAAAATCCATAAACTCGGGTAAATCCCCATATTGAATGTTATTTTCTAGCCTCACGTCTTGGTGCTGCTGGTTATAGTTTTCGTTCTTTTCGCAAAACCGAACCGCAGTAAACCCATTTTGCAGGAAAGGAGTATGGTCTCCACCTCTCAAAAAGCGGTCATTTCGATACACCAAATCAATGTCTAATTGATCTACATATTGGTTTGTAACTGTTTTGATATATCGTGCTAATTGTCTCGAGGGACTATCATTATCTCTATTGGTGGCTTTTCGCATTTTGGCTTCATCATCGGTTTCTAAAAAAGGAATTGTTTCACTAAAAACTCGTAATCGAGTGTTATCCCTCAAATTTGTACCGCTTGATAAGCTATTGCCAATCATGTCGTTGTTTAACATTGCCATTACTTTCCAACCTGATACTTTTGTAGAATCAGCTAAATGTCTAGCGCCAAGTAATCCTTGTTCTTCTCCTGTCAAGGCAACAAAAATAATGGTACAAGGAAATGTCCTTTTGCTCATTATTCGAGACAACTCCATCAAAGCTGCAACCCCAGAAGCATCATCATTGGCTCCAGGCGCATCTATTTTCGAATTCATTACGTCGCTTGCTCGAGAATCCATGTGCCCACTAATAATCAACACTCGATCGTCTTTTGGATCGGTGCCTTTTAAAACGGCCATCACATTAGCTAATTTACTATTTGAATTTATTCTCTTTCCGTCGGCTTTTACCCAATAATAATCAATGCTTGAAGTTAATCTGCCTCCTGATTCTTTGGCATATTTGTCAAATTCAGATTTTATCCATCGTTGTGCTGCGCCAACTCCTCTAACATCGCTATTGGCATCACTCATCGAATGTCGGGTTCCGAAAGAAACTAATTTTCGAACTATTGATTCCAAGTTGTTGGATTTAATTTCCGAGACCATCTTTTTGATTTCTGGATCGTCAACGGTGGTTTGGGAAAATAAAACAGGTGCGAAAAAAAGAATTGCGAGTAAAAATAATATTGAAATAGATTTCATTTTAAATAGTGATAAGTTGTATCCAAAATTAATCAAAAATTAGAATCAATTCTAATAATATTAAGATTGATTTTTGTTCCAAAAATTTTCTTCAAAATCTTCGTACCTTTGCACTTTAGAAAAATTACGATTATGATTGAAATAGGAAAATACAACACACTCATTATATTACGGGATACCAAAGTAGGCTTGTTTTTGGGAAATCCCGAAAAAGATCCCGAAGGAATTCACGACATCCTTTTGCCCAATAAATACGTTCCCAACGAATGGGAAATAGGTGAGGAGATTATCGTTTTTGTTTATTTAGACCACGAAGAACGACCTGTTGCTACCACATTAGAACCGTATATTTTATTGAATGAATTTGCACTTTTGCGCGTCAATTATGTTAATCAAGTGGGTGCTTTTATGGATTGGGGAATGGAAAAAGACATTCTAGTTCCGTTCAAAGAGCAAGCACGCCCGATGGAAAAAGGGAAACGCTATTTGGTCTATCTTTATATGGACGAAAAAACTAAACGTTTAGTAGCATCCAGTAAGACCAATCAGTTTTTAAAAAACGACCATTTAACAGTCGAAAAAGGGGAAGAAGTAGATTTAATTGTTTCACATATTACGGAATTAGGAATCAATGTGATTATCAATGAGCAACACAAAGGTTTGTTGTACAAAGATGAGGTTTATGATGATGCGATTCGAACAGGTGACAGATTGCGAGGCTATATCAAAACCATTCGTCCTGATAATAAAATAGATGTTTCGCTTCAAATTCAGGGTTATCAAAATATCGAACCGAATGCTGACAAAATTCTTGATGAACTTCGCGCCAGCCGCGGTTTTTTGCGTCTAACGGATAATTCGCATCCCGAAGACATCAAAACAGTCTTAAAAATGAGTAAGAAAACGTTCAAGAAAGCCATCGGAGCTTTGTATAAAGAAAAGCTAATTGAGATTAAAGAAGACGGAATTTATTTGGTGAAAGAATAATAGGATTTAAGTTCAAAACACACCGCAAATTCGCAAATTTTACTTCGCTATAAAAGGTAAATAATTTGCGAATTTGCGGTAATTTTTTAGTCCAAAATTGAATAAATACTATAAATTATTTCTCAACGAAATTCTAATTAAATAGGAGTTTTTTAAGAATTGATCCACCGAAACTGGGCTACTTTTATTTGTTCTAGTACTAAAAAATAAAAATATAAATAGGATGAAAGTGAAGTATGAAAAACAAAAACATTTTCGCTCTACTTTTACCAACTGAATTAATTTCGCATTTAATGGAAAAATCTAAAAAATGCGCTATTTTTACAACTATAATTTAAAACGAATAGAATGGATTGGATAACCGTCAAAGAATACGAAGATATAACCTATAAAAAATGCAATGGCGTGGCCAGAATAGCATTCAACAGACCCAATGTTCGTAATGCATTTCGCCCAAAAACCACATCAGAATTGTATCAAGCTTTTTATGATGCTCAGGAAGACACGTCTATTGGAGTTGTTTTGCTTTCGGCAGAAGGACCATCAACTAAAGATGGAATTTATTCTTTTTGCTCCGGTGGCGACCAAAACGCTCGAGGACATCAAGGTTATGTTGGCGAAGACGGTCAGCATCGTTTGAATATTCTGGAAGTACAACGATTAATCCGCTTTATGCCAAAAGTAGTTATTGCCGTAGTTCCGGGTTGGGCTGTTGGCGGAGGACATAGTTTGCACGTCGTTTGCGATTTGACTTTGGCGAGCAAAGAACACGCTATTTTCAAACAAACCGATGCCGATGTAACCAGTTTTGACGCAGGATATGGTTCTGCTTATTTAGCCAAAATGGTGGGGCAGAAAAAAGCTCGTGAAATTTTCTTCCTCGGACGAAATTATTCCGCTCAAGAAGCTATGGATATGGGAATGGTCAATGCTGTAATTCCTCATGACGAGCTTGAAAATACCGCTTACGAATGGGCACAAGAAATTATGCAAAAATCACCTACTTCCATCAAAATGCTAAAATTCGCCATGAATTTAACCGATGATGGAATGGTAGGACAACAAATTTTTGCAGGCGAAGCCACCCGATTGGCCTATATGACTGATGAAGCAAAAGAAGGTAGAAATGCTTTCCTCGAAAAAAGAAAACCTAACTTCGAGAAAAAATGGTTACCGTAGATGAGTTGTCAGTTGTCAGTCGCAGGTTTCAGTCTCGAAATTGACAAATAAATAATTTAGCCGTTTAAACAAATAATAATTTCAGTAAGTAAGTATTTATATTATAGATTTCTAAAATCTTAATACTTAATACTGCATTCTTAATACATAATAAAATGAAGCACTGGATTCAAGCTGCACGATTAAGAACCTTGCCTTTATCAGTTTCTGGAATAATTGTGGGAAGCACATACGCTTTGGCACATCCTACCGATATGGAACTCACGCCAACCGAAGTGGGAAGTTGGACAATTTTTGGTTTTGCAATTCTAACAACGCTTGGATTACAAATATTATCCAATTTTGCCAATGATTATGGCGATGGAATGAAAGGTACTGATAATGAGGATAGAGTTGGTCCAAAACGCGCCATACAAAGTGGAGTTATTTCTCCGCAAGCCATGAAACGAGCGTTAATTATTACTTCGTTTCTAACATTAATTTCGGCAATGTTGTTGATTTACGCTGCCTTTAAAGACACCAACATTGGTTATTCCTTGTTTTATTTGGTCTTGGGAATTTTGGCAATAGCATCGGCAATTAGATATACTGTCGGAAATACCGCTTACGGTTATAGAGGATTTGGAGACTTATTTGTTTTTATATTCTTTGGATTAGTGAGCACGCTAGGCGTCAATTTTTTATATACGAAAGAAGTCGAATGGCTTTTAATTTTACCTGCAGCAGCCATTGGTTTTTTAAGTGTTGGAGTTTTGAATCTGAATAATATGAGAGACGAAGCATCCGATAGAAAGTCAAATAAAAATACCATTGTTGTAAAAATAGGCGGAGAAAAAGCCAAGAAATACCATTATTTTTTAGTCATTTCCGCAATGGTTTTGGTTGTGATTTTTGCAATACTGACTGATTTTAGCTTAGATCAATACTTGTTTTTATTGGCTTACATTCCTTTAACTAAACATTTAATCACAGTCTATAAAAATCAAGAGCCTAGGGCATTAGATCCGGAATTAAAAAAATTAGCACTGAGTACTTTTGCACTTTCTATTCTATTAGCAATATGTATGATCTCGTTGATTCAAGACTTAATAGTGAATGCTTTTTTGGGAGGAAGATAAATTAAAAAATCAATAGCAATTTCAATAGCAATTACAATATTAAAAAAACTTCAACGGCTGATTGCCATAAGCTAAAATCTTCTAAAACATGAAAATAACATTTTACGGTCACGCGTCATTAGGAATTGAAGTTGGTGGAAAATACATTTTGGTCGATCCTTATATTTCTGCTAATCCTAATGCATCTCATATTAACATCAACGAGCTAAAAGCTGATTATATTTTGCTGACGCACGCTCACGGCGATCACATTCTCGATGTAGAATATATTGCCGCTAGAACCAATGCGGTTATAGTTTCGAATTATGAAATTGCCACTCATTTTGAAAACAAAGGTTTCAAATCGCATCCAATGAATCATGGTGGGAGTTGGAATTTCGACTTTGGAAAAGTTAAATATGTAAATGCAGTGCATTCCAGTTCCTTTCCCGACGGAAGTAACGGAGGAAATCCTGGTGGTTTTGTAATTGAAGGTGAACATAAAAACATCTACATTGCTGGTGATACAGCGCTTACAATGGATATGAAACTCATTCCGATGCGGACCAAACTAGATTTGGCAATTCTTCCCATTGGTAGTAATTTTACAATGGATGTCGATGATGCCATAATTGCTTCCGATTTTGTAGAATGCGATAAAATAATTGGTACTCATTTTGATACTTTTGGCTACATCAAAATTAATCACGAGGAAGCAATCCACAAATTTTTCGATAAAGGAAAAGATTTAATGCTCCTAAAAATAGGAGAAAGTATTGAATTATAAATTTTTTACTAACCGTGTCTGAGTTTAAAATTCTTTCAGGGTTACTAAATATCAATAAAATGAATTTAAAAAAAATAGTTTTCTTACTTCTAATTAGCGTTTCAGCCAACGGCGTTTTTGCACAAAAAGACGGTTATTGGGATAAAGAACGAGCTACTAAAAAAGAAATTGTTGTTTCCGCAAGAAGCAGGATCGTTATAAAAACCGAAGACTTACCATTAGGAACAACCGAAATAGTCTATCGGATTACACTAATGGATCAAAATCAAAAAATGGCTACTAGCTTGGTCTCCCTATTAAAATCCATTCCTGATCCTACAGGAATTACTCAAGGAACGGCGGGCGCAGTTTTTTTACTTTCGAAGATATCTGGTGATGACAAATGTAAATATGCGATATTTTCAAACGAAAATTGGGCATCTGAATACAAAAAAAATGGAAATACACTAAAGGCTTGTTATGATCAAAATATTCCTATTAGACAAGAAGCAAAAGGACTTTCTGCCGATAGATCTTTGTGTATTTTGCCAAATAGTAATGCCATGTGGTTTGGTTTTGAAAGCAAAAATTGGATACTGAAACAAAAAATCGTACTCGAAGTTGTGCCTTGGGTCAATAATAGATTGAGCACCGGATGGAATGTAGATAGTCGAAAATTGATTCTCAATCAATGTAAAGGCACTGACTTGGCGAAAAAAATCTTCCTTTCTGACGATTTTTGTCTTTGTGTGTTGGGTAAAATTCAGAAGGAATACAAATTTCCAGAATTTCAAAAACTTTTGTCAATCGAAAAAACAAAATTATTCAGCGATTTTGGAAATGATTGCTTAAAAGAAATGGGAACCTCGGATAAAGTATATTCCGATTTACGAATCCAAGCTTCCGATTTAGTCCAACAAGGAAAATACAAGGAAGCAATTGATAAAATTGGAACCATTGTAATTTATGGCAAAGCCAAAGCCATTGATTTTAATACATTGGGTTATTCTTATTTGATGACTAAACAATATGAAAAAGCAATCAAATCGCTTAAGGATGGTGAAAAAATAGATGATTCGGAGTTGTTGATTCAAGTAAATTTGGCACATGCTTATTTGCTTAACCAAAATATAAAATCAGCAAAAAAGTTATATAAAAAATACCAATTCCAGAATGTAAATGATTCGCTCAGCTGGACTCAAAAAGTAAAACAAGATTTCGAAAGTTTTCAAAAAGCAGGATTACCCAGTAGCGATTTTAAAAGGATTTTGAAGCTGTTTGAGAATAGATAAAAAGAAATTCCAAATAGAAATGTCTAATTCTAATAATCAAATCCATAATAAAAGAAATGCATTGAAAGCAACTTACCACAAATACATTCTTAATTTTAAACGTCCTTCGGGAACGTCTCGAGGCGTCATGACCGACAAAGAAACCTGGTTTATTATTCTCGAAAAAGAGGATAAAAAGGGAATAGGCGAGTGCGGAATTTTGCGAGGTTTGAGCGTTGATGATCGACCTGATTATGAAGAAAAATTGCAGTGGGTTTGTGACAATATTCATCTCGGAGAAAACCAACTTTGGGAAGCTTTAATTGCCTTTCCATCCATACAATTTGGAGTGGAAATGGCGTTCCGATCTTTGGCTAGCGAAACCCCTTTTTCACTCTTTCCTTCCGCGTTTACGAATGGCGAAAAAAGCATTGAAATCAACGGATTGGTTTGGATGGGTGCGGAGGAGTTTATGAAGGAACAAATCGAGGAAAAATTAGCGAATGGTTTTCGTTGTGTCAAACTCAAAATAGGAGCTATAGATTTCGAAAAAGAACTACAATTATTGCGGTATATTCGGCAATATTTCAGTCCAGAACAAGTTGAAATTAGAGTGGATGCCAATGGTGCTTTTGATGTATCTCTTGCTTTAGATAAATTAAATCAATTAGCTGGATTTGAATTACATAGCATAGAGCAACCTATTCAAAAAAACCATACTGACAGGATGGCAGAGTTGTGTAAAATCACTCCAATTCCCATTGCATTAGATGAAGAGCTGATTGGTGTGTTTTCATTGGAAGAAAAAGAAGCTTTGTTGATAAAAATCAAGCCACAGTATATCATTTTGAAGCCAAGTTTTGTGGGTGGTTTTCGCGGTACAAAAGAGTGGATTTTATTGGCCGAAAAGCACGATATCGGTTGGTGGATTACCTCAGCTTTGGAGTCAAATATTGGATTAAATGCCATTGCACAATGGACTTTTTTGCAACTCAATTTAATGCCGCAAGGACTTGGAACGGGAGCATTATTCACGAATAATTTTGACTGTCCCCTACAGGTTTTTAAAGGTCAATTATGGTATCGAAAAGAGCTAGAATGGAAGTTTTATTTTGACTCTTTTTTGCATAAAAATAAATAAATTGTAGTATTGCTTTCTATGAAAAATGTATTGAATAAGACCCGAAAAAGAGTCCTGTTACTTTGTATTCAGTTGCTTTTTGTTTTTCTTTTTGTACAATGCAAAACCCATTATCAAACTATGAAACAAGACCATTTAGTTCGTCAAGATCAGAATAAATTGAAAAGTATGCACTTTAATAAACCACCTTATCTCAAAAAAGGCGATACCATTATGATTGTTGCTCCAGCCGGATTTGTTCCAGATTCGACCGAGATTGAACCCGGAATCGCGTTAGCCAAAAGTTGGGGTCTAGAAGTGGTTGTTGGAAAAAATGCTTTTAAAAAACACAATCATTTTGCAGGAACGGATGCAGAACGTCAAAGTGATTTGCAATTGGCATTAGATGATAAGAAAATTAAAGCGATTTGGTGTTTTAGAGGTGGTTATGGAACGGTTAGAATTATTGACTTATTAGATTTTACAGCTTTTAAAAAAAATCCTAAATGGGTGATTGGGTTTTCTGACATCACCACATTGCATACAACCATTCATAATTTTGGAATAGCAACTATCCATGCTACAATGCCGGGCGGAATGAAGAATGCGTCTGATGATGCAAAACAAACCTTGTATAAAGCCTTATTTGGCTTTGGTTATGGATTCGAAATTCCTTCCAATACTTTGAATAGAATAGGAAATGCAAAAGGTATTTTGATAGGAGGAAATTTATCGATTCTAAATTCGATGATTGGAAGCGTTTCCGAGGTGAACACTTATAATAAAATCTTGTTTATAGAAGATGTTGGCGAGGATTTGTATCGCATAGATCGAATGATGTACACTTTGAAAAGAACGGGTGCACTCAAAAATCTCAGAGGAATTATTGTTGGTGATTTTGATTATAAAATTGAAACCGATACTTTGTTTGGCGGAACGCATCGTGAAATTATTCTAAACGCAGTAAAAGAATACCACTATCCTGTTATTTTTGATTTTCCTGCCGGACACATTGTGGACAATCATGCTTTGATTTTTGGCAAAGAAATCACTATCGAAGTGAATCAAACGACTTCAAAGCTTTTTTACTGATTAAATCTACATGATATAATTATCAAAAAAATGTAACAAGTGACCTTGTTAGACTATAGAATTAGGTGTTTTTTTTTCAATTTATTTAGGACTATTATTCTTTGAAATACTTGTATATTAAGTTATTTAACTCAGATATATTTATTGGTTTTGAAATATAATCCGTAAGTCCAGCCGCAATTGCATTATTATAATCACTTTGCATACCATTTGCAGTTTGTGCAATAATGACTAAATTCTCATTAAATTTTCGTATTTGTTTCGTTGCTTCATAACCATCCATTTCTGGCATATTGACATCCATCATCACGACGTCAATATCAGGATTATTGCGACAAGCTTCTATCGCTTCAATACCTGTGCTTGCATGCAAAATTTCATCTGCAATTTTTTTGAAAGCTAAAGTAATTAGCAATTTAGAAATGGCATCGTCTTCTACAATTAGTACCTTTAATTTTCGTATTGGCGCATTTGTTTTTTCGCTAGTTGTAAAAGACTCTTCTTTTTTGACCTTATTTTTTGTGTGGATATAAGGAATTGTAAAATAAAAGGTGCTTCCTTCGCCTTCTTTACTTTCGAGCCAAATGTTTCCGCCAAGTAATTCTATGTAAGCTTTAGAAATTGTGAGCCCTAGACCTGACCCTCCAAAATTCCTAGTTAGGGATTCGTGCGCTTGCCTGAATCTTTCAAAGATCATTGTCTTTTGATCTTCGGCAACTCCAGTACCTGTATCTTTTACATAAAATTCCAAGAAATCTCCTTTTTTTGAATATCCAAACTCTATAGAACCAGAATCTGTAAACTTGATGGCATTTTTGACAAGATTTGTTAGAATGGCATATAATTTTTCCCTATCGGTTTTTATGTTTGTCTCCTCTTTGCTCAATGTATTTGAAT
>JBBQSZ010000108.1:0-10828 GCA_038234745.1 Flavobacteriales bacterium | reverse complement strand
GAATTCATGGAAAAAACTTTGATACTTTTCCGATGGAAATTCAAAAAGGAATTGTTTTGCACCGAGCCATCGATACTTTTACCGATGCGCATCCGCTGTTTAGACAAAGCACCAAAAGACTTCACGCCAATTATCATCACTATTCAGGAATTATTGTCGATATTTTTTACGATCATTTTTTGGCTAAAAATTGGAAGAATTATTCCGATGAAAAACTAGAAATTTATACCGAACGTTTTTATCAATCTTTGAGAGATAATTATGATGATCTAACATTAAAAACCCAAAAGATGTTACCCACTTTAGTGGCTCAAAATTGGTTGTTAACCTATGAAACCATTGAAGGAATCGAATTTATTTTAGAAAAAATGGATCAACGAATGAAACGCGATTCGATTATGCGATTTTCTATTACCGAATTAAGAACTTTCTATCCCGAATTCGAACAGGAATTCACCCTATTTTTCAAAGAAATAATAAACTATTCGAAAATAAAAATACAGACTTTATGAAAAAGATAGCGATTCGGTTTTTTTTACTTTTCCTACCTATAATTACAGCTGCCCAAACTGGTTTAGTGACTTCAAAAGCTATGGTAGTTTCGGCTCGAGAAGAAGCGTCAAAAATAGGTGTCGAAATTATGAAAAAAGGAGGAAATGCTTTTGATGCAATGGTTGCTACAGAATTGGCTCTGGCTGTCGCTTATCCTTATGCGGGAAATCTTGGTGGTGGTGGATTTATGGTTTACCGAAAAGCAAACGGTGAAATTGGCTCTTTGGATTATAGAGAAAAAGCGCCTTTGGCGGCTTCTAAAGATATGTTTCTTGATGAAAAAGGGAATGTTATAAAAGGGAAAAGTACCGAAACTGCACTTGCAATTGGTGTTCCAGGAACTATTGCAGGAGTCTTTGCAGTACACAAAAAACTAGGATCTTTGCCCATTGAAGAAATCCTAAAACCCGTAATTGCATTGGCCGAAAAAGGGGTTATTGTCACCAAAAATCAGGAAAACCAATTAAAAAATTACCACGAAGCGATTGTAAAAGTAAATGGCTCTAATTCCTTGTTTTACAAACAATTTAAAGAGAAGGATACAGTTAAATATCCTGCTCTAGCAGCCACTTTGAAACGAATTGCAAAAAACGGAAGAGATGAATTTTACAAAGGAGAAACAGCTCAAATATTAGTACACTATTTACAGCAAAAAGGAGCTATTATTACCTTAGAAGATTTGGCTAAATATGAGGCGAAATGGAGAACTCCAATCAGTTTTACTTACAAAGATTTAAAAATCATTTCGATGCCGCCGCCCAGCAGTGGTGGAATTTGTTTAGCCGAAATTCTAAAAATGATTGAACCTTATAATATTGTCAAAATGGGACATAATTCGACCAAAGCCATTCAAGTAATTGTGGAAGCCGAAAGAAGAGCTTATGCCGACCGAAGTGTGTATTTAGGTGATCCCGATTTTATAAAAATTCCAATAAAATCAATGCTTTCAGCAGATTATTTAAAACAAAGAATGTCGAATTTTAGTTTTGACAAAGCCTCTTTGTCATCCGATATTAAGGAAGGAAAAGTAACGTATAACGAAAGTAACGAAACCACACATTATTCCATCGTTGACCAGTTTGGCAATGCTGTTGCAGCAACAACGACCATCAACGACGCGTTTGGTTCTAAATATTATTGTGATGAATTGGGCTTTTTTTTAAACAATGAAATGGATGATTTTAGCGCAAAACCAGGTGAACCCAACATGTTTGGATTAATAGGAAACGAAGGCAATAGTATTGCGCCACAAAAACGAATGCTAAGCTCTATGACACCAACGATAGTCGAAAAAAAAGGGAAATTATTTATGGTTGTTGGAACTCCTGGTGGTTCAACAATAATTACCTCAGTTTTGCAAACGATATTGAATGTTTCCCAATTCAAAATGAGTATGCAAGAGGCGGTCAACGCACCACGTTTTCACCATCAATGGCTACCAGATGTGATCACTTTTGAACCTGATACTTTTAGCTCAAAAACCTTTGATACGCTAAAAGAAAAAGGGTACATTATTAACGAAAAAAACACTCCTGTAATTGGGAAAGTAGATGCTATTTTAGTTTTGCCCAACGGAAAATTAGAAGGTGGCGCAGATAAAAGAGGTGACGACAAAGCGGTGGGATACTAATTTATCAAGATAAGTAAACGAATTAGATTTTACTTAAAAGATGCGTTTTACGATCCAATTGGAAACAATTTTGTAAAAAAGAAGCTTTAAAAAACATTCTTTAATTTTTAAAAAGGTTAAATTTGCAACCTTTACAACAAGAAAAATGTTCAAAAAATACATCTTCAAACTTGAAAATCTGATTGCTTGGTCACAAAGCAAAATAACCAATAAACAGTTTATATTCTTATCAAGCGTGGCAGTTGGTATTACTTCAGCATTTGCTGTAATTATTCTTAAATCTTTTGCTCACCATATTTTTACTTTTGCAACTTATATTTCAGGTATTTTAAAATATGGTTTCATCAAAGGATTGTTTCCAATTATTGGTATTATGTTGACGGTTTTTGTAATCAAAAAATTTCTTGGAGGCACAATAGAAAAAGGAACTTCACAAATTTTATATGCTGTTGCCCAAAAAGCAAGTATCATTCCAAAAAAACAAATGTATGCCCAAATCTTAACTAGTTCACTTACGGTTGGATTAGGTGGGTCGGCTGGACTAGAAAGTCCGATTGTTATCACTGGAGCGGCTTTTGGATCCAATTATGCACAACGTTACAAATTGAGCTACAAAGACCGAACATTACTCATCGGTTGTGGTGTTGCTGCTGGAATTTCTGCAGCTTTTAATGCCCCAATTGCTGGTGTTTTGTTTGCGCTGGAAGTCTTATTGGTTGATGTGAGCATTTCTGCCTTTACTCCTATTATGATTGCGGCTGCGACTGGCACTTTGGTTTCTAAAATTTTATTGGACGAATCTATTTTGTTAAGTTTCAAACAACAGCAAACTTTTGATTATCATAATATTCCCTATTATATTTTGCTCGGATTATTCACTGGTATTATTTCCGTTTATTATACTCGAAATTTTCAAAGAACCGAACACTATTTTGCGCATCTAAAATTACCTTATTATAAAAAAGCGTTTTTTGGAGCTTCTATTTTAGCTTTATTAATTTTTATTTTTCCAACACTTTTTGGAGAAGGATATGAAACTATCAAAACATTATCCGAAAATGATCCTGGACAATTGTTAGAAAACACCTTGTTTAGTGGCTTTAGAAACAATAGTTGGGTGCTTTTATTATTTATCGGTTGCTCGATGATGCTGAAAGTCTTTGCTTCGGCAATTACATTAGGAAGTGGCGGAAATGGTGGAAACTTTGCGCCTTCGATGTTTTTAGGCTCTTATGTTGGGTACTTTTTTGCTTCTTTTTTAAATTTAACAGGATTGACCAAATTACCCGTAAGTAATTTTACAATGGTAGGTATGGCTGGAATTTTGAGTGGATTATTTCACGCTCCGTTGACTGCCATTTTTCTAATTGCCGAAATTACAGGAGGTTATGACCTAATGATTCCGCTTATGCTAATCACAAGTTGTAGTTATGCCGTTTCCAAAAGATTTGAAAAGCACTCGATAGATGTAAAAGGTTTGGCTCGAAAAGGACATGCATTTACCAGTAACAAAGATGGTAACATTCTATCAAACCTAGATATCAATTCAATTATGCAAACTGATTATTTGACTCTAAATCCAGATAAAAACCTAGAAAAATTAGTCGATTTGATTTCACATTCCAATCAAGTTGTTTTCGCAGTCGTCGATAACGAAAATAAAATACTTGGTATCATTCGCTTCAATGAAATAAGAGACATTATTTTTAATCCTTTCCGAGTAAAGACTACTGCAATTGAGGATATTATGAAACCTCCAATTGATATCATTTATCCTACAGACAATATGAGTGTTGTGATGGAAAAATTTGAGGGCGCTAAAGTGACTCATTTACCCGTTGTTAAAAACGGAAAATATTATGGTTTCGTCTCAAAATCATTAGCACTTGAAGCCTACAGAAGAAAACTAAAAGCAATGACAATAGAATAATTTTCGATAATTAATAATGAGTATGCCAACATTAGAAACACTTTTATCCCAACTACCTGCTTTAAAAGTAATTGATGGTACTGTTCCCGATTCTCAATATTGTCTTGTAGATTTATCGATTTCAAATACAGATTTATCGAAAATTGATATGGATAATTCCAACGAATTTGAGGCTTATGTCGAAAATCACCTTCGTAAAACGAAATCTAAAGTAGCTTTTGGCGGTTATAATGAAGTGCGAAATCTTTACAAACAGTCATCACTTTTTGCAAATGAACTATCAGATGAAAGAAACATTCATATTGGAATGGATTTATGGATAAAAGCGGGAACACCAGTTTTAGCAGCACTTGACGGAATTGTTTATGGATTTAATTTTAATGCTGGCAAGGGAAATTATGGACCAACAATTATCTTAAAACACAAGATCGAAAATCATGTTTTTTATACTTTATACGGGCATTTATCAGTTGAAAGTATTGAAAATATATCGGTTGGCACTTTTTTCAATAAAGCACAACAATTAGCCTTTTTGGGTGATTCTTCAGTAAATGGCGGATATTCTCCTCATTTGCATTTTCAAATTATTAAAAATATAGGCGATAATTTTATTGATTATCCTGGTGTTTGCAACCAAAAAGACTTGGACTATTACCTTGAAAATTGTCCCGATCCCAATTTATTATTAAAAATCCAGTAGAAAACTCGTAAATTTAAATTCAACACCTTGTGTTTAAATTCCTTAATTTCGAATAAATTGTTGTTTTTTTATGAAAATTTTTTGCTAAAAAAAGAATTTATATGAAAATCTAAAAATAATTATTAGATTTACTTATATTTTTAAAAATGACTGCAAACGAAGCCACTATTACTAAATTCTACACAGCATTTGCTAACGCCGATGTGACTCAAATGTGTGAATGTTATCATCCAAAAATTTTATTTCGAGATCCTGCTTTTGGAACTTTAAAAGGCAATGACGTTTGCCAAATGTGGAAAATGCTAATCGAAAAAAGTAATGGAAATATTAAAATCGAATTTTCTGAAGTAAAAACAGAGGGAGATTTTGGTACTGCGTTTTGGACTGCGACTTATAATTTTAGCAAAACCAACCGTAAAGTTATCAATTCTATCGCTGCACAATTTCATTTTGAAGGCGGTTTGATTATAAAACATATTGATGATTTTGATATTTGGCGATGGGCAAAACAAGCTCTTGGACTAAAAGGAATCTTACTAGGTTGGACGGGGTTTATGCAGAAAAAAATCCAACAGCAAGCGCTTGTTTCTTTAAAAAAATTCAAGGAAACTAAAAGTTGAGTATGCTTCCTGGCTAAAAGACTGTACTTGCTTTTCTTACTATACAATATGGATTGCTCTTTAAAATTTTTACTTTTTTTTTGTATTCTTAATTTGAAAAATATCATATAATATCCTTCTACAATTGATTTTTTTGACTAATTTTGAGTGTTTCTGTTAATGCTTTTTATAAAAAATAAAGCTACAAATTGATTTAATAATCCTTTTTCGAATAGGACAGTAATCAAAATAACGAAATAAGATAAAATTACAAAAAAAAATGAGTTTGACAGCAAGTATTTCATTGACAAATGGTAGACAAAATTAACATAAATCTATAATTTAATAGTAAAGTCTTTAAAATTCGAAAAAAATAATCCTGTGCTTTGCTCACAATATTTCAGATTAAATATAAACGGAATAACTGATAATTAAAGCAGTTGGACAAAAGAAGTACCCAATCATAATTCTAATATGGAATAATTATGAAAAAGCATACCCCAAAATCAGAACTCGATTTAATTCTTCGCAAAAAATCGGAAGAATTACTAAATAATAAAATAGCATCAAAAAACACTAACCTTTCTGAATCAGAAATAGTCGAGCTCATTAACGAACTTGACGTTCTCAAGAATGAACTTGAGAGGCAAAGTCAAGCATTAAAAAAAGCTAATGACGGCGCAACAATTTCTGAAAATAAAAAAAATAAAAAGCTAATAAAGTTAAGTGAAGAAAAATACCAAACTTTATTTGAAAACGATAGAGATAGTATTGGAATATTTAGAATTAGTGATGATGGAAAAATAGGAAACTTTATTGAAGTAAATGATGCTAGTTCAGAAATTTTTGGATATTCAAAAACAGAGTTTTTATCATTATCCGTTCTCAATTTAGAGAAAGTTTCAAAGAAAACAGTAAACGAAAGATTAAAAAACCTAAAACTTCACGGGAAAATTGAAATTCAAACTACTATCCAAACAAAAAGTGGGGAGTATAAAGATGTTGAAGTTTTAGTGGTACTGATAAACTACCTCAATGAACCTGCAGTAATGAATGTTACAAGAGACATTACGGAACGCAAACAACTAGAAAATAATATCAAGAAAGCATACGAAAATCTGGAAAATATTCTTGATGCCATTCCTGATTTACTGTTTGAAATTGGTCACGATGGAATGATTTATCATTTCCATTCCCATAATGATGACTTGCTTACGGCTTCTCCAGAAGAGATTTTAGGAAAACTATTTCAAGATGTCCTCCCTGCAGATGCTGCGAATGTTGTAATGGAAGCTTTAGAAGAAGCCAACGAAAAAGGTTGGTCAATTGGAAAAATATATTCACTTGAACTGCCAAAAGGAAAATTCTGGTTTGAGCTTTCGGTCTCGCCTATCAATGATGCCAAGAACAAAGATAAGCACTTCATTGCTCTTTCCCGTAACATTAATGGTCGAAAAGAAACAGAAGAAGCATTAAAAGAGAGCGAATACAAATTACAAAGTATTTTTAATCTCGCTAATTCAGGTATTGTGATGACCGACCTTAATGGCAATATACTAATTTACAACAATTGGTGGAAAGAGAAGCTTGGTTATACCGATGAAGAAATGATGGGAATTAATAATTTAAAAGTTACCTATCCTGATGATATCGAATTCAGTAATAATTGGTTTAACCAAATTTTAGAAGGTAAAATTCAGAAATGTCAATTTGAAAAACGCTATGTCAAAAAAGACAAATCCGTCTTTTGGGGAGAAGTTTCCATCTCAGCAATCAAGGATGAAAACAATAAAGTTATAAAAAGTATTGGAATAATTACTGATATTACGGAGCGTAAAAAATCGCAAGAAGCTTTATTGGAAAGTGAAAAATTCTTAAAACAAACCGAAATAATAGCAAAACTTGGGTCTTTTACATTAGATATTGAAACTGGAAATTGGAAAAGTTCTGAGGTTCTTAATTCTATTTTTGGCATTGATTCCAATGTTGAAAAATCAGTCGAGAATTGGATATCGATAATTCATCCCGAATGGAGAGAAACAATGATGGATTATTACGTCAATGAAGTTATTGGCAAAAAAGAAGATTTCCATAAAGAATACAAAATAGTTAGACAAAACGATAAAGAAGAACGATGGGTTTATGGAAATGGAGAACTTGTTTTTAATGAAAAACAGGAGCCTATAAAATTAATAGGCACTATTCAAGACATAACGGAACGCAAAAACGCAGAATTTGAAATAATCAAATCTAAAGAAGAAGCTGAGAAAAGCAGTAAATATTTGGACAAAATCATTAATAATGTGGGTGTTCCTGTTTTTGTGAAAGATGATCAAAGCAGAATAGTAATTGCCAACGATGCTTTTTGTAAAATGTTTGGCTTGATTTTGCACGATATAATAGGCAAAACACTAGCCGAAGATGTCTCTGAATCTGAACTTAAGTCTTTCTTAAAAATTGATAAACAAGTTCTTGAAGATGGACAAGAAAACATAAATGAGGAGGTGCTAACCATTAGAGAAAATAAACCTTTAAAAATCTCTACTAGGAAGACTAGATTTATTGACGTTAATGGCAACAAATTCCTTGTTGGAGTTATTCATGATATTACCAAACAGAAAGAAAATGAAAATATATTAGAAGAAAGTGAAAAGTTTTTAAAACAAACCCAGTTAATAGCGCAACTTGGCACCTACACTTTTGAAATTCAATCTGGTCAATGGAAAGGATCTGAGGTTTTGGATTCTATTTTTGGCATTGATGCTAATTATGAACGATCAATTAGAGGATGGACACCAATTATTCATCCTGAATGGAGGGAACCTATTACTGACTATTTTTTCAATCAAGTCTTTGCCAATAAATCAATGTTTGATTTTGAATTTAAAATCATCCGGCAAAATGATCATTCGGAAAGATGGGTTCACGGTTTAGGTGAATTACAGTTAGACGACAAGGATTTACCTATAAAGATGATTGGAAGTGTCCAAGACATCACGGAACGCAAGGAAAAATTTGAAGAATTAGAAAAGCTCAACAGGGCATATTCTCTCAATAGTCAAATAAACGATTTGATTCTTAGGACAAATAATCAAGAAGCTCTTTTTCAAGAAGTATGCGAAATTGCTGTTAACTGCGGGAAATTTCGAATGAGTTTTATTGGGCTCTTTGATGAGGTCGAAAATGCGGTGGTTCCAAAAGTTTGGTACGGATTTGAAGATGGCTATCTGAAACAAATAAAAAACTTCCCTATAAAAGAAGCATCACAAGCAAAAGGTCCGACAGCAAAAGCACTTTTTTATGATAAATCGAGTATTTGTAATGACATTGCAACTGATCCTATTATGGAGCCTTGGCGAGAAGAAGCATTAAAAAGAGGGTATCGGTCAATGATAGCACTCCCGATCAAAATTCACAACAAAACGATTGGAACTTTTAACTTGTATTCTGACCAAATCAATTTTTTCAAGAGTAAAGAAGAAATTGAATTACTCGAGAAAATATCTAAAAATATTGCCTTCTCGCTCCAAACTTCCTTGGCGGAAGAGGAACGCAAGAACGCAGAAAAAAGATTCCGTGACATTGTAGATTCTACGAGCGGAATTGTTTGGGAATCAGATGCTAGAACTTCAAAATATTCATACGTAAGTAAACAAGCAGAACGATTAACAGGGTTTACGCTCAAAGAATGGCAAGTACCAGGATTCTGGGAAAATCGTTTGCATCCTAATGATAAAGAAAAAACAATTAAATATTGTAATTCACAAACTGAAAAAATGCTTTCCTATGACATAACCTATCGTTTTATCACCAAAAAAAATAAAATCATTTGGCTGAAAGGGCTTACAAACGTAGTACAAGAAAATGGTAAACCACGATGGTTGCGAGGTGTTATGTTTGATATCACCGAACAAAAACAAACCGAAGAATTACTTAATGAAAGTGAAGAAAAATATCGGGGACTAGTTGAGAATTCATCCAATGCAATTGTTATTTATGTTAAAGGTAAGATCGTATTCGTAAACAACGAGTGCGTCAATTTAATAGGCTCAACAGACAAAAACCAATTAATAGGAAAATCTATTCTGCAATATGTTCATCCTGATAATCGTGCTAGGGTTTTTAGAACATTAAAAGAAATAGCGATAGACGGTGTTTCATTACCTACTTCTGAAGAGAAGTTCCTTCGAATGGATGGTGAAATAATTGATGTGGAAATAAAAGCAATACCCACCTTGTACAAACACAAACTCGCAGTTCAACTCTTAATTCAGGACATTACCAAACGGAAAAAATCGGAGGAAAAAATTCGACAATTATCGCAAGCTGTAGAACAAAGTCCATCAACCATTGTTATAACAGACCTCATAGGAAATATACAATATGTAAATTCAAAATTTGAAGAAACCACTGGATACAGTTTTGAAGAAGTTCAAGGCAAAAATCCAAGAATACTTAACTCAGGCCATACAAAAAATGAGGAGTACAAAGATATGTGGAAAACTATTGTTGCAGGCAATGATTGGCATGGCGAATTTTATAATAAGAGAAAAGATGGTAGTTTTTATTGGGAATTTGCATCGATTTCACCAATAATCAATGAAAAAGGAGAAATCTCTCAATTTATTGCTATCAAGGAAGATATTACGAGTCGTAAAGAAATTGAACTTGAAAAACAAATTCTTACTGAAAGATTAACCGAAGCGCAAACTTTGGCTAAAATAGGTAGTTTTGAAACGGACTTAATAACCTTTAATGAGATATGGTCTTTAGAAATTTATCGCATTTTCGAACTTGATCCTGAAACGTATAAAGCCACCTATTCTTCCTATTTGAATATTATTCATCCTGATGATCGCGAAAAATTCGATGTAGTTTTTAAAGATTCTTTGAATAAAAACACATTTAATTCATTAGAATATCGTATCATAACTGTATCAGGAAAAATAAAATATATAGAAGCAAATTGGCACATTAATTATGATGAACAAGGAAAACCGCTACGAGCTTTAGGAACTTGTCAAGACATAAGTCATAGTAAATTAATTGAGGTTGAATTGATAAAAGCCAAAGAACAAGCTGAGGAAAGTGATCGTTTAAAATCAGCCTTTCTGGCTAACATGAGTCACGAAATCAGAACTCCAATGAATGGAATTCTAGGTTTTACAAAATTGCTAAAAGAACCCCAATTATCAGGCGAAAACCAACAGGAATACATAAAAATTATCGAGAAAAGTGGTTATCGAATGCTGAACATCATCAACGATATCATTAGTATATCAAAAGTGGAATCAGGACAAATGGAAATTAACCCAACCGATACAAATGTAAACGAACAAATAAAATATCTGTACACCTTTTTTAAACACGAGGCAAACCAAAAGGGAATAGTACTTTCCTATTCAAATACATTGAGC
>JBBQSZ010000107.1:0-10841 GCA_038234745.1 Flavobacteriales bacterium | reverse complement strand
AAACTCCATTGGAGATTGACTTTCTGGTTTTAAACCAAATTGAGAAGTAAGAATTAAAGCTTCGGTATGCATAAAATCATTTGAATTGACAAAACGATCGGTTTGAAAAGTGATACCTGTGGTTTTGTCTTTCAGTTTTTTGATGCTAAAATAAGCAATAGCAAAAAGAATCAGACCTCCCAATGTCAAAGCCACTTCAATTGGTATTATTTGATGGTAATATCGAATGGTATAAATTGAAAACAGAGTAGTTAAAAATCCAATCCAAAGCATCATTCGATCAGATAGTTTTAATCCATAAACGATATTAAGTGCGGGAACAACAAAAGTGAAAGCATAAAAAAAGAAGGCAAACGGAATGTCGGAATTGGGTGCGATTTTATTTCCTAACAACACTACTGAAAGCTCTCTGACAACCAAATAATTTCCCGAAAAATAGAATAGAACTAGTCCAAAGTTTTTTAGAAAAAGAATTCCTTTGTGATAAAAAGGGAAGTCGACTTTTTGTGTTATTTTTTCACACATAAAATAAATTCCAACGGCGTAAAGCATCAATACGAAAGGTAAGATTGTTTTTCCAATCGGTCCTATTTCAAACATACCAAAAGCTACAGTCGCAGTACTAGCCACACAAAAAATCAAAACCGAGACTAAATTGATGTAACGAAGATAAGTAAGGAAAGAGACTATGGTGGCAACAAAAGCTATTGGAAACTCATTTCCATTTGTTAGAACACCAACAGCAACGGCTAAAAGAATTTGACCACCGATTAAAAAACTATCGTCTAATCCTTGCTCAGAATTGTTTTGTCTCGCAAATAATTCTGCTCCAATAAAGCCAACAGCGGCATAAATAAAAATAAAAAATTCAAAATTGTGATCAATTGTACGGAGTCCTAAAACAGAAATAAATCCACAAATGGAAGCATACATTAGTAACCCTAAAAGTATAAATCCGATTCGAAATAGAATGTTTTTTTGTTTTTTAATAGTTGGTAATTGCTTCTCTATAGCAATGAATTGTTCTTTGGTTATAAATTCTGCTTTATACAAAGAATGGGCTTCGTCAATCAAAAATTGGTTCTCTAATTTGGTTGTGTTTTGTACTATCATTTTCTTATTGCTGCATTAAATTTTTTGATAATCTGTATAAAAAGGAAAATCATTCCGATCACATAGAATGGACTGAAAAATAATAAGGATTCAAAAAAAGCAAATAGATGGATGGCTTCGAAGCTATTAAAAAGTGTAATGTTCAATCCAATAAACGCGTACAAAACAGTAAAAACAAATAAAGAAATAGACTTTAATAGATAACTACAGCGGTAAAAATAATAGGAGGAAGCAGCTAATATCAATGAGAACAAGAGATAATATTTAGAGTCAGTTAAATTATTAAGACAAGAAATACTGATGAGATGCAAGGCAAAAGTTAAAAAGATTAGAGCAAAATGGGTTTTGAAATTAATTTTAGAGCAATAAAAATTCCAAAAAATTAATACAATACCTAAACCAATGGCTGCATAACTCAAGGAATCAGTATCATAAAAATTATTTTGCAAAAGTGATTGCGGTGTTACGGTTAATCCAATATAGGCGGCTAATCCAGTTATGGCGAGAGAAAGCACGTTTTTGTTGTCAAAATAATAACCAGAAAGCAAGCCAATTGTGGTTGGAATAATCGTAGCCAAACCATAATGAGTGCCAAAAGTATTGTATTGCAATTGTAAATAACCAATAAAAATACAAGTCAATAAATTGGACGTAAGCACAATGTATTCCATTACGGGACTTTCAAAATGGGTTTCTGTCTTTTGAAATGGAGGTGCTTTTTTAAAACTAAAATAATAACAAATTAGCGTCACAATTAAAACCAATGAAATTATAATAGAATGCCCGATCGTGTCGATATATTGGTAGACTAAAATCCCGATTCCAGATGTGAAAAGTAATACGGACAAGTACAGAAAAATTTTCAATTCGGCATTCAAAGAAAATATATTCAAATTGCGATAGGCTAGAATTTGATGATATTGTTCTTCGGTAATGAGCTGTTTTTCGAAAAGAGTCTGAGTTGCTCTTTCATTCATTTTTTTCATTTGTGATACAATTAGATTCTCAAATATAAGGAATTTATACACAAAAAAACGCACCGAGATTTTCGGCGCGTTGTTTAATATAAATGAAAAACGTTTTAATATGCGCGATTCATTTTCTCTTTAATTTCATTCAAACACAAATTATTAATACTTCCTTCGTGAGTGTGTTTGGTTTCTTTTGGAGATTGAAAAGTACCGTTTTCCAATTGTTCGGCAACCGCTTTGTAAGCATCTCTAAAAGGCATTCCTGCGACAACCATTTCGTTTAAAGTATCCACCGTAAACAAATAATCGTATTTTTTATCGTTTAAAATACCATCCTTCACCTTAATATCTTTGATCGAAAAAATCGCAATGTCCAAACAGGCTTTTAGGTTTTGAATGGCAGGAAACAAACCTTCTTTCAATAATTGAAAATCTCTGTGATACCCACTTGGTAAATTATTTGTGATTAAAGTGATTTCATAAGGCAAGGCTTGAATCTTGTTGCATTTTCCGCGAATCAACTCAAAAACATCTGGATTTTTCTTGTGCGGCATAATGCTCGAACCGGTTGTTAAATGAGCAGGTAAACCAATAAAATCAAAATTTTGACTCATATACAAACAAACATCCATTGAGAATTTTGCTAAAGTTGCAGCTACGCTACTCATTGCAAAAGCGACTGTTTTTTCTGATTTTCCTCGACTCATTTGTGCTGCAACCGAATTGTATTTTAAAGTTTCGAAGCCCAATTCTTCGGTTGTAAAAGTTCTGTTAATAGGAAAGGAGCTTCCGTAACCTGCAGCCGAACCTAACGGATTTTGATCAACAATTTTTAAAGCAGCATTCAGCATCGTAATATCGTCAATCAAAGTTTCTGCATAAGCAGAAAACCACATCCCGAAGGAAGATGGCATTGCAATTTGCAAATGCGTATAACCAGGCAACAACACATTTTGGTGTTTATCTGCTGATTCCATTAACAAATCAAAAAGTGTTTTTACTTGTATTTTGAAGTCGTTTACAACATCTTTTAAATACAGATTCACATCAACCAACACTTGGTCATTGCGAGATCTCGCGGTGTGGATTTTCTTTCCTGCATCGCCTAATTTCAGTGTCAATAAATATTCAATTTTAGAATGCACGTCTTCAAAACTGTCTTCGATTTCAAATTCGCCCTTTTCGACTTCGATGATGATGTCTTCCAAAGCCAAAACTAAAGAATCGGTTTCTTCTGCTGTCAAAAGGCCAATTTGGCACAACATTTTGGCGTGAGCGATGGAACCAATCGCATCGTATTTGGCTAAAACTAAATCTAATTCTCGGTCATTTCCAACGGTGAAATGTTCGATTTGTTTATCTGTTGGTATTCCTTTTTCCCAAAGTTTCATATTTCTATTTTTTATAACCATGAAAGGGTTCAAAACCCTGTCAGGGCTATGTGTTTCTAATTAAATTCGAAAAAGTCTGTCAATATTTTGATATACAATTCAATTCCTTCTTCAATTTCGTTGATGAATATAAATTCATCTGCTGAGTGTGACCGCAAAGTCTCTCCAGGTCCTAACTTCAATGATTGACAAGTCAAAACTGATTGATCAGAAAGAGTAGGTGAGCCATAAGTAGTTCTTCCCAAAGCGATACCAGCTTGTACTAATTCGTGTGCAATGGGAATGGATGAGGCATTCAAATGCATCGAGCGTGGCGTAACTTCGGCAGCAACATTTGCGCTTACGGTTTCTAAAATTTCGGTATTGTTGTAACAATCATTCACTCGAATATCAACAACCAAATTACATTCGGCCGGAACTACATTGTGTTGTTTGCCTGCTGTAACTTGGGTTACGGTCATTTTCACGGGACCTAAAACTTTGGATATTTTTTCGAATTGAAAGGTTTTGAACCACTCAATTACCGGCATTGCATTGTAAATTGGATTATCAGGATTGTTATGTGCGGCGTGACTTGCAGTTCCTTTTACCACAACATCTAAAACTAATAATCCTTTTTCGGCTACTGCCAATTGCATCAAAGTAGGTTCGCCGACAATAGCGCAATCCAATTCTGGTAAATGTTTTAAAACACTGTTTAAACCATTTTTTCCACTGTTTTCTTCTTCTGCAGAAGCTACGATTACGATATTGTAAGGTAGATTTTCGTACAGATAAAAATGAGTGAAGGTTGCGATTAATGAAACCAAACATCCGCCAGCATCATTACTGCCAAGTCCAAATAATTTTCCGTCTTTTACAATGGCTTCAAACGGATCGTTCGTATAACCTTGATTTGGTTTTACCGTATCGTGATGCGAATTGAGTAAAAGCGTAGGTTTGGATTTGTCAAAATGTTGATTATATGCCCAAATGTTATTGTTCTCTCTTTCAAAAGGAATACTATTTTGGGTAAACCAATTTTCGATTAAAAGTGCTGTTTGCTCTTCTTCCGTAGAAAATGAAGGAGTTTCAATTAGCGATTTTAACAACGCAATGGCTTCTTCTATAAGGGTTTCTATATTTTTCATATTATATTGTAAAACCTGTCAGGTTTTTAAAACCTGACAGGTTGTTGATTTTTTTATAACTGAATTGTTGTACAAATTGCTTTGTCGTTTTTCAACATTTGATGATGACCAATTCGTATTTTTTGAACTCCTTTTGACAAACTATTGAAGCAATTGTCCAACTTAGGAATCATTCCGGAATGAATGGCACCTTCTGATTTTAATTTTGCATAAAGAGTCAAATTTATCTGTTCGATTACTGAATTTTCATCATCAACATCCGTTAAAACACCTGCTTTTTCGAAGCAATAATTCAAAGTTACTTCAAAAACTTCGGATGCCGCAATGGCTAATTCGCTAGCGATTGTATCGGCATTGGTGTTCAATAATTGTCCGTTTTTGTCGTGGGTAATGGCACAAAAAACAGGAACAATTCCAATAGAAATTACAGTTTTTAACAAAGGTGTATTTACTTTTTGAACATCGCCCACAAAACCATAATCGATTGTGGGATGGTTTCTTTTGGTGGATTTAATTAAATTCCCATCTGCACCCGAAAATCCCATTGCATTGGTGTTATTGGCTTGCAATTGCGCGACCACATTTTTGTTGATTTCGCCTGCATAAATCATCACCACAACATCCAACATTGGTTTGTCAGTAATTCTTCTTCCCTCGACCATTTGGGGAACTAAGCCAATACTTTGTGCCATTTTAGTCGCTGATTTTCCGCCACCATGAACCAGAATTTTATTGCCTTCAATTTTAGAAAAATCAACTAAAAATTGTGCTAATTCTGTTGGATTATCGATTATGTTTCCACCGATTTTTATGATCGATAAGGGTTGCTTATTTGACATTTTCTAATATTTTTTGCAATACTAATTGTGCCGAATAGGTTCTATTATTAGCTTGCTCGATAACAATAGAGTTTTCGCTGTCAATCACTTCATCCGCTACAATTACATTTCTTCTTACAGGCAAACAGTGCATAAATTTAGCATTGTTGGTTAAAGCCATTTTTTTGGCAGTAACGGTCCAATTGGGGTCAGAATTGGTGATTTGACCATATTCTTTATAATTACTCCAATTTTTGGCGTAAATAAAATCAGCGTTTTCGAAAGCTTTATCTTGATCGTGTTCAATTATGGAATCTTTCGTGATTTCAGGATTCAGTTCGTAACCTTTTGGATGCGTAATTACAAAATCCATATTTCCCTGTTTTTGCATCATTTCCACAAAAGAATTTGGTACAGCCTGAGGTAAAGCACGTGGGTGTGGCGCCCAGGTCAAAACTACTTTTGCTCTGTGTGGCGTTTTGTGTTCCGCCATTGTGATTGCATCAGCAAGGGATTGCATAGGATGTCCGGTGGCACTTTCCATATTAACAATTGGAACGGTGGCGTGTTTCAAGAAACCTGAGATTACCGTTTCGGCATTGTCTTTTACTTTATCAACTAATCCTGCAAAAGCTCTAATCGCAATGATGTCGGCATATTGAGAAACGACTTCGGCAGCTTCTTTGATATGCTCTGAAGCACCTTGATCCATAATTGCTCCGTCTTCATATTCAAGTGTCCAGCCCTCGCTGCCAAAGTTCATCACCATTACATTCATTCCTAAATTGATGGCAGCTTTTTGGGTACTCAAACGGGTTCTCAAACTGGAGTTAAAAAACAACATTACTAATGTTTTGTTCTTTCCAAGTTTTTTGTTTTTAAGCGGATGTCTTTTGATTTTTAATGCTTGTTTCACCCATTTGTCGAGTGAATCTATGTTTTGTATGGATATAAAGTTCATTATTTTTTGTTAGTTTAATCGGTTAATGGTTTAATTAGTTAATCGAATAAACGATTAAGCAATTAAATATTTCTATACAATCTTCGTAAATGCAATTTCATTATTCAAAGCCTTTACCATAAAATTATCTACCAGCCCATTAACAATCCAAGTTTCGATATTTGCTTCTTTAGCAATGGCAGCCGAATCAATTTTGGATTGCATTCCACCTGTTCCGTGGGAAGATTTGGAGTCGCCAATTTCTTTTTGCAAAAGCGATAAATCGTTTACTAGTTCTATGGTTTTAGGAATTTCATCCTTTAATGATTCTTTGGTGTAAATTCCGTTGGTATTGGTGGCAATAATCAGAATGTCGACATTTAACAGAACGGCGGTTAAGGCTGCCAATTTATCGTTGTCACCAAACTTAATTTCATCCGTTGCCACGGTATCATTTTCGTTGATAATTGGAATATAACTGTTTTTGACCAAGACATTTATCGTGTTGACAATATTGACTTTGGTTTGTTTTTTTTCAAAATCAGAATAAGAAAGTAAACATTGGGAAGTATGCAAACCCAAATCACTGAAGTTTTCGTGGTAAATCCGCATCAAATGGGGTTGACCAATGGATGCTAATGCTTGTTTTACAAAAACATCTTTGTCGTGATTGTCTAGTTTTACAAATTGTTTGGCAGCAGCAATTGCCCCAGAACTTACAATTATAAACTCGTATTCGTCTTGTAAAGCAGCAATTTGCATTCCAATATCTTCAATCTTTCCTCTCGAAATATGATTGGTTTCTTTGGTTAAGGTATTGCTACCTAATTTTAATAAAATTCTTTTTTTAGTCATTTTTTTTGAAGTCTCTAAGAGGCTAAGTTACTATCCCGATAGCTATCGGGACTGAGTTTTTTAAAATCTGAAATTAAAAATCGTTAATCTACAATCTAAAATCCTTATCTAATTTGTCCTTCTCCGTAAATATACCATTTATTAGTCACTAAATGTTGCAAACCAATGGGGCCGCGTTGGTGTAATTTATCAGTACTTATCGCCAATTCTCCTCCCAAACCAAATTGTCCTCCATCAGTAAATCGAGTCGAAGCATTTTGATAAACCGCTGCACAATCTACTTTTTCCATAAATTCCTGCGCAATGGCATCATTTTGCGTAATGATGGAAGCGGAATGTCCGCCGCAATAGTTGTTGATTTTGGTAATCGCTTCTTCATCAGAATTTACGATTCCAATGACAATTTTATAATTCAAAAACTCTTCGTACCAAATTTCGTCATTCTCAATCATTGGCACTTGAGTGGCATTTGCGAAAGCAGCATCACCTAAAATTTCAACATTAAATTTTTGCAGTTCAGTTACCAATTGTTTCGCAAAATCTTCCCAATTAGGTAGTTTTGAATCAATCAAAACTTTATCCAAAGCGTTACAAACACCGATATTAGTAGTTTTGCCATTGATGATAATGTCAAGGGCTTTTTTTAAATCGGCTTCTTTGTTTACGTAAACAAAATTATTGCCACGACCGCTAATAATCACTGGGCAAGTAGCGTGTTTTTTGGTAAATTCAATTAGTTTTTCACCACCACGAGGTACGATTAAATCGACTTTTTGTGTTGGTTTTTCAAGGAAAGCCTGCGTTTGAACTCTATCGTAATTCAAATATTCGACCCAACTTGTTGAAATTTCATTTTCTTCTAAAGCTTTGTGCCAAAGAGAAACAATTTTCAAATTGGACAACAAGGATTCTTTTCCGCCTTTCAGCAAAATTTTGTTTCCCGATTTGAATGCGATTCCGCCAGCTTCAACAGTTACATCAGGTCTGGATTCATAAATAATCATTATCGTTCCAAAAGCTGCTGTTTTATTAATGACTTTCATTCCGTTTTCATGGTCGAAATTGAATCTTTCTACACCAACAGGATCTTCTTGACTTGCCAACTGTTGCATCGATAAAATCATTCCGTCAATCTTGGCATCATCTACCAGCAAACGTTTTTCCATAGCCAAATCATCTCCAGAATAATTGTTCAAATCCTGTTGATTTACAGTTTTAATGTTGGCTCTTTCTTGCTCCAGAAGTTCAGCCATTCGGCTTAAAACCGCATTTCTTTTTTCTATGGATAATAATGTGTTCATAATTAAGCTTTTAATTCGGCTAAACTTTCTTTCAATTTGACGATAAAGATATCAATAGCTTCTTTTTTGATTGTCAAGGGCGGAAGTATCCTTAATAAGTTTTTATTGTTGGCACTTCCTGTAAAAATATGCTTTTCAAGAATTAGTTTTTTTCGTAAAATACTAACATCAAAATCAAATTCGACACCCAGCATCAATCCTCTTCCTTTTACTTTTTTTACTTCAGGAACACTTTTTATTTCTTCTTGAAAATAGGTAGAAATTGCTGTAGCATTTTCAATTAATTTTTCTTTTTCGATAATATCCAAAACTGCTATTCCAGCCGCACAAGCCAAATGGCTTCCGCCAAAAGTAGTGCCTAACATTCCATAAACTGCTTTGATATGATGTCCAATCAAAACGCCTCCAATAGGAAATCCATTTCCCATTCCTTTAGCAGTTGTAATAATATCTGGTTTGATGTTGTGGTGTTGAAAACCAAAAAACTTACCCGTTCTGCCATATCCAGCTTGAACCTCGTCTAAAATAAGAACGACTTCATAGATTTTACACAATCTTTCTAAAGCCTGAAAAAACTCGGTCGAGGCTTCGTCTAAACCACCTACGCCTTGGATCGATTCTATAATGACAGAAGAAACATCTCCTTTTTTTAATTCGGTTTCTAAGGCTTCGACATCATCAAATGGCAAAAAAGTAACTTTTTGTTGTTTGTTTAATGGTGCATTAATTTTTTCATTATCGGTAACTGCGACAGCCGCAGAGGTTCTTCCGTGAAAAGAGTTCTTAAAAGCAATTATTCTTGATTTGCCATTTACAAAAGAGGCTAATTTCAAAGCATTTTCATTGGCTTCAGCTCCAGAACTGCACAAAAATAAATCATAATCTTCACAACCAGAAAGTTTTCCTAGTTTGGTTGCTAATTCTTCTTGAATTGGATTTTGAATCGCATTGGAATAAAATGCTAGTTTATCCAACTGATTTTTGAGTTTTGCCACATATTCTGGATGCGAATGACCAACTGAAATTACAGCGTGACCACCATATAAATCTAAATATTCTATTCCTTTGTCGTCTGTGATGATGCAGTCCAACCCTTTTACAGGCGTGACGTTATATAATGGGTAAACGTTAAATAAGTTCATTGTTTTTTTTGTTTAATCGGTTAATTGTTTAATCGGTTAAATGGTAAGAAGTTAATCGATTAAAGTTTTTTTAAAATCCTGAAGGTTTCAAATGTAATCCGGTGCTTTCGTCTAATCCAAACATCAAATTCATATTCTGAATGGCTTGTCCTGAAGCTCCTTTTGTCAAATTGTCGATTACCGAAGTAATCAAAATCCGGTTTCCTTTCTTCATTAAACTAATGATGCACTTGTTCGTTTGAACCACTTGCTTCATATTAATATCAGTTGTAGTAACGGTAACGAAAGGCTCGTCCTTATAAAAAGCTTCGTATTTGGCAACCACATCTTCCAAACCTTCTCCGACAGTTGTATATAATGTTGCAAAAATTCCTCTTGGAAAATCGCCTCTGTTGGGAACAAAAATCAATTCATTTTTGTAATTCGCTTGTAGCTGATTCACACTTTGATTGATTTCGCCCAAATGTTGGTGATTGAAAGCTTTGTAATGCGACATATTGTTATTTCTCCAACTGAAATGTGTGGTTGCAGAAGGGGAAACTCCAGCTCCAGTACTTCCAGTTGTGGCGTTGATATGAACATCGTCATTCAACAATCCATTCGCTGCTAATGGCAATAAAGCCAATTGAATTGCGGTAGCAAAACAACCTGGATTGGCAATATACTGTGCGTTTTTAATTTCCGTTTTGTTCAATTCAGGCAAACCGTAAACAAAAGATTTTCCGTTGAATTCCTTGTCTTTTAGTAAACGGAAATCATTTCCTAAATCGATAATTTTTGTTGCATCAGAAAATTGGTTGTTCTCTAAAAAGGAGATTGATTTTCCGTGTCCTAAACACAAGAAAAGCACATCAATATTCGGATTAATAGTGTCGGTAAAATTCATTTCGATGTCGCCCAACAAATCGTGATGCGCAAATGAAAGTGGTTTTCCTGCATTTGTGGTGCTGTAAACAAAATCCAATTTTGCATTCGGATGAAACATTAAAATTCTAATTAATTCTCCTGCTGTATATCCTGAACCTCCAATTATTCCAATAGTAATCATAATTTTATTTTTTTACCGCAATGTCGCAAAGACGCTGTGTGTGTTATTATCCTGCAAGGTCTTTTTCAGACCTTGTAGGTATGATTTTAAAAGTTTCCAAAACCTACAAGGTCTGAAAAAGACCTTGCAGGA
>JBBQSZ010000106.1:0-11521 GCA_038234745.1 Flavobacteriales bacterium | reverse complement strand
TGAAATTAAAAAAAATATTTTTTCATTTATCGAACTCTCAGGAAGGTAGCCAAAAACAAGCTAAAGCAAGGTAAAACCTTGCTAAGTCCTGAAATCTAAAGAAAAATAAACGTTCCGTGATTTTTTATCGGACAACAATGTATTTTTTTATAATTTTAAATTACTTTGTAATCAATTTGTTAGTCGGTTTTAGTTCTTAGCTTTTAACAGTAGTTTATATTTATAATATAAAAATAAATACCCCAAAAAGAGTAGTTTTTTTATTACTTTTTCAATCGTTTTTGTGCTCGAACACATTATTTTTAGTTTTTTTTTGTTTATGTAATAACCTTTTTATACTATTGTTAAATATTTATGAAAACACCGTATTTTTTAAATAGATTTTCAAGCCTACCTGTTTCAAAATAAATAGCTTCGTCATTATTTACGTAGCTTGATTATTGAACTGAAAATCGTGTTTTGAAAACAAAAAATTAAAACACTCGAGAGAATTAAATCTCGATTATGTGAAATAAAAACGTGCAGTTGAAAAAATGACTAAATAATTGGATTTAAAATCCTAAACGACTTAACAACACAAAAACCATAAATTAATACAAATTTTATTAAACCTTAAAAACAAAAGTTATGAAAAAAATTACTTTTATCCTTTTAGCATTTGCTGGATTTACAGCTACAATCCAAGCACAGAATAAATATCTAAACATTGTGCGTTTGAAATCAGATCTTACCGCCTCGGGAGCACGTCTTACAATAGCGAACAGCGCTGACCTTGATGTTACTGTTGCAGATAAAAAAACAATTACTTTTAAGATAAAGATTCCGACAACCGTAAGTAATCCAACAAATTTTAGTAAAATTATGGCTAAAAATGATACACCTGTTAACGGTAGTGCTGGATCGTATGGTGTTACTTTTGGTAGTGTAACAACAGTAGCACCTAATTCACACCAAGATATGAGAATGGTGGCTACCGCTACTACTCCTGTATATACAAATACAGCCTTAGTTAAAGTTGCTACAATTGGAAATACTGATAATGGTAAGCTAGCAACCACATTAAATGATGGTTACTGGCATCATTTTGCTTTAGTATTAAATGATACTGATGGTTTATCCCGACTTTATTATGACGGAAATGTACTTATTACTTCATTCACACCTGATTCACCAGGTGGCCCAATAAATATGACCAATACACTTCCTCTTGTGTTCGGCGCTTCTAATACTGGAGGTGGCGGAGTGAGCATGAGCATTGACGATATTCGTGTTTTTACAACTGCCTACACTCAATCTCAAGTAATTGCAGACGTAACTGCTACAGTAACTAATGCAACACCAAATTTAGTTGCTAATTTTGATTTTGAAAGTACTATTACAGACGCTACAGGAAGAAATACTGCTACTTTAAATTCAGGTGGTGATAGTGGGACTGCAATAACAACTGGTCCAGCCGTTGTTACACTTTCTACTAAAGAAAATATTTTACAAGGTATTTCAGTATATCCAAACCCTACAAATAGTGTGATTAACATTAGCCAATCTGATAGTTCTATCCAGATTAAAAATGTGAGTTTGGTTAATGTATTGGGTCAAACTGTATATGCTAACAAAACTGCAAATGCTATTAATGTAGGTGGTTTTGCAAAAGGGATGTATATTCTTAAAATCGAATCTCAAGAAGGTGCAGTTTCTACTACGAAAGTGGTTGTGGAATAAATCAAATAAAAATGCAATGTTGGCAAGTTTAAAAAACTTGGCCAACATTGCATTTCTTTTTTACAATAAAGTAGCAAGATGGGAATCGTATAATTTTTCATCAGTACGTTCTCCAGAAAATAGCATAATCAACATTATACTGAAAAACAGCAATAAATTAAGGTTATTTCATAAAAAATGTGCTCGAGAACAATATTTTGACATTTCCTCTTTTGAAAAATTTGTCGGTATAGATTAATAATAACAAGCAATATATCAACAACTTAATGAATATAATTAAGTTTAAAAAAAAGACAACAATAATTAAAAAAACGAATAGAAATTGGACTTTTCTATTGCAGATTTAAAAGTTATATCTCTTCTATCGCTAGAGAATCAAAATTAAATTAAACCAATAAAAATTAAAAATTATGAAGAAAATTGCACTTTTATTACTAACCTTTGTCGGTCTTGTAGCGACTACCCAAGCACAAAATCAATACCTGAACATTTCTCAGGCTGTATCATCTGGAAGTCGACTTAATATCCCAGATAATGCTGCATTTAATGTTACCGCCGCACAGTCTAAAACAATCACTTTTAGGATTATGGTTCCTTCTGGATTAAACAACAACCTTAGTTTTGCTAAAATTATGACTAAAGCCGACGCATCTGCTGCTGGAATTGGTTTTTATGGAATAACGTTTGGTAGCTTAACAGGTGGCTATCACAAAGATATGAGATTGGTATCTTCTACGGCCACACCAACTACTGCTTATGACAATATCGATAACGCTAAAATAGCAACTACTTTAAATGATGGCAATTGGCATCATTTTGCCCTAGTATTAAATGATACAGATGGTAAATCAAGACTTTATTATGATGGAGTTTTACTTATTACTTCAACTGCAACAGCTGCTTTTGATATGTCAAGTCTCACTAAAGCTCTATTATTTGGGGCTTCAAGTACTGGAGGTGGTGGAGTTCAAATGGCTATTGACGATATTCGCGTTTGGAATTCTGCCTTTGATCTTTATAAAATAGATATGGATGTTAAGAACAAAATCGATTCATCAACAGCTCCTTCAACAACAGGTTTATTAGCTGCTTTTGATTTTGAAAGTTTAGCACTTACCGCTACTAGTATTCCAGATATTACAGGATTAACAGCTAATGCTGCATTAATTGTGTCTTCTAATCCCTTAACTGCTTTAGTAATTGGTTCTTCTGACTTACCTACTAGTACTTGGAGTGGTTCTTCATGGGACACAACACCAACAATTACTAGATTTGCCTATATTGAAGGAAACTATAATGAAGCTGCCAATTTAACAGCAAAATCTTTAATAGTAAGAAATAGTGCAAATGTTTCTATTCCTTCTACATATAACGTATTATTAGATGCCGATTTAAATGTAAACTCAGGAAGTTTTACACTAGGAAATAATTCTAATCTTACACAAAACTCTATAGTTGCGAATACTGGAGCAATTACCGTAAATCGCGCTAGTGCTTCATTGTTTAGACAAGACTATACGCTATGGTCATCTCCAACAGGAACAACTCAAAAATTAAACGAATTCTCGCCAGATACTTATACAGGTCGTTTTTATACTTACAATTCATCAACAGATTTATATAATGTTACCGCAGATGCAACTCTGTTTAATAAAGGAAAAGGATATTTAATTCGTATGCCAAATACTTGGGTTGATTATCCTGGAACTTCTGCCTCTTGGACAGGAAGTTTTACAGGAATTCCTAATAACGGAAATGTAAACGTAACAACAGTTGCGGGTTATAATGCCATTGGAAATCCATATCCTTCAACATTAGATGCAAATGCTTTTATTGATGCAAATATTGTAAGCACAGGTACGGTTAATAAAAGTATTGATGGAACGTTGTACTTTTGGAGAAAGAGAAATAGTGCACCTATCGTATCATCGGCATATGCAACTTATACTAAATTAGGAGCTGTAGCAAACGATGGAGGTATTACACCATTACAAAATATTCAAGTAGGTCAAGGTTTTTTTGTAAATAATACAAGTTCTCCTTTAGTTGCACCTGTTTCTTTTACTAATGCTATGCGTACTACAAATACTACATCACCATTTTTAAGAACAAAAGCAGTCGCACAACCAGACAGAGTTTGGATAAACCTTTCGCAAGGAACGGATTTGGTTAATCAAATGCTAGTAGGCTATATGGATGGTGCTACAACAGGTATTGATAATGGTATTGATGGCAAATACATCAACGATAGCGCCACAGCATTGACTTCAAATATCGAAAGTGGCGAATATGTAATACAAGGTCGTCCAGCATTCGATGCGTCAGATGTAGTAGCATTGAATTTTAAAGTCGAAAAAGCGGGAACATTCACTATAACAAAAGATCACGCAGATGGTTTGTTTGCAGCTGGTCAAGACGTTTATCTTGTTGATGCTACATCTGGAACAGAAACGAACTTGCAAACGGATGCCTATACATTTACTGCAACAGAAGGAGCTAACAATTCAAGATTCTCTTTGAAATACCAAAAAAATTTGGGTGTAAATGCAAACACATTTAATGATAATAGTGTAAAAGTGTATAGAAATAATGGAACATTAACTGTAAGTTCAGGAAACAATACCATTAGCAACGTCAAAGTATTTGATATTCAAGGAAGAGTAATTGCGGAGCAAAATAATGTAAATGCTACAACTACAACTATCAACAATTTGAGAGCTTCTAACCAAGTAGTACTTGTAAAAGTAACTTCGGCTGGCAATGCAGTTGTAACTAAGAAAGTTGTTAATTAATTTTCTAATTCATAAATTTAAAAAAACACCAAATGAAAAATAATTTAGTAAAATATTATATAGTTGCAGTGTACTTATGTTCAACGTTCGTACTTTTTGCAGCAGGACCTGGAACTGATGATGGAACTGGAACTTTAGAAACTCCTGATCCGCCAGCACCTATCGATAATTACGTCATTTTATTAGCGATTGTCGGAATCCTCTTTACATTTATGCGATTCAGAGCAATACAAGCTAAAAAAGCGTAAAGAAAGAATCAAATAAGAACCTAGTTCTAAAATTGAAACCCTGTTCCTTCATTGGGCAGGGTTTTTTGATTTACTCCATTTTTGATGCTGCAAGTATCTCAGAACGCGAAAGCAACACAGTTGAGACGCTTCCAGCGTGACAAATAATTAGAGAAACACAACAGGAGCAAAAATATTTCGTCAGGAATAGGAATCCGTATCATTCCATCTAATTCGATTTCAGTGCATTCAGTTAGTAACTTAAGAATATTGCGAATCAAGGGTTGAAACTTTAACTTTTTGATTTTTAATACAAATAAGACAGGTTTTGAAAACTTGTCTGATTTAATAATTTGAATATGAATCTTTCATTTTAACCATTGATTCACAAGAATATCTTTTCTTTACTTTTAGATAGATATCTCTTCATAACAAAACGGTTTCGAATGCTACTTCTTTACCTCTAATAGTAAGGTTACTATTCAAAATTTGAATACTTTACAAAAAAATAGTGTTATCGAGCACATTTCTTTTACTTTACCTTGCTTTTGTAAAAACGTTTTCGTAATCTTGTTCCATAATTCATTTAAAACTGTTTATAATTAAACACTTAGTAGTATTAAATTAAGGAATTGTTGAGAAATGAAAAATAAAGATTAGCTTCCTTTAATTGCATTCTTTTTGTAATAGCATAACTAACAAATAATAATTAAATAACATAGTATGATAGATTCATTTTTAAAATCGAAAAAGCAGAAGGCTCTCGTAGCGTTGTTGTTTTTGGCAACTGGAATTGGTTTCTCTCAAAACGATTACAAACCAGGAGTAGAATCTTTTGAATCAGAAAAAGGATTAAAGTCTTATGAGGTTTCTAATGGAAAATTGTCCCTTAGTGAAGCACACAGAAAATATGGAAAAGCATCTTTGCAATGGGAATGGAATGGAAACAGCACGATAGGAACGTCGAATTTCCGAATAATAACAGCCAAAGAAAGTCCATTAGACTATGGTCTGTTTTTTCCAGCAAGTCCAACTTTACAGATGGCAATATACAATGAAACACCACAAAAGGGAAAAATCACTATTTCATTTGAAAAAAATGGAGTAAAACAAGTTTTTTTCGACATAGCACTTTCCTTTACAGGTTGGCGAACTATTTGGGTACCTTTTTATGAAATGCAAGGCAATGCTCCTAAAAAATTAGCGGCAGTAGATTATGATTATTTTAGAATAACAGCTTCCGAACCAACTGGAAAACTGTTTTTTGATGATATTATATACTCTCAATATCAAGATGACAGACACCCATATCCAGATGAACTTGTCCCTTTTATAAAAGCAAATCAAGATCTTGCCGAAGACCATTGGATGCCATTAATATCCAATTATGATCGTATTAAAAATCTGAAACCAGTCGCCATCTCTGATGCAAAAAAAGCAGATTTAAAACGAATTGAAACACAAATCGACCAAGATTTAGCCCCAGAAAAAAAGTACAAATTGTATATGAACACCTTGCAGGATGATTTTGCCAAATTGAATATAACAGACAACGGTAAAACAATTCTTGGACCACCTTTGACATTTAAAGAAAATCAAGATTATTATGACGAAAAACAAGAAGGCCCTAGAAAATTTAATGATATTAAAGATTTAGGGGCAGTTTTAAAAAAAATAGCCAGTTTTTATGACAGAGGAAATCCTGCTGAAAAAGCCGAAATGAAAACTATGTTTACCATCGGGACAAAATACTTTCTGGATCAAGGATGGCAAGCAGGGTCAAATGGAGGAACTAGACACCATATTGGCTATAATGTAAGACAAATTGCGGAAGCTTTTTTTATGCAGCGAAACTTACTTGATGAGATTGGATTGCGAAATGAAGTTGCAGGTAGTTTACAATGGTTGTTCAATTTAGGAATGGTTTTAGATGATCCCAAAGATTTTCATGTAAATATCGATTATTTGAATACACAATCGTATCAGCACATGATGCTTGCTTTCCTGTTTGAAAAGCCAGAAATGCAAGCGGCAGTATTATTGGCCTATTCTGATTACATTTCCATTACCTTGGCGCAACAAAAAGAAGAATGGGGATTTAAACCCGATGGAACTTCATGGCACCACAATGGGCATTATCCTGCCTATGGAATGGGAGCGTTTCAATCTGTACCAAAAATAATCAGAACTTTAGCAGGTACACAGTTTAGCATTGGTATTGATGGCCATAGAAATTTCAGAAAAGCTTTTTTAACTACCAGAATATACAGCGAATTATTCGATTGGGGTTTTGGAAATTCAGGACGCCATCCATTCGAAAAAAACGGGATTCAATCGCTGAAAAATCCTTATTTGCAAATGGCTTTTGCAGGTAATCCTGAAGGCACTTCAAAAATTGATAGAGAGGTTGCAGGAGCATACCTAAGACTTTGGGGTAAAGAGGATGTAATGAATACGATGACTTTTACGCAACTAAACGGCATTCCAAAAGAAAATTTATCGGGTTATTTTACTTTGCCTTATGGAGCTACAGCTATTCAAAGAAAAAATGACTGGGCAGCCTTAATAAAAGGCTATAGCAAGTATGTTTGGGCTTCCGAAATTTATGTGGAAGAAAATAGATACGGTCGATATCCTGCAAATGGCACCATTGAATTACTAAATAGTTCAGGCGAAAAAGGAAGTGGTATGGTTCAAGAAGGTTGGGATTGGAACCGTTACCCTGGTGCTACCATCGTTTATTTACCATTCAAGGAATTAGAGCCTAAGATGCCTTTGCTAATGTTTCGCTCAAACGAATCCTTTGCTGGTGCGACCAAATTGGATGGTGATGGAATTTTTGGAATGATTTTAAATGAAGGAAAAGGGACTAATGCCGATGGAAATGAGTCTAATTTGGGTTTCCCTGGAAAATTAAAAGCTAAAAAATCAGTGTTCTCTTTTGGTGATAAATTGATTGCTATCGGGACTGATATTTCTAGTATTGATGAGAAAAATCCAACGCAAACCAATCTATTTCAATCGTTATTAACGGATACGAAATTACCAGTAACTACATCAGTAGAGACAATTAAAAAATTCCCTTATGAAGGCGAATTGAAAAGCGATACAAAATCTGGAAATTGGTTAATTGATCCTTATGGAAACGGATATCATATTCTGTCTGACACGCCGGTTCAGATTAAAAAAGCAAATCAGCAGTCTTATCATAATGAATATTCTATCAGTACAGGAGCAGTGAAATATCCTGAGAAAGGGCAAAAAGAAACTTTTGGCGATTTTGCTTCGGCTTGGATGGATCACGGTTTAGCACCAAAAAATGCTTCGTACCAATATGCAATATATCCTTTTATGACTCAAGAGGATCAAAAAGATTTTGGAAAAAAAATAAAAAATGATGATTCTTTTGAAATCAAACGAGCCGATGGAATCGCTCATATTGTTCTAAACAAAGAAACCAATACAACTGGTTATGTAGTTTTTGAAGCAAATCAAAATTTAGGAAAGGAAATCTTAAAAGAAGTTTCGGCACCCGCTTTGGTAATGATTAATCACAAAGATCGCAACTCGTTAAACATTAGTGCAGTGCAACCCGATTTGAATTTTCCAGAATACAAACCAGGTAAATTTAGAAATTACAGTCAAGCTGTAGAACTAAAAATAACGTTGGAAGGAAAATGGGATGATGTACAGGAAAGTTTTATCAAAAAAGTAGAAATTTCTGGAGATACTACCATCATCACTTTAGAATGTATCGATGGTTTGCCTAGAGAATTTAAGATGAATAAGATCTAGACCAAAGTTTTGGACATAAAAATTTATTTCATTTACTTTATTTCTTTTGTCACATTGCACCAATATTTTGTTGCAATGTGACATTTGAATATTATTTGATTTCAAACTATAATGTTCAAACAAATACAATATCCTCTGTTACAAGCTGAGATTACTGATCAATAAAATACACCACTTATGAAAACAAATATTTATTATACAACAATGGTTTTAATTAGTATTCTTACTCTTGCTTCTTGTAAGGTAATAATTCAAACCGATGCAACAATAACAAGCGATTCCAAAGTTAAGACAGAGAACAATAATGAAGAAAATCCGTATGTAGATGCCAATAAAGCGCTGGGCTATCAGAGCAATATTGAAGCTTATTTCAAAAGTAATAAACCGTCAAAAGTAACAATACCGTTCGAAACTGAAGAAGAGTATCAAACTAGAATGCAATGGTGGAAAGATGCTAAATATGGTATGTTTATTCATTTCGGACTGTATTCTATTTTAGGTGGCGAATACAAAGGCGAAGTAACTCCAAAAATTGCAGAATGGATTCAAAACACTTTAAAAATTCCTTTGTCAGAATATCAAAAGCTGATGCAACAATTCAATCCAACACAGTTTAATGCTGATGAATGGGCGAAAAATGCAAAGGATGCAGGAATGAAATACATCGTTGTTACTTCCAAACACCACGATGGATTTGCACTATTTAATTCCAAAATTTCGGATTATAATGTAATGAATACTCCTTTTAAAAGAGATCTTATTAAAGAATTAAAAGACGCTTGCCATAAACAAGGTTTGAAATTTGGATTGTATTATTCCCATATGATTGATTGGGAAAACCCGAACGACTACATTGGTGAAGGAAAGTTAAGAGAGCGCATGAATTTGGTGGATTTTGATCCTGCTAAAATGGATCGCGCTAAATATTTGAAGGACAAATCTTTTCCACAACTTAGAGAACTTTTAACGAATTATGGTGACATTGATATTCTTTGGTTTGATATGGGAAAAGGATTGGATAACGAAGAAATTCGTGAATTTGTAAAAATTGCAAAAGAATTACAACCCAATATTATCATCAGTTCCAGAATTGGAGATGAAGTGGAGCCAACGGTTATCAATAAAGACATGTATTTTGATTTCTATACCCCTTCTGATAATTATTTTACTGGAGATCAATTGGCAATACCTTTTGAAATGGCGGGAACGACAAATACTTCTTGGGGTTATAGAAAAGATGATCACGAATGGAGAAAACCAAATTTTATACTTAGTTCCCTCATTGCATCGGCAAGTAGAAACGGAAACTATTTACTAAATGTGGGTCCAATGCCAAGTGGTTTAATGCCAGAGGAACCGGTCAAAAATTTGAAAATCGCAGGAAAATGGCTTAAGGAAAATGGCGCATCTGTTTACAATACTACGCCCTCCCCTTTCCCGTGGAATTACAATTGGGGTTACGTAACTCAGAAACCTAATAATATTTATCTAAATATTTTTAATTGGCCACAAAACAATGAAATTGAGTTGAACGGAATGTTGTCAAAAGTGGATAAAATTCATGTATTAGGCTCAACCAAAAATGTAGCTTTCAAGCAAGAAGGCCGCTTTTTGTCAATAAATTTAGCTGGTGTCGATAAAAAGGAATTTGCAACGCCATTAGTAGTAGAATATAAAGATGCAAATTTGAAAATAGACCACGAAATTGCTCAAGGAGTTCACAATGATATCCGTTTGGACAGAATAACAAGTCACTATATAAAAGAGGAAGCATTATCTTCATGGGAATTTAAAGTGCATACGCCTGGAAAATTTAGCATCAAAATTATTTCGAACGAAAAGGGAAATCATTCAAAACCAACCTGGACAGGATCAGAACAAATGGGAAGTGTTCAAGTAGCTGGGAAAATAATACCTGTGGTTCTAAAAAGAGATACTGAAAACATAAATCCTACGCTGTTTTTCTATAATGAAATTGGAAGTAATGTTGGTGAAATTGAGTTTTTGAAAAAAGGAACGTACACCTTACAACTGAAAGGTTTTAAAATTGGTGCCGATAAATGGACCGAAGGATTGGGACTAGACCGAATTGAATTGAGAAAAATGTAAAACATATTGCGATGATGTACACTGATAAAATAAAATTATTTTTTCTTGCTATACTTATAGTCTCTGGAACTTTCAGTGAGGTCAAAGCACAAAAAAACACAAAGCCTAATATTATTCTAATTATGACTGATCAGCATCAAGCTGAAGCATTGAGCATTACTGGGAATAGGGATTTAAAAACCCCTAATTTAGATAAATTGGCAAATAGCGGCATGCGTTTCGAAAAAACCTATGTCACTTTTCCTTTGTGTACTCCATCAAGATCCAGTATTTTCACGGGTAAAATGCCCCACAATTTAGGTGTCAATTCAAATGAAAAGGGAGAAGATGAAATAAAATCTTCAGAAAAAGAAACCATGCTTTCTAAAGTTTTACTACAGGCTGGTTATGATTGTGCTTATGGTGGAAAATGGCATGTTTCTGAACCCAGTATGCTGGCAGGAAATGGTTTTGAAATGATTGCGCCAATGGGAGATATTGGATTGGCTGAAAAAAGTATCGACTACCTAAAATCCAAAAAAGGATCCGATAAACCATTTTTTCTAACCGTTTCTTTTGATAATCCTCATAACATCTGCGAATGGGCAAGAAACGAACCCTTGGCTTATGGAAATGTACCTGACGTTCCGCTAAAGGAAACACCTCAATTGCCCAAAAATCGTGCGCAAGAGGCCTCATTTCCCGAAGTTCTCAAAATAGAACAAGAAGCGAGTAAAAAGATTTATCCCACCGCTAATTATACTGAAGAAGACTGGCGACAATACCGCCATGCATATTATAAATTAGTCGAAAAAGTGGATGCTGAAATTGGAAAAATCCTAAACGCCATTGATGATCTTGATCTTAGAAAAAATACTTTAATTATATTTACTAGCGATC
>JBBQSZ010000105.1:0-11595 GCA_038234745.1 Flavobacteriales bacterium | reverse complement strand
GATTATTTTGAAAGGTACAGCACAATTCTAAAAACTGCTAAAAGTTTGGGAATGCAGATAATATTGTATGATGACACCGGTTTTCCTAGTGGAACAGCGGGTGGAATTATCGAAAGAGAGTATCCACAATTTTTAAGAAAAAGTTTAGACAAAACAGAAGTAAATGTTACTGGACTTCCATTTTACAAGTGTGTAGTGCCTCAAGGGAAATTAATGTCCGCAGTTGCAATGGATTTTTCCACCAAAGAGCGTATTAATTTGAAACCTTTTATAGTTAACAATTTATTGAGTTGGAAAGTCCCAAAAGGCGGAGATTGGAGAGTACTGTTTTTCAACTGCAATACGGCGTCATTTTGGAAAACGAATATGCCTCTAGATGCTATGGATCCAAAAGCCATGGATCAATTTATGAAACTAACGTATGATGAATATGCTAAAAGATTTAGCTACTATTTCAACAATACGATCAAAATCACCTATTTTGATGATGTTGGTTTTTTAAGAAGGGAGCGCACCTGGACGGGACTGTTTAATGAAAAATTTAAAACTCTAAATGGTTATGATCCTGATTTATTTTACCCCGCTTTATGGTATGATATTGGTCCAGAAACACAAACAGCACGAGTAGCTTTTTTCAACACACGATCCGAATTACTTGCAGAAGGCTATACAAAATCAGTTACCGATTGGACCACTAAATATGGTTTAAAAAACACGGGTCACCCGCCTGGGAATTATGGCATCCAGCCAGTAGATATGCACGGTGATATTTTTAAATTCTTTAGGCATACTCCAATGCCTTTGGCAGATGCCATCATTGATTATGGTCACGGTAGAGATGGATTTAAATTGATAAGTTCTGCTGCGGATTTATACGATAGACCCGTTGTAACCACAGAAGTTTATGGGGCTTTTGCCGAAAAAAATGTAGATGTAAATATGCTTTACAGAACTGTAATGGAACTTTTTGCAAGAGGAATTAACTTTGTAGTTCCACACGGTGAATGGTACGAGCCGACAAAAGTAGGTATTCCGCCCTTGGTTTCCCCTTATAGCGAAAAGTTAGGTGCTGTATTGCCAGCCTACAGCGATTATGTATCTCGGTCTTGTTATGTTTTACAAGGTGGACGTAAGGTATCGGAAATTGGTATTGTTTACCCAATAAGCAGCTTGCAGGCTGGCTATTATTTTGATGCACCAGATAACAAAAGAGCTGGATCTTGGGCATATCCCGAAGCAGATTATTTGAAAATTAGCGACATTTTGACTAATGAAATCCGTAGAGATTTTACCTTTATTCATCCCGAATATTTAGCGACGGATCTATATAAAATTAGTAAGGGTAATTTACATCTTGATAACAAAGAAAATTATCAAGATTATAAAGTTATAATTATTCCAGGCGGAAGCGTAATTACATTAGACGCTTTACAAAAAATTAAGAAATTTTACGATGCTGGTGGAAAAGTAATTGCCACTACATTATTGCCATCACAAGCTACCAAAGTTGATGAAGATGAAAAAGTAAAGGCTATAGTTGCTGAAATGTTCGGAAATGATGCAAATGCAAATCCTAATATTAAATCAAATCCGAAAGGAGGTAAAGCCTATTTTGTAAAAGTACCAACTAAGGTTAATCTAGAAAAAGCGATAGAAAGTATTTCATCTGCTGGTGCGGATGTTATTTTTGAAACGGTGGATGCTATAAAAACTGAACTAGGATTATTTTCTTATTTGCATAAAATAAAAGACGGTAAAGATGTTTACTTTTTTGCAAATTCTAGTGACGATGCAATTAATACAACGGTTTTGTTAAAAGGAAAACACGATTTGCAAAGTTGGAATCCGTATGATGGAACAGCCGCTCAACTGACAAAAGTTGGTATGGTAATTAAGAATAAAGAAGTGTACACAAAATACAAATTAGACTTACCAGCCGTTACATCTGTTTTTTGGATGGGTAAATAGTACTTTCTCTATCATAAATATTTAGATATGATATTTTAATAAAAGTATCATTATTCTATATTTAACACTTATGATAAAATAGTACATGAGTAAATTTTAACTTCCTCAAAAAAATGAAAACCATAAAAACCAAATAAGAAGTTTAAAATAATTAATTTTAAAATCTAGTAAATGAAACAACTTATTATAGCAGTACTGTTAGTATGCACTTTATCTACAGTAGCCCAAAATCCCATTTGCCCAACGGGTTAATATTTATAACAAACATTTTAAAATAACTTTTAAATTTTCACTTTTGACATTTTTTGTTATCTGTTATTCTACTTCAATTCAAGCGAAGCATAGCAGCTTCAAACATAAAGAATTTAAAAATACTGAATCTAATTATAGACATATGCCTTTATGGTTTATGAATGTAGAATTGACACATCATGCAAAGTTTCACAACATTAATTTAACATATTGACAATGAAAAATAAACACAGATTATTAATACTGTTTTTGCTAGGAATATTTAGTAGCAACTCTTTCGCTGCTTTTCCAGTAAACCCAATAGCCAAAATCAACGATGGTAACGTCGCAATTAATGGCGAATTAAAACAATGGCATAAAGTTGTTTTAGAACTAATTGGGCCATTCGCTAAAGAAGTTGATACCAACCCAAACCCGTTTTTGGATTATAACATGACAGTAACTTTTACCCACGAATCTGGCCAGCCAAGTTATAAGGTGCCTGCTTATTTTGCTGCAGACGGTAACGCTGCAAATACTTCGGCAACCGAAGGTACTATTTGGAGAGCTGTTTTAATGCCAGATAAACCGGGTAAGTGGAATTATACCATTTCTTTTTTGAAAGGAGAAAAGGTGTCTGTTGGCGAATGCGCAAATCCCCAAACGATAGAACCCTACAATGGTAAAACTGGTTCTTTTACCATTGGGTTAACAGATAAAAAAGGAATTGATTTAAGAGCAAAAGGTAGGTTGAGCTACGTAGGTAAGCGTTATTTACAATGGTCAGGTACAGGAGAATATTTTTTAAAAACTGGTGCAGATGCGCCCGAAACTTTGTTGGGATATAAAGATTTTGATAATACGATAGGTCTTAAACCCTCTGTACCCTTAAAATCTTGGGCTCCGCACATTAAAGATTGGAAAGAGGGTGATCCAACTTGTCAAAATGGCAAAGGAAAAGGATTGATTGGCGCAATAAATTACCTATCCTCTAAAGGCATGAATTCTTTTTCTTTTTTAACCTATAATGCTGGGGGCGATGGCGATAATGTTTGGCCATTTACAGATAGAGATGACAAATTTCATTACGATTGTTCTAAATTAGACCAATGGCAAATTGTATTTGATCATGCACAAAAAATTGGAATGTACTTGAGTTTTAAATTACAGGAAAATGAAAACGATGATAATTTGGAAGGCCACAAAGCAATCCCTAAAATTATTAAAGAATCTTTAGATGGTGGAGAAACTGGTGTAGAACGCAAGCTGTATTTGAGGGAAATAATTGCTCGTTTTGGATACGAATTAGCTATACATTGGAATTTAGGCGAAGAAACTACTCAAAGTACAGCACAAATAGTCGCAATGGCTGCGTACATGAAAGCTATTGATCCTTTTCAACACGTTAGGGTAGTACATACTTTTCCAGAACAGCAAGATAAAGTTTATCTTCCGCTATTAGGTTCACTTTCGGAGGTAACAGGGGTAGCTTTGCAAAATCCTTATTTTGATGTTCACCGTTTAACATTAAAATGGATAACCGAATCCGATAATGCAGGCAAAGCTTGGGTAGTTGCAAATGATGAGCAGGGAGGAGCAGCAGGAGGAGTTCCGCAAGATATTGGGTATAAAGGGACTGATGGTTTAGGAGAATTTAGGGGTAAAAATTACGATTTAAACGACATAAGAAAGGTGACCCTGTGGGGTAATTTGATGGCTGGCGGTGCAGGTGTTGAATATTACTTTGGCTATAAATTACCAGAAAATGATTTAAAAGCAGAGGATTATCGTAGTCGGGATAAATCGTGGGAATATGCAAATATTGCTACTCAGTTTTTCAAAAAAAACAAAATTCCATTTTGGCAAATGAAAAATGCAGATGAACTAATAGATAATCCAAAACATACAAATGACCGATATTGTTTTGCAAAAAAAGGAGAGATTTATTTGGTTTATTTACCAAATGGTGGTACATCTGATATAGATCTTAGCCAGATAAAGGGCAATTATTCTGTTCAATGGTTTAACCCACGAATAGGGGATAGTTTGCAAACATCAGCAGTAAAAAAGATTAAAGCTGGCGTTAAAGTGAATATTGGCAACCCGCCAACGGATGCTGCACAGGATTGGTTAGCAGTTGTTAAAATACTTAATTAATTTTTAAGAAAAATGAAAAAAAATAATTTAAAATCAGGTGCTTACCGCACAATAATTTGTTTGTTAATTATCCTTAATGGATACATTTCTTTTGCGCAGCAAGTTAACTTATATACAGATTTAAAGGATGCTAAAGTACTATTTGCTATTGATGAAATTAAAGCTAGTTGTGCTCAAAAAGGTATTCAATTTGCGATAAAAAATAAAAAGGATGCAAACTTCATTTTTTATGTAGAAGCAAATAGTGCCTTAAAACGGGAAGGTTTTTCAATTAAAAAAAATGGCAAGAAAATAGTAGTTCAGGGTGCAGATAATGCTGGCGTAATGTATGGTGGACTAGAATTAGCAGAGCAAATTAAACTTTACGGGCTAGACGGAATAAAAGAAACTACCGTAAACCCGTATATGAAAATGCGAGGGATGAAATTTAATTTACCAATTGATGTTCGTACACCAAGTTATAGTGATATTTGCGATGCAACTCAAAATAACATGCTAGAGATGTGGAGCATGGATTTTTGGAAAGAATACATTGATAACTTAGCTAGGTATCGGTATAATTTTGTTTCATTGTGGAATTTACACCCTTTCCCATCTATGGTAAAAGTACCAGGTTACGAGGATATTGCTTTAGATAATGTAGAACGAGCAGTGGGAGACACAAAAGACCTGTACGAAAAATTTGAAAAAAACTCCAGTAATCCTGAACTTCTTGGTAAAACCGAAATCATTAAAAAAATTACCATTGAAGAAAAAATGAAATTTTGGAAAGAAGTGATGGCTTATGGCAAAAGCAGAAATGTTGATTTTCACATTATGACTTGGAATATTTTTGTTAATGGTACAAATGGAAAACATGGTTTATCAGAAGATATTAAAAACAAAAAAAATTTAGATTACTTTACACAAACTATAAAGGCAATGTATAGGGCTTATCCTGATTTGGCTGGGATAGGATTAACTGCTGGTGAGAATATGAAAGGTGCAAACGAAGATGAAAAAGAAACATGGGCTTATGAAACTTATGCAAAAGGCTTACTTGAAATTGCTAAAGAAATGCCCGATAGGAAATTTACTTTTATCCATCGCCAGCACATGACAGGTGCAAAGGAAATTGCCAAAAAATTTAAAGAAGTAATCGATAATAAGCAAATCGACTTTCAGTTCAGTTACAAATACGCCAAAGCTCACGTTTACAGCGCAACCAAACAACCCTTTCATACGGGATTTGTCAAAGAGATTAAAGGTATGGAAACCTTATGGGAATTAAGAAACGATGATATTTACTATTTTAGATGGGGAGCGCCTGACTTTGTCCGCGAGTTTATGTTAAATATCCCAAAAGAGGTTTCAGGAGGGTATCATTACGGTTCAGATCAGTGGATTTGGGGTCGTGATTTTACTTCTAAGAACGCAGACAAAACAGCACAAATAGAAATTGTAAAACATTGGTATCACTTTATGTTGTGGGGCAGGTTAGGTTACGATCCTAACATAGGAGATGATCGTTTTGTGGCATTATTACAAAACAAATTTCCCAGCGTAGATGGGGCAAAACTTTTTACCGCATGGCAAGAAGCATCATTGATATACCCAACCACCACAGGATTTCATTGGGGAGACCTTGATTTTAAGTGGTATATTGAAGCTTGTAAAAGTCGACCTAAAAATTCAATAACAAAGTCGGGTTTTCATGGTGTAGACGATTTTATAAAAATACCAGTTCATCCACTTTCAGGATTTCAATCCATCCCTGATTTCGTAAAAATGGTAACCACTAATACCAAAACAGACAAGAAAACACCTATTCAAGTTTCTGAGATATTGAACACCCATGCAGATAAAGCACTAAATCTTTTAAAGGGTTTACACGTTGGTAAAGATAGAGAATTAACAAAAACCTTACACGACATCAATACTATTGCAAACCTTGGTAAATACTATGCTCATAAAATCTCAGGTTCTGCTCATGTAGCACTTTGCAGAGAAACACAGGACGCTAAAGTCAAAGAAAAAGCCATTCAGGAATTAACGATTGCATTAGATTATTGGGAAAAATATGTTTCATTGGCTATGGAACAAAATGTAAACCCATTATGGATGAATAGAGTACAGGATGTTGATTGGGTAAAATTAACGGATGATGTTAAAGCAGATATTGAAATCGCAAGAAATTGCGTGGTGAAATAAATATATTTACAATAAATAATTTAAAAAAGTTTTTAAAAGGACTAAATGATTCTAAACCTATAGTAACGAAATAGAATCCTCCTTTTTATTTTTAATTCTAACATAAATTTATAGTTTTTACATGAAACAACTTATTATAGCAGTACTGTTAGTATGCACTTTATCTACAGTAGCCCAAAATCCCATTTGCCCACCGGGTTTGAATATCGCAGATCCAACAGCTAGAGTATGGAAAGACGGTAAATTATACATTTATGGGTCTCACGACACTAGCTCCAAAACATATTGCTCTTATGACCAATGGGTTTTGTCCACAAAGGATTTAATTCATTGGGAATACTTTCCAGATGCTTTCAATAGTAAAGGACCAAAAGATAAAGTTCCTTATAATGATAATTTGCTTTATGCTCCGGATGTTATGTATAAAGACGGTTTGTATTATTTATATTACTGTCAACCGGGGAAAACAGATAACGAAGGGGTAGCCACAAGCAAGTCGCCAACTGGGCCTTTTGAAAATGCGAAGGTTATGAATATTCCTGCTCGATACAGTCAAATAGATCCTGGTGTTTTTATAGATGATGACGGACAAGGATATTACACATGGGGACAGTTCTCGGCGAAAATCGCAAAACTGAAACCCCAAATGACTGAAATTGATAGCACTAGTATTGTGGATGAAGTAGTAACTGCCAAAACACATAAATTTCATGAAGGTAATTCTATGATTAAAAGAAACGGAATTTACTACATGATTTATGCTCACAATGGTCGTCACGGACATCCAACCTGTATTGGATATTCAACTAGTAAATCTCCAATGGGTCCTTATACTTATGGTGGTGTTATTATCGATAATTATGGATGTGACCCAGGCAATCACAACAATCACGGATCTATTGCGGAGTTCAAGGGGCAGTGGTATGTTTTTTATCATCGAAGTACTCATGGCAGCAAAATGATGCGTAAGGCATGTATCGAACCAATCACATTCTTGAAAGATGGCAGTATTCCTGAGGTTCAAATGACCTCTCAAGGTGCTGGCAAACCGTTGAATGCTTTTGCAGAAATTGGAGCAGAACGTACTTGTTATCTCAATGGAAATGTACGAATAGAAACCTTTTCTTTTGATAAAGATAATCTAGTAAATCCAACTAATAATGATCAGTTGACTCAAATAAAAAATGGTGATAACGCTGCTTATAAATCACTTGATTTTGGTAAAGGAGCCTCTAAATTTACATGCAAAGTAGCTAGTGCAACCATTGGCGGAAAAATAGAAGTAAGACTAGATAGTTTAGAAGGATCTATAATTGGCACTGCTATTGTTGATGCTACTGGTGGATGGGATGTTTGGAAAAATGTTAGTTGCAATGTTAAAAAAGTTTCGGGTGTTCATGAAGTGTATTTAACATTCTCTGGAGGGGAAGGATTCTTGTTTAATATCGATAATTTTCAATTTGGAAAATGAGAATATTGATATTCCAGAATCATTTTTAAGTGCTATAACTTGATTTTTTTTAAATAAAATAAAACAAAATATGAAAAAACTATTTATTAAAACCCGACTCTATTTGCTGCTATTGTTACTCTCAATGGTCGTTTTTGCACAACAAAACAAGACTTATCCGCCAGAATTGGCTCAAATGAAAACCAATTTACTGAATCAGTTTATAGAAAATCCTATAGATAATAATACTACAACCAAGTTAGTAAATACATTAGATAAAAATGGCGCTTGGCCCGGAATTGAGTATAGCAGCAAACAAAGAGGCAGATGGCCGGTTATAGACCATTTAGAAAATTTGCAAATTTTATGCAAAGCCTATTTGAAAAATGACAGTTCTTTTTATCACGATAAAATGGTGTTGACTAAAATAAATTTGGCTTTAGATTATTGGTTAAAATACAACTTCGTTAGTCCGAATTGGTGGTATCCTCAAATTGGAATTCCGCAAGCATTAGCACCTATTTTGCTTGTGATGGAAGACGAACTTTCCAATGATCAGATTGAGAAAGGGGTTAAACTCTTGAACCGTTCCAAAATTGGAATGGGAGGACAAAACAAAGTATGGTTGTCGGGTAATGTAATGCTTAAATCGCTATTGTTGCGAAAAACAGATAGTGTGGCTATTGCGGCAAAATCCATTCAAAATGAAATAAAAGTTTCTACCGGTTTAGGCATTCAGCCTGACAATAGTTTCCACGAACATGGCTCCATGTTACAGCAAGGAAATTATGGATTGCATTATTTAGACGATATGATGGTATGGATTGCCGTGTTGAAAAATACACCTTTCGCTTTTGATGATTCGAAAATTAAAATTTTACGCAATTATGCTTTAGACGGAATGCAATGGGTTGTTTATAAAAATGCGTTTGACATTGCCGCCAGCGGAAGACATTTATTTAAAGATGAATTAGTAAAGAAACGTAATGATCTAATGGCACGTTTCCTTGATTTATCAAAACTAGACCCAACCTATACTTCTAATTATATAAAAGCTACAGATTATAAAAATTTAGTTGGAAATAAGCATTTTTGGAATTCCGATTATCACGTTCAAAGAAACCCCAATTATTTCTTCACTATTAAAATGTCATCAAGTAGGGTAAGTGGTTATGAAACCGTGAATTTAGAAAATATGTTGGGCTATCACTTAGGCAGTGGAATGACTTTGCTGTACCAAACCGATGACGAATACGAGAATATTTTCCCTTTTTGGAATTGGAAAAAATTGCCTGGAACGACAATCATTCAAGATGAAACACCCATTCCAATGTCTAATGCCTGGGGGTATAAAATCGAAGGTGACTTTGTTGGCGGTGTAACGGATGGTGTAAATGGAATTGCTGTTTTGCAATATAATAGAGGCGGATTACAGGCGAACAAATCTTGGTTTATGTTTGACAATCAAATAGTTTGCTTGGGAAATGGAATTACAGCCGACACAAAGTATGAAGTAACAACTTCAATTAACCAAGCGCACTTAAAAGGAGACGTACTCGTTTCTTTAAATAATAAAAGCAGCAAAGTTTCGGGAGATAAGTTATTTGAAAATCCCAATTGGGTGCTCCACAACAATATTGGATATTATTTTCCTGTAGGTGGAAATGTCCAGTTGGCGGCGAAAAGTGTAACAGGATCTTGGTACAACGTGGCACAACGTTATCCTGATGTAAATGAAAAAGCAGACATATTTAGTTTATGGATTAATCATGGCAAAAAAGCAAAAGATGCAAAATACCAATATGTTTTAGTACCCAATGCCAGCGAAAAAATAATGAAAGAGGTGAATGATAAACCTGCTTTTAAAATAACGAATGATGCTGATAAGCAAGTAGTAATTGCTAACGATGGAAAAATGGCGGGAATCGTTTTTTATCAAGCAGGAAAAGCAACTGTTTTTGGTGGAATTACAGTAGACCAGCCATGTATAATACTATTAAAAGATAATGGAAAAGAAATTGAATTATCCATTGCCGAACCTACTCATAAATTAACTTCCATCAAATTTTCAATTGATGGAAGTTATGAAAATACGAACAGTAAAATAGAAAATGGACAAACAACACTTCAAATAAAACTTCCCGTGGATGGTTTAGCTGGAAGCTCAAGTAATTTCAAGTTTGCAAAAAAATAAAGAATACAGGACAGCGCAGGATGCTGTATTTTAGAATATTTTTTACTTTAGTCTCAAATTAATACTTAAAAATTAAAGAAGATGAAAAAATTATTGTTTTTATTGTTTTTGCTCCCAGTTTTAGTAACAGCTCAAAGTAGATTTGAAACAAGTGCCAAATCTACGGTCGATAAAATGACAGCCGTTTTGTCATTAAATGCTGCTGATGCTGCTAAGGTTTTGCCTCTTGAGATTAAGAAAAATGAGGATGTAGGAAAAATTAGGACCGAAGGTGTTGATGTGAGACCTAAAGTTGTAGCACGTATGACAACCTATACTGCCGAATTGGAAAGTATTTTAGGCAAAGAAAATTCAGATAAGTGGGATGCTTATCTTAAAGAAGAAAAAGCTAAAAAATAATTTTTTTGGAATTTAAAGGGGTTTTTTTAACCCCTTTTTTTTATTTGTTTCTGAAATAACTATTTCAGATTAAAATTATAAACAATGAATTTATAAAGGAAATTACCTATTTTTTTAAAGAATATATAATGAAACTTGTAAACACAACATTTTTATTACTGACATTGTTGATGCTAAATTCAGGCAAAGCCAATGAGCCAAAAGGAAAAAAACCAACCTTAATTTCACAAACCGAAACGGCAATGGTTAATGCGCTTGCCTGGCAAGAGGCCAACCCAATTTTTAGATTATCTCCAAAAGATTGGACCAATGGAGCTTATTATACTGGAGTTGTAAAAGCCTATGAAGCTACAAAGAACCCTGTGTTTTTAAATGCTTTAACCGAAATGGCAAAAAGAAATAATTGGGAAACGGATAATAGAATTAGAAATGCCGATGATTTAGCCATAGGCTATGCTTATTTGTATTTAAAATCTATAAATACCAAAGATGCCAATATATATCCAACAGAAAATTATATCGAACAACATTTAACATTAAAGAAACCTAATGATGGCGCTGTTTGGTATTGGTGCGATGCGCTTTTTATGGGACCTCCAGCTATCGTTAAGTTGGCCAAGATGAATAAGGATAAAAAAATGTTGGATGCAATGTATGTTGAATATAAAAAGTCTTATGATTTATTATATGATCCTATCGAAAAACTGTTTGCTCGTGATGGGAAATTTGTTTGGACAGCTGCACCAACTGACAAAAAGGAGAAAAACGGTGCTAAAGTTTTTTGGGGAAGAGGAAACGGATGGGTGTTAGCAAGTTTAGCATTAGTATTGGATGAAATGCCTAACGACTACAAAAACAGACCTTTTTTTGAAAAACTTTTTAAAGAAATAGCCTTTAAAATTAAAGATTTACAACAACCAGATGGCTTGTGGACAGCCGGTTTGCTAGACCCACAATCCTATGGTCACGGGGAAACAAGCGGTAGTGGTTTGCTAACATTTGGTAT
>JBBQSZ010000104.1:0-12420 GCA_038234745.1 Flavobacteriales bacterium | reverse complement strand
CTCCTGTTAAACCCACAATAAAACCAACTACCAATCCTGCAATGACTAACCCAATTTGAAAATCCATAAAAATAAAATTATATTCTTATGCAAAAGTAGAGAAAACACTAGAGAATTCAATAATTCTTAGGATACTCTTCGATTAAAGTTAAAGCTTTTTAGGTTGATAAAAAAGTTGTTTTCCTTATTCAAAAAATCAATAATTATTTTAAAATTGGCTAAATTGGAATAAAATATATTTTTTTATGAGTTTTAATATAAAATGTTTTATAACTCTATGGAAATGGTAGAATTAAAAAAAAACAAAACAAGTCGTCAAAAAAATAAAATATTTTTTAAATGTAGTTATTTTCATTCAATATTAAGAATCTTTTATATCAAAAAATAAAATTTTCATTACATTTTGCAACATTACTTGTAACCTAATTTAAAGAATCAGCATTCTATACGACACCTTTGTTCTTTTCATAATTTGTTGTTTATTCCTACTAGAATGCAATAAAACTTCCTCTAAGTAAATACTAGAAAGAAGCGTGATAAAACAAAACTCAATGGCTATATTTGTTCTACTAAATTTACTATCATGCAAGAATGTATTTCGGTTTTTGATATGCTCAAGATTGGCGTTGGACCATCTAGTTCACACACACTTGGACCTTGGCGCGCTGCCGAACGTTTTTTAGGAGAATTACGTTCCAATCATAAATTTGAAATCATAAATTTCATCAAGGTTAATTTATACGGATCGCTTTCCCTAACCGGAAAAGGTCATGCCACAGATTTAGCCATTATGCTAGGACTTTCGGGTCAAGATCCAGAATATATTCCTATCCAAAACATTGAAAAAATAATTTCTGAAATTAAAGCTAAAAAAACACTTTATTTAGGCAATCAAAGAAATATTCCTTTTTCTCTTGAAGAAGACATTATTTTCAATAAAAACTTCCTTCCGTTTCACGCCAACGGATTGAAATTTACCGCTCATTTGCTTGACAATACCGAATATTCTTCGACCTACTATTCCATTGGTGGTGGATTTGTAATTGTTGAAGAACGTGTCAATGCCAAAAAGAAACTGCAAATAAAATGTGCGTTTCCCTTTCCTATTCAAAATGCCAGTGAATTAGTAAACTATACAGTAGATCTCAACAAAAGTATTTCGGAAATCGTTTACGAAAACGAAAAATCAATGCGTTCCGTAGATGAAATTCATCACGAATTAATGCGAATTTGGAACACCATGCTCGAATGTATGTACATTGGTTGTCATTCCGAAGGGATTCTTCCAGGCGGATTGAACGTTCGCCGACGCGCTTTTGATATACACCAACACCTCATTGGCTCAGCAAATTATGATTCGCCACAAACTTGGTTGGAACAAATTCGCCTGACAGAAGTTAAATTTAGACAAATCCTAAAATGGGTTTCTTGTTTTGCATTGGCGGTAAATGAAGTCAATGCAGCCTTGGGTCGTGTTGTAACCGCTCCTACAAACGGAAGTGCTGGCGTAATTCCTGCCGTTTTAATGTATTATTTAGTTATCGAAAACCACGATGCTGGTGAAAGTGAAATCAAAAAATTCTTATTAGTTGCTGGAGAAATTGGCAGTATTTTCAAAAAAGGTTCGACCATTTCGGCAGCAATGGGTGGCTGTCAAGCAGAAATTGGTGTTTCCTCAGCAATGGCTGCGGCAGCTTTATGCGAATTAATGGGCGGAACTCCTGCTCAAGTTTTAATTGCTGCGGAAATTGCTATGGAACATCATCTGGGATTGACTTGTGATCCTGTTGGTGGTTTAGTCCAAATTCCGTGTATCGAAAGAAATACCATGGGAGCTTTAAAAGCCATTAATGCGGCCGAATTAGCTTTAGAAACCGACCCGAAAAATGCAAAAGTTCCTTTGGATAAAGTAATAGATACTATGTGGCAAACAGCTAAGGATATGAATAATAAATACAAAGAAACATCTGAGGGTGGTTTGGCAATTGCTGTAAATATGGCGGATTGTTAGAGACTAATTTTGCAAAATTCAATTTCATACTAACAAATTATTATATTTTGGATTCTTACCTCGGCTAAATCCTCTCGAACTATATTTTATCATGCTAAGAAACAATAGATTATACTATTTTATTTTAACAATAATCACAATACTACTTGGCATAATTTCTAGAAAAATTGATGGCATTCCAACCTATTTTGGAGATGTTTTATATGCCATCATGATTTATTTTGGAATGCGAATGTTTGACCTCGGTTCATCTAATAAAAACGCAGCAATTCTTGCCTTAGTTTTTTGCTTTTGTATCGAGTTTCAACAACTTTATAAAGCAGAATGGATTTTGGCAATTCGAAATACTACATTCGGACATTATGTTTTAGGACAAGGTTTTCTTTGTAGCGATTTGATTTGTTATACCGTTGGTGTAATGATTGCTTTTTTGTTTGATACAATTTATTTCAATAATATTAATAACTAGATTCCACGAAATAGTGATACCTCAAAATTACATCATATTTGAATTCAGTATTTAAAAATAGTATTTCCAATAGATTTTAGATAATTTGACTAATTTTGCACTTCAAATCAATAATTTTCCAAACACAATGTCTACTGTAAAAAAAGATTACAAACGAATTACCACAAAGTCATTAATAGAAATGAAAGCCGATGGACAAAAAATTTCCATGCTTACGGCTTACGATTTTACTATGGCAAAAATTGTTGATGTTGCTGGGGTTGATGTAATTCTTGTTGGAGATTCTGCTTCGAATGTTATGGCGGGACACGAAACGACTTTACCCATCACTTTAGACCAAATGATTTATCACGCATCGAGTGTGGTTCGCGCTGTAAACAGAGCTTTAGTTGTGGTCGATTTGCCTTTTGGAAGCTATCAATCCGACCCAAAAGAAGCTTTGCGTTCTGCCATCAGAATTATGAAAGAAAGTGGTGGACACGCCGTAAAATTGGAAGGTGGAAGCGAAATCAAAGAATCGATTAAAAGAATATTAAACGCAGGAATTCCAGTTATGGGACATTTGGGTTTAACCCCACAATCCATATATAAATTCGGAACTTATACTGTTCGTGCCAAAGAAGAAGAAGAAGCCGAAAAATTAATGGCTGATGCCAAACTACTTGAAAAATTAGGCTGTTTCGCAATAGTTATCGAAAAAGTTCCAGCTCATCTTGCCGAGAAAGTAGCGAAGAGTATTTCGATTCCAGTGATTGGAATTGGTGCTGGTGGCGGTGTTGACGGACAAGTTTTAGTCATTCACGATATGTTAGGAATGAATAATGAATTTAGCCCGAGATTTTTGCGTCGCTATATGAATTTATACGAAGGAATGACCAAAGCAATTGGCGAATATGTTGCCGATGTGAAGTCAAGTGATTTTCCAAATGAAAAAGAACAATACTAAGTTAAGTACGAGGTTAGAAGTTTGAAGTACGATTTTAGAAAGCATTCTTATTGTAAAAAATAATTTTTATATGACAATTAAACCCAACACAACCGTTGTAATCCCTTGTTATAACGAAGAAAAAGGGATTTCAAATAAAGAATATTCTACCTTTTTGAATAACAATCCTGAGGTATTTATTTGTTTTGTAAATGATGGTTCAAAGGACAATACTGTTGCCATTTTGAATGTCTTAAAGGAAAAACATCCCAATCAAATTCACGTTCTTTCCTTAGTAAAAAACGTTGGTAAAGCCGAAGCAGTTCGTTCTGGAATTAACTATTGTAATAACCAATTTCAACATCAATATATTGGGTATCTCGATGCCGATTTAGCGACTACATTAGAGGAATTTATTGAGCTAAGAGCGTATTTAAAAGGTGAAATTGTTTTTAGTTTTGGCTCCAGAATTCGAAAAATTGGTTCTACCATCGACCGTGAAAACAGCCGCTTTTTGATTGGAAGAATTGTAGCAACTTTCATTTCTAATATTTTAGACATCAAGGTTTATGACACGCAATGTGGTTCCAAACTTTTTACAAAAGAAATTTCAGAAAAATTGTTTCAAAAACATTTTATATCCAAATGGTTGTTTGATGTAGAACTTTTCTACCGAATGATTCTATTATTTGGAAGAGAAAAAGCAATCCTAAAAATGCTTGAAATCCCACTGAAATTATGGGTCGAAAAAGGCGATTCTAAAGTAAAATTCAGCTATGGTTTCAAACTTTGGTTTGATTTATACAAAATTAGATTTGAATACAAAAAAATTGAAAAAGAATTATCGACAACTAATCTTTAGCAAATGATTTCAAAAAAATTAAAAGACACTAATTTTGTACTTTTTATCTCGGTTATAGCCATTTTAGTTTTCCGTTTAATATTGACATTCGCCATACCACTTTTGGATAAAACAGAAGCGCGATATGCCGAAATAGCAAGATTAATGTACGAAACCAAAGATTGGATTGTAGTTAAAATTGATTACAACCTTCCATTTTGGGCAAAACCACCATTGTCAACTTGGCTTTCTGCAGGAAGCTTTGAAATATTTGGGGTAAATGAATTTGCGGCACGATTTCCATCGTATCTATTGAGTTTATTTCTTCTAATTATCGCGGGAAAATTGGCGAAAAAAGAAGGACAGTCCTTCTATTTACCTGGATTTTTATTGCTCACCATGCCAGAGTTTTTAATTCACACAGGAGTTGTTTCTACTGACAGTGCTTTGTCTTTTTGCATCACAATAATGATGCTTTCCTTCTGGAAAGTGATGAATAATCCTGAAAAAACTATTTGGAATTACTTATTTTTTGTTGCTTTAGGATTGGGATTTTTGGCCAAAGGTCCTTTAATTATGGTCCTGACCTTCCCTCCTCTTTTTGTTTGGTGTCTATTAGATTTAAAGCGATTTAAAGAATTATTTTCTCGTTTTTCAATGGTTTTAGGAACTCTTATAGTTATTGCCATTGCATTGCCGTGGTATTACTTAGTCGAACAAAAATCTCCTGGATTTTATGATTATTTCTTTGTTGGCGAACATTACAAACGCTTTTTAGTTCCCGGCTGGAAAGGTGATTTATATGGAAATCCTAAATATGTTCCGATGGGAATTGTTTGGGGTTATATGGTTGCGTTTGCTTTTCCTTGGTTTCCGATAGTGATTTATAAATTATGGAAAAACAGAAGTACAATTCTAAAAGATAATTGGGTTTCCTTTCTCGTTTTATGGCTTTTTTGGTTGCCGTTCTTTTTTACGTTTTCAAAAAATATATTGCATACCTACATTTTACCGATCACTTTCCCAATGATGTTGTTGATGGTTCATTTCTGGAAAGAATTTGACAGCAAAAAAATACTCATTAGAATTGGGTTAATTTTTCCGGTTGCCATTTTTTTAATTGGAACTATCGCACTACTTCTTCCTGCCAATTTATATGAAAGAATGTTTGGAATTCCAAGCATCAGTTATGTGATGAATTCAGATAAATATATGTTGGAAAACCTTAAGATAAATGGCGAAAACGAGCAAATTCCGTTGTATTATTTTGTTCAAGTGGAGAATGATTCCATAGTGAATAAACAAAAAAATTATTCTGGAGAATTTTATTCCAATGGAAAAGAACAAGTGCTTATCAACCAAAAAGAACTTGATTCCGTTTTAAGTTTAAAGAAAAAAATGTTTTTTGTCATACCAACAAATAGACAAGAAGATATTTCTAAAGAAAGTCTTGAGAAAATGAAATTAATCGATCACAATTACAAAACTTCTGTTTTCGAATTGAAATAAGTCAGCCAAAAATAGGTCATGAAAATACTTTCTGATAAAAATAACCTGCAAATTCTGCACGAAGACAATCATATTATTGTGGTCAACAAACGTGTTGGCGATATTGTGCAAGGCGATAAGACGGGAGACAAACCTTTATCCGAAGTAGTCAAAGAATACATCAAAGACAAATACAACAAACCTGGCGAAGTATTTCTTGGAGTCGTTCATCGATTGGACAGGCCCACAACAGGAATTGTCGTTTTTGCGAGAACCAGCAAGGCTTTAACTCGAATGAATGAATTGTTTAGCAATCGTGAAACCCAAAAAACCTATTGGGCGGTTGTTAAAAATAAACCAGAGAATCCTGAAGATAAACTAGTTCATTATTTAAAAAGAAACGAAAAAAACAATACTTCAAAAGCACATTCTAGAGAAGTTCCTGACAGTAAATTAGCCAGTTTAGATTATAAAATCATCAAAGAACTAAATAATTATTTTGCTTTAGAAATCAATCTTCATACTGGAAGACATCATCAAATTCGGGCACAACTTTCTGCAATTGGTTCTCCCATAAAAGGTGATTTGAAATATGGCTTTGACCGGTCCAATCCGGATGGAGGAATTCATCTTCATGCTCGAAAACTGGTTTTTGTACATCCTGTTTCGAAAGAAAATCTAATTATTGTCGCTCCAGTTCCAAACGATGTGATTTGGAAAGCTATTTAATTTAAGAAAATAGACGCGAATTGTCACGAATTTCATTTTTGGCAAAAAATTACACTAATCTCAACTACCTTCACTAGATTCGTGTAATTTTAAGTTTAATAAGTTTGTGTAAATTAGTGAAATTCGTGTCAAGCTTTTTTTTTAAAATGTATGCCCAACAAATGCCCTAAAAAAAAATGTACCTTTAGAACTTCATTTAAGTTTTAAATTATGGAACCCAAAACCACCATTGCCTTCAGAAAAGAATCGCTAACAAAATTGCTAAATGCAATAATCATACACGAAAAGGAAATTATCGATGCACTAAACTTCGATTTCAAAAAGCCCGAATTTGAAGCCGTTCTTACTGAAACACATTATGTCATCTCGGAATTAAATGAAACTATCAAAAACCTACATAATTGGGCAAAACCCAGAAGAGTTTTTCCTTCATTCGTGAATTTCCCTTCCAGAGATTACATTTACAAAGAGCCTTACGGCAAAGTTTTGATTATAGCGCCTTGGAATTATCCTTTTCAATTGGCACTTTGTCCGCTAATTGCTGCATTTGCTGCTGGAAATAAAATAGTCTTAAAACCATCAGAACTCACACCTAAAACATCCGAAATTATTGCTAAAATAATAGCAATAGTTTTTATTAAAAAGGATGTAGAAGTGGTCGAAGGTGGAACCGAAGTCGCTCAAAAATTGCTTTTAGAACGTTGGGATTATATCTTTTTTACAGGAAGTGTTGCGGTTGGCAAAATTGTTGCGAAAGCCGCTGCAGAAAATCTGACTCCAGTAACTTTAGAACTTGGTGGGAAAAATCCTTGCATTATTGATGAAACGGCTAATTTAAAACTCGCTGCCAAAAGAATTGTATGGGGAAAATTTGTAAATGCAGGTCAAACCTGCATTGCTCCTGATTATATTTTGGTTCAAAAGGATATGAAAAGCCATTTTGTTGATTATATGAAAGAAGAAATAATCAGAGCTTATGGAAAAAATCCAGTCGATTCGCCTGATTTTGCGAGAATTATAAATAGTAAAAACTGGAATCGATTAGTGGATAAAATCGATCCTAAAAAGGTGATTTTCGGTGGTCAAACAGATGGCAAAAATAACTACATCGCTCCTACTCTCATTGACGAAAATTCATTGGAAAGTAAAATTATGGAAGACGAAATATTTGGACCCATTTTACCTATTCTTACTTACGAAAAAGAAACAGATATTGACTTAGTTATTTCAAAATATGAAAAACCATTAGCCTGCTATATCTTTTCCGAAAATAAAACGTTCACCAAACATTTGATTGAAAAATATTCTTTTGGTGGAGGTTGTGTCAATGATACTATGGTCCATTTTTCGAACAATAGATTGCCATTTGGAGGAGTTGGACACAGCGGAATTGGTGCTTATCACGGAATTTTAAGCTTTGACACATTTTCTCACAAAAAAAGTATTCTAATAAAATCAAATTTGTTAGATTTACCCTTTCGTTATGCGCCATACAAAGGCAAATTGGCAACGATAAAAAAACTATTAAACTGGCTATAAAACTAAAAATCAACAACCTAAATCCTAGAAATGCAAAACACAAAAACACAAAAAGAGCAAATTGAGAAAATTATTAGTAACGGATACCAACTCGATTTTGGTACCGTTTTCGAACAAGCATTCGAAAATTATAAAAAAATTGCAATTTATGCTGGTTTGATGCTGTTAGTTTTTTGGATATTAGTTTCAATCGTGGCTGCGGCTGGACTAATTTCCTATATTGGGATTGAACACATAGAAGAATTTGGTAATAAAATGAAGCAATTATCCGCCATAAAAGTAATGCCACTAGATATTGCCATACCACTTAATGCAAGTTTGCTCTTAATTTCAGCGTTGACCAATCCGTTTATGGCAGGATTTTTAAAAATGGCTGACTGCGGAGAAAAAGGAGAAGAATTTCATGTTTCAACCATGTTTTCCTATTATAAATCCCCCTATTTTTCTACTATTTTTATTTCCGTTTTTATTATTGGACTCATCAATACTGGACTTGCAATGCTGCTACAATATGCAGGTTTAAATTTTGTGGGAACAGTAACTTCTTTGTTGATTTCGTTTCTAACCTTTTTGACAATTCCACTAATTATTTTTTCAAATTTAAATGCAATTGATGCTATAAAATCGAGTATTTTAATTGTTTCAAAACAACCTTTGATCCTTTTAGGATTGATGATTGTGGCTGGAATTGGGGCTGTACTTGGTATTTTTGGTCTTTGTATTGGAATATTTTTCACGATTTCATTTATGTATTCGATGACTTATGTCATTTATAAAAATATAGTAGGGACTGACAATTTTAGTGAAATTGATGAAATATCAGGTGCTCAAAATTAAATAAAAACAGTGTTATTTTTAACTAAAAACTTATATTTATGAAATGGATTGGAAGACGACAAAGTGATAATGTTGACGACAGAAGAGGAATGTCTGGTGGCGGCAAAGCTATAGTTGGCGGTGGATTAATAGGAATTGTAATTCTATTACTAAATGCTTTTGGTGGAGAAAATGGTCAAATGATTGGCAACATTCTACGACAAACACAAGGACAACAATCTGCTCCAACAGAAGAAAGAGCTTTAACTCCAGAAGAAGTTAAGGAAGGTGAATTTGTCAAAACGCTATTGGCAGACAATGAAGATGTGTGGACAAAAGTATTTGCAGAAAATAACCTAAAATTTGAAGCACCACAATTAGTTTTATTCAGTGGTCAAGTACAAACAGCTTGTGGTGGAGCGAGTTCTGCTTCAGGTCCTTTTTATTGTCCAGGAGACAGAAAAATTTATATGGATATGGGTTTCTTTGAAGAATTAAGAACCAAATTTGGAGCCGAAGGTGGTGATTTTGCTGTGGCTTATGTTTTGGCACACGAATACGGACATCACATTCAAACTTTGTTAGGAACATCTGACAAAATGCGACAAGCACAAGAAGGAAAAAGTGAAACCGAAGCCAATAAATTATCTGTTGCGCTGGAATTGCAAGCCGATTTTTATGCAGGTCTTTGGACACATTACAATGAAAAACAAAATGCAATGCTAGAACCCGGCGATATTGAGGAAGCTTTGAGCGCTGCAAATGCAGTTGGTGATGACGCCATCCAGAAAAAAATGCAAGGGCAAGTAGTACCTGATTCCTTTACTCACGGAACTTCCGAGCAAAGAATGTATTGGTTTAACCGTGGTTTCAAAACTGGAGATATTAAAAAAGGAGATACTTTCTCGGAGTTGAATTAGAAATAATGTTTTTTGATTTTAAACAGCCCACGGTTTAAACCGTGGGCTTTGTTATTTATTTACTTCCTTAAACTATTTTATTTTTGCTATTTGTCACGCTAGAAGCGTCTCGGTAAAGTTGCTCACAGATAAAGTAGCCCAAATTTTAAACAGTGGGCTTTATTTAACCTACTCAAAACCTACGTCTTTGAAGTTGGGCAAAATAGTGGTTCTCTAACTTTAAATCTTAAAAAAAAAAAGATAAATTAGCTCTCAAAATACTTCTTTTAAATTTTTTATTATAACTAAAGTCACCGATCAAAAGCAGAACGGAAAAATTAACAGTATCTTCGCGCCCAATTAAAAGAAGTACTCCTAATAGATAGTGTTTACTTCATAAACACAATTTATGTCATTCAACTCATTAGGATTATCTGATGCTTTATTAAAAGCGATCAGCAAAAAAGGATACACAACTCCATCTCCAATACAACAAAAAGCAATTCCACCCATCTTGGAAGGCAAAGATGTAATGGCTTCTGCGCAAACAGGAACTGGAAAAACTGCAGGTTTTACATTACCCATATTGCAAATATTATCGCAAGGAAAACAGTTAAGTCACCGTCCTATTCGTGCCTTAATACTAACTCCAACACGAGAATTAGCCGCTCAGATTCTAGCTAATATCAAAGAATACGGTGAATTCTTAGATTTACGCAGCACTGTTATTTTTGGAGGTGTAAACCAAAATCCACAAGTGAGTCAATTGCGGCAAGGTATTGATATTTTGGTCGCCACTCCTGGTCGATTAATTGATTTGCAAAATCAAGGTTTGATATCACTTGCAAAAGTTGAAATCCTTGTTTTAGATGAAGCAGATCGAATGTTAGACATGGGTTTTTTACGAGATATTGAGCGTATTTTGAAAGTATTACCAGCAAAAAGACAAAACTTGATGTTTTCGGCAACCTTTTCAAAAGACATTAAGAAACTAGCAATGGGAATTTTGCACAATCCCATTCTAGTGGAAGCAACTCCAGAAAACACAACGGTTGAAGCTATAATTCAAAAAGTATATCCTGTTGCCAAAGAGAAAAAAACAGAATTAATCATTAAATTAATTACTGAAGGCAACTGGAAACAGATTTTGGTGTTTACACGAACCAAACAAGGTGCCAATAAACTATGTGAAGCTATGATTAGTTCAGGAATTAAAGCGGCAGCCATTCACGGAAACAAAGGTCAAGGTGCGAGAACTAAGGCATTAGCAAGTTTTAAAAACGGAAGTTTAACTGCATTGGTTGCGACAGATATTGCAGCTCGTGGTCTGGATATTCCATTATTGCCACATGTTGTGAATTTTGAATTACCCAATATTCCCGAAGATTACATTCACCGAATTGGTAGAACTGGAAGAGCTGGAGCTAGTGGAGAAGCCATTTCGCTTTTTAGTCCTGATGAAACCGTTTTTTTGCGTGATATCGAAAAATTAATTGGCTTGAAATTGCCTAAAGAAAACATCAAAGGTTTTGAGCCAGATCCCAACGCTTCAACTGAACCTATCAAACAAGGACAAGGAAGGCAACAACGCAATTCAACTCCAAAAGCGAAACCTGGTAATTCAACAACAAGAAGCGGAAATAATAGCTTTGGTCCAAGACGTCCACAACAAAATAATGATAGACGTTCTAATAGATAATTCTTGAAGCTCCGCAATCCCGAAAGCTTTCGGGACCAACTTTGCGGATGTGTTCGTCAGTCTCTGACTGGCATAAATTTCAAATTACTGAGGTTGAAAACCACAATTACTACCTCAAAATCGGAGACTTTGCGAAGCATTAAATTCAGTTACCAATTATAAATAGTGCAAATCGATTGTGGTTTCAAAACATCTATTACTGGATTATCAACTTTTGTAATTGTTATAATTCCACTATCTTCAACATAATTCGAAGCACTAGAATAAACATAATGAGAAGCTTTGGTTACAATTCCCGAACGAACAGGATTCAAATGAATATAATCCAATTTCGACCAAAAGAACTTTTCTGAAAAAATTTCTTCGGGATGATTTCCATATTGCCAAAACTGATATTTTTCATTTCGATTATGACTTTTACAAGCAAATTCAAAACGTTTCAGCATCCAATCAGCCCTACTTTCTGGCTCAGTTTCTATTTTATTTAAAATAGTCTTTGCCGTAAACTTCTTGAAATCCCGAATCAAATCGGATAATTTACTTTCTTCTGACTGAATAATTAAATGAATGTGATTGGACATAATTACAAATCCATACAAAATCATTCCTTTGTTTTTAATACAAAAATCCAAACTTTCTATAACGCAATCTTTATAGGTTTTTCTAGAAAAAACATCAACCCAGTCCACAATCGTTGCAGTTATAAAATGCGCTTTGGATTGATCTCGAATTAGGAATCCTTCTTTCTCTTTCATTTTGTTTTGTTTTTTAAAGGTCAGTCAGAGACTGAAAATCACATCCTCAAAGTCGGAGACTTTGCGGAGCATTAAAACCCCGCCATACAAAGTATCAGATTTTCAGGATGCGTTCGTCAGTATGTAACGTACTAATAAATTACTCGCCTCGCTCCGCAAAGTCTCTGACTTTGAGGATGCGTTTGTCAGTCTGTGACTGACATAAAATCAAATAATCCAAAATAAAATCGGTTGAAAACCGAAAGTTGC
>JBBQSZ010000103.1:0-13138 GCA_038234745.1 Flavobacteriales bacterium | reverse complement strand
TACCAAAACATGCATTGGCAGAAGCCACAATGGACTCTGTAAGAGCTGTAGGAATCGATACTCAATATGTATTACGTACTAATAAAGGTCGTTTGGGATTGTATTTCCTTGAAACAGGAGCAAATCAAAGACCATCTAATGTGATTTATGATCGTGCAGATTCGGCTATTGCCATCACTCCGGCTTCGGAATATGATTGGGATGGAATTTTTAAAGGTGCGAGTTGGTTACACCTTAGCGGAATTACACCTGCACTTTCAAAAAATGCTGCTGAAGCGGTTATTGTTGCTGCAAAAAATGCTAAGGCTGCAGGTTGTTCGGTATCTATCGATTTGAATTTTAGAGGAAAACTTTGGGATTGGGATGCTCCTAAATCAGCAAGAGAATTAGCGCAAGAAACGATGCGTAAAATTTTACCATTTATAGATGTAGTTATTGGTAATGAAGAAGATTGTCACGATGTTTTAGGAATTAAAGCAGGTGACACTGATGTTCATGCTGGAAAATTAGATACTTCTCGTTATCCAGATGTAGCCCGTCAAGTGGTAAAACAATTTCCAAATGTGAGTAAAGTGGCTATTACCTTGCGAGAAAGCTATTCGGCTTCACATAATAATTGGGGAGCTATGTTGTATGATGCAAAAGCTGATAAAGCGTTTTTTGCACCTTTAGATTTAGATGGTGAGTATCAATCATACGAAATCAAAAACATTGTAGACCGTGTAGGAGGAGGTGATTCATTTGCTGGGGGTTTGATTTTTGCTCTAACTACAGCAGATTTATCTGAACCTCAAACTGCTGTTAAATATGCAGTTGCGGCTTCTTGTTTGAAGCATTCTATAAAAGGAGATTTCAACTTTTCGACTCGTTCAGAAGTAGAAGCGCTAATGGGTGGTTCAGGTTCAGGAAGGGTGGTGCGATAATTGCATTTAAATAGAACGTTGTAACGCATTAATAATAAACCAATTGTATATATGATTTTAATTAAAAGAGTAGCGACTGTTTTTTCTTTGACTGCTGTTTTAGTGGTGACATTAAATTGTAAAAGTCAAAATAGTTCCAAAAAATCAACAGCATCTGTTACTAAAGTAGTCCCTTTCTCGGATCCTCAAAATTCTGGAAAATGGGTATTGAATACGGATGTAAGTGATGAATTTGATGCGTCAACAATCGATGAGAACAAATGGTATATAGTTGGAAAATTCGAAAACGGAAAACCAGTTTATAAAGATCCGGATTATCCCAACAGAAAAGTGTGGAAAGGCAGAGCGCCATCTCAATTTTCAGGACGAAATTATCGATTGGAAAATGGAAAGTTGATTTTGGAAACCCGTTGGGAACCCGATTTTCCTTTTGCCGATGACAATAAGCAAACTTGGGGTGAAGATAATAAAATTGAAAAATTTCAAAATCTAACAACAGCTTGTTTTATAGGACGTAGAGAATTTAAATACGGCTATATGGAAATTAAAAGCAAAGCTGCCGATGCCGAAGTAACTAGTGCTTTTTGGGCAACTGGAAGTCAAACGGAATTGGATATTTTTGAACAATTTGGTAGTGGTCGAAATAAAAATAAAGGACATTTAGATTCTGAACTATGGTGGTCCATACATGATTGGAGTCCTGAGGGAAAAGGCAAAACGGTTTATACAGAACATTTAGATTATGGGTTTAGAGTAGCAGCCGATTTTCATGTATATGGAATCGAATGGGACGAAAACGGACTTAAACTGTATGTTGATGGAAAGTTTAAAACGGGAGCAACCAAAGCGCAAGTCGATGCCTTTGCAAAAGATAAAAAATTACCAAACGGTTGGGTAATGAAAGGACCAATTCATCTTTGGTTAGATCAAGAAACCTTTCCATGGCATGGTGTTCCCGATAGTAAAGAAGATTTAGAATTGAATAGTCCAGCGGGTAAAAAAGACGACGGTGTAGTTGATTTCGAAATTGAATATGTACGAGTTTGGCAAAAGAAATAAATTAACAATCAATAAATATAATTAACCTTTAAATTTAAAATTATGAAAAAGATATTATTAATTATGCTGTTTTTAACAGTTTCAATGTCGTTTGGTCAAGATAAATATCAAATGAAAAAAATCAACTATTTTGTAGATGCAGCTCAAAAAGAGTATAATTTAGATAAAACTAAAACCAAGGAACTTCTGGATGCTCGTACTGCTTATTTTAATGATTATCAAAAAGTGATGGCTGCTGCAAAAAGTGGTGAAATCTCAGATGATGAAAAAAAGACGCAATCAAACGAAATTAACAATAAGTTTAATAAATACTTTGGTGAATTAACTGGTAAAAGCGGGAATGAGTTAAAACCATTTTTTGACAGAGTTCGTGAAGAAATGAAAAGTCTATAATATTCCATAGCATTAAAAATGTAAAATGCCGATGATAGTTTCATCGGTTTTCTTTTTTGTATACTATTTTATTTACACGACCTTTCTAAAAAACATTATAAATGAATTTTTAGTGAATCAAAAATATTTATTTTAAATTTAAACATTAAAGCACTGAATTTATAAGACATTTTAAAAAAATAAAAAGGTAATATAGATTACCTCTAAGGTAATTTTTAAACATTTTAATAGAATGATAACAACTAATTTAGTAAAAATTAATAGAACCATTTATTTCAATAAAATAGATGTTATTTGGGAATGTAATTAAGAGTTTAAAAATTAAAAAAAATAATATGGTAATTGAAAAAATAGAAACGTTTATACTTAAAGATAAATTAACTAAAAGTTTTTTCTTTTCTCAGTGGGAGTATTCAGAGCGGTGTATTTGTGTGGTAAAAATTACGGCTTCAAATGGACAATACGGATGGGGAGAAGGGTATGGACCAGCTACGGTTCTTGAAGCAGGTATTAAATTATTAAAACCAATGGTAATTGGTCAAAACCCTTTAGAGAATGAGGTTATTTGGAATATAATGTACCGGAAAACACTCGATTTTGCAAGACGTGGAGTCTTAATGGCGTCATTAAGTGCTATTGATATTGCCATTTGGGATTTAAAAGGAAAAATTTTAGGATTGCCAGTTTCAACCTTGCTAGGTGGTGCTCATAGAAATAAAATAAAACCTTATGCTACGGGACTTTATTTTACAGATCATCAAGATTTTTCTTCTGGTTTTGTAGATGAAGCTAAGCTTTATGTTTCTCAAGGCTTTAAGGCTATAAAAATGAAGGTGGGTTTAGGCATTGCAGAAGATGTCAAAAATGTAAAGTTGATTAGAGAAACTATTGGTGATGATATTGATTTAATGGTCGATTCTAACCATGCCTACACACTTAGAGAAGCAATTGAACTTAGTCATAAAATTGAAAAATATAACATAAAATGGTTTGAAGAACCAATATCTCCTGAGTTTTATGAGCAATATAATGAATTAAGACAAAAAACAACTATTCCAATTTCTGGAGGAGAATGTGAATATTTAAGATTTGGTTTTAATCAAATAATTAAAAATAAATCAGTTGATATTATTCAGCCAGATATTTGTGCCTGCGGAGGATTAACCGAAGCGAAACGAATTGCTACTTTGGCTAGTACAAATGGAATCGATTTAATTCCTCATACATGGGGAACAGCAATTGGTTTGCATGTTGCATTGCATTTTATTTCTAATTTAGAATCAATTCCAGGAAGAATGTATCAACCTGAATTTTTAATTGAATATGATAGAACAGAAAATGGACTTCGTGACGAATTAACATTTCCTAGTATTGAAATGAATGATGGAATGATTGATGTTCCTAACCGACCTGGATTGGGAATTGATATTAATGAAGAAGTTTTAGAAAGATATGCAATTTCTAAATCATGTTTAACAATAGAATAATTAATAGTACTAAATAGAATAAAATGAAAACTCAAAATTTCGGATATAAAAAATTATACATCAATGGTGAATTAGTTGACTCAGTAAGTGGTGCTAGAGAAGATGTAATTTGTCCTGCAACAGGCGAGGTGATTGCTCAAGTAGCAAAAGCGGGAAAAGCAGACGCTGAAAAAGCCTTAATATCCGCTCAAAAAGGATTTAAATTTTGGTCTAAGTTGTCTTTAGAAGAAAGAACCACTTGGATGTTAAAATTGCGTGATGCCATTTTAGATAAAGCGGATGAGTTAAGAAATGCAATGGTGCATGAAATGGGTAAAACCTATGCGGGATCGCTAGAAGATATTCAAAGGCTTACGGAAGCATTAGAATGGTATCCAAATGCTATGAAAAATTTACGAGAAGAGCAAATACCCGATTACGACAATACTTATACGCACAAAATGATTTCTAAACCAGCAGGTGTTGCAGTAGCTTACCTAGCTTGGAATTTTCCTTTATTAAATGTCGGATATAAAATTGGACCAGCATTAGCTTCTGGATGTTCATTGATTATTAAGCCTTCTGTTTTGTCTCCTTTATCTAGTTACATGGTTGGTGAGATTTTACATAGTATTAATTTTCCAGCAGGAGTAGTAACTATATTATCTGGTTCTAGTAGCGAGGTGGCAAAACCAATGACTACCAGTACAATACCTGCAGTTATTACAATGATTGGTTCTACACAAACTGGACAAAAAATTATTGCAGAAAGCACTACTTCTATCAAAAAATTAGGAATGGAATTGGGTGGTAATGCTCCTTTTATTGTGTTTGAGGATGCTGATTTAGAAACCGCTTTAAACCTTGCAATTGGTTTGAAATTCGGAAATGCAGGTCAGATTTGTGTGGCTGCCAATAGACTTTTTGTACACAAAAATATTTATGAAAAATTCTTGAAAGAGTATGTAAAAAGAGCTTTGGCCTTAAAAGTTGGATTTGGAACTAAAGAAAACGCAGATGTTTTTATGGGACCAATGGCATCAAGATCAGGTCGCGACAGAATGTTCGAATTAATTGAAGATGCAGTTAGTAAAGGCGCAAAATTAGAGTGTGGTGGAAAAATACCAGAAGGATTTCCTGAAGGAGGAAACTGGATGCAACCGACCATTATTTCAGGTACAACAACTGAAATGAAATTATTTAGAGAAGAAACTTTTGGACCAGTAGCAGGAGTAATGTCATTTGAAACTGATGATGAAGTTTTGGAATTAGCTAACGATACCGAATTTGGTTTAGCTTCTTACATCTTCACCAACAATCACAAAAGAATCGAACGATTTACCGAAGATTTAGAGTTTGGCGAAATACAAATAAATGGGGTGAAATATGCTATTTATTTACCTCACGGTGGATTTAAAAATAGTGGACTTGGTCACGATTGTTCTCACTTAGCCCTAGAAGATTATTTGGTTAAAAAAAGAGTTTCAACTGCAATATAGTTATGGTACAAAATGTTTTAAAAAATGAACTTAAGGAAGGTAAAACCGTTTACGGTCCTTTCTGTAAAATGCAAGATCCAGCAATTGTAGAAATTGCTGCTCATAGCGGTTTTAATTTTGTTATTATCGATATGGAACACGGCTCTTATGGTTTGGAGTCTGTTCAGAATATGATAAGAACGGCAGAAGCTAGAGGGATTACCCCGGTTGTTAGAGTTACTGAAAATTCCGAAACGCTAATTTTAAGAGTATTGGATATTGGAGCCAAATGTATTCAAATACCTCAAATTTGCACCAAACAAGATGCTGAAAAAGTGGTAAAGGCTACAAAATTTTATCCAAAAGGAGAACGAGGAATGTGTCGTTATGTTCGCGCAGCCGAATATACAAATATTAGCCCTCAAGATCATTTTGGAGGTGCAAACGATTCAATTCTGACGATTATTCACATAGAAGGGATGGAAGGAATTGAAAATTTACCTGAAATTCTAGAAGTAGAAGGAATTGATGTTATTTTTCTAGGGCCTTATGATTTGTCTCAATCCTGTGGAGTTCCTGGTCAAGTAGATCACGCGAAAGTCGTGAATTGCATGAAAAATGCAGTGAAATTGGCCAAAGAAAAAAATAAAGCGGTAGGTACTTTTACAGAATCTCCAGTAAAAGCTAAGATGTGGCGAGATATAGGAGTTCAATATATTTCTTATTCTGTAGATGTAGGCCTTGTAATGAAAACATTTAAAGACATTACAAAAGAATTAAGAAGTTGTGAGTTGCAAACGGAGTACTAATGATGAATAGATTTATATGATAAAAATAAAAATAAATAAATACATTCAGGTTCCGTTAGCAACTTTTGCTTGTGTCTTGTTTTGTATGAATGCCAATTTTATAGTTGCACAAGCAACAAAAGAAAAAAGTCGTGCTAATTCTTTTGTAGAAATTAACAAAGACTTCCCACGACAGGAAAAGAATTTAAGAAAATGGGATGCTCCAGTGGTTGCCGATTTAGATCAAGATGGTTATGCTGATTTATTAATAAACGATCACGGTTACGGGGTACAAGTTTGTTGGAATGACAAAGGTAAATTCGAAAAACCTTTCGATATTCTAATTGGTGATGTACACGGAGTATCTGTTGGAGATATTGATAAAGACGGTAATTTAGAAATTATAATGGCTCGTGGTGGTGGTTCTGGAAGTAATGCTCGAAATTCAAAGATTTTTAGGGTTAGCAAAAAGAGAGAATTTACCGAATTGCCTGATTTTAATGTGCCTTTAGAAACCATGCGAGGTCGTACGGTTAAATTTGTCGATTTAGATAAAGATGGTGATTTAGACTTAATTAATTTTGCTTTTCCCGATGCTGAGAAAAAAGGCGAAAGCGAAAGTTATATTTATGAAAACAACGGAAAAGGCGAACTCATTTTAAACTCTAAATTACCAGCGGTAAAAGCAGATGGTCAAAAAACATTGGTTACCGATTTCAACGGTGACCATATTTTTGATATCATCATGTATGGAAATGGAAATGTCAAAGCCTATCAAGGAAAAGGAGATTTGACTTTTGAGGACGTTACCGATAAAATATTTCCCTATAAAATATCTGATGTTACGAGTATAAACGAAATCGATTTCGATAATGATGGTGATTTCGATTTGTTTTTTACACGTTCTAAAGATTTTGAAATTGGTGAAACTTTTTATGATAAGGAGACTAAAGTTTGGGGTTTCTTTACCAAAAGAGGGAAATTTAAATTCGACGATTTAGAAACGGGTGATGTAGTGAATTTGGAAAACTTTCAATCACAATGGCCCAATGCCGATACCTATTTCATAGGAGAATCTGGTTATGATTTTAAATTTCCAGGAGAGACACATTCGGGTAAAAACATAAAATTAGTCAATAGTAACGCTCTTGGTTTCCCAGATAATATTACAGAGAAATCAGGGTTTTATATTGGTTATGTTGGTAACGATAAATGGCGTATAGCCGGTTCGTTAAATGCTCCTGCCACAGGTGTGGTTCATGGCGTAAACAGTTATCCAGATTACAAACATCCAAAGGCACCTAGCACTATTTTATTAGAAAATAAAGGTGGGAAATTTGTAGATGTTACCAAAAAGGAAAATTTATTTTCTGAAGAATTCACCGAAGGAGCTTCAGTTGCGGATTTTGACAATAATGGTTTTCAGGATCTAATACTAGTTAAACGTGGCGATTTAATTCATGAAAATGAATCAGTAATTTATTTGAATAATGGAAAGTCAGGTTTCGAATTATTAAAAGGTCATTCTATTATTTCTACTGAATTGGGGGCTATTGGAATGGCAGTTGAAACAGTAGATTATAACCAAGACGGAAAAGTAGATGTTGTAATTGGAAACGAAAGAGGGAAGTGGCATTTATTCAAAAACGAATTGGCTGATGCTTCCAAAAACAAGTATTTAACAATAGAAATTGGCAATTCAAAATCAGGAAAAGCCACTGCTCTAGGGGCGCTAGTCGAACTGAAATCATGTGATACGAATCAAATACAATGCGTTGGATCTACTGGAGCAGCTTATTCATTATCGTTTAACAATTTAGTTCATTTCGGATTGGGTTCTTGCGATAAAGGAATAAAAGTAAAAGTAACCTGGACCAACGGAGAAACGCTTGAAGAAAACATCAAATCAATCAACAATACAATTTTAATAGGAACCAAAAACTAACCAAATAACCACATTTTAATAATCATATAATATGAGTGCACATAAAAGAAACGCATTTGCTTATGCCACAATTGTAGCCTTTGGAGGCTTTGTATTTGGCTTGGATGCTGCTGTAATTTCGGGAACAGTAAAGTTTATTACCGAAGAATTTTCACTAAATCCAATGCAATTAGGCATTGTTGTTGGAGCTCCAAGTATAGGTGTGCTGTTGGCTTTGTTTTTTGCCGGAAGTGCCTGTGATAAGTTAGGAAGAAGAACTACATTAAAAATTATAGCGATGCTTTATGTTCTTTCGGCGGTAGGAGCAACATTTTCACCTTCGTATTGGTCCTTAGTAGGTACCCGATTTTTAGGTGGTTTAGCCTTTAGTTCTATCTCTGTTGCTTCGATGTATATTGGCGAAATCGCCCCACCAAAATGGAGAGGAAAACTGGTTTCGATGACTCAAATTAATATCGTATTGGGTTTGTCTGCTGCTTATTTTGTGAATTATTTAATTCTTTCGTATGCCAATTCAGATGCTGCTTGGGTAACTGATTGGGGTTTAAAACAAAATGTATGGAGATGGATGTTGGGATCTGAAATTTTACCAGCTGTAGCCTGGTTAGTTGCACTTTTCTTTATTCCAAGAAGTCCAGCTTGGTTAATGTACAATGGTAAAATGGAGGAAGCTAAAAAGACGCTTAGAAAAATTTACCCCAAAGAAGAAGTAAATGGTCTTATTGATGAAATGCAAAAAGGAATGGACTCTGAAACTCAGGATCGTTCTCTTGTTGCTCAGCTAAAAGAAATTTTTAGCAAAAAAATGCGTGTCATTTTAATTATTGCAACGACCATCGCCATAGCACAACAGTCAACTGGAATCAATGCGATTTTGTTTTATGCGCCTACGGTTTTCGAACAATTAGGTGGAGGATCGGATGCCGCGTTTATGCAATCGATTTGGGTAGGATTAACGAGTGTTGTTTTTACAATACTTGGATTATTTTTAGTAGACAGATTGGGACGTAGACCCTTAATTATTTGGGGAATGGCTTGGATTATTTTGAGTTTGAGTATTTGTTTTTATGGTTTTCAAACCGCGAGATATACATTAACTGAAAAAGCAATTACTGAATTGTCTTCTATCAAAAATGTAGAACGATTAACACCAATTGTTGGTGTAGAATATGGTAGTGATATTGCTTTCAAAAAAGCGCTTGAAGATAATTTAGGCGAAGTAGATGCCAGAAACTACGAAAGTGTTTTGATTCAAAAAGCAGCCGATATTAATTCTATTTTAATACTAATCGGAATTCTTAGTTTTATTGCCGCCTTCCATTTTTCAGTTGGACCAGTAATGTGGGTATTGTTTTCAGAAATTTTCCCAAATTCTATTCGTGGTATCGCTATTCCATTTTTTACTTTGATTACCAGTGTAGTGAGTATGTTAGTTCAGGTATTTTTCCCCAAACAGCTCGCGACAATGGGTATCAGTTACACTTTACTATTTTACGCCATTACAGTAGCAATAGGTTTGGCAATTCTGTATCGCTACTTAGTCGAAACTAAGAATATGACCATTGAAGAAATTCAATTGAAACTTCAAAATAAATAGTATTGGGTTAATAAATAGAAAGAGTGGAGTTTCTATTACTAATAAAAAAAAAATGAAATATATTAAAATCTATGTGTTTGCCACCATAAGTGTCGTTGGTTTTTTAAACCAAAGCTGTGCGCAAACGAAACAAAAAAAATCGGTTGTTGAAAATACCATTAATAACACAAAGGTGTTGCCATTTTCAGATCAAAAAAATGAAGGGGGTTGGGTGCTAAATAAAGAAATAAGTGATGAGTTTGAAGGAACTACAATAGACACTACCAAATGGTTTGTTGAAGGTCAGAATGGCGAATACTATATCTGGAAAGGAAGAGCGCCTTCGCAATTTGTTCCGCATAATGTTATTGTCGAAAACGGTAAATTAAAATTGCGTACCGCTTGGGAACCTGATTATCCGTTTGCTAAAGAAGAATATGCCGATGGAAATATGGGAGCAGCGGCTTACGGCATGATTGATGGGAAACCTTTACCAATTACTACGGCTGGAGTAATTTCTAAAAAACGTTTCTTAAACGGTTATATGGAAGTGAAATCAAAGGTGGGTAATGCAGCCATTACAGGAGCTTTTTGGGCCATTGGTTACGAACAAGAATTAGATGTTTATGAATTAATGGGGAACCCAAAAGTAAAAACGGGTAACATCAAAGAGAATTCCTATTTGGCTACAGCACACGATTGGAGCCCGCCTGCTACTCGTCCTACAAATGTTTTTCAACATACAGAAAACCTACCTTTTAGAACGGCTGATGCTTTTCACGTTTATGGAGCCGAATGGGGTCCAGATTTTTTGAAATTATTCATAGACGGAAAACTAGTTCATCATTTTACACAAAACGAGGTAGGTACGGACTGGGTATTGAATAATCCAATGGAAGTTTGGTTGGATTCTGAAATTTTCAAATGGTTAGGATTACCTCATAAAGAAGAACTTCCCGTTGATTTTGAAATCGAATACATGCGGGTTTGGCAAAAACCATCAACTAATTTATTGCAACCTGCATTTTATGGTTTTGAAGGTCCCGTTTTATATGAAAATAGACCAAGACCTCTCAAAATGGTACCAGAAGATTCTAAAGCGAATGACTATCAAAAATTCTGGTTGTTCGACGAACCTTCTGCTAAATATTTATCCATTGTTCACGGCGATTATGCTTCTGGTGTAAATAGTTTAAAGTTTTCTGGTTTTGGTAAAAACGAATCTTTGGCAGCAGATAAAGTTGTAGCAACAACTCCCGATGGAGCTGTAAATATACCGAAAGGCGATTTTATTTTATCGATGAAAGTTTGGTTAGATCAAGGAAGAATTCCAACTAAGCTGCATGTTACACTTCAAAACCCTAAATTAGAAATAGAGTTTAAAGATTTAGATAAATTAGCAAGAAGACAGTGGGTAACTTTAGAAACTAAAATTTCAAGAAAAGAAGCTTCGGCTGCCAATGATGGAATGGTTTTAGAAATTAGAAAAGAGGATTTGCCTAAGACAAAAGCCTCTAAAATTTTAATAGATGATATAACTATAGTAAAGACTAAAAAGTAAAAAAAATAAGATTTCAATTAAAAATAGATAGTATGAGCACAAGTTCAAACCATAGCAACGCAATAACCAACAATTCCGAAAGTCCTTTCGTGAAATTGAAAAGTATTAATTTTGGTGACTGTAAATGGAATTACGGTTTTTGGGCAGAAAAAGTAAAAAATGCCGAAGACAAAATGCTTCCTTACATGGGCGATTTATTGTGTGGCGATATCGGTCACGGATTAAACAACTTTAAAATTGCAGCTGGTGAAAAAAAAGGAGTGCATAAAGGTTTTTATTGGCATGATGGTGATTTCTATAAATTTATGGAAGCCAAAATGTATGTATATGGATTGACTAAAAGTGAATCGATATTAAAAGAATTAGATGAGTATATTGGTGTTATTGGTAGAGCGCAAGAGGAAGATGGATATATTCATACCCACATTCAAATTACTGAAGGTGCAGACCGTTTCGAAAATAGAAAATACCACGAAATGTACAATTGCGGGCATTTATTTATTGCGGGTGCGGTTCATTATAGAATCACAGGTCAACGTAACTTTTTAGATATTGCTGTAAAAATGGCCGATTTGTTGGTGGCTTATTTTATGCCAGATACCAAACATTACCAACGTTTTGGGTTTAATCAAACTCAAATTATGGGATTGGTAGAGTTGTACCGAACTACCCGAAATGAAAAGTATTTAAAACTTGCCGAAAAGTTCATTAACCGAAGAGGAACCTATGAAATAAAACACGATTCCACTACCGAAGGGTACCCAATTGGCGACATGGTTCAAGAAAGAACTCCATTAAGGGAATCAAAAGAAGCAGTGGGTCACGCGGTTTTAGCCTTGTATTATTACGCCGGAGCTGCCGATGTGTATGCAGAAACTGGTGAACAAGCCCTTATTGATGCCTTAGATGGTTTATGGGAAAATGTTACCGGCAAAAAAATGTATGTTACAGGTGCGGTGGGTCAAGCCCATTTTGGAGCCTCGACCAATTTAGATATGATTCAAGAAGGATTTATCGATGCCTATATGATGCCAAATTTAACGGCTTATAACGAAACTTGTGCTAACCTTTGTAATGCCATGTTTAGTAGCAGAATGATGGCAATTAAAGAGGAATCTAAATATGCCGATATCATCGAATTGGTCTTGTATAACAGTGGTTTGTCAGGAATTAGTATCGAAGGAAAAGACTATTTTTATTCGAATCCGCTTCGTATGGTAAACAACTCTAGAGATTATGACGCTCATGCCGATGTTACCGAAAGTCCAGTAAGACAACCGTATTTAGAATGTTTCTGTTGTCCACCTAACTTGGTGAGAACCATTTGCAAAAGTTCTGGATGGGCCTATAATTTATCCGAAAATGGTGTGGCCGTTGTTTTATTTGGAGGTAATAAATTAGACACCACTTTGTTAGATGGTTCTGCTATTAAATTATCGCAAGACACTGAATATCCTTGGAAAGGGTTAGTGAAAATTACCGTTGATGGATGTAAAAATTCGGCATTCGATATTAAAGTTAGAATTCCAAATTGGGCTGTTGGAAGCACTTTAAAAGTAAATGGAGAAGATGTTGGTGTTGCCGTAAATCCAGGTCTTTTTGCAACTATAAACAGAACTTGGAAAGCAGGTGATACTATTGTTTTAGATATGCCAATGGAAGTGACTTTACTAGAAGGACATGACCGAATAGAAGAAGTAAGAAATCAAGTAGCGGTAAAAAGAGGTCCAATTGTTTATTGTATTGAAACTCCAGATTTGCCAAAAGGAGCGGCTATTTTAGATGTGTATTTTAATGGAAATGCACCATTTGAAGCCGTTCATAAACCTGACTTTTTAGGAGGTGTAACTGTGGTAGAAGCAGAACTATTGATTCGTTCTGGTAAAAATGACGATATGTATCAAACGGTTACTAAACCTAATTTTAAAGCCTATAAAACACAGCTTGTC
>JBBQSZ010000102.1:0-13238 GCA_038234745.1 Flavobacteriales bacterium | reverse complement strand
GCAATAGAGGTCAAGCCGAAATGACAGTTTTTATGCCAATTATCTGGTAGAAAACTAAAAAGTCCCTTTTTTTTTAAATGTCGAAGATGAACCACTAGTTTAGTGTCTAGTTTTCGGCATTTTTTTAAATGCAAATACAAGGTTAAACGTTTTTAATTTCTAGTTAATATTAGCTTACGAATGGATAAGATTTAAGGATTATTTTAAAGCCACTTTTTAGAACTTTGTAAGTAAGGTTTAGTAAAGATTTGAAAGGGATTCTTAATCAATTAAAATACAATTTAAAATGAAAAAATTAATGTTATTGCTACTGTTTATCAGTTTGCAGTTAACTGCTATTGCCCAAAAGAAGCCAAATATTGTTTTCTTGTTTTGCGATGATGCAGGATATGCTGATTTTGGTTTTCAAGGAAGCAAAATAATGAAAACGCCAAATTTAGACAAGCTAGCCAAAAGCGGTGTGAAATTTTCGCAAGGATATGTTACTGATGCGACATGTGCACCGTCAAGAGCAGGATTGATGACGGGTAAATACCAACAGCGGTTTGGGTATGAAGAAATAAATGTCCCTGGTTATATGAGCGAGAACTCCAAATTTCTTGGAGACGATATGGGACTTCCGTTAGACCAAGTTACTATGTCCGATTACCTAAAAAAGTTAGGTTATACCAGTGCTATGATCGGAAAATGGCATTTGGGTGATGCCGATCGTTTTCATCCAATGAAAAGAGGATTTGACGAATTTTACGGATTTAGAGGAGGAGATAGAAGTTATTATGCTTACAAAGGAGAATTAAAAGGCATCAATCTGGATAAAAGAATGGAGAGCGGTTTTGGCAATTTTGAAGAACCCAATGGCTACGCAACCGATGTTTTTGGCGATAAGGCTGTTTCTTTTATCGAAAGAAACAAAGACAAACCCTTTTTCTTGTACTTGGCATTCAATGCCGTTCATACACCAGTGGAAGCCACTCCCGAAGATTTAAAAAAGTTTCCAAATTTAGTAGGAACGCGCCAAGAGCTAGCAGCAATGACCTTGGCCTTAGACAGAGCTTGTGGTAAGGTATTGGATAAGCTAAAAGAATTAGGATTAGATGAAAATACTATAGTCGTCTTTTCGAATGATAATGGTGGTCCAACTGACAATAATGCCTCAATCAATTTACCTTTGAGCGGTACAAAATCCAATCATTTAGAAGGCGGTTTAAGAGTACCTTTTTTAATGAGTTGGCCTAATCATATTAAGCCTAATACAGTGTATAATTATCCTGTTAGTACTTTGGATTTGTTACCCACTTTTTATGTTGCTGGAGGTGGGAATCTAGCCGATTTGAAAGACATTGATGGGGTGAATCTTATTCCGTTTTTAAAAGGAGAAAATAAGTCTAGACCACACGAAAAAATGTATTGGAAAAAAGAAAATCGTGGTGTTTTTAGAGAAAACGATTGGAAGTTAATCCGTTTTCCAGACCGACCTGCAGAATTGTATGATATATCAAAAGACATCTCCGAACAGCATGATTTAGCAACTAAATATCCTGAACGAGTACGCAAGATGTACAAACAATTATTTAGCTGGGAATTGACTTTAGAGCGTCCTTTATGGATGTTGAAACGGAAATTCGAAAAGTACGATCTAGACCGTATGGATCGCTATCGTACTCCCGAATTAGTAAAAAAAGAAATGAAGTTGATGAGTGATCCATCTTATTTTAAGCCTAATCATTAAATACGACCCATACCTAATTTAAATAATAAAAAAATCCAGTGTAGACAAATAGTGCTACACTGGATTTTTATTTTTGTTGGCTTGATTTTTTGTTGCAGAATTTGGGGACTGTTATAACTTTGAAGTGCTTAAAACAAAAGGGGTATCAATAATTGACAGTAGGGTTCATCGAAGGTAGCCCATCTCAATACGAATAATCGCTGGTTTACTCAATAAAAAAATATTTTTTTTTGGTTTTCGTGAATATAACTATTGGTAAGGCACGCTCCGTTACAGTTGGTGACGAGCCGCCTACTCGATTAGGCAACTGCAGATTTACCACTTCTATTTTTCGTTAGCAAGTTTTAGCGCATTTTCAATAAAGCTATCACTTAACCAAATGTTTTTTGTTCTTAGTTCAAAAAGAAGAGGTTTTAGTTCACTAATGTGACCAAGTTGTTTAGCTTTTAAAAGTATTCCAATTGTTCCAGTAACTTTTAGTCCAGTATGTTTAGCGTGAAATCTTCCTAAAGATTCATCAAGAATTATTAGGTCAGCTTCTTTTTCAGTTGCTAATACAATAGCTTCTGCTTCTCCTTTATCTAAATCTAAAAAGTAAGATAAAGATTTTTCATTATTTATTTTCTCTATTTTTATCCATTCAATTTTAGACAAATCAGTATAGAATTCTTTATTTTTTCCGGCTTCAATTTCATTAAAGACTTCTTGAGGGATAATAATTTCGCCATACAAGTCTTTAAAGATTTGGAGTTTGCCAATCTTTAAAAGTGAAATAATAGGTGTGGTATTTGAAACAACTTTAAGCATTTTGAAAATCTTCATTTAAATCTTCAACGTTCAAAAAACCAACATTGTATTTTGCTAATAATTCCAAAAACTCAATTCGTGACAATTGTAAAACCTTTGAGGCAGTTCCAGATGAAATTTTTCCCAATTCGAAAAGCTTAACAAGACCAGAAATTTTAATTTCTCTACCAAATTCACTTTTACTCATTCTCATTGAGTTTGCTAAAGAGTCAGGATATTCTATTGATATGATTTGTGCCATCTTTATATATTTAATAAGTCAAATTTACTAAAATTTTCTATTGATTTAGTCTTATGGTCGTGAATTCTGAGATTTTTGGATCGCTGTCGGATATTGGGCAAAGTAGCTGCGGTGATTTTATACAATGTCAGTAGGTGAAAAAACTTCAGTTTTTTTTCTTAAAAGTAACTGAAATAGTTTAATAAAAGAGAGGAATGTTTTAAAAGAAATAATTTAATTGTTTTTATCTTTTTACTATCAATGTTTTACTAAATGAATTATCTCCAGAAATCACTCGAACATAATAGGTTCCATTTTCTATGTTTGTATTTAATTGTAGTTCGACTGTATTATTTATTTCTATTTGTGCATTTTTATGAATCTGAACTGGTCTCCCCAATACATCATAGATATAAATGTCAATAGCATCTGTTGGTTCAAAATTCAATCCAATGCTCAAATTAGAGTAAGCTGCAGGATTGGGATACAAATAAACAAAAGGTAATTGGGTTGAGGAATATTTCGGCACTGTTAAAGGTGCAGTATATCCTGCAAAGGTTTTTGGATAATTGGGAAGGCCATTAGTAATCCAAGTTTGTTGGGCAGTAGGACTGTCAAAAAACAGTGCATCAATATTGGTGTTAGACCATTCGTAACCACCACTAACCATTGTCTTAAGCAGTGATTGATTGGAAGAAGATAAGTCGGTTGTTTCTCCAATATCGTTGTTTAGGTTATACAATTGCCAAGTTCCATCTCCAGAAGAATACGCTTTCCATTGGTCTCTTCGAATACCCACATTATTGAGTGCGCGGTGTCTTAAAGCAAAAATTGATTCTCCTGCTCTTGGATTGGTATTGTTAATGATGTTGTTGTAAATATCTTTTCCGTCGAGTTTTTTTCCAGCTGGAATAGTGGCACCAGCAAGATTTACAAAAGTGGGGTAGAAGTCTAATGAGGAAACTACATAATTATATTTTATACCAGCGGGAATATGATTAGGCCAATGCATCATCATTGGAACGCGATAACCACCTTCGTAGGTATCGCCTTTGTTGCCTTGAAGAGGCGTATTGTTGGCATTACCTCCGCTAACAATCCCACCATTATCACTCAAAAATACAATTAAAGTATTGTCGTATTCTCCTTTAGCTTTCAAAGCATCCACAATTTTTTTCACACCTCTGTCTACCGAATAAACCATTGCGGCATATTTTTGACGATTAACATCGGCGTACGTAAAATTATAAGGTGCTGCGGCTAAAATATCAATGTCGGATTGTAAAGCTTGCATAGGTTCGTGAGGCGCATTATAAGCAACATACATAAAAAATGGTGCGACAGAATTGCTTACCGTATTCTGAATAAAAGTTACAGCTTCGTTTGAAAAAAGATCTGTTATGTAGGCTCCAATGGATTCATTGGCAAGTCCAAAATTTTTCCGAAGTGGAAGTGCGTAAGCTGCTGTTCCTCCTGATGTTGTAAAATAGTTATGTCCTCCTGTTAACATTCCGTAATAGTAATCAAAGCCTCTCGAATTGGGTTGGTGTGCTGTAGATTGCCCTAAATGCCATTTACCAAAAGCTCCTGTTTTATAGCCTGAGGATTGCAAAACATTGGAAAAAAAGGTTTCATTCAAGTCAATTCCAGAAGTATAGTCAGTGTCACTTAAGTTATATTGTGCCCCTATTTTATGAGGATAACGTCCGGTAAGTATAGCGGTTCGACTTGGCCCACAAAAAGGATGTGCTACATAAGCTGATGTGAAAATTGTCCCTTCACTTGCGAGTTTATCTATGTTTGGAGTTGCAATATCTGCTGCTCCATTATTGAAACCTACATCGGCATAGCCCATGTCATCTGTTAGAATAACTATGATATTAGGACGACTTTGACTCCATGTTTTTAATACCCCAAATAGAAAAGTGAAAATGACTAATAAAACGAATTTATAATTAATAAGCTGTTTCATTTACTTTGGATTAAGATTTGATTTTTTAAAGCTGGAAAATAGGTTTTTTCAACTTTTTAGGAACAGCACAATGTAGCGCGAGGAAACCTATTTACATTCCTTATTATTATCCTTTACTAGTCGTATTTTAACTGATAATTTTTTTGAAGTATTTAGCAAGTTTAGAATTCATGGAATAGCAGAGGCTTGTAATTGATTTGTATAAGCTCCATCTTGTCCTTCTGAAAGAGTTCCACACAAGTTGAGTTAATTGGCTGTAAATGGTAGTGTGTTAAAAGGCTTGGGGGGAAAAACTAAAAGCTATCGGGAATAAACTTGTTTATCGATATCCCTATTGTGTAGAAAGTGGAGCTATTCCGTTCAATCGCGGCTTTATTACATATTTCGTTCGCTATAGCTCGGGTTTTGGCTCTAATAACCCAAGAATCCTTAGCTGTTGTTCGAGGAACTATTATTTACAAAAATGTTAAACCAATTCTTTTATTAAGTCCAATTTCAAATATTCTACTTAAAGTCGACAGTTGTATATTACCTCTTCCGTTTTCAATTCTTGAAATATAGCTCTTTTTAGTTCCAGTTTTTTCTGCTAATTGTTCTTGAGTTATTTTAGCCTCTTTTCTCGCATCTTTAAGCATCACACTTATAATAAACATTTGAGAATTTTTCTCGTAAGTATTTCTACTTTCAGTTCCAATTTTTCCGTGTTCCACTTCAATAAGTTGGTCGAATGTTTTTATGTTGTCGTAATTTTTCATTTTACTTTTTTTTGGTCTTAAAATATTCGTCCTTTAATTTTATAGCTTTATCAATGTCTTTTGAAGGTGTTTTTTGTGTTTTCTTTTGAAATCCATTAAACAGCACTACCATTTTCCCGACGTCAGCAAAATGGTCTGAAATATTTTGTCCAGAAATATCGCAAGCTGTTTTAGCCTTACTAATAACGTTTTGAAAATTATCCCATTTTTCGTAACCTAATAAATTTTGTAAATCTCTGGCAAGCCAAAATGCTACACCATCATCGGTCAATTGCAAAAAATCTTCAAAATTCGCTGTTTATTGGTAAATAACTTCTTTTTTCATATCAATATCTTGTTACGAAGTCAATGTCAATATTTTTATTGTTGGCGTATGACTTTACATTTTCAGAAAGTTTTCTCAAATTTTTGCTGTCGACTTTATCTTAAAAGTTAACAATCACCAAGTTTTAGTATATTTATTTTTTGATTATTTTTGATTTGAAATTTTCGCGAAGAATTATATCGCGCAACTTCAGTCTGTGAAAAAACTTTCATTAATTTCTTTAAAAGTAACTGAAATAATGTAATAAAAGAGAGGAATTATTTTGTGTAAAAGGCAATATATCAGGGAAATATAGCGAAATAAGGGTAATTCATTAGTTTGGTTTCAATAGCTTTCGGGGTTTATTAGACAGGTTAATCCCGTTCATTTTGTAGATGGTTTGTAATTGATACGTATACTCTCGATTTTGTCATTCCGACGAAGGAGGAATCTCATTAGTTGCTCATGTTATGTGATTTCTCCTTCGTCGAAATGACAAATAAACCCTTAACTTAATGACATTGCGCTCGCGCTATCGGGGGGTATGTGCTTTTTAAATTTCAAGGCTTTTATATGTTATTACATTTTCTCGGAACAAATATGCTTCTGAAGAACCTAAATCGACCATTCGATTTAATATCCAAACATAGTCGTCTATAAGAGCTTTATCATTTTTGATTTTTGAAATGTGATTGTAGAAAAGTCCTTTAATCATTCTAACTGATGAAACTGATGTCAAAGTTAATGAGGCAATGGGGTTTGATTTGAAAACATCTGTTAGCCAACTGATGCCCTCTGGTAAAAATTCTTTACCTCCAATTGTTGAAAATACATTTATTACAGATGATGCATTGCTTTTTCCTTTTTCAAGAAACATTTTTTTGTAAAACTCTTTTTTTCCATTCAAAACGCTCCAACTTTTTTCATTAGGGTTCCCTTTATGATCCCATAACAAATATCTAATGTCCAACAAAAGTTTTTGAATTAGTGGGTGTTTCCCATTACTTGGGATTAAGTCAAACAGAACTTCCCAAAGATTCCAAAAGTTGGTTTGTTGTAGTAAATATTTTGTTTGATCTATTTTTAAATTCCCGTTGTCATATAATTTCAATACAAAATAATCTAAAGTAGTATTTACAAATTGTAACAAATCGTCTCTTCCAAACCTTTGTCTTGGTGTATCTTTTGACAATGAATTGACCATCGTAGTTAAAACCGATTTTGAAAAATCAAAATTTGCTTCTAAAAATAAATTCGCAAAGTATTGTTCAATGTCTGAAATTGATTCGTGATGAAATTGACGTGATTCTCTGTTCCTGTTATATGAATAATCTTCTTCTTTGGTTAAGTCACCAAGAACTATCGGCAATATGTGGTTTATGAAATCTGTAAATTCTTTATCTGTTGTGTCGTAAGGTGTAATTACCAGAGCTCTTGCCACTAAATATCCCTCACTTTTTTCTAAACTTATTTCTGTTAGGTCTAACTTTGAATTTATGTCAGATGCAATTTGCTGAACAAATTCATTTTCCTTTTTCAAATTTTCTTCATCTTTATTGCCATAATGATTAGGATTTGATTTTTTATAGTTTGAATATTTGATAAGTCCAAGCCAAACTCTTTTTGCTTCATCAGGAAATTGTTTGAAAAACACTACCCTCACGTATTGTGTAATTTTATCAATCTCGTGGTCTGGAAACGGGGCGAATAGCATATAAATCATTGTTGCTATTATTTCGTTTATATCGTCATCGTTATTTACATTCTGCATCAACAGATGGAAAGAAGATAATGCTATTTCCTTCTCCATTAAGTTAACACTCATATTTAGGCTATAATCTCTACTAAATGTATCTTGAAGAATAGAACCTATTGCATTTACTATAGTTTCTAAACACCAATTCTTCTGTTCTTCTGAAATATCATTAGAAAACTCACTTAAACCAATAATAGCAAGTGTTATTGGTTTACTAAATAGAATATCGAAATTTTCAGAATTAGAATAGTATTGATAGCATTCAGTCCATTTTTCAAAATTTATGCTTTCCTCTTTTTTATATGCCTTTGAAATTATTCCTGAAAACTCAGCTGATTTGTTTTGCTTATCAATGTAATCTTGGGACGAAACCAGATGTTCAACAACTTCTTTTTCGTATTTGGGTTGAACAACGACTCCACCAAGTTTTTCGTCATAGGCTTGAACCTCCCAATTCCTTATATCGATTTCATTCAATCGCTTTTTCCACATCAAATCATCATCTTTGATACTCGCTTTAAGCTTATCAAATAGATTGTGAATTTGTTGATTGAGTTTTCTAACATTAAATTGATAATTCACGATAAAATCACCTAACCCTCTTTGATATTGCTTTCTGTGAGAAAGTTGATTTGATTCCCAACGCTCTTTTTGGGCAAATGCAATCCGATTATCCATTGGGGCAAGGACTGAATGTTCTTGAAGTGCACGGTTTAAATCCCAAACATAAAATTCTTGAACAGATAAAAGTGGTAACATTGCTTCTTCAACTTCTTCGGGATAAGCAATAGCAACGCTTGTTAAAACAGATAATGGGGCAACATTATTGGTGTTTTTAAGAACATAATTAAATATATACTTTAGATTTTCTTTGCTTACTTCAGACTTTAGTCTTGCCGTTTCCAATAGAAATTTTTCAAAACTCATTAGCAAAGATTCCAAAGCATAAATTGTAACACTTGAACCTCTGTAAGCCGCCCACAATTCCCACGCTGCATATAGTTTTGTTATCGTTCCATCATTCTGTTCTAATTCAATTTGATAAATTTTATGTTTGTATTCACAAGTAGCATTTACATAAAATTCAACTGAATAATTGATGAAATCTATAATGAACTTCAATCCAAGGATTGGGTGAACCCGCAATAAATTGTAAAAAGGTGTTTTGTAAATTCCCGAAGGGAAAAACGAATGTTTATCTCTTATTCCCCAACATTCCTCATCCCGCAAAGAGTGTCTTGATAAAAATCTAATTTCATCTGGATAATCAGATTCCTTTGGCGGTATGTATTTCCAATTTTTCCAAGCTGTTTCAATAATCACTTCGGGCAATTCTTTTATCAAACGTTGGTTTCCTATACCCGAAAGACAACTTTCAATTACAGTTTCGTAAAAAGAATTTAATCTCCAAGACTCCCGATGTTCTTTATTGTTAAATGCTCTTGCAATAAGTTGTTTTATTTCTTCCTTTGAAATTGAAGCCAAGTCAAACAAAATTGAAATCAAATTTGATGATTTGCCTTTGGCATTTTCTTCTTGCCAAAATTCTTTTTCTTCTTCAATTTCTTTAAAATAAATTAAAACAATAGATTTTGACGCCTCTAATTCTGCGTTTTCAATTTTTTTGTATTGAAAAAGTAATCGGTAATACCAATCAGAAAGAAAATTGAGTATTGAAAGTTTTATTTGTTCTAATTGAGTAATATTCTTTTGAATAAAAAACATTGCTTCTTTCCAACCCGAACCAATTGGCAAAAGTAAACTGCTGTTATTCGTGTTTTGGTCAGTTTCTTTGCAACACGTTTTTATAATATGTAAGCACCTATTGAAGAAAGTAGCGTTGTCTTCAAGTAATTCGTTTTCAAAAGCTGTAAAAAATGAATTACTGTTTTCGGATTTAAAAACAGCAACCAACAATTCATCAGCCCAATATTTTTCAATCGTTTTGTCGGAAATAGTTGTTTTAATTAATTCATTTATCTTATTGCTGTTATCAATTAGATAATCTTCAATCCAAAGACGAAACGCTCGTCTAATTGCAGGTTCATTACCTAAACTGCTGAACAAATCTTTGGGCTTCGGATTTTCTTCAAACTTTGAAAAAACATATTTTACTAAAGCCCAATCTTCTAAAATATCGTGAGTAGGAGAATACTTTCTGTTGTTGTTTTCTTGAAAAACTATTTCATCATTTTCTAAACAAGCGATTGCTTCCGCATCAGATTTATCGGGTTTTGTAAAGAGTTTCATTTCTTTCGCTCTCTTTACTGCAATTTCTTTAAACGCTTCTTCTCGTTTTATTGGAAGTCCGTTTCTTGTATTGGTTGAATCTACAACTAATGAGTTCCATAATTTATCTTTAAATTCAGTCAGAGAGACATTTGCGTAATCATCATTTGATTTACTAATGGCTAAAATTGAAAAGTCTAGATATTTAGGGCTTTGAAGTAACTTTTTTACTTTGTCGTTTTTCAGAACATTATGTAATTGTGGAAATTTTTCAGACACAAGTTTTAGTTCTTCTTCATTAAGTGGTGGGATATCAATTATGCTCGTTTCGTTCTTATCAATACCGAATTTTAATGTAATTAAGTCAATCGCATATTTCCGTGATGAAGCAATAATTTTGATTTCGGGGTGTTCATTAAGCAATGCTAATAATTGTTTGAAAGCACATTCGGGGTCTGCTTCCAACAATTTTTCCAAACTATCAATGAAAATGATTTTTTCAGGGATAAGAGAAATACAAGAGAAAATATCTTGTATTGTTTCATTGACACCTTGACTTGAAAAAACATTAGCAAGCGTAGATTCATTGAATTGGTCTGCTCTGAAAACAAACACACTTGAATTAGGAAAATCCTTCTGAATAATCTCTTTTATTTCAGCTGATTTACCAACTCCGGGCTTTCCTGTTATAATTGTAAATTTAGAACCGCTTATCGCTTGCAATATCTTTTCTCTTGCTTCAGTTCTTTGTAATTTAAATTCGTTTTCGCCTTGGCCGATTGAAGTTTTTATCGGTCGCAAAATTTCTTTACTGTCTGATTTGAGTTTTTTAACCGCTTTGAAGAATGGACTTAACTGTGCATTGTCAAAATGCTGAAAGAAATCTTTGTCTTTGATACTTTCAAGTGTGGCACTTCCACCATCTTTATTAAGTATTGAGGCATAAGAAAAAATATTATTCCAAATTTCACTTTCTGTTGCAGTTGAAGTTTTGCTTCTACTTAGCTTAATCAGATTAAAAAAGTAAGTTTTATCAATACTACCTTCGTTTAAGAAATCATATTCCAAAACATCAACGCATTTCAGAAATTCCCAAATCTCTTTGTCTGTTAAATCTATGTTATCGTTAGCTTCTTTTAATACTGACCGAAAAACATCTAATCGGTTTTTTTTCGCTTTGATTCTGTTTACTTCTAAATGAAAATCTGTTTCTGTTGCGTGGTTTACCGCCCAATTAAAAAGAGATTTTAGATGATTTCTTTCGTCTTTCGTCAACCCGTTTTTAACTACTATGAGTTTATCTCTTGATTTGTCAAAAATTGAAGTATTGTTGTAATCTTTCCAAAATGCATTAATAACTTCTTTGAACTTTTCATTGTCAGCGGTAAATGAAATGTCGTGTTTTACCTGAACTAATAAACGATGTTCTCCGCTTGTTGATTTAGCAGTAGCCATAAAATCATCGGTTTCATAGCCCCTGTTGGTGACTTGCATTGCAACCTCTGAGAGTTCACCTGAAGGAATACAAGGAACACTACCACGAATGATAAGCGTTGTCATAAATGCGGTTTGAACGAGTTGTTCGAAGTTAGTTCCTCCACCTCCTTTTTGAAATACGCTTCCCTTGTCTGACATATTAAATTATTCCATTAGTTAGTAGTCTCATTTATATTAGCTGAGTTGTTTTTTTAGCATTACCCACAACTAGCTAATATACTCAACTTCATTTGCTTTTTTTAATTTGTAAAATAACTCAACTCCTTTCGCAAATTAACTTCTTATCAAATGTAATAAATTATTCCTACAAAACGTAATACAAAAAACAACTCGTCAAATTTTCAGCCCTGATAGTTCCGAAGAATCGGAAGGCATCCCACGCTTTTGGGCGTGGATACAGTGTCCCGAAGTGTCGGGAGCAAGAGGGAGCTTCTTATGAAAACCAATGCTCCTGCTCCAAAAAAAAAAAACAGGACCTAGCTTTTGGAACTAAGTCCTGTTTTTTGATAATCTAAAATCCGTGATTTCTTATTTGTATTTTTTATTGGATAAGGCTATTAACTCTTTTACAAGTTCAGGATTTTTTGAAGCGATATTTACAGATTCTGTAGGATCCTTTATATGGTCGTACAATTCAATAAATAGCGGGGTGTCGTTTGGTTTTCTTCTGTCTTTCCAAACCACTAAGCGGTAATTGTCGGTTCGCATAGCATAACCCATAACAAAATCTTCAAACGTTTTTCGATTCCATTTGTCTCCCATTTGTGCTTTAATTTTAGCTTCGATTTTTTCTATTAAAGGCTCGAAAAAAGTAGTTCTAAATGGAGCTGTAAATGGGCGTGCAGCCCATTCGCGTAATGCAGGTGTTGGAAATATACTGAAAGCCGGTCTTATAGATTTTAATTTTGGATTCTTTAAAAAGGGCAATAAACTTTCTCCTTCTAAAGAAGAAGGTTTGTCTAATCCTGCTAAATCACATAAGGTTGGATAAAGGTCGAGTAGTTCTACCGTGGCATCCGCTTTTTGTCCTCTGTTTTTTGTTGCAATACTGGGTGACACAATAATAAAAGGCACTCGAGTGGCAATTTCATAATTGGTAGCTTTTCCCCAATAGCCCATTTCTCCAAGATTGAATCCGTGGTCCGACCATAAAACAATTATCGTGTTGTCGTACTGACCAGAATCTTTCAATGCCTGAATCATTTTTCCTAATTGGGCATCCATATAGCTAACGCAAGCATAATACCCGTGTTTTAAACGGCGTTGCAAATTGGCATCAAAATCGCCTGTTTTGGGCATATCAGCAGAAACACGTATTTCTAAAGATTCGGATAATCCCATAGCAGCACCATCGATTGGTGGGCTTGTTTGAGTGGAAATTGGAATTTTAGATTCATCATACATGTCCCAATATTTTTTTGGTGCAATAAAATCGAGGTGTGGTTTTTTAAATCCTAAAGCAAGAAACCAAGGTTTGTCGCCTTTTTTAACCATTTCTTTCATTGTTGCAATAGCTGCTAGCGTATTATAGCCATCATCATAGGTTTCGTCTGGAACATCGGCAGTTTCTATCACAGGGCCTTTATCTAACCAGTTTTCTTTGATTAATTTTTCGCCATATTTAGCGTCTAATGCCGCTTTGTTTTTGGAGTACATATCTTGACTTTCGGCTAGGGCATAACCACCAATAGTTTTTGGAACATTAGACCCCACACTTACCTTAACTGGTTTTCTGCTCCACGACATTTCATCATCTGTGAAACCCGGATGAAATACTTTTCCTGTGTATACGGTTTCGTATCCATTGTCGCGGAAATGTTGTGGAATGGTAATGATACTTGGAACGCTTTCTCTAAAATCTTGAAATAAATCGATCACATTTATAGTTTCATTACGAGCTCCAGTCATCACACTTGCGCGAGAAGGCCCGCAAATGGCTTGCTGGCAATAGGCACGGTTAAATTGAATA
>JBBQSZ010000101.1:0-13251 GCA_038234745.1 Flavobacteriales bacterium | reverse complement strand
GGTACTGGATATTTAAGTATTCTTCCTATCGATCAAGGCATTGAACATAGTGCTGCCTTTTCTTTCTATAAAAATCCAGATTATTTTGACCCTGAGAATATTATTAAACTAGCTATTGAAGGCGGATGTAATGCAGTAGCTTCCACTTTTGGCGTTTTGGGTCTTAACGCAAGAAAATATGCTCATAAAATACCATTTATTGCCAAGATTAACCATAACGAGCTACTTACCTACCCTAACAAATATGACCAAACATTATTTGGCAAGGTAAAAGCAGCATGGGATATGGGAGCTGTTGCCGTAGGTGCAACGATTTATTTTGGTTCTGCCGAAAGTAACCGACAACTCAAAGAAATTGCCGAAGCGTTTCAAGAAGCCCACAATTTAGGTATGGTGACTATTTTGTGGTGTTATCTACGCAATGATTCGTTTAAAAAAGGCTCTGTTGATTATGATGCATCGGCAGATATTACTGGACAAGCCAACCATTTGGGTGTAACCATTCAGGCTGATATCATCAAACAAAAGTTACCAACTAATAATTTTGGTTTTAAAGAAATTGGTTTTGGTAAATATGACGATGAAATGTATGAAACATTGACGACAGACCATCCTATAGACTTGTGTCGTTTGCAAGTAGCTAATTGCTACATGGGTAAAATTGGATTAATTAATTCAGGTGGCGGTTCAAATGGCGACTCAGATTTGATGGAAGCGGTAAAAACAGCCGTAATCAATAAAAGAGCCGGAGGTTCTGGTTTGATTTTAGGTCGAAAAGCTTTTCAACGCCCTTTTAAAGATGGTGTCGATTTATTAAATACTATACAAAGTGTTTATCAAGAAAAAAGCATCACTATTGCGTAAATTATTAAATAAAAAAGCTACTTAATGAACCACATATTCAATGTAAATTTAAATGATTAATCTAAAATGTATTTGTGTCTCGCTATAATGAAGTACTTCCGATTACCAGTGAACATTTAAAACAACTCAACCTTAACCATCCGAAAAAGAATATTTAAATCAACCATAATATGGAAAATCATAAAGAACAAAAGAAAAAAAAAATAGACCATTCGAAGATGGATCACTCAAAAATGGATCATGGAGCAGTTCCAATGGGAATGGCGGGACATGACCATCATAAAATGATGATTGCAGACTTTAAGAAACGTTTTTGGGTAACCTTATTTTTAACGATTCCAATATTGTTTTTATCTCCAATGATTCAGATGTTTTTTGGTTATGAATTTCTCTTACCGGGTAATCCGTATGTACTTTTCGGACTTTCAAGTGTAGTTTACTTTTATGGTGGTTGGCCTTTTCTAAAAGGATTTTGGTCCGAAATAAAAACTGGTTCTCCGGGAATGATGACCTTAATTACAATGGCTATTAGTGTGGCGTACTTTTATAGTTCGGCAACTGTATTTGGTTTAAAAGGAGTTGACTTTTTCTGGGAATTAGCTACTCTTATCGCAATTATGTTGATAGGACATTGGATAGAAATGAAAAGTGTGCTAGGAGCATCAAAAGCATTACAACTTTTGGTTAGTATGATGCCAGCAGAAGCACATAAAGTAGATGGCGATAAAATAGAAGATATTTCTCTTGACAAATTATTAAAAGACGATGTGATATTAATAAAACCCGGCGAAAAAGTTCCAGCCGATGGAATTATTACTGAAGGCACCAGTTATTTAAACGAATCAATGCTTACTGGAGAATCAAAACCAGTTAAAAAAGAAGTAAGCGATAAGGTTATTGGTGGTTCAGTGAACGGAAATAGTACCCTAAAAGTTAAAGTAGAGCATACCGGTAAAGACAGTTACTTAAATAAAGTGATTACGATGGTTGAAGAGGCTCAAAAAACCAAATCAAACATGCAAAATCTATCGGATAGAGCTGCAAAGTGGCTAACCTACATTGCTCTAGCGATCGGTTTTGCAACTTTAGCTACTTGGTTACTTTTAGGCTTTCCTTTTGTTTTTGCCTTAGAAAGAATGGTAACGGTTATGGTAATTGCTTGTCCTCACGCACTTGGTCTTGCTATTCCACTTGTTGTCGCTATTTCTACAGCGGTTTCTGCTCAAAATGGTTTATTAATCCGAAATAGAACTGCTTTTGAGGAATCGCGTAAAATATCGGCAATGCTATTTGATAAAACAGGAACATTAACCAAAGGAGATTTTGGGGTAACCCGTGTTGAGTCGGTTAATGATACATATTCTGTCGAAGAAATATTGCGTTTGGCAAGTGCTTTGGAACAAAGTTCTGAGCATCCTATTGCTGTTGGAATTATTAAAAAAGTGAAGGAAGACAAAGTAACTATTCCAAAACCTGAAAAATTTACAGCTATTACAGGAAAAGGAGTTGAGGCTGAAGTTGAAGGTAAACAAGTAAAAGTAGTAAGTCCTGGCTATTTAAAAGATGAAAAAATAGAAATTCCAAAAGACGCTTACAGTGATGCTGCCGAAACAGTAGTTTTTGTGTTGATTGACGGAAAATTGGCTGGATACATTGCACTTGCCGATGAAATCAGACCAGAATCTGCTGAAGCTATTGCAACTTTTAAAAAGAACAATATAAAAGTATTTATGGCAACTGGAGACAACGAACAAACAGCGAAGGCTGTAAGTGATAAATTAGGTCTCGACGGTTATTATGCAGAAGTTTTACCAGACGAAAAAGTTAAAATAATTAAAGAACTTCAAGCTAAAGGAGAGTTTGTTGCAATGACAGGTGATGGTGTAAATGATGCTCCTGCTTTGGCTCAAGCCAATGTTGGAATTGCAGTAGGTTCAGGTACTGATGTTGCTGCAGAAACAGCAGATATTATATTGGTAAACAGTAATCCACATGACATTGCCAACTTAATTTTATTTGGTAAAGCAACTTATAAGAAAATGATTCAAAATCTTATTTGGGCTACGGCTTATAATATCGTGACTATTCCATTAGCAGCAGGTGTTTTATACTCTTCTGGTTTTGTTTTAGGACCAGCCGTCGGTGCTGTTTTTATGAGCTTGAGTACTATAATTGTGGCTATTAATGCACAACTATTAAAAAGAAGTATAAGTAAAAAATAAGATGTTAGTTTTTAAAGTTAATAATGTAAATTGTACACAAAAATTGAACTTTAGAAAGAATGAAAATATAAATAATTCAAAAGAGATATAAATAAAAAATACAGATTCAGATAAAATTTAATAAAGATGAAACATACTTATCATATACACGGAATGACCTGCAAGGGTTGTAAAAGTCACGTTGAAGAAATACTTTCTAAAATAACAGGAGTTTCAAAAGTTACTGTCGATTTAGAAAAAGAGGAAGCAATCATCGAAACGGAAGAACATTTTCCCATCGAAAAATACCAAGAAGCTTTAAAAAAGGATGGTGACACTTATACCATACAAAATATTAATGACCTTCCTAAAAAGGATGCTCCTGGCACATCTTTGAAAATAAAAAATGAAAAAGGTAATGGAAAATACTATTGTCCAATGCATTGCGAAGGCGAGAAACTCTATGATAAACCAGGCGATTGTCCCGTTTGTGGAATGGATTTAGTACAACAACCTATTTTGATACAAAGTCATCAATATACTTGTCCGATGCATCCCGAAGTCATTCGTGATGAACCAGGTTCTTGTCCTATTTGCGGGATGGATTTAGTTCCCATGGAACCCAGTGAATCTGAAGACCAAAAATCCTATAAAGATTTGGTCAGAAAAATGAAGATTTCATTAGTTTTTACGATCCCTGTTTTTTTAATCACCATGTCAGAAATGATTCCAAACAATCCCTTAGAAAAAATAATGGGCATTGAAAAATGGAATTGGGTGCAATTTTTCCTTTCAATTCCAGTAGTGTTTTACGCTTGTTGGATATTTTTTGTTCGTGCTTGGAAATCGATTGTTACTTGGAATTTAAATATGTTTACGCTAATCGGTATCGGAACTGGAGTTGCATTTCTATTTAGTATTTTCGGACTGTTTTTTCCAGATGTTTTCCCATCAGAATTCAAAACGGCACAAGGTACAGTTCATTTGTATTTTGAAGCGACAGTCGTGATTTTGACTTTGGTTTTATTAGGACAATTAATGGAAGCCAAAGCGCACAGTCAAACTAGTGGCGCCATAAAAGCATTGCTGAAATTAGCGCCTTCTGAAGCGATTTTAGTCATTGATGGAGAAGATAAAGTGGTTTCAATTCACGATATTAAAAAAGGCGATTTATTGCGTGTAAAACCAGGTGATAAAATTCCTGTGGACGGAAAAATTCAAACTGGAAGCAGTAGTGTTGATGAATCGATGATTACAGGAGAGCCCATTCCTGTCGATAAAGAAGAAGGAGATACAGTAACTTCAGGAACCATAAACGGAAATAAATCGTTTGTGATGGTCGCCGAAAAAGTTGGCTCAGAAACTTTACTATCACAAATTGTGCAAATGGTAAGTGATGCCAGTCGTTCTCGTGCGCCAATTCAAAAACTAGCCGATAGCATTGCCAAATATTTCGTTCCCATAGTAGTTTTAATTTCTATAACTACATTTTTTGTTTGGTTTTTCTTTGGTCCAGAACCAGCAATGGTTTACGGGTTTATCAATGCCATTGCAGTTCTAATTATTGCTTGTCCTTGCGCTTTAGGTTTGGCAACGCCAATGTCTGTTATGGTAGGTGTTGGTAAAGGTGCACAATCAGGAGTTTTGATAAAAAATGCTGAAGCATTAGAAAATATGAACAAAGTAAATGTTCTAATTACCGATAAAACAGGAACATTAACCGAAGGAAAACCATCAGTAGAAAAGATTTTTGCCTCAAATAACAATGAGAATGATTTGTTACAAAACATCGCTTCTTTAAATCAATACAGCGAGCATCCATTAGCCGAAGCGGTTGTGAATTATGCCAAAGCAAAAACTATCTCATTAATTGAAGTAAAAGATTTTGAAGCCGTTGCAGGAAAAGGAGTTACAGGAACAGTAACTAATAAAAAGGTTGCGTTGGGAAATAAAAAACTGATGGAACAAGTCAAAGCTACTGTTTCTGATGATTTAGAAAATAAAATCATAGCCGAGCAAAAACTTGGAAAAACAGTTTCATATATTGCTGTTGATGCTGTTGCAGTTGGTTTTGTATCCATTACAGATGCTATAAAGACATCAAGCAAAGAAGCAATAAAAGAATTGATGCGTCAAGGTGTGGAAGTAATTATGCTTACTGGAGATAATGTCAATACAGCCAAAGCAGTTGCCGATGAGTTAAACTTATCATCTTACAAAGCAAGTTGTTTACCCGAAGATAAATTAAATGAAATAAAGCGTTTACAAGCAGAAGGAAAAATTGTAGCAATGGCAGGCGACGGTATAAACGATGCACCCGCATTAGCACAAGCAGACATTGGAATTGCTATGGGAACAGGCACGGATGTAGCCATTGAGAGTGCTAAAATCACTTTAGTAAAAGGCGATTTACAAGGCATCGTAAAAGCTAAGAATCTAAGTCACGCAGTTATGCGAAACATTAAACAAAACTTATTTTTTGCTTTCTTCTACAATGTTTTAGGAGTGCCAATAGCTGCAGGACTTTTGTATCCATTTTTTGGAGTTTTACTTTCGCCAATGATTGCAGCTTTAGCGATGAGCTTTAGTTCGGTGTCTGTAATTGTAAATGCTTTGCGATTGAGAAGTTTGAAATTGTAAAAGTGAATAATTCAAAGCTATATTAAAAATGAACAACCTTAACCTTACACAAGTAATCCAACAATATAAAGGAGATACCGAAAGTGTTTATACTAGCTGGTTTGTAGATAACGACCAACGATTAAAAGCATTTCGGACTATTCGCCGTGGGATTCTACAAGTTATAGACGATATTAAAAATAAATCTTTTCCAAACGATTTTAAAGGGAGTAGTTTAGAATTTGTGTTGAGTTGTATAGCAGAACAAAAACAAATATTTGTTGGCGTAGCACATCCTTTTTATTGGAAACCAAAATTAAGAATTCCAGATATTTACGAAAACCAAAACAACAAAATTGCTTTCGGTCAATTTCTTGAAAATTGTATCAATGCTAAAACGGAAGAACAAGTTGTAAAGGAAATTGTAAAAATGGATGAACTCAAAATTAAAGGTTTAGGACCAGCAGTAGCAAGTATTCTGTATTTCTTGCATCCAACTTGGTTTCCACCATTCAACACAGCAATTCTTAACGGATTTAATTTTTTATTCAAAGACAAAAAGAAATTAGGAAGTTGGACAGAATATTTAAAAATTAGAGAAACTCTAATAGAAACGAACAGTAAGCATAAATCTGAATTATCAAATGATTTAGGGGCAATTGCAGGATTATGTTTTGAAATTGGAACACAAAAAATGCTTATTGGTAACGATGAATATCTATGTGAAGAAGAACGTAATAAGTTTGAAAAAAATATCTTAAAACGGCAAAAAGAAATTCAAGAAGAAAAATTGGCAGAAAATCTTCATAACGAAATGCAATACCATTTATTAAAAATTGGAGTTTCATTAAGTTTTGATGTAACACCAGCGAGTAACGACAAAAGTAAATCTTTTGGTGGACAAAATTTTTCATTTATTTCGCTTAATAAATTTCCAGAACTTCCAACCGATACAGACACTCAAAAAACCATAAAACTAATTGATGTACTATGGTTTCAAAAGGGAACTAACAAAATCATTGGAGCGTTTGAAGTCGAAAAAAGCACGAGTATTTATTCGGGAATATTACGATTATCTGATTTGTATTATAGTATCTCAAACGGCGAAGAAGTCTTTTACATCATTATTCCAGACAGTCGCGAGAAAGATGTCATTCAACAACTCAACCGACCAGTTATAAAAAATTCAAAAATGAATATCAAGTACATTCTGTTTTCAGAATTGAGGGCTAATTGTGATGCAATTTGCAAATTTGGAACAGACCATTCTATTATGGAAAAAATAGCAAAATCTATTTAAAAATGAAACTAAATTTAGTCCTAGTAATAATTCTTTTTCAATTAATTTAGATACAAAATTGCGCCCCTAATTCTACCTAAACTTATAGAACTATATAGAAATAGAAAATCAACCCCAACTATACGATCTCACTGATTTAAAACTACTACCAACAGCAACATTTTCATAACTTCTAATCATCTAAAAAATTAGCCTGAATTATTTGTTGTTTTGGCAGTAGAACAAACAAGCTCTTTCTCGGATTTGTAATCCGTGCCCACCACAACATTTTACCTTCTTTTAATTATAACTTAACTGTTTTTTTTCAGGATCACAAACAATATTTCCTACAAGTACAGTCCTGCTCTACTCTGTATCTTTGCTTTTATTGAAGAAAAAAAGCAAAGGTAATTGCGAGAGCAATTTAGCGATCAGGGCTATTTATCACGTTTAGTTTTCAAAGGAGCACTCTAAAATACCCCTGCTAATCATCATCATTCTGCTAATCAACATCACGGGCAATCCTTTTCAATGGAGGTATCAAAGACGGTCCAACAAATCAAACAAGTTCATTATTTATAGAATGGCGTGCAGCTTGTGAATTCGCAAAACGAATTGACGAAGCCATTCGTGAGGGCGCCATTATTGTAGATGAAAAAAACAGAAAACTTACTAATTATGATGGTTCAGATGAAATCATCCTCTAAAAATCCAAAACAATGAGAAGCAAAGTAGCACAAAGAATTTTAGCAGAAACACCAGAAGAAACAAAAATCTTCACAAGGTTGTATGCTGATATCGTGGTTCGGGTAAATCAATTGTTAAAAGCAAAAGGATTTAGTCAAAAAGATTTGGCCGATAAGCTCGAAAAAAGACCTTCCGAAGTAAACAAATGGTTGATTGGAGAACATAATTTCACATTGCGTTCTTTGGCTAAACTAGAAGCCGAACTAGGAGAAACAATTATTAATGTTCCGCAAAGAAAGCCAATGGGTACAACTGGATATGTTACACTATACCGAAATAATAGCATCAATACAGATGTGAATTATACTAAAACTTGGAAAAAATCTAAAGCAAACAATAAAACAGCATTAGCCAATGTCAGCTAATTTATTACAACCTGAAAAAATAGAAATTGTTGATTTTAAAATCATAAAAGGACAAATCAATAGTCCTTTCGATTTCGAGGAAGAAAAAGTGCAGGGACACAATTTCAATGTAAACTTTGAATTGGGTTTTAATATTCCTGATAAATTAATTAAAGCTGATTTTTCAGTAAATGTTGAAACTAAAAGCGAAAAAGAAGATACGGAAGAAGCTGTTGGAACCTTTAGTTTTGTTTATGTTTTTCATATTGAAAATATTGAAGAATTAACCAAATTAGAACAAGATAATTCGGTTACCATTAGTCCTGCACTAGGAAATGCTTTAGCGTCTATTACCTATTCGACAACTAGAGGCATATTGATGACACGTTTTCAGGGAACCGCATTAAGCAACTTCATATTACCTGTTATAAACCCTAACAAGTTGATTGAATAATAGATTTCAAAAACCGCAGCTCCACAAAAAAACAACTGATGGTTACATAATTTGCTATAAATGCCCCTTTCATTCTTGAAAGAGATTTACAAAATTTTTCCCAACCACATTACTTTCCTGAAAATTAGCATTACTTTTTATTACCTTTAACCGCAACATAAACCCCATTTTTTAGGGTTTATCTTTAAACGATTAGTAATAGCAAAAAGCAACTATATTTCAGAAAACACAACACAAACTCAAATAGACTTTATGTTAATACTTAATGATAATTAGCAAAACATCTTTACTTTAGAGGAGATTAAATCATAGCGTCCAGCGAATTTAAAATCCTAAAATCTACATTGGAATTGGAAGGTCAATATAGCTGAAATTTGAAATGAGTAATTTAATTTCTTAAATTAGTACTGGTGCGTTAACTTTGTTTATTTATTTCTTAAGTATTGATTTTATTGGACATATTGACATTCTTTTATTTTTTGATTTGAATTAAAAATTTATGATTTTACTTTTAGAACCAAGCAAAATAAGGAAGATATTTCTCTTATCAAAATAACCGAGATTGCCAACCTCACTCCAACTTCGTTTTGCAGGATGTTTAAAGCTAAAACCAAAAAGAATTTTGTGGAATATCTCAACGAAATTAGGATTTCCAATGCTTGTAAATTTCTAATCGAAACCGATATGGGCATGTCCGAGATAGCTTATGAATGTGGCTATAAAACAGCTTCAAATTTTAATAAATTTTTTAAAAAGCTTACCGGAACAACACCTAAAGATTACAAAAACAAAACAAAAAGCTATTAAATTTTCGCACTATTATTCTTATTTTTTTGTTAAAAATATGTGTTCGAACACATTATTTATATTTATACTTGTTATTATAAAATTGTTTGTGTACTATTGATGCGAAATGATTCTTTTTTATAAAAAATTTGAAAATGAAAATGAAAAACAACAAAATGAAAAACAAGGCTTTACAAGTGAGAAGAGATTTTCATCTGGGTTTATTATCAGAGTGCTTGGTTTTCTGTTTAGTGTTTATCTCAAAACTGCAACTATACACGTAACAAATCTAAAAACTTCAATAGTTTCTATTAAATTGAATAAAAAAATAGTAAAATCATCACCATTTTAAACTTAAAGCAATGAAAAAAATTTACACTTTACTACTACTTTTTTTAGTCGTAGTTACGAACACTTTTGCGCAAGTAAACACTACTCCTGCTACTTGGACTCCCATTGGCAATGTAATTATAAGCACTGTTAATGATGATGCCGACAATGGAGACGGTGTAGGAGACGGAGCAATTTTAGCGACTGGGCAGTCAGCCGTTGTGGGTCAAGGTGCAGCATATACTTTTGGAGGAACTATGCAAACAGGGCAATCCATAAATATCAGTACTTTTACGTACAACCGAAATAGTTCTTTTGTAGCTTTTAAAATTCAATTATACAATTTAACTACTAGTAAAGTATTAGCCACTTCTGCGACAATCACTATTAATGGTAAAAATACAATACCAACTCCAACTCCAGTGAATACAATTGTAAGCTACACACCATTGGCTTCCGATAATGGCAATGTATTGCAAGCCAGGTATATTAGAACAGATGATGGCAATACAGTACGAGCGTTTGCGGTTGATAATTTAATATTAACAGGTCCTTGTCCATTTACAATTATTCCCGACTTACCATTAATCGCTTCAAATGCCACGATAGATTCACAAATTGCGGGTGCTGTCAAAAAGTATTCTGATAGTTATTTAGGCATAACTGCTCCAACAGCAACTGCATTAACTAATGCTGTAACTGCTTATAATGCTTTAAATTTACTTGTTGCAGGAGGAACTATAAGTAGTACTACTAACGTCACAGCTGATTTTGGAGCATGTGGATTTCTAAAAACTTTCGCGCAGTATTTAAAATTTAATCCAACTAATCCTGATTCTAGAGACATTAAAAGTTTGGCGAACAATACCGTTTGGTGGATTTCAAAACAATTTTGTGATGGAACTTTACCCATAGATAACCAGTTGTACTCGTATCAAGTTTTTGCTCGTCCAACATCTTTATTACAAAATTTTTTAACAGCTGATGTAAAATCGTTGTTTGCCTATACTTTATACCAACATTCAGTTGGATTTGAACATTTTTGGGTTCCCACTTATGATTCTACTTATCAGCAAGCTAATGGAAGTATTGTTACGGACGTGATATACAATATTGGAGACGTCTATTTAGCCTACAGTCAGTGGCAAAACACAACCGATGAACGTTATCGTTATATGCGTGCCTATAAACGCTATATGGATCGTTTTTTCTCATACACTGTGGGTACAAATGATGGCTTAAAACCAGATGGAACAGGATATCACCATAATGTAGCTTATAATAATTATATGTATGCTTACAGCACAGCCGCGAATATACTTTCCTATTTAAGTGGAACATCTTTTCAAGTGGAACAAGCTACTTACAAGGTGTTTCGGGATGCTTTTTATACACAGTTTATTCAGGCAAATGATGCTGGAGTTCAAGCCTTGTCAACAGCAGGACGAAATCCTCAAAATAGAACAAACCCTTTATCTAAATCTGGGCTAAAAACATTGGCAATCGCTGGAGGGAATATTCTTGGTCTTACTACTGCAGATCCTTTACTAGCCGGAACCTATAACAGAATGTATGGTGTAGATGCTGCTTTTAATTATAATACGATAGCTCCATTGGCAAATGGTTTTTTGCAATTTAACCATGCAAATGCGGGTGTTTTTAGAAAAAATAATTGGCTAGCGTTTAACAAAGGATTTTCTAACAATTTGATGGGTGCTGAATTGTATATCAATCAAAATCGATATGGACGTTACCAAAGTTATGGTGCACTAGAAATTATATATCCTGGCGATAAACTTACTGGAAATGGCTATGATGACAAAACTTGGGACTGGAATTTTAACCCTGGTACAACCGTAATTAACTTGCCTTGGGCAAAGTTGCATGGAGAATTTTCCCGTATAGATGAAGTCCAGAAAAAAAGATTTGTAGGTACCCTAAGTTTTAGCAACAAAAACAGTGAGTTATTGGCTAACAATTATGGCAGTTACGGCATGTTTGCTATGGATTTTCAAGAAGATAGCAACACAGCAAGTCAAGGATTTGGTACAAATTATACTGGTGGTGTGCAAAACCACAATAGTAGTTTTACCTTCAAAAAGTCTAATTTTTATTTTGATGATATCATCGTTTGTTTGGGTTCGGGAATCACGAATAATGATACCTCAAATCCAACTGTGACCACTCTATTTCAACGTTTGGACAATAAAGGTATTGGAGTAAATGTAAATGGAACAAGTCAAACTTCGGGAACAGCTACTTATGGTGGTGGAACCTCAAATAATTGGTTGTTGAGCAATTATGGTACAGGATTCTATTTGGTTTCTGGCAATGATAATTTTGTAGTAAAAAATGCATCGCAGCAAACGCCTAATCAAGACCAAACATGGTTTCCTGCTCCGCTTGATTTTAGTGGTAATACTTCAGCAACTTTCTACACAGGTTATATAAACCATGGTACGAATCCAACCAATAAAAAATACGAATATATAATAATGCCTAATAGTAATGCAACAGAAATGGTAGCCTTGGACTCCAATATTCAGAGCGCAAACAAGCCATATAAAGTTGTTCAACAAGATGCTAATGCGCATATTGTACAACATATCGCAAAAAATATTTGGGGGTACGCCTTTTTTAATTCAGCAACTAATTTAACCTATGACAATGTGAAGGGAATAGATGGATCTTGCCTTGTGATGACACAATTTAACCAACCAAATAACACGCTATTAGTATCTATTGACAGTCCAGACTTTGGATTTATCAGAAACAGTTATGCACCATCCATATCAGTTACAAGACAGCTTACACTTCAAGGTCAATGGTCGTTAAGTACCACCTACTCTGGTGTGCAAGTTCTATCGTCCAATACAACTGCAACCGTAATTCAATTTACACTTGTGGATGGATTAGCCAAAGAGGTTGTATTGAATTCAGGTACATTAGCTACTCCAGCGTTTGAAAGTTCGCTAATTACTATTTATCCAAATCCAGCCAAAAATGTAGTTATCATTCAAGGGCTAAAAGACAATAGTGTGACCAAAGCTTCGATTATTTCGATGTTAGGTCAAATTATAAAAACAGTTGAATTATCTGGGAATCAAATTGATATTTCCAACGTTCAAGAAGGTATTTATTTCATAAAATTACAGCTTGATGATAACAAAGTAGTTACTAAAAAACTAATTATCAAAAGATAACTGGTTTACGCATGTTACCGCATGTTTAGATTTTGGGAATTAGCAAAAATGGTAGAACCCTTTTAAAGTTATACCATTTTTGCTTTTTGTCTTGCTGGAAGCAACACTGCAAACAAGAGCAACACAATGAAAACGCTTCTGGCAATTAAATAACGGAATAGAAAAACAAATTCAATTGCGTTAAGTAAATTTTAAACCATAATTCTTTATAATACTGTTATATAAATATAAATTTATCAGCAAATTTATAAATAGGTTACAAATTATCATTATAATAAATTATTTTTTTCATTGTTGTCCGATAAAAAAGAAGCCAAATTAATGGCTTCTTAAAAATAATCGTAATTTAGAGTTGCAAAATTCAAATAACGATGGGTAAAAATAAGTATTTTTCGACTAAATCTGTTTTCGGACAGTTGATTTC
>JBBQSZ010000100.1:0-13270 GCA_038234745.1 Flavobacteriales bacterium | reverse complement strand
CCGCCACCTGTTCATAAAGGTCATTCAGCCGCATCGCCTTGTATAGACCGCGCACGACCAGGATAGCGAACAGGCTGATCAGGCCCATGATGGCGATCAGGCCATATTCCTCGGCCATCACCGAGAAGATGAAGTCGGTGTGCAGGTCCGGCACGTGGCGCTTCATGACGCCCTCGCCCGCGCCACGCCCGAACAGGCCGCCCGCCGCGATCGCCTTGGCGGCCATGTTGACCTGATGGGTGTCGGCCCGGTCGGCGGAGAAGAAGCGGTCGACGCGGCTGGAGACGTGGCCGAACGTCAGATAGAGGCTCACCGCCCCTACCCCGGCCGCGGCGAACAGGCCGAGGATCCAGCGCAACGGCACCCCGGCCATGAAGAAGGCGGCTCCGAAGGCGATGGTGATCAGGATGGTCTGGCCGACGTCGGGCTGGATCAGCAGCAGGGCCACGGCGACGGCCAATTGATGTAACTATGTGTGATAGTTTCTTATTGCCAATTCAAGTTGATGGTGCCGATTATTACACTTTATCCGGAGGGCCAACTACAACTGGAAATGTAAAATTGATACCAAATGTTGATTCAGTAATAAACACAACAACGCTATATATTTATAGAGAATCGGCAACTGTTGCGGGCTGTTTTAATGAAAAACCATGGTTAATTACTGTTAATCCAAAACCCATAATCGATTCCAGAGCAAATGTCGAACAATGTACTTCCTATGTTTTAACTCCGCTTTCCCATGGAAATTATTTTGATGATCCAAATGGAGTAAACCCTCTGTCAGCAGGAACAATAATAAGTACAAACAACACCATTTATATATTTGAAGCAAATCCAACTGATCCCTCTTGTTTCAGCCAAAACTCTTTTGATATTGTAATAAATGGTGTCGAAGCCGATCCTATTCCTACTCAGTTGTCTTACTGCGACAGTTTTACTTTTCCGCCATTGCCAACACCCAATAATTTTTATTATGATGCTCCAGGAGGTCCTTTGGGAGGTGGGAATAAAATACTTCCAGGAACTACAATCACCGCTGCAACCGTTTTACCAATGTATTATATTTATTATGAGACTGGAAATAGACTGAATTGTAGTGATGAAAATCCGTTCAGTATCAAAATCACGCCCCGACCTGTTGCAAATCCAGTTAATCCCTGGGAAACTTGCGATACATTTGGCGTAAGCGACGGAATTTTTGAATTTGATTTGACCAATTTAACGACTCGGAATCAAGTTTTAAACGGACAAATTCCGGATGCGGATTTTTCGCTAACTTTTTATACCTCTTTGGCTGAGGCCAATAATTTAATTGCGACACCTATTGCAAATCCAGCGACGTACCAAAATGATAATCCCTTTTCGGACAGCGTTTGGATTAGAGTGGCAAATAATACAGCACCTTTAGCTTGTTTTGATATTGTCGAATTAAAATTGATTGTCAATCCATTGCCAAATCCTCAGTTACTTCCTGACTATTATATTTGCGAGGACTATAAAACAGGAACTTTATTAAATCCAGCTACTTTAGACACTGGACTTTTCGGTGCTAATTATTTATTTGAATGGACGCTCGACGGAGCTTCTTTTGGTGGCCATACCGGAGCCATTTCAACTTCTCAAGTTGGTAATTATATAGTAAAAGTTACAAATGTATCAACAAATTGTATCAATACAGCTTCCGCAAAAGTATCTAAATATGCACCTTACATTGAAATAATTTATAGCGATGCTTTTGAAAACCCTACTTTCATCACTGTAAATGTTTTGGGCGTTGGTTCTGGAAACTATGAGTACAAATTGGATGATTTTCCGTTTCAGGATAGCAATCAATATAGCAATATTCGACCAGGAGAACATATTATAGGAGTTAGAGATAAGGATGGACATTGTGATCCAACTCCTATTACCGCTGTAATCATTAATTATCCAAAATTTTTCACACCAAATGGTGATGGATTTAATGAATCGTGGAATATTACTCATTTATTATCGACTAACCCAAATGCACCGATTCATATTTTTGACCGTTACGGAAAATTTATCAAGCAAATAAGTCCATCTGGCGAAGGCTGGAATGGAACTTTCAACGGACAACCGCTTCCTTCATCTGATTATTGGTTTACTGTAGACTATGATGAAAAAGGAACTTCAAAAGTTTTCAAATCTCACTTTACTTTAAAAAGATAAAAGATTACAGATTTTTGATTAACGATTTTAGATTTTAGATGTTTCCTCTATTCTATATGTTTACTATTGATCATTTTGCCACAGATTAAAAAGATTAATGGGATTCTGCAATATTACCAAATTAAAAAATCTGTGACAATCTGTGTTATCAGTGGCTAACAAACAAAATTATATGAATTAAGTAAAAGCCATTTTGATTAAAAAAAAGCCTACCTTCTGGATTTGAAATAGTTCTCTAAATTTTCGCAACCCGATAAATCCGAGCTAAATTCAGGAAATTGAGAAGCAACCTTTTTGGAATCGCTATAGTCATTCTTATCGGCATAATCCATCATTCGCAAACAAAGTGCTTTGAATTTAGCTGTTTTAGCATTTTGATAAGCTAATTGATAATATGACAACGCTTTTGTTTTATTTCTATACTCAATTTCGTCAATATAAGATTCATTTTCAAATTCTTGACCGTAATAAGACGAACTACTAGAATAGCGACGCATCATCCAAGAATTACCATAATCCGACATATTGTAGTAGCAATTTGCCAAAAGGAAATAGTAATAATCTCGGTCATTATTTTTTGAATTGTAGGCTAAATTGGTGTATTTTATCAAATGTTCCGTTACCGAAAGTTTGGTAACCAAGAATTTTTCTTTATGCTCAATAAAAGCTTCGGTATATTTAAAATCATAAAATGGATTTTGATCGAACGTATAATCATCGCCATAATTTCCTCTTTCCCAAGGGTTATAATTTTCCTCCCAATATTTAGTATCCAATGATTTAAAAGTACTATATGCCTTATCTAAATCATTTTCTCGAATGTATTTAGTTCCCAATAAATCCTCCAAATAATCTTTGTCTCTTACTAATTTAGCATAAATAGTTCTTTCAAATTCCGAGGAAAAACCCGTTTTCAATTTATCTACAATAGTTTGTAAATCCTTGGCAGCATACACAAAATCCAAATAGTCAAAATAGCGATAAAACACATCTAAATTTCCAGATGTCTTGATGCGATTGCCTTGCCATTCCACATCACTAGAATCATAGCCGTTATTAAAATTAGTTTCTAATAACGAAATCAAAGCCATTCCATCAGTAATATTGCCTTTAAATTCTAATTCTCTTCCCAAAGCAAAAATAAATCGTTCGTCATTTTTGTACTTCAAAATCACATTTTGAATTTCGGGTTTGATGATCGCTTTTCCGCTTTCTTGATTAGCAGTAAGACAAAGTGCTTTAATTTTTTCGATTTCTTCCGAAATTTTTTCTTTTGGATGCTGCTTTTCAAATAAGGAAATTTGCTGCAAACAATCGTCATATTTTCTAGTTATGAATTGTAAATTAATTTGCGCAGCTTCCCAAATTATTGGATTTTGAGTCGAATTCAAATCAATTTCTTGTATGAAATATAAGACTTCTTGTGCATACAAACGGTCGTTTTCAGAACGATCTCTTAAAGTTTCGGTGGTAATTTTATCTTTAGAATCGCCCCAATAATTAAAGTCGGTTGAGGGCGAATAATTAGAATAATACGGAGTATAAACCCAATCTTCTATTTTATTAATTTCACGCAATAATAAAAATCCCAGAATTTCAGATTTCGGATTATTGGCATAAATTTCTTTTAGATATTCCAGATTTTTATCCACTTTTTGAACCGAAGCATACGCATACGCATTGGCAATTTCTTCTTTAGTTTTGGCTTGTTGCAAAGCTTCGGATAGTTTGAAACCATCGTGGAAATAGTAATAACTGGCATACGCTTTCTCAGGACAATTTGCCATTAAATTCGCCACATCAATCATAGCATTATTCCCAGATTTTGTAAAAGCATAAAAAAACAAACTCCAATTGTAGAGATAATCTTTCTTTGTAGTTTCAAAATTTTCTTCGAAAATAGATTTTATAACCTTCAAATCTTTAGCATAATAAGCCAATCGAATTGTCAAAAAAGCATATTTGCGTTTGAAGTAGGAATTATTTTCTCTTTGAACGACTTGAATTAATTTCTCCAATAAAATAGTTCTTTCATTCGCATTCGCTACTTCATTTCTTTCCCAAGCATCTTCAGTAAAAAAATTGTTTATCGTCTCACAATTCTTTGCCATTTTCAAATAAGCAATTGCATCATTTTTTTTATTTAGATATAGGTATTGAATAAAAGTATTATCACTTTTGGGATGAATATCCGTAAGTTTCAAGTTATAATTAAAATCTTCAATAGCATCAATAGAAACCTTTTTATTGGTAAAATTATACCAATCCAAAATATTAGCATCAACATTGGTTTTATAATTATTGGGATTTTGGTCGTAATCAAATCCCCACAAATTGGCATTGTAATAAAATGCTTTATAATGAGAATATCTAAAATACTCGGGTTTAAACAACGAATACCGAACATCCTCGCCATAAGGTGAATAGCCGCAAGCCAGAATTTTGCAAAAACTACTTGCTAAAAGAACTGTAAAAACTAGAAATTTCTTCATCGCTGTATTTTTTGAAAGTACTGTCATCTAAATGAAATAATGAAATGGTCGTATTTTTGTCTAATTCGACATTCTTTTTGATAATCGAAATTGCTTCTGTTATTGATGAAGCATCGACTTCTTCGCATTTAATTTGATCTCCTTTTTTGAAATAGGAATCATATTGATAGGTGGTGTCTTTCGTAACTTCATACCACATTGGCTTCACTTTCTTGGTAAATCCAGCAATATCCGCTGAATTGATATTCAACAATCCCGAAAAACGATTATTTTGATACCATTGAGTCCAATAAAAAACTGGCAAAGCAATATCTAAATGCAATGGATAACTGCGTCGTTCATTCAAATAGGATTTTAATTCGGCTAAGTCTAAAATGGAGTTTTTGTCTTTGTTGGATAATGGTTTAATCAAATTATAACACATCAACATCGCCTTATCAACAGGAGGAATTCCCATAATATCGGGATATTTATAGGGATAAAGTCGAAGCGTACAACTTATTTCTTTTTGGGACAATTCCTTAATTTTTTTCAACAAATAGAAATATTTCTCTTTGGTCGACTTCGTCCAATCGCAATCGATTTGAATTTCTGTATAATTAAAAATTGCTTTTCCACTTTCCGTATGGTATTTGTCGACCAGAAAAACAATATTATCAGCGAGTTTATCCAATGATTTTTCGGTGTTGTATTGAAAAATTTCGTTTTTGATAAAAATGGTTGGGACAATTGTCAAGGAATCCAAATCGCGAAAATCATATTCGTTGGGTTTGTTTTTTTCATAAGGAAAATTCCCCATCGTTTCGTTATAGTCAATTTCAAAAAGTTTGAAGTATATTTTCTTAACTTTCGACTTGCTGATTTTCGCACTAATCTGAGCATCATAATTGCCATTGCTTTTCCAATAATAAAAAGCTTTCTCGACATTTTCTACTTTACTTTCCTTTTTAGAACAAGCTAAAAATAAGCTAGAAACAAACACAAAAAACAGGACTTTTTTCATTGGAAATAGAAGTTTTATTTTAGTATAAAAACGGGTTAAATGTAATTTTTTTTAAGACACAAAAATAAAAAATAATAGGTTTATTTTAATAGAAAAACCTCGTTAGTTTGTAAAACATAACGAGGTTTTTGAAAAATATTTTATTTAATCGAACAAAATCTGCACTCTGAAATCTGCATTCTGAAATCGAAAATTACCATCTAATCACAACGCTTCCCCATGTAAATCCACTGCCAAAAGCGGCCAAAACAACTAAATCTCCCGATTTGATTTTCCCTTGTTCCCAAGCTTCTGTCAAAGCAATAGGAATGGACGCTGCGGTAGTATTTCCATATTTTTGAACGTTATTGAAAACTTGATCGTCATTCAATTTGAATTTTCTTTGAATAAACTGGGAAATCCTCAAATTCGCTTGATGCGGAATCAGCATATTGATGTCGGAAACCTGCAAATTATTGGCTTCCAGTCCTTCATTAATCACTTCTGAAAAACGAACTACTGCATTCTTGAAAACAAATTGCCCGTTCATGTAAGGGAAATAACTTTCGTCATCGGGATCTCTATCTGCAAGAATATCGGTAATCCAGCGACCACCCATTCCGGGAGCTTTTACAATAAGTTCCTCTGCGTGTTGCCCTTCGGAATGCAAATGAGTGGATAAAATTCCTTTGGTTTCGTCTTCTTCCCTACTCAAAATAGCGGCTCCAGCTCCATCTCCAAAAATAACCGAAACACCACGACCGCGAGTCGTCATATCCAATCCAGGCGATTGTATTTCGGAACCAATGACCAAAATGTTTTTATACATTCCAGTTTTAATATATTGATCGGCAACAGAAATCGCATAGACAAAACCCGAACATTGATTTCTAACATCCAAAGCACCAACGGTCCTCAAACCCAAATCACGTTGCACCAAAACTCCTGGTCCCGGAAAATAATAATCGGGACTTAAAGTGGCAAAAACAACAAAATCAATATCTTCTTTGGCAATTCCAGATCGCGCGATGGCAATTTTGGCGGCCTTTACTCCCATTGAAGTTGTAGTATCTTCACCCGGTATAATATGTCTTCGTTCTTGAATCCCTGTTCGCTCTTGAATCCATTCGTCATTGGTGTCAATAATTTTAGACAAATCATCATTGGTCACAATGTTTTCTGGAACATAATATCCTAATCCTGTTATTTTTGAATGGTACATAGTAGTGTTATTTTAATATAATCAGATTGTAAATATAAGAATGCTTTAAAAATATCCATACAATTTAAGCAAAATTTCTGTTTTATCATTTTTTAATCCAAAGAAATTGATTTGGCATAGTAAATCCATAAAATAAGACACAAATAACTTCCATTAAAAAAACTTACTTTTGAAATAGTTTACGCTCCTTTTAAAATGAAAAATAGCATTTTTATTTTCTTCTTAATCATCAATTCCAGCTATAGCCAAATTTCGGGTTGTATGGATTCTAATGCCAAAAATTTTAATCCAAACGCAACTCAAAATAACGGAAGTTGTTTGTATAATTCTACCAAAATAAAACCTGAAACTAACACAAAACTTAGTGATACTTTATTAGAAACCTCGGGATTAATTGCTTTCGACAATTTGTTGTGGACACATAATGATGATCACGATACCACAATTTATGGATTAGATACTAATGGAAAAATCCAAAATAAAATCGAACTCAAAAAAGTAAAAAATAACGATTGGGAAGAAATTACACAAGACAGTTCTTATATTTACATTGGCGATTTTGGGAATAATTATCAAGGAAATAGAAACGATTTGCATATTTTGAGAATCGAAAAAGCGTCTTTTTTACGGAATAAAGCTGTTATTGATACCATTTCTTTTTCGTATTCCAATCAAACTGATTTTAGACTCCAAAAAGAAAACACAACCAATTTTGACTGTGAAGCGTTTGTCATTTTGCAAGACAGCATTTATTTGTTTACCAAACAATGGAAGCAAAAAAAAACAAGTGTTTATGCTTTACCCAAAATACCAGGAAAGTATATTGCACAACTCAAAGAAACGCTAAATGTTGACGGACTGATAACTGGAGCAACAATATTAACAGGCAAAAATGAAATTGTTCTTTGTGGTTATTCTAAAACACTTCAGCCTTTTTTATACCTTTTATTTGACTATCAAAACAATGATTTCGCCACTGGAAACAAACGAAAAATCAAACTCTCGTTGCCTTTTCATCAAATAGAAGGAATCGCCACTTTTGACGGAAAATTATTTTATCTAACCAATGAATCCTTTATTCGAAAACCATTTTTGAATATTCCGCAGGAAATACATACGGTCGATTTGAGCTCCTATTTGAAAAATTAATTTTGAGCTATTGATATAAAAGATCTGTATTTTTACCACTGAATTCCCTATCTATTAAACTTGCGATCTAATTTTCTAGCTTCAATATAAATACAATACATTTGTAACTTAAAGATTTAAAATAAAGTAAAGTATGCTCGAAAATTTTCCTTTTTATCTTGGCATATTGCTCGTTATTTTATTGCTGATTATGTTGGCTAATAAAATAAATGTAGCCTATCCTATACTATTAGTTTTCGCGGGTTTGCTTATCAGTTTTATTCCCGGTGTGCCCACAATAAACATACAACCCGATCTGATATTCTTTATTTTCCTGCCTCCATTACTATATGAAGCAGCATGGAAAGTTTCGTGGAAAGAAATGTGGCGATGGAGACGTATTATTACAAGTTTTGCTTTTGTGGTCGTTTTTGTATCTGCGCTTTCGGTAGCACTAGTTGCCAATTATGTTATTCCAGGATTTTCATTGGCATTAGGATTTGTGTTAGGCGGCATTGTATCACCGCCAGACGCTGTAAGTGCTGGCGCTATTTTGAAATTCGTTAAAGTTCCCAAAACTGTTTCGTCTATTTTAGAAGGAGAAAGTCTATTGAACGATGCTTCATCCTTAATTATTTTTAGATTTGCGATGATTGCGGTTGCTACTGAGCAGTTTATATTTTCTAAGGCTATTGCAAGTTTTAGCTGGATGATTATTGGCGGCGTTGCAATTGGTTTACTCATTGGATGGATTTTTATGAAAGCTCATAAATTACTCCCTACAGATGTGAATGCAGATAGTGTGCTGACATTGCTAACCCCATATATTATCTATCTCACAGCCGAAAAGTTTCACTGTTCTGGTGTATTGGCAGTGGTAAGCGGTGGATTACTTTTGTCTAATAACAGACATCGTTTTCTGAACAGCAGATCCCGGATTCGGGGTGTAAACGTCTGGGAAAGTTTTTGTTTTATACTTAACGGATTTGTTTTTATGCTCATTGGATTAGATCTGCCTCAAATTACCAAAGGACTTGAAGAAGTACATATTAGTATTCCTACGGCTGTTGGATACGGTGTGTTGATTACTATTGTTTTGATGGTCAGCCGAATCCTATCTTCTTTTGGTGCAGTAATTGTAACGCTCATTGCCCGTAATTTTATAACAGTTGCAGAAAGCAAAAATCCAGGTTATAAAGTTCCCTTTATACTTGGTTGGACCGGAATGCGCGGTGTAGTCTCCCTCGCTGCCGCACTTTCTATACCTGTTTATCTCAATAATGGTAATGGATTCCCACAGCGTAATCTCATGTTGTTTGTCACTTTCATTGTTATTCTTTTGACTTTATTAATCCAAGGTTTAACCTTGCCTTATTTTATTAAAAAACTCCTAACCAATAGTGATGACGATACTGCTTCACATAATGAAGTCTATAATACTGTTCGACAGGAATTAGCTGAATTTGCAACACAATACTTAAAGAAAAATTATAATGATCAAGTGGAAAATAATCCCCCATTGCAGCATCTTATTCTGAAATGGGAACAATATAGTAACGGAATCGATAATGAATCTATTGGAGCCGATTTAAAAATTATTTATCTGGATTTAATAAATCAGCAAAGGTTGTGGCTCATCAATAAAAACAGAGAAGATCAAAGTTTAGACGAGTCCATAATTCGGAGGCAGATGCATTATTTAGATATCGAAGAAGAAAAATTGCGTTATTTGTAGCACCGGTTTTCGGGATTTGATTCATTTATTGAAAATAAATTTGAAACAGTTATTTAATCCATAAAATTGACCTTAAATTTTTTCAATGGTAAACAAAATTAATCGGCTTTTTTGTAATCTTAATTCCGTTTCAAAATAACTATTCGCTAATAGTGTTATAAAAGCTTACTTTTGCAAAAAAACTAAACTTGTGAATTACTTATCAGTTGAAAATATATCGAAATCCTTTGGCGAACGTGTTTTATTCAAAGACATTTCTTTCGGAATCAATAAAGATCAAAAAATAGCTTTTATTGCTAAAAACGGTTCTGGAAAAACCACCATTATGAACATCATCAATGGTTTTGATGAACCCGATACTGGTCAAGTGGTGATTAGAAAAAGCATTCGAATGGCGTTTTTGTCGCAAGACAATAAATTACAGGATGAATTGACGATTGAAGAAAGCATTTTTGCTTCGGATAATGAGAGTTTGAAAGTGATTGAAGCCTACGAGAAAGCATTGGAAAACCCTGAAGATGAAGAAGCCTACCAAAAAGCTTTTGACGGAATGGACCAACACAATGCTTGGGATTTTGAAACCCAATTCAAGCAAATTTTATTCAAATTGAAGTTGGAAGATTTCAAATTGAAAGTCAAAAACCTTTCGGGTGGACAGAAAAAACGTTTGTCATTAGCTATTATTTTGATTAACCGTCCTGATTTATTAATTCTGGATGAGCCAACGAATCACTTGGATTTAGAAATGATCGAATGGCTCGAAAGTTATTTTGCTAAAGAAAATATTACATTGTTTATGGTGACGCACGACCGTTTTTTCTTAGAACGTGTTTGCAACGAAATCATCGAATTAGACAATGGAAAAATATACCAATACAAAGGAAATTATTCTTATTATTTAGAGAAAAAAGAAGAGCGAATTGCTTCGGAAAATTCGAGTGTGGACAAAGCTCAAAACTTGTTTACCAAAGAATTAGAATGGATGCGCCGCCAACCGAAAGCGAGAACAACCAAATCGAAATCACGTCAGGATGATTTTTATGTAATTAAAGAAAAAGCCCAAAGTCGCCGTCGGGAGAACAAAGTGGAACTCGAAATCAATATGGAACGAATGGGCAGCAAGATTATCGAGCTTCACAAGATTTCCAAAAAATTTAAGGATCACGTGATTTTAGATAATTTCAGCTTCGATTTTCAACGTGGAGAACGCATCGGCATTATTGGAAAAAATGGAACTGGAAAATCGACTTTCTTGAATTTATTGACAGGAACGATTCCTTTGGATTCTGGAAAAGTAGTCGTTGGCGAAACCATCAAAATTGGCTATTATACTCAAAGCGGGATTAATCCAAAACCGGGACAACGAGTGATTGATGTCATCAAGGAATACGGGGAATTTATTCCGTTGACCAAAGGAAGATTAATTTCGGCTTCACAGTTGTTAGAACGTTTTCTTTTTGATTCCAAAAAACAGTACGATTATGTAGAAAAACTAAGTGGTGGCGAACTAAAACGTTTGTATTTGTGTACCGTTTTAATCCAAAATCCGAACTTCCTGATTCTGGATGAGCCTACCAATGATTTGGATATTGTAACATTAAATGTACTCGAAAGTTTCCTTTTGGATTATCCGGGATGTTTGCTCGTTGTCTCGCACGACCGTTATTTTATGGACAAAATTGTAGATCAATTATTTGTTTTTAGAGGGCAAGGCGAGATTGAAACTTTCCCTGGCAACTATTCTGATTTTAGATCTTATGAAGATAGCGCGGACGTTGCTCAAAAAGAAGACAATAAAGCCGAAAAGAAAGATTGGAAACAAAACAATCCAACCGGAAATCTGACTTTCAACGAGCAAAAAGAATTCCAGAAACTAGAACGAGAAATCAAAGATTTAGAATTAGATAAAACTAAAATCGAGCAATTATTTTCCGATGGAAAAGTTGCAGATGCTGACATCGAAAAGAAAGCCAAAGAACTGGAAAACCTCATCAAGAAAATGGAAAACAAAGAGGAACGCTGGTTTGAATTGAGTGCCAAAATGGAAGGGTAAGCTTATTTCACAAAGATTCACAAAGAGAAAACGCAAAGTAGCACGAAGTTTTTTAAACTTAAACCTTTATAATCTTTGAGAATCTTTGTGTAGTCTTTGAGAATCTTTGTGTAATAAAAAGAATTAATCCCAATATTTTTAGTTAAAAAACTGAAAGTGTTGGGGTTTTGTTTTTTTAGAAAAATCAGTTTTTTAATTATTTTCTATACAATGGATCGGCTCCAATGGTTCCCACTAAACTACTGATATAATTGGAAGAACTGGCTGTTGCTAACATATTTTTTACATTTTGTAAACGGGTATTCAAATCCATTTCGGCAACCAATAAATTATTTTCGGAATTTGAAACAAAATGCTCTAAATAACTAATTTGATCAGTGTAAAAATTAATGTCTTTTTGTTGCTTCAATTTCAAACGCTCTATGTACTAATCGCTATTGATTACCCCGCTAGTCCGAGTAGAAATAATCACAACGAGTAGTGCGAGTTTCACACTCGTACCAACAAATAAAATCAAACAAAACTTATCTGGAGTTTATTGGTTTTTGCAATAGCTACGAGAGCGATTAACAAAAGAAGAACCTAATTTAATTCTATCGTGTTTTTTGTATCTTTGTAATTCTAAAATAAGAAATTATGACTTTGATATTAGATAGTACTTCTGCTAAAAAAATTTCTTTATTAAAAGAACTTGCTTTACAATTAGGCGTTAAAGTTACCGAAACTTCGACCAAAACTGTTACTAAATCAAAAACGCCAAACGAGGTTACATTGAAATCTATGGCAAAAACAGATAAAGGCATTGGCTTGACTAAAGCTAGTAGCGCAAAAGATATGATGGAACAGATTTTTGCTAAATGAGTTACAGTTTAGAATATTCTGGACAATTTAAAAAAGACGCGAAGCTTTGTAAAAAGAGAAATTGGAATCTTGACTTACTAGAAAATGTTGTAACTGTTTTATTAGAAAAAGGAATACTTCCTCAAAAAAACAAACCACATATTTTAAGTGGTAATTATTCTGGATTTTGAGAATGCCATATTAAATCGGATTGGCTTTTAATCTGGAAACAAGATGATACTAATAAAATAATATACTTAGACCGAACCGGCTCACACTCGGACTTATTTTAATTCAAAAAAAAATCAAGTTTTCCATTACCTAAATTGAAAACAAAGCTGTATAACTAGAAAACGGCATCAAAAAAATGGAGAACAAAGAGGAACGTTGGTTTGAATTGAGCGCAAAAATGGAAGAGTAAGCTTATTTCACAAAGAATCACAAAGAGAAAACACAAAGTAGCACGAAGTTTTTTAAACTTAAACCTTTATAATCTTTGAGGATCTTCGTGCAGTCTTTGAGAATCTTTGTGTAATAAAAAGAATTAATCCCAATATTTTTAGTTAAAAAACTGAAAGTGTTGGGGTTTTGTTTTTTTAGAAAAATCAGTTTTTTAATTATTTTC
>JBBQSZ010000099.1:0-13391 GCA_038234745.1 Flavobacteriales bacterium | reverse complement strand
TACAGGTCTTTTATTTGCCGTATAACAGTCAGGATAAAACGCAGTTTCGTGCTGAAAAAGTCTTTGGGTTAAATTACTTGTAACTCCAGTATAATATGAACTATCAGAACATTTCAAAATATAGACATAAGATTGTTTCATACTGTTTGTATTTTTAAGATTAATGGTTCTCGGTAACATTTTTAAAGCAATCTATTTTCATAATTATTAACCTTTTGTCAGGCTTTAAAAACCTCCCGAACAGACGACATAGTTCACCTCTCTTCAACTGATTTTCTATAGTAATGCGATAGCTTTACGTCTTCCTTTCCCCGTCTCTTCGAGTGGTTTTCAATTGTAATGAGATATGCGACAGCTTTACGTCTTCCTTTCCCGTCTCTTCGAGTGATTTTCTATAGTAACGCGACAGCTTTACTATAGAAAATTATATCGAGAAGCGTTATTAAAGCAATGGTTCTCGATACAATTTTTAAAGCAATCCATTTTCATAATTATTAACCTTTTGTCAGGCTTTAAAAACCACTCGAACAGACGACATAGTTCACCTCTCTTCGAGTGATTTTCTATAGTAATGCGATAGCTTTACGTATTCCTTTCCCCGTCTCTTCGAGTGATTTTCTAAAGTAATGCGACAGCTTTACGTCTTCCTTCCCCCGTCTCTTCGAGTGATTTTCTATAGTAACGCGACAGCTTTACTATAGAAAATTATATCGAGAAGCGTTATTAAAGCAATGGTTCTCGATACAATTTTTAAAGCAATCCATTTTCATAATTTTACACCATTTCTCTGGCTTTAAAAACCACTCGAACAGACGACATAGTTCACCTCTCTTCGACTGGTTTTCAATTGTAATGAGATATGCGACAGCTTTACGTCTTCCTTTCCCCGTCTCTTCGACTGGTTTTCTATAGTAACGCGATAGCTTTACTATTAATCCCGCAAGCTTTCGGGAGTATCAAGAAGTGTTGCTAAAGCCACTATTCAGCGAATTCGATAACTGATGAACTGTTTAAACAAAAAAAAGAGGCTTTCGCCTCTCTCTCTATTTCTTGAAAATTTGTTTATACCAAGGTTTTTTCTTCTCTGTATTATGATAACTATAAGCACCATATCCATAACCGTAGCCTTTTATAACTTCAGTATCGTTAAGCAAAAATGCCATATTAGGCAATTTATTCTCTTTGTGCATCGTGTTCGGTACATTTAACATTCGCTTGTCTAAATGATTGGCCCGCACCACATAAACAAAGGTATCAGCGTGTTTAGCAACAATCAAAGTATCCGAAACCAAACTGACAGGAGCCGTATCCACTATAATAAAATCGTATTGCGTTTTCAATTGCGTCATTAAGGACTCTAGTCTTTTACCCATCAGCATTTCGGTTGGATTAGGAGGAACACTGCCGGCTAACAACACATCTAAAGATTCAAAATGGTCTAGTTTATTAATATAATCACCTATTGCTCCATCTTTAACAGATAAATAATCGGTCAATCCTTTAGCACCTGCAGCCAATCCTACATATTCATTCAATTTGGGACTTCTAATATCCATACCTATCAACAGCACTTTGTTTCCCGAAAGCGCAAAAATACTGGCTAAATTAACGGATATAAAAGTTTTTCCTTCACCTGGAATCGTCGAGGTAACAAAAATATTCTTTGCCTTTCCATCTGGAACTTGATTCAACATAAAGTCCAGATTACTTCTCACAATTCGAAGGGCTTCGGCGGCACTTGTTCGACTTGTGGTACTAATAATTTCGTTAGGACTAAACGATTTAGGCACATCCCCCAAAAATGGGATGTTAAATTTATCGGTCAAATCCGCACGAACTTTTACTTTGGTATCCAATAAATCCTTCACATACAAAATGGCAAATGGAATCAACAATCCCAATAATAAAGCCGCTAAATAAATGATGTTTTTCTTTGGAGCAATTGGTGCTTTTCCAGCCATAGCAACATCAACTACTCTGGCATTAGGCTCGGTTGCTGATAACGAAATGGCAGTCTCTTCTCTTTTTTGCAGCAGATACAAATACAATTCCTCTTTTACTTTTTGTTGTCTGGCAACCGCTCTAAACTGACGTTCTTGAACTGGGATTTTTTCAATCTTAGTATTCAAGCGAGATTCATTACTAGTCAAATTTCGCTTCTGAATTTGCAAACTCGATTGCATACGCAACAAACTGGCGGTTACATTGGCTTTCAACGACCCTAATTGCTGGTCTAATTTAACCACCGTCGGATTCGAAACTGTCGCCGATTTCAGAATTCGGTTTCGATCTAAAACTAAAGTATTATACGAACTTATTAATCCCGAAGCATCCGATTCCCCAGCAATAATATTGCCTGGCAATAAATCAGAATTGGTGCTTTTCTTCATAAAATCCAACAGAGACGAGACAACGTTCAATTGGATTTCATTCTCTGCTGACTTTTTATTGTAATCACTAGAGCCTTCGATATAAAGTTGTGCTTCTGATTGAATATCCGTTAGATTATTTGCCGTTTTGAAACGTTGCACATCTTGTTCTACGCCATCCAACTCTTGGGTAATCAAAACCAACCGGTTAGCGATAAACTTGGAGGTGTTTTCAGAAATAAAATTTTTATCTGCCGCCGCATCGGCATTATAAATCTGTACCAAATTATTCAGAAAATCTTCCGCTTTTTTTACAACGGGATCCGTTATCGAAAGAGCTACTACACTACTTGTTTTACTGATGGGATCTACTTTCAATCGACCACTAAAACTTGCCACAACATTATCCAGAGGCGTAATTTGAATTTGTACCGACTTATTTTCACCTTTAAAACAATCCGAGCTTAATTTAGCCCTACTAACAATCAAATGACCTAATTTAGTATTAATCAGCTCGCCATATCGAAATTGCTTTTTACTGCTCAAAATGAATTTGGTCGTATCACTTTCCGATTCATTTTCCAATTCAAAGCTGGTTGGCGTCAACTCCACTAATTTAAAATTGGCGCTATTTTCGTATAATTGCTTTGATTGATCAGCAAAGTAAACGGCTACAGGAGTGTGTTGGTAGAGTTCTCTAGTCACCACATTGCCCTCAACCAAAAATTTAATATTGAGGTTCAATTTCTTAACAGTACTTTCGACTAAAGTTCTTGATTTTAAAATCTCGATTTCATTATCCACATTGCTCTTCATTCCACCACTTAATCCCAAATCAGAAAAAGCCGAAAGCTCAGAAAGCATCCCTCCTTTTTTATCATCTTTTACTAAGATTGTCGTGCTGGCTTGATATTGCGGAACCGTATAACGCAAATAGACATAAGCCATCGCAAAACACAACGAAGCTCCCAGAATAAACCAGTGCCAATGAACAAGATACTTATCTAAAATAGCTCTTAAATGAATATCCTCATCTTGATATTCGTCGGACATAGTATGATTATTCATAGAAATTTATTTTTTTGCAGTAACAATAAAAGTTATAACCGTTATCAATAAAGAAGTGATGGAAATAATAACACCTGTATTAGGTCCCACTGCTGCTCCATTGATTTTGGCTTTATTAGGTTCCACATACACCACATCATTCTGGGCCAAATAGTAAAAAGGAGAGTTTATAAAATCAGCCTTGGTGATATCGACTCTATTATAAGTTTTGATTCCGTTGACTTCCCGTATGATCAAAATATTATTTCTCTTGCCATAAATCGTCAAGTCTTTCGCCATAGTAATGGCTTCTATTAAAGTCACTCTATCGGAATTGATAGGATAAGTACCCGGTTGCGTCACCTCGCCTTGAAGCGAAACTTTAAAATTCATCAAACGAATGTTAATAATCGGATTTTTGATGTAGGCTGCAATCTTAGTATGCAATAATTGCATCAGTTCAGAACGCGATAAACCACCCACTTTCAATTTCCCCAAAACGGGAAAATCAATAGAACCACTGGCATCCACCAAATAAGACTGCATGGATTCCTGACCTCTGGAGCTCATTACACTATTTGTTGTTGCCGAAGGAACGCTAATCGTACTCAAATTAAAAGGAATAGCCGTTTCCGGATCTTCTGCCGAAACAATAATCATCAACAAATCATCGGGTTGAATTTTAATTTCATAAGAATTTAATTTCTCCGAAGCAGCTAATCCATCAATATTTTGATAATACACCAGTTCTTCACGAGGCTTGCACGAAAAGACAAGGAGCATTAGAAGTAAGGGAAATGTTTTTTTTAATAAAGAAATAATTTTCATTGAAGTATGATTAATTTTTATTTGATTCAGATATTCCCAAAAACGATTTGATAAGGTAAAGAATGGGTTTAAAAGAAGTAGTTTATTGCTTTTTTTTAGAAATTATTTTTGCTTTGATAGCCATTATTGCACTTATAGTAGAGTACTTTTAAAATTTTAAGTCGCAAATATAAACATTTCAATTTAAAAGTAGGTAACCTACTTTCTATTATCGATATTCGTTTTCAGTTATTCATAAAGCAGACAATGACAATTCTATCGGCCACCCAAAACTGAGCCAATCCTGAAATTGCCAAAGTTAAAGTTTGCCCCCTGCTGTCATCCTGAGCTGAGCTTGAGGAAGGGAAGGGAAGAGCTGCTTTTCTGAGTTCTAATTGAGTGCGTTCTGTTTTGATTTACTGCGTTCTGCTTTTCTGCGTTCAATGACTTACTCCTTTGGATCCCACCACATGCGAAAAAGTCAAAAACACAATTTTCAGATCAAACCAAAACGATTTACGCTCTAGATATTCTTTTTCATAGTGCACTTTATCCTCCAAATCCAATTCATCTCTGCCATTTACTTGTGCCCAACCGGTAATACCAGGTTTGAGTCGATCTACCCCTACCTTAACGCGCATTGCCATTAGGTCGTCTTGATTGTATAAAGCGGGCCTTGGCCCAACAAAAACCATTTCACCTTTGATCACATTAATCAAATTAGGCAACTCATCCAAACTCAACTTCCTAATATAGCCACCTGATTTCAACAAATATTTAGCAGGATCTCCTAATAAATGAGTAGCCACATTGGGAGTGTCTTTCCTCATACTCCTGAATTTGTAAATCCCGAAAAAAGTGTAGTCTACGCCTACTCTTTTTTGCTTAAATAAAACAGGATACCCATCTTCTAACACAATAATCAAACCCACGATAAAAAAAAGGGGGGATAAGAATATAAGAATCAATAAACCAACTATTCTATTAAACATATTATTTTATTTTTAGTATTCCCTTGAAAGTGATACAATAAGTGTGTAGTTGTGAGTGAGAAAAGATAGTATTTAGAATATAATACACTATACTTAAATTGATATAATGGTAATCAGAAATAAAATTTTAGAAATCTACAGTAGCAATAGAAAATATTCAGTATCAACTAATTAGTGCTACAATAAAGTTCAGATTCAATTAATTCCCAAATTTTATCATTTTCAAAATGCTCGAGCACCATTTTACGACCATTAATTCCATATTGTTTAATAGTGGAATCATTCATTAAATTAGAGATTCCTATCGCAATACTTTCAGGGGTATTTTCTACAAAAAAACCAGTAACACCGTCCAAAACAGAATCAACGCAGCCAGTAACTTTAGTAGTCAAAACTGTCAACTCCATCGACGAAGCTTCAAGAATTACAGTTGGAAATCCTTCCCTAAATGAAGGTAAAACAAAAATACTCATTAAAGAATAATAGTGCTGTATTGAATTATAAATAAAACCCGTATATAATATAGATGGATTTATTATAATTTCCTTTTTAATATCTTTTGGTAAAGAATCTCTTTCTTCGAAGTCGCCTATTAATAAAAGTTTAATGTTTGCGTTGGGGAATTTTGATTTTAATAAATTAAATCCTGTAACTAATTCAACAATACCTTTATCCCTTACTAATCTACCACAAAAACCAATTACAAATGCCTTTCCATCAATGCCCAGAGATTTTCTAATATCATCAACTTTGTTTTTATCAATTTTATTTGGGTTAAATTTTTCATTAGCATCAACACCACCACAAGTACCCCTACCAAGAACAATTTGTTTTTTTTCAGAATTCAATTTATCTAATAAACTTTGTTGGGCTACAGAAGGACTGACACAAACTACTTGTGTAGCACAAAAAGCGGTAAGACGATCTACATTTATCATTAATGTTCTAGGAAAACCAAGCATTGTTTCATAAACCAATCCGTGCCTAAAATAAATACGTTTGGGAACTCTCATTATATAAGCGCCCATCATAGAAAGTAATGCGCCTTTAGGAGTGTGACCCACAACTATACCGATTTTATTATCTAAAATATAACGCAATATTTTAAATAATGAAATCACATCTGCCATAGGACTTATTTTCCTAATAATATTAATATCCTTGATTTTAACGCCTTGATTTAGACCATATTGCATTAGATTTTCAGAAGGACTACAAATTAAATGCTGTTTATACCCTTTCTTAGAAAAATACTTAAATTGATCACCTAGATAGGAAAGTGAAAAATATATATTTATCACATGTAAGATTTCGGAATTGGGACTTTTATTTTTCTTCAATTGAATGGACATAAAACTATTTAAAATTTTTTAATTTTATTGGCACCTTTTTTTTCTTATTATTTAATCTGGAATACTCTAGAAGTAAATAAAAGTAATACCAAAGTTTAGTTATCATAATATTAAAACATTTAGTATTTCAATTTACTACTTGAAAGTATTGAAATCCTTCAAAATGTAAACTATTTAGTGCATTTTTACTTATTACTATTAACAAAATAATTTATTCCTAATAGCATCGCATAAACACCCAATACAAATCTATATTTTGCAAATCCAAAAAACAGTTTCCAATGCAGCGGAAAATAGTTGAGGTTTAAGGATGAATAGGCTTTTTTATACAGATCATCATTTAATATGAATTTTAGCTTTTTATATCGTGACAAGAAACCATCAGAACTTTGCATTTCATTTAAACCTAAACCTATTATCCCTATGCAAACTCGATTCTGAAAAGCAATTTTAAAAATAGATTCTTTATCAATAATAATACCTTGAATTATACTATAGAGTAACTGCCATTGTACAAATAATTTCGGCTTAAAAGTACTTGTTAAAGAACCTTCATTATCTCTACGGTAATTATATAAAGGCTCGTTATAAATATAACAACGAGAAATCTGATTAGAATATTGAATGTTGAACAATAAATCCTCAGTTCCAATTTTCTTTGTAGAGACAAATTGGATTAACTCCTTTTTGATTATATCTGTTTTATATAATTTAGCACAAGCTATTGAAAAAGCATCAACTTGACTTGGATCTTTTAATTCACTACCATATAAACCAACTAGCTTACGTTGAAAAATCGTTCCATTTAATTCTCCTTCAACATTTAAAACTCTTGGGTTTGATTTGCTTGTATACATTCTATTATATGAACATACTACTAAATCTACTCCCTTCACTTTAGAAAGTAACTCTTCAACCATTGAACTTTCAATCCAATCATCACTATCTACAAACATAATATACTCGCCAGTAGCATCCTTTATTCCAGCATTTCTAGCAGCTGAAAGTCCTGCATTTTTCTGGTTAATCAACTTTATACGGGAATCTTTACTAGAAAATTCTTTTATTATCAAATCGCTATTATCTGGACTGCCATCATTAACCACAATAACCTCAATATTGGAATAGGTTTGAATGACAATGCTTTCTAAACATTGATATAAGTATTTCTCAACATTATAGACCGGTACAATTACAGATACTAAAGGATTCCTCATTTTAAGAAATTAGGGATTTGAGGTCTTCTCTAAAATCAGCTATTACCTTTTTACGACTGTGATTCCGTACGCCACACTGCCACGCTTTATCAGCATACTGTTGCAGAAGAGTTGGGTCAGCTATTATTTTTCTTAACTCAATTTCGATATCATTTGTATTAGAAACAAGTAACGCTGCATTTTCTGACTCTAAATATTTATATGGCGAACTCTTGTCCCAGCAAATAGCCATAACGCATCGACCGCTGTGTAGCAAATCAATGATTTTAGTTGAAAATGATAAACGGGTAACCAATCGTTGTTTTCTATCAAAGGATTCTACATGCAAAACGATGTCTGAATTAGCATATTCAGTATCTAGTTGGCTCATTGTAACCTTGCCTTTCAAAAAAGTGTTTTTCCCATCATCTAATAAGCTTTTAAATTCAGGAGTAACTAATGTTTGTGTGTAAATGTTTAAAATAAAATGTTGTTTATCTGTATTTATTTTTCTAATTGCTTCAGCAAGTTTCGCTAGAGTTTTATGTCTGTTACAAACAAGATTCCCACCATAACTAATGACATAAGGTTTGGCTTTGTTTGAAGAATAACTCGGTTGCTTTTCAAAATTACCAGTTTTTTTCAATAATTTCATAGGAACCTTTAGTATCGGATGGTACTCGTCTAATTGCTCTTGCGTCATAGTGTAAAGCAAAGAATAAAATTTAGCTGTAGCAAGAACATTTTTTCTCAATATTATTCGATTCAACCAATAGATTGGCGAAATTGAAGCTTGTTTAAAAGTCAAATGGTCATCTGAAACATACGAAACTAATTTTTTACCAGTTAATTTGGCAACATAACGATCTAAACGGTGAAGATATACACCATAATACATAGGTGCAAAAATTAAATCTGGATTATAATCCAAAACAAACTGCTTTAATTGTGGCGATTCCCATTTAGAAAATTGCCAAAGAAGGTTTTGAACTAAAAATGCAGCATTTAATAAATATCTTTTAACAAGAGAAAAACTATTATTTGTATAATATGTTTTTTCCGCTACTGGTTGGTTTATTTCTTCTTTTTGTAATATCCTTCCAAAGTATTTCCTCTTCAATACCGTTTGTAACATTTCTGATTCTGATAAATGAAAATACTTCTCACATATAGAATTAGATGGCAAAGCGGGATTCGTATAAATTTGTGCAAACTCATATTCTTCTGTCAAAGGACCAAACAAATTTGAAAGTACATTACCTCCATTGGATTCATCGCGCCAAGCTTCTCCAGATATAATTAGTATTCTCTTTTTTTTCATTGGAGCCTTTTTTTAAAATTAGGCAGCTTGTTATTCATTTTATGTATAAAATTGAAAAGATAAGCACTACCATAAATTCCTAAAATTTTTACTGCAGAATTTGCAATCCAACCTTTCTTACCATACAAATAGTTAAGAATTGACTTTTCTGATTGAATCAACTGCATTAACTCAAGTCTATCAGAATCACGAAGCCCTGCCAAAATAATATAGGTTGTAAGGTATTGATAAGCCAGATAAGACAATAGATACCGATTGGAAACAGATATATTTTGTTCTAAATAATGACGCCATTTTGTTACTGAATACAATACATCTTTAGCACTTTTTATATCTGCAGTATTGGTTATAGAGCCAGGTCTATTTTTAATGTACATATAAAAGGAATCATTTACCGCATCAAACGTTTTTGCTTTCATAAACAAATGAGTAAGCCAGTCAATATCCTCAGCCTTTATGCCTGTTATAAAATAAATTTCGTTTTCTAGCAACAAACTTTTTTTAACTGCTAAAACCCATGCTGAACCAGGAAATTGACCTGTTTCAAATAAAGACTTGATTGCTGCATCTTTACCTTTTTGTATGGTAGTAATATCGTAATAGCCTCTTGTTATTATCTCCGAATGATCAACAAGACTTACATCTTTAGTTCCGTACAAAGTAACATCAGCATTATTTAATTGAATCGTATTTACCAAATTACTAAGACAATCTTTTCCCTGCCAAAAATCATCACTATCTAAAAATAATATATATTCTCCTTTAGCTTCATTAATGCCAAAATTCCTAGCATCGGATGAACCACCATTTTCTTTATGAATTACAACTATTCTATTGTCTTGTTGTGCAAATTCATCACAAATTTTTGGGCAATTGTCTGGGGAACCATCATCAACAAGAATGACTTCAATTTCTTTGAAACTCTGGTCTAAAACACTATTTACACATTTGTGTAAATAATTTTCTACTTTATAAACGGGTATAATTACACTAATTAATGGCATATCAACTAAAATTTAAAAGAGCCTCTAACAAAAGAAAATCCTTTCATAACTATATTAGTAATAAGTTCTTTTTCGCTACGATTTAACCCAAACAACCACATCGATATAAAATATATACCTCCAACTAAAAAAGTCTTCGGTAAAAAAATAAGAAATGAAGAAGCTGGAATGTAAAAATTTATTAGAAAACCAAATCCTAATGACAAAAGCAAAGGAAAAGCCATTTTTAGAAAACATTCTTTAAAAAAATAAAAAACATTTATTTTCATGATTTTATAATAAACGATATTCATCCCTATAACTTGAAAAATGATTAAGGCGATAAAAATACCAATAGCCGCTCCTAAAGCTCCGTACTTGGGAATTAAAATAAGGGAGATTAATACACTTACAACCGAAGAAGAGATATAAAGTATGGCTTTGTATTTTATTTCATTTTCGACATACATTAATGTTAGTGCAATTTCTTGAGTCAAAGTGATTAATCCTGGCAAGATTAAAAGCACCACAATGGGGTAAGAATTAGCAAAATCTGCACCCATCCAAAGCATAATAAATTCTTTTCCAAGCGTAATAATGCCTACAAAAAGCACCCCTACCATAAACAACTGTATTCTTCCTACTCGTACCATCAAATTGGTAACTTCATCTCTATCATCTGAACCAGAAATTAATCCTGCTACTTTTGGCATAAACAATCCATTAAGCGCATTGGCAAAAGTCCAAACATATCCTTCCATAATATTCCCTATAGAAAAAATAGCAATAGCTGCTGTTCCAGAATATATTGCCAAAAGTGTAGGGGCTATATTTAACATTAAACGTTGTGCTATACCAATAACGGTTACCCAAACTGAGAAACCAAATAATTGTTTTGATAATTCTTTGCTTTTAAAGAGAAAATCCACTTTTATGTTGGACGTTTTATTTAAATAATACAATTTAACTAGAATGATTATTATGCCTACTAATGCGTTAATAGCGATCAAAGCATATAATTTATACCCTAAAAAAAGTGCTACAACCATCAAAATAATTAGCCCTATTTTGCTAAAAATATCACAAAGTTTTAGTAATGCAAATCGTTCATAAGCAATCAAAACTCCATTCAAAGGGGTAAAGGGAAAAGATACGAGACTAAATAAGCCTGCAATACAATAGATGACTTTAAATTTTTCGATTTCTAAAGGATTCAGCTCTTTAAAAATAATCGGAATAAAAAAATAAACGATGATTAACGCAATAAGAATCACTAGACTAATTCCTAAATACAATTTTGTGGTAATCCCTAAAAGTTGGTTTACTTTATGTTCCTCTTTATCTGCTCTGTACTTAGACAAAAATGTTGCAATGGCTTGCCCCAAACCAAAATCCATTACAAAATAGGTTAAAAAAGAGGTTACCAAAACATACAATCCGTAATCTGATTTGCCTATTTCCTTAATCATCCAAGGTGTATATAACAAACCTGCAATAATATTAAATATTATTGCTACATAGGAAAACATAGCACCTTTTTTTATTTGGGAATTTGACATGTTATTTAATATCTAACCTTCTTTTTATCCCTTTTTTTACACTTTGTAAATCTCCAGCTAAAATCCTATAGAAAACAGATTCTAAAGTTCTATAAGCAGTTATTAAAGTATATCCATTTCCCATAATCCTGTCCAGCTTTTTTTTGTAAATTGTGTCTTCCAAAACATATTCAGGATGTTTTAAAGGAAATTCTAACTCGTGAGCGTTCATATGCATTACTTGTCGTACTCCTTTGGGTAGCTTATCTACAGAATCTACGGCATGTGTTCCATCAGCACCAATCCCAATATTAGAAATTAAATTTTTTGATGGAATAATATTTAATTTTGAATTTAATAAAACAAAAGAACCCAATATAGACTCATAATGTTCCTTACCTAATCTTTTGTGAACATTAATTGTTTTCATTAAATAATCAAAACTTTTAATACCAATTCTATCTTTAAAGATATTCATGATATAAGCGTCATCCATCCATTTATACTCTGGATCCAATTGATCGTAATTTCTTTTCCAAGTTGCCCAACCCCAGATAGAACCCGTTTGAGCGAAAAAATAAGAATTAGTACAATCGTATGTGCCTAGATTATTCATGCCACATATTACTCCAATTCTATCGTCGTCCTTGTATTTCTCTAACATTTCCTTACAAAAAGGAAAAAAGCTTTGCGAAGGCACATCATCGTCTTCTAAAACTATTCCATACTCTTCTTTTTCAAACATCCATTTTTGAGAAATATATTCAGATGGATCACAACCATAATTTTTTTCCTGATACATGTAAAACACTTCACATTCCCAATCAATGTCTTTAACAATATTCCTGCACAATTTAACATTTGTAACATCGTCTTCCCTTCCGTCTCTTGCTCCGTCTTGATACAAGTATAATTTCGATGGTCGCGCGATTTTAATCTGCTCAAAAACTTTACTTAAAGGTTCAGGACGAACGAAGAAAATTAAAAGAACAGGAATATCAATATTGTTTTTAAATTTTGCCATTAAATTTTTATTAATTTCTATACTTTATTATTATTGCAGGAATGCCAACAGCCACAGCGTTAAGTGGAATTTCTTTATTGACTAAACTCATTGCTCCAATTACTGAACCATCATTAATCTTTGCACCCTTCACAATTTTACATCCCGCTGCTATCCAAACGTCGTTTCCAATTGTTATACCATCCGTATCAAAATCAAGCTCTTGATTTTGAATTAATTTACCTAAAGCTATACCATGATTGCAATCAATAATATAACACTGTCCAGCAATAGCTACATTGTTTCCTATTACAATTTTTTGATGTGCATATATAATTGTTCCCTCACCAATTTGGACATTATCACCAATCATAACTTCACCCGATCCACTAAACGAAACATTAGGATAAATGGTAACGTTTCTACCAATTTTTAAGTTCTTACTTCTTAGAACAGATACTTTACCCAAAATTTGAACACTATCTTCAGTACTTTTAATTCTTTTTAGAAATACATACTTTCTATATCTAAGTAAGAAAGACTCTTTTAATCTATCAATCCAGTAGAAAATACTATTCATAATTCAAAACCATTTTTAAATTTTGTACAAATGAAAAACCTAATCCCTCTATTAATTTCTTTGAATTATTTTTATTATTGAAATCAACGTTCATAATTGCTTCTGCTGTAAATTCAGCACCTTCTTTTTTATAATAAGAAACTGCATCTCCCACTTCTGATTCGGCAACGCAAGGAATATGGCAGGAAACTACTTTCAAACCC
>JBBQSZ010000098.1:0-13462 GCA_038234745.1 Flavobacteriales bacterium | reverse complement strand
CAGCGCCGATGAACTATCGTGCAAACCAATTCCAACGGCGATGTCATTTTCGATTGGAATGCTTTTTTCAACATTTTGAATGGGTGGAAGTTTATCTATTATCCCTTCGTTGGTTACCCATTTGTGGTATTTCATTTTTTTAAAATTCCAAAGACTGGTATGACAACCAATACTTGTAATATCTGTAAAATACTGCTTGGTTAAAAGTGAACTTAAATATTGTGGCAAATGCAGACAGTATTTTACTTTGGCAAACAATTCTGGATTTTCTTCCTTGATTCTATAAATTTGCATCCCCGAATTCAAGCTTCCCAAGATAGGCGAAGCGGTTTTAACAGCAAACTTTTTTTTGCCTTTGTATTTAGGATAAAAATTCTCCAATAAAGTTTCTGGATACGGTTTTAAGTAATTATAAAGTGGTGTGAGTGGATTTCCAGCTTCATCTACATAAATAAAACTAGCTCCATAGGTACTGAAATTAATGGCTTTTAATATATATTCAGAAAGCTGTTTTAACTCCGCCAAGGTTTGTAAAATCCAATTCCTGAGTTTATCGATGTCTTCGCAAGGAAATCCATCTTCATCGACAGTTTCTTCGAGATTAACCGCTTTTTCCCAAACCATTCGATAATTTTGGTCAAACAAAAAAACTTTCTTGTTTGTTTTGCCAATATCAAATACCGCAATTACATTCATTTTTGATTTTTTTACAAGCCTGTAGCTACCGTTTTTAATCCTCTTTCTCCAATAAGACTGGTTCGAACCGCAAGATCACGATACAATCCTACAGGATTTAAAGCGGCTCCTGAACGTAAACGAGCTTCAGCCACTAAGGCGCGAACATCGGTACGATACGCATTTTGCAAAATTTCTTGAGCCTTCACCACATCGTTTTCATTTTGTGCTATTTCCAACGCTTTTCTGTCTACCGAAAGTGCTTGAGCATAAGCAATCATTATCGCTTCAACGGATTGCAATAAATCTTCCAATGGATCTTTTACGTTGTGCGACGCATCAATCATCCATCCTAAATCTTTGGCATGGTTCATTCCTCTAGCATCCATTCCTTCCACCAATTCGCTGAAAATTAAGAATAATTGGTATGGTTTTAATGCTCCAGCGGTTAAATCATCATCTCCATATTTGGAATCATTGAAGTGGAAACCTCCTAGTTTATCTTCCATCAATAATAACGAAACGATTTGTTCGATATTCGCATTTGGCAAATGATGTCCTAAATCGACCAAAGTTTTTGCTTTGTCTCCTAATTTTTTCACGTAAGAATAGGATTGTCCCCAATCGGCTACAGTTGTAGAATAGAAATTTGGTTCTGCACATTTATATTCTAAAAACAATTTCCAATTGGATGGTAAAGCAGCGTATATTTCTTCTAAACTTTCCAAAGTATTTTGGTAGGCTTTGCGGAAGTTTAATTGACCTGGAAAGCATGAACCGTCTGCTAACCAAACTGTCAATGACTCAGAGCCCAAGGCAATTCCTTGTTTGATTACTTCAATATTATGATCCACCGCTTGTTTGCGAATGGCTTTGTTTACGTTTTGTAATGACCCAAATTTATAAGAATGTTCTTGATTGGCTTGATTTTGAAAAGTATTGGAATTTACCGCATCAAATTTTAAATGATGTTGCGATGCTAATGCTTTTATGGCATTATAATCCGATGGAATATCCCAAGGAATATGCAATGATATGGCTCCCGAAGCTTTATTCAAAGCGTGTAGCAAACCTACATCTTCTATTTTTTCTTCTAAGGAACGAGGTTCTCCCCCACCAGGAAAACGACCAAAACGAGTTCCGCCTGTTCCTAATGCCCAAGATGGAATGGCGATTTGGAAATCGATTAATTTTTGAATAATACTTTCGGTTTCTGTAACTTCTGAAACTGTAAATAGTAATTTATTTTTGTGTGCAGTAAATAAGTCGGTATTGTGGTCGGCTATTTTGTTTGAATCAATTAGCATAATATTTTTTTTAAGGTATTTAGAAACTTTTGTTTAAAAAAATAGATTAAGATGAGCAGTCAAAATTTTCAATAGTAAAAATCTTATTTCTTTGGCTTGCCAAAAACAAGATAATCTAACGTCCAAAAAAAATTGAACGTTAGAACTATCTATTAACTAACCAAAATAAAACTCTTATCTATAAAAGCCCATTGATACGCCACCGTCAACATTCAAGGCATTTCCTGTGGATTTACCCAACAATCCACCTACGAATGCAAAACAAGCATTGGCAATATCAACTGGCAATATAATTTCGTTCAATAAAGTACGTTTTGCGTAATACGCTGGCAATTCAGCCACAGTAATACCATACGCTTTCGCACGACCTTCAGCCCATCCACCTGACCAAATATTGGAATCAGAGATTACAGCATCAGGGTTTACCGTATTCACACGGATTTTATCAGCACCCACCTCGGCAGCCATCAAACGGGTCAAATGTGCTTGAGCGGCTTTGGCCGATCCGTAACCAGGATTGTTAGGTCCTGCAACTACTGCATTTTTAGATACAATATTGACAATATCGCCACCAAATCCTTGCTTGCGCATTACTTCAATTCCAGCTTTAGAAACAATAAATTGTCCTTTTACCAAAATATCGTACAATCTATCCCACTCTTCTAACGAATGTTCTGCAATTGATTTTGAAATACTAATTCCTGCATTATTGACAACGATATCAGCACCTCCAAAAGCTAAACAAGCTGCATCTAAAGCTAATTCAGTGCTTTTTTCATCTGTTACATTTAATAATGTGCTTGAAACGGCATCTTTGCCAAACATTTTAACAAAATCAGCTGTTGCAGCCTCCAAACGCTCTTCGTTGATATCATTAATAACCACACAAGCTCCTTCTTCGGCGAATTTTTTAGCGATAGCTTTTCCAATTCCTCCTGCAGAACCTGTAATCAAAGCGATTCTTCCTGATAATGCTTTTGGTTTTGGCATACGTTGCAATTTTGCTTCTTCTAGCAACCAATATTCGATATCAAAAGCTTCTTGACGAGGCAATGAAGTATATTCAGAAACAGCTTCAGCGCCTTTCATTACGTTTACTGCATTCGTATAATATTCAGATGCCAAACGCGCCATTGTTTTGTCTTTTGCAAAAGTAAACATACCTACTCCAGGATATAAAATCACCACAGGATTTGGGTCACGCATTGCTGGTGAGTTTGCTTTTTTGCACGTATTGTGATATTCTTTGTACATTTCTCTGTAAGCCTCAAAAGCAGGAGTTAATTTTGCTTTGATGCCATCAACATCCGATAAATCTTCGTTTGGAGACAATTCAACTACTAAAGGACTGATTTTAGTTCTCAAAAAGTGATCAGGACAAGAAGTTCCAAGTGGTGCTAATTTTTCTAAATCATTGGAATTGATGAATTCCATAACTCGAGCATCATCAGTATAATGACCAATCATTTTTCGTTCGGAAGAACAGAAACCTCTCAAGATTGGCGCTAATTTAGCAGCTTGCAATTTACGAGCCTCTTCTGGAAGACTTTCTATTTTTTTACCTCCAAAGACAGGACGTGTTTTTCCGTAATTAGACTCTAAATATTCCGCACATTTTTCAATTACTTCCAATGTGTTGACATAACTTTCGTAAGCGGTGTCTCCCCAAGTAAACAATCCGTGAGAGCCCAACACTACACCTTTTAGTTTTTTTCCTTTTGCAGCCGCTTCTTCTAAGCAAGCACGCATTTGTAATCCTAAGTCAAAACCCGGACGTTGCCATCCCACCCAACCGATTTCTCCGTTGAATAATTCTTCGGTGATTTTTTCTCCGTCTTTTGCAGCAGCAATTGCAATTGCAGCATCTGGATGCAAGTGGTCAATATGTTTGAAAGGCAAGAAACCGTGTAAAGGAGTATCAATTGAAGGTGCTTTTGATGCTAAATCAAAAATACAATGATTGAACAATTCGACCATTTCGTCTTCGAATTCGATTCCTCTATATACTTTTTCAAGGTTAAGCAATCTTTCCATGTAAAGAGCTGCACATCCTGATTTTGTTAAGGTTCCAATATCTCCACCCGAACCTTTAATCCACATTACTTCAGTTGGAGCACCAGTTAACGGGTCTTTATCGGTGATTTTTACAGAGGTGTTTCCACCACCATAATTAGTTAATCGTAAATCGGCTCCTAATAAATTAGAACGGTAAATAAATAATGCTACTTCATCTCCAGCTAATGTGGCGGCTTTCGCTTCGTCCCAAAGGTAGCTTACGTGTTTGAAAGTCATGGTGTTATCGTTTATATTTGACATATTTATATTTGAAATTAGTTGTTTTTAATAGATTATTTATAATGAATTTCCAATTCCTACCAGTACAATTGAAAAGAGTATCAATGCAATTCCCCAGATAAATGTTCGGAAGGTCTTTTTGGAAACTCCTGTCCATTCTTTGAGATAAAATCCCCAAAAATTGGCTGTTAATATTATGGTTGACATATGAAGAATCCATGAGCTCGCTCCGTTTCCTAATTTACTTTCTCCCATACCGTAAAAGAAAAACTGTAAAAACCACATCGTACCAGCTAGTGCTGAAAAGAGAACGTTTTTAGTGATAGGAGTTTGCGTATTGGTATAATCTCCAAAAGTTTTGTTTTTGAAATTCAAATACATACACCAAATAAAGTTGGTGGTTAATCCTCCCCAAAGGATTACTACAAAAATAACATTGTTTTGAAATAAAAATTCTCCTTGCCCAGGATTTACGGCTTTCCACGCTTCATTAGCCACATGAGCCATAGGTTTTCCTGCTTCTATTCCGAAATTGAAAAAGGAACTTAGAATTCCAGAAATAACCGCAATTATTAGCCCTTTAACTAAGCTAAAATCTTTGTCTTTATCTTCATGTCCAGTAGCAAAATCCTTTTCTTTAAGCATTCCAGCTTTTCCTGAAATGGCGATTCCAATCAAGCAAACCAATACTCCAACTAAAACTAATTGTCCACCAGTAGTAGCAAGCATATCGGTAAAAGAAACTTTACCTTCTGCAGGATTGAAATTATAATAGATTGGCGGAACTAAGGCTCCGAATGCAGAACAAAATCCCAATACAATTGAATTACCTAATGACATTCCTAAATATCGAACACCAAGACCATAGGTTAATCCACCAATTCCCCATAGCAATCCCATAGAATAAGTAATCGCTTTTATTGTAGGCGAAGCATTTGCAATAATATCAGTGAATCCAGGAATGGTCAAATAAGCAGCGATTGGAGGTACAATTAACCAAGAGAAAAAACCGCCAATAATCCAATAACTTTCCCAAGCCCAGCCCTTGACTTTTTTGAAAGGCATATAAAAACTTCCAGAAGAAAAACCTCCTATTGAGTGAAATAATAATCCAAGTATTTTGTCCATAAAATAAATTTGAGTTAATGATTTTAAACAAAGTAAAAGAATAAAAAAAGAACAACTATCCTGCACTGTCCCTATACTAAACTTTAACAAAAAAAAGTGAATTAAAACAAGTCTTTTTTTGAAAAAATAAGTTAAAAAAATCTCTGTTAACTACTATTTCTATTGACTTTAACCCGAATCAATACTATTTTTGTTTTATTAATAAGTTATTCTTTTTAAAGCACTCTGTTTATTTAATTGAAATTCACAATTTTGAAATCCCCATTTTTAAAAATGACTTTTAAAGTTTGCTTATCATTAGACATAACTGTACTTTTTATCGGAATCAATTCTTCTTCAGTCCACTTTTCATCTGATTTTTTCCATAACATCAAAGTTACATAATAGGTTTTTTCTTTGCTATTAGGAACATATTTATGAAATGCATTAATTACTGAACTTTCTTCTGCAACAGGATTTAAACCTTGACATTTGACAAATTCAAGACCTTCAAATCCACTATAATTGACCATTGCTAATTGATAAACTCCGTTGTCAATAATTCGTACTTCGTGTCCGTTGATTTTTTTGATAGTTTCCTTGATAGCCGTTTTATATTTTGGCAGGGAATAATGTCCAAGTCTAACCATCATCGTATCTTTGCTACAATTTTGATCTACTCTCAAGATACCATTTGGCAGTGTTACTTCGGCTAAATGTAGTTGAACGGTTTTGGAATCCGAATACATTAAATCACGATAATAAACGCTATTTTCTGGCTTTTTGGATGCAATTAAAACCGTTTTTTTCCATTCATTTCCTTTGATATTGAAAAGATAATTCATCGAAACTTGTCCCTCTTTTCCATCAGCTTGCCAAGGAAAAGCGCTATTGTAAGACAAACGATTGTAATCCGGAAGTGGTTTGTCATTTTCAAAAGCCCTTATTTCTGAAGCTCCAATATTGGGGTAATCCGTAATTAGGATATTGGGTTCGCTAAAATATTTGTTGCTTACCGTGTTCATTTTAAGTTCATTTTCCCAAGCTCCTTCGTTTTCTGTGGCTTGCCAAAAAGTATTATTTTCAGGAATCACTAAACCTAGAAAAGCTTTACCGCACCAAAAAACACTGCCACGACAACTATAACTTTGCACAGCTTCATCGAAGTGTCCATAGAAACCTAAAGTTGGAATTTCATCTTCCAAAAAATTGGGATTTTGAAGAAATTGCAACAAACTTCCTGAGGCAATTCGACGCATCCAGCCATAATTTGTGTCTTTATCATTTTCCAGTCCCATCATAGGAAATGGTGAAACGGCTCCAAATCGATAGGAAATACTTCGACCCCACATGATCATTTCGCCTTTTCGACTGAACATATAAGGATAATTGTTTTTTAATTTAGAAAAATTGGATGTAAACTTTTTTGCAAACTCTGGGTAATGCTCTTTCCCGTAAAAATCGGCCCACAACATCCCGTATAAATTAAATGCCCACATGCTGTAATAATCAAATTTATCCCTGTCTTTATACCAACCATCACCTCTATAATGCTCTAAAGTTTTAGTAAGAAGATCAAGATAAATAGTTTCATTTACTTTATAACCTTGATTTTTCAAATGGCTTAACACAAATATATTGAAGAACTTCCAATTATTTGTACCTGTTCGCCCTTCGCCATAAGTTACCAGCATTGCTGCAAGTGCATCTCTTGTAACTTTTGGCAATGAATTCCATAATAAATCTGGTGCAATAAACATTGATATTGCCAATCCTCCAAACTCGACTAATTCTTGCTTTTGATGATCTTCTGGTTTGCTATGAGGAACAAAAATATCGCTTTTAGGATCAACAAGTTTACTAATTTGATGTCGGTAATAGTCAATTAACTTGATGCCGTTGAGGGTAATAGTAGAATCTTCTTTCATTAATGGAGCAGCAATGAACAAAGTTCGACACAAGCCTTCTATTTTTTCAGTAGGAATTTGATCATCAGTTTTGGGATAGCTTTTACCTGATTCTTTTGGGAATTTCATAGGATCATCCAAGGTTTTTACATAACTGAAAGCTCCTTTTAGCAAATACATTCCTGCTTCTTTCCAATGATTTCGAGTCATTCCTGTGTAAGGACTTCGCTTAAAATCTGGATTTTTAATTTCGAAAACATTTGCTTTTGGATCATTATTCTTTTGAGCCGCCAATGGTTGGAGAAAAGAAACAAGAACGCAAGCCAAAACAATCAATTTAATTTTCATTTGTTCAATATTTTAATTTCCGAAACATTTTAAATGTATTATTCAGACCAAATTTTCTTTTGACTCCAATCTTCATCGGCATCTGTCCAAAATTTATTGTCAGGTGCTAAACCCAAAACGAGGAAAATTTCATTACATAAATACAAACTTCCGGTTGAAATATATTTCTCTCCCATTTCAGGCTGATAGCCATAAAATCCGATACGCAACCAACCTTTATCATCAAACATGGTTTTGGCTTTCATCTGTCTTTTTATAACAGCCGCTAAAGCAGTTCGTACTTGAGCGGGATGAAGATTTTCGGGTAATTTTTCTAACAATGCCATTTGCGACAAAGCTTGAAATGCAGCAAATCGATAGGCTAATGAACGTCCAATTGGAGGATAAGTGCCATCAGGAGCTATTAATTTTTCTTGAATTTTTGCATATTCTTGTGCTCGACTAATAATAGTATTGTATCGTTCGACTATTTTAGAAACTTTTTCATTTTGTGAATCTTCTGTTTTGTCCTTTATTACGGTATAAATATCAATCAACATAGGATGAATAACAAATGCATTATAATAATCCCAATGATAAGTAGGGCCATCACCATAAATTCCATCTCCTAAATACCAATCTTCATGCTTGTTTAGAGCAAACATAATTCGCACTCTATCTCCATCGCCATCAAATTTCAAAAGGGCAGCTTCGATTATTGCTGAAAATAAAAGCCAGTTGTTATAGCCCGGAACAATCTTGCGAGTAGATTTGAATTCTCTTATAATATTCTGCTGAGTATCCTTACTCAAACGTCCCCATAATTGATTTGGAGCTCTAAGTAAACCTTGAGCTAATAATGCCGCATCGACTAATGGTTGACTTCCCTTGGAAAAATTCATATAATCAGCAGCTTTAGGATTAGTGGCATTATCTAAACATTTTAATGTCAAATTGATATATTTTTCCCTAAGTTTTCCTTCGACACTGGCATCTGGACCTAATTCTAACCAAGGGGCAATACCCGAAACTGTTCTGCCAAAAGCTTCTAAATAAGTGTATTGCCTCCTGTCATTCTCCGCTTTAGAAGAACTTTCGAAAGGCATCTCTTTTCTTAATTCGTTCTTACTTAATGAGACTAAAACAGGATTAGCAATCTTCACTAAAGCATCAACATAAGTCTGCCGATCCACATTCTTAGATTGAGATTGCATGGAATTCCACATCAAAAAGGCAACACAAATTAGGGCAAAATTTTTCATTTAATTAATTATTTAATTGTTAGTCAAACTTAAACATTTCTATGGATGACAATTCGGGTTTTCCACCTCTACTGCCACAACCGGCGGCTATATAAATGGTGTTTTTATATATAATGGCTTGTGTTCCATGTCTTCCGGTATTTAAATTGTCTAATTTTCGCCAAGTTTTAATTCCAAAATTGTAAGCATCAACATCGTTATGAGCCTCTTTTTGTTGCATACTTTCCCCACCAATAACAATTAAATCATTTCCCAAAACAACTACAGAAGCACCTGCTCTCAAAACGGGAAGATTGCTTTCTTTTGGCAAAGTTGACCATTGATTGGTTTTAATATCATAGACATCTACTTCGGGAATTGTAAGGTCAAAGGTCTGTTTTGTGGAAAACGAAGAATTTCTTCCTCCTGCTGCATAAATTTTACCGTCTTTGAGTACGGCATGAAAATGATCTCTTGCACGAGGCGCATCCGCTAAAATAGTCCATTTTTTAATTTTAAAATCATAAACATCCATCCAAGGAACATGTTTACTGTTATGACCATCTACGATTCCACTTACAATGTAAGCTTTGTCTCCTTGAAGTACAACCCCTGCAGAACCGCGTTGTCGTCCTTCTGGAATGGCCTCGCCTTCGCTCCATTCATTCGTTTTAGGATTGTAAATTAGGATATTTTTCAGAGGTGTTTCATACGGAAACTTACCCGTCATTGCACTAAACATATAAATAATCCCTTGGTAAGCTACTACTTGAAAATGATGAATTTCTATTGGCGGCTCTTTACCATCCGTCCAGCTGTTCGTTTTTAAATCATAAATTGCAACTGGTTTAATACCACGACCACCCATCAAATAAAATTGATCACCAACATTTACAAAACTACATTCGTGTCTTGCAAGTGTTTCGTTTTTTGCATTGATTGTTTCCCATTTCCCCACTTTTGATGGCGTTTGAGCCATTCCAATTTGCGTTATCAGTAGAAGGAAAACTAAAGATGTAAATTTCATTTTTTTTATTTTTATTAATTAAAAATCAGTACCTTAATAGTTCCTATTTCAACTTTAAGATTTCACTTCCTGCCAATAAAAAGGCTCCAGTTCCATAATTTTGCCAGCTATCTGCTGAAGCTGGACGAGGATCAAAACCGATGTTTTGAACCCAACCCACTTTACCATCTTCTTGTTGGCATTTTTCTAAAGCAGCCCAAGCTTTTAATACCGCTGGTTTGAATTCCTCTTTTGGTAACAACCCATTATTGATTCCCCAAGCAAGTGCAAAAGTGAAGAAACCACTACCGCTCACTTCTCCATGGTTAAATGATTCAGGCGATAACAAACTTACTGTCCACATCCCAGATTCGGGTTGAATTTCTTTGATTCTCTTTGCCATTTTTACGAATAAATCTTCATAAAAAGCTCTGTATTTGTAATCTTTAGGCATATCCTCTAAAAGCAAAGCCAATCCTCCAATTACCCAACCATTTCCTCTAGACCAAAATATTTTATTTCCGTTTTTTTCTTTTTTATCAGACTCATCCCCTTTCCATACAAAGCGTAAATCTCTTGCAAAAAGGTTTTCTTTTTTATCAAAAAGCAAATTATAAGTAGCCATATAATTTTTATGCATTTCGTCTAAATAGGTAGTGTCATTTTTCAATTTGGCATAACTTGTCAAAACTGGAGGAGCCATAAACAAAGCGTCACACCACCACCATAGCGATTGATTATCAGTACCTGCAACTCCATTTCTCCATGGATGTTCTTTATACAAATGGTCTTTCAAGATAGCTTCAGTAGGTTTTAAATCTACTTTATTTGATTTAATTGAAGCTAAATATACATAAGGGTAACAAATAGTGACATCATCAGCATGAAAGAATCGTTCTGCTGGTTTCGAGTTATTGCGCACCGTCATTTCTTCTAACGCATTCAAATAATCTTTATCATTTGTTGCTTGATGCGCTTTGACAACACCGGTGTAATACGCACCATTTGTCCAATCTTTCATGTTGTTTTTTACACCAATTGGATTTGCTTCTTGCCATTTCAATGCCTTTAGCATTTCATTTTTGATGGTAACTTTCGATTCATTTTTTTGTTGTGCTGTTTTACAAGAAACTACTCCAAAAAGAAGAACAAGAATTGGATATAAAAAGTTTTTTTTCATTTTAAGTTTATTTAATTTATTATGTTTATTTAGGTTAATTATTCTATTTTGTTTACTATTTTACTCCTGTTATTTCTTTAACCTTTTCAAAAAAGGCTTTTTTATTGGCTGAATTAATTCCCCAATCAACTGGTAAAGATTGGTATCCTTCGGCTAAATCGGTTACTCCTTTTTTTCGATAATCAAAATATCCCCAAGAAATATAATTTTGAATTGCAATTGTAAAATGACTGGAATTATTGTTTTTACCTGATGCATCATTAAAATCGAAATTGTCATCTTCATTAATCACAATTGGCATTTTGCGTTGACCTACAACCTCTTTCACTTTTTGAATGTGATCTATGAATTTTTCAGGAGTACGAAGCGCATTTCCGTGAAAAATCACAAAATCAGAAGCATCGACTACATTCTTTGTAGGGACAATCCCTGCTGGAAAACTGGTTCCAACTAAATAACGATAGCCATTTTTATGAATACTTTTTACTAAATCAATTAATTCGTTTACTCTTGAAACTAATAAAATTTCGTGATCATAAGAAGCTGTGGGTTTTTCAGGTTTGGACTTTTTTAGTGTTTCATTATTTATTTCGATAATCACATTTCGATATCCTTTTTTAAAAAGCCATTTGGTAACATTAATCGTTGCGTTTTTTACCGCGGTTTCGTCTGTTAATCTTTGGTCTTGACCAAAATAAAACAATCCTAAAATGACCACCATCTTCAAATCATCGGCTTTTTTAAGAATTTTATCCAGTCTTTTCATATAGTCTTTTTGCAAAGAGCCATCAGGATTAAAACCAGGATTCATAAAATCGGCATTCCCATATCCATAAGGACTTCCGCCTTGCATATTGAGTGTAAAACAGTTCAAACCATAACTTTTCCAAAGTGGCATTGCAGCAATAAATTCATTAGTATTACGCTCTGGATCCCATTTCCCAGTGTCTTTATAAGCAAAATCGGCACTGTTAACTCCATTCAGATTGTCAAAAATTCCTTGAACCATTCGGGAATTTATTAACAATCCTTCTATTTTATTTCCATTCCAATACCGACCTTCGTACGTTGGTTTCCCATTGATATAAAACTCATTTCCTTTGATATCAACAACTGTTTGTGCTTGAGTTAAACTGCAAAAAAGGAATATAAAAAAGGCTATTAAATTTTTACTAATTTTCATTTTACATTATTGTTACCTGTTTGAATTTTGATTGACTATTGAAATGAAAACGAATTGAATTGAACACTGTTGTTCCTGTTGGTTTTGAATACCAAACACAAACTTGCTTTAGAATCTAGTTTAGGTAGTTTTTGTTCCTTGGTATAAAAAGCTCCATTTGACTTTTTAACAGCATATTTTGCTAGTAATTTCCCTTGTGGAGACGCTTCTCTAAGTTCAATATCAAATGCTTCTTTGTTGGCAATTCTAAAGACTATTTTGGATTTATTGTTCAAGTTTTTCATATTTGGATAAACCAAATAATCATTATTTATAATTCCATCAATCATAAAACCACCTTCGGGACATTCCTTAATTAACGGCCTTGAAGCTTTAAAATAATCTTCAGCTTCAATTGTTTTTTGATTGGCATCATAATTCCCCACTCCTATTCCATCTACTCGAATTGGTGCTATTTCACCATTGGATTTATAATGAACATAGCTAATGAAAGTATCTCTGAAATAGCGATTTCCAGTTTGGCTAATATCACAATAGGTGAAATACCATTGGTTATTCCATTCAAAAAAATTACCGTGACGACCTTGCAAAAAGCCACTTGGCCAAGTAGGTTTGTCATAGCCTTTAGCAAAACTTTGTTGATTAATAATTACGCCTTTGTAATCATAAGGACCATAAACATTATCCGCCGTTGCGTAGAATGCTCCCCAAGACAAATAAAATTTTCCATTGTATTGGTGCAAATAACTTTTGTCATCTGTTTTTCCTTTTTTGACAGGACCATCTGGATTGTGAATTATTATTTTCCGAGGGGTTTCGGATAGACTTATCATATCGTCATTCAGTTTTGCTATGTAATAATCCCAAACTCCAAAAATGATATAATGGTTCCCTTTGTCTTCAAAAATGGTTACATCATATTCGTCTGTAGGCGTCAAATCGGAGGCTAATAATGGTTTGCCCAAAACATCTTTCCAAGGTCCTACAGGAGAATCTCCAACAACCACACCTGTTTGCCGATTTTCTTCAGAAAAATAGAAATAATATTTCCCGTTTTTGGTTGCTGCATCTGTAGCCCAACAACCATCAAATGGTTTACCAATATAAGTATCTTCGGGTTTCAAAATGCTTCTTTGAGTCCAATTGACTAAATCTGGTGAAGACCAAACCCACCAATCTTGCATCACAAATTTTTTATTGTCTTTTGAGGTATCGTGAGAGGCATACACATAGG
>JBBQSZ010000097.1:0-13588 GCA_038234745.1 Flavobacteriales bacterium | reverse complement strand
CCACCAATAATTAACACATCTGTTAATACTGTATCAATATTACTCATTTTTTGTACTCAATTTGAATGTTACTATTTGTCTTTTGAAAATTAAATATTTTCATTAACAAAGGTATTTTGAAGCTACAAGAAATTTTATGATAATTGTCATATTTTTAGTATTACCTATAAATAATTGCCTTTTTTTATAGAATATGTATTTATTAAACTAAATCATTAGATAATAACAAAAAATAAACATTAAATATAAAGGGTTTTTTATCGAAATTTAAACTGATTTTTTAATGAATTATACTAAACAAGACAAATTTGTCCTATATTACTTATAAATGAATTTATCTAAATATAAAATGTTGATTTATAACACATTACATCTTAAAAAAACCTATTTTATTATTAAGAATTACCATGATTCCTTATGAAGATATTAACAAAAAAAATCAAAAGAAAGAGTTAGTTTTGCGACAGTAATTTAAAAAAAAAAAAATAATGATTCGATTTTTCAAAAGCATCGCAATTCTCGAAGGAGTTTCTTACTTGGTTTTATTTTTCAATATGCTCGCAATCAAACCATCCAATCTAGACCTTTACAAAAAATTACTGTATCCAATAGGAATGACGCACGGTTTGCTGTTTATCAGTTATATTCTTTTGACCATTTTGTTGGTTAAATCTCAACAGTGGAATTATAAAACCACTTTTATAATTTTGGGAGCTTCACTGCTGCCTTTTGCTACTTTTTATGTTGAAAAAAAGTATTTAAGAAAAATATAATTTTCGAATTTTAGCTACTTTGTAATGAAATCGTACTCTTTTTTACTGATGCGAATTTAAGGTTTTATTGCTCCTTTTTTTACTTTTAAAGAAAAAATTATGATTCAAAGAGATGCTTATTTACTAGAATTTAGAGGAGAAACACTGGGAAGTGTATCCGCCGAATCCTCTACTGATGAATTATTTCAAAACAATGTGTTGCGTCCAATATTGAAACTTCAAAACGATTTACTTGTCGCTTATTTCATCAATTATTTGGGCAAAAACAGAGCGAATTTCAACTCTTTATCCGTAGAAAAGAAATTTGTAGCGATAGACAATGCCATTCAAAAAGACGTCAAATTTAGAAATAGTTTCAAAGGAATGATTATAGGATTATTTACCAGCGATGAATATGCGACGTACATTGAAAATTCTTCTAGTCTCAATAAAAGAATGATGGGTATGCTTAGCGAACGATTAAAAAGTCAAGTGCAATTGTTTGAATAAAGTGCTACTTAGTTGCTGATTTTAGATACGTTAATATAAAAATTCTTATCTACTTCCAAATTTATATTCTTAGTTTTTTGGTGTAAGTTAGTCCAAACTGTTTGGGGTTTGATCCATTTTGTTTTTCCGTTTAACGTTATTTTTAAAGGTATTTTAAAGTCCGAAACACAATTATTCCAACGGTAGTAAAGTTGGTTATTTTTGAATTTATATTCAAAAGTTGGGATTCTAATATCTCGTAAGTATTGATTGAAAAACGGGTTTAAATCCATACCAACTTCATTACTCGAATAATCTTCAATTTGTTTAGTGGTTACCGTTTGATGATAAAAAGTAGTATTTAAACCTCTTAAGATTCCTCGCCATTTCTCATCGTTATTTACAATTTGGCGCAATGTATGTAGCATATTAGCTCCTTTATAATACATATCACTTGAACCTTCATTGTTGACATTATATTGTCCAATGATGGTTTTGTCGTTTTTAATTCTTTTTCTGATTCCTCTTACATATTCGGCACCTGCCTCTTTTCCGTAGTAATATTCTACAAATAGACTTTCAGAATAACTAGTGAAACTTTCGTGTATCCACATATCGGCAATGTCTTTGTAGGTAATATTATTGGCAAACCATTCGTGTCCAGATTCATGAACAATTATAAAATCGAATTTTAAACCCCAACTAGTTCCACTTAAATCTCTACCTAAATATCCATTTTTGAATTCATTTCCATAAGTGATACAACTTTGATGCTCCATTCCTAAATAGGGAGCTTGAACCAGTTTGTAACTGTCTTCGTAAAATGGATAGGGTCCAAACCAGTATTCGAAAGCTTTCAACATTCGAGGAACTTCTTTAAATTGAATTTTGGCTTTTTCTAAATCATCTCTCAACACATAATATTGACAATCTAAATCGCCTTTTACTCCTTTAAAAACTTCGGAAAACGAAACATAATCTCCAATATTTATGTTCACACCATAATTATTTATTGGATTAGAAACATACCAATTATAAGTTTTTGTTCCATCTTTTAAATCAATCACGCTTTGCAAACGACCATTAGACACATCGATTAAATTTCCAGGAACATTCACGCTGATGAGCATATCATCCACTTCATCATACATATGATCTTTATTGGGCCACCAAACACTCGCTCCCAATCCTTGACAAGTTGAAGCGATAAAAAGCTTACCGTTCTGGTCTTTGCTCCAAGTAATTCCCCCGTCCCAAGGAGGATTCACGGCAATTTTAGGCTTTCCTCCATAGAAAACGGTGAGTTCTTTTATTTCACCAGTATTTTGAGGTGCAATTAATTCAATGAAAAAAGCATTACCGTCTCGTTCGTATTTTAATGCTTGACCATCTTGAGTTACTTTCTCGATTTCCATTGGTTTTTGCAAATCAATTTGCATTCGATTATAAGATTTCAAAACTGTATAGCGAATAGTATTCGATCCAGAAATGGTACTATCGGCAGGATTTACTTTAATATCCAAATGATAATGTTTAACATCCCACCAGGCTCTTTCTGGAGTGATACTTCCTCTCAAAGAATCTTGTCTGGTGAATTTTTCTACTTTTTTACTTAGAAGGGTTTGTGCTTTTGCATGATTGAAAACGAATATCGAAAAATAAATAAAGGCTAAATATTTTTTCATTGGATGCAATTGTATTTATCGAGTAGATTTTATTCCTGATATTTAGACGTAATAAAAAAAGTAAATGTAGTATTTTGCGGTTAAAAATAAAAGAAAAACCCAATAGCAAAATAATTACTATTGGGTTTCTATTGATAAAACTAATACTTTTTTACTTCTGGCGTCCTTTCAAAACATTGACTACGTCATTCAATTGAAATCCTTTTGCTTGCAAAAGAATTAAGTAATGAAAAAGTAAATCGGCACTTTCGTCTAAGAATAAATGATCATTGTCGTCTTTGGCTTCAATTACCACTTCCACGGCTTCTTCTCCTACTTTTTGAGCAATTTTGTTGATTCCTTTTTCGAATAAAGAAGCCACATAACTTTTCTCAGAATCCGCATTTTCTCTACGTGATTTTATAGTTTTTTCTAATTTAGAAATAAACCCATACTCTTGATCGTTAGGCTCTTGCCAACAAGTACCTGAACCAGTATGACAAGTTGGTCCTTCTGGTTTTACTTCTACCAAAAACGTATCATTATCGCAATCATTTTTGATAGAAACCAAGTTTAAAAAGTTACCACTCTCCTCGCCTTTTGTCCAAAGTCTTTGCTTGGAACGACTAAAAAAAGTTACTTTTTGAGTGTCTAAAGTTTTTTGATAGGATTCGGCATTCATATAACCCAGCATTAAAACATTTTTTGTTTCGCTATCTTGAATTATCGCCGGAATTAATCCGTGTGCACTTTTTGTAAAATCTATGTTCATATTATTTTATTTTAACACTTGACAGGTTTCAAAAACCTGTCAGGTTTATTTAGTTATTTATATCCTGACTTCTATATTATTATTTTTTAATTCCTGTTTTAATGTTTTAATTTCAATTTCCTTAAAATGAAATACACTGGCTGCCAATGCTGCATCAGCTTTTCCTTCTACAAAAGTATCCACAAAATGTTGAATATTTCCCGCTCCACCCGAAGCAATTATTGGAATATTTACCAAACTTGATAATTTAGCCAAAGCTTCATTAGCAAATCCGTTTTTGGTTCCGTCGTGATTCATAGAAGTAAACAGGATTTCACCTGCTCCTCTTTGCTCTACTTCTTGTGCCCAATCGAATAATCGAATTTCTGTTGGCACTTTTCCACCAACTAAATGTACCATCCATTCTCCATCAATTTGTTTGGCATCAATCGCTACAACGATACATTGACTCCCAAATTTCTGAGCCAAATCATTAATCAACTGAGGGTTTTTAACTGCCGATGAATTGATTGAAACCTTATCTGCACCATTTTGAAGCAAAACTTCCACATCTTCTACAGCCGAAATTCCGCCACCCACCGTAAACGGTATATTAATAGTCGAAGCTACTTTGCGGACTAAATTTACTAATGTTCTTCTTCGTTCTTCTGTTGCCGAAATATCCAGAAAAACCAATTCATCCGCACCTTCATCCGAATAAATTTTAGCTAATTCTACCGGATCACCAGCATCACGCAAATCTACAAAATTTACGCCTTTTACGGTTCTTCCATTTTTAATGTCGAGACAAGGGATTATTCTTTTAGTCAGCATAATTTATTTTTAATATAGAGACGCGATTAATCGCATCTGTACGTTACGATATGATATAATTTTCCAATTGTTTCAACGAAATTCTTCCTTCGTAAATTGCTTTTCCGATGATTGTTCCTTCACAACCCAATTCGGCTAATTTAGGCAATTCATCAAAGGTAGAAATTCCACCCGAAGCGATTAGTTTTATTCCTTTTGCTTCCTCCAAAATCTTAGCATACAAATCAAAACTAGGACCTTCTAACATTCCGTCTTTAGCAATATCTGTACAAATTACGTATTGTATTCCTTTAGTTTGATACTCTTGAATAAATGGAACCAAATCTTCATTGGAATCTTCTAACCAACCTGAAACAGCTACTTTTTCATTAGTAGCATCAGCTCCTAAAATGATTTTATCTGAACCGTATTCGGCAATCCATTTTTCGAAAATAGCACGGTTTTTTACAGCAATACTTCCACCTGTAATTTGGTTTGCACCACTTTCAAAAGCAATTTTTAAATCGGTATCTGATTTTAAACCACCACCAAAATCAATTTTCAATTTGGTTTGCGAAGCAATTTGTTCTAATATTTTATAATTGACAATTTTACTTGATTTTGCTCCGTCTAAATCGACCAAATGCAAGTATTCAATACCGTGGGCTTCGAATGATTTGGCTACTTCCAGCGGATTTTCGTTGTATATAATTTTTGTGTTGTAATCACCTTTCGACAAGCGAACACATTTTCCGTCGATGATGTCTATTGCAGGTATTATTCTCATTGCCATTTTAGATTTTAGAGTTCAGATTTTAGATTGCCAGTGGAATTGATATTGTCATTGAAATTTAACTTTTATAATTTCAAAAAGTTTGAAAGGATTTTCTCTCCCACATCTCCACTTTTTTCAGGATGAAATTGCGTTCCGTAGAAATTATCACTTTCCAATGCTGATGAATATTCTAATTCATAATCTGTGGTAGCAATAGTTTCGGCACAAATTGGCGCATAAAAACTATGCACTAAATACATATATTCTCTTTCAGCAATTCCTTTGAAAAGATCAGATTTGAGGTTATAAATAACATTCCAACCCATTTGTGGTACTTTTACTTTTGGAGTGAATTTTACCACATTCACATCGAAAATTCCTAAACCAGTTGTATTTCCTTCTTCCGAATGATTGCACATCAACTGCATTCCCAAACAAATTCCAAAAACGGGTTGTGTTAAAGTTGGAATCAAAGTATCCAATCCACTTTCTTTTAGCATTTTCATAGCGTAACTCGCTTCTCCAACACCAGGAAAAATAACTTTATCAGCTGCTTTTATTTCTTCTGGATTATTACTCAAAACAGCTTTAAACCCCAATCTTTCGATGGCAAACATAATGCTTTGAATGTTTCCTGCACCGTAATTTATAATGACAATTTTCATATGATTTAGTTGTTAGTTGTTAGTTGTCAGTTAATAGCGAAAAACTATCAACAATAAACTACCAACTTTATAGCATTCCCTTCGTACTTGGCAAAATCATTTTCTCCGTATCTCGTTTTACCGCTACTTTTATCGCTTTGGCGAAAGCCTTGAAAATCGCTTCAATTTTGTGATGTTCATTTTCGCCTTCCGCTTTGATGTTGATGTTGGCTTTTGCACCATCCGAGAAGGATTTGAAAAAGTGGAAAAACATTTCAGTTGGCATTTTACCGACCATCTCGCGTTTGAATTCCGTTTCCCAAATCAACCAGTTTCTTCCACCAAAATCGATAGCCACTTGTGCCAAACAATCGTCCATTGGCAAACAGAAACCGTAACGCTCAATTCCTAATTTATTTCCTAAAGCTTTAGCAAAAACTTCTCCAAGAGCAATCGCAGTATCTTCGATAGTATGATGTTCATCGACTTCTAAATCACCTTTAACTTTAACTTCTAAATCCATTTGACCGTGGCGCGAAATTTGGTCTAACATATGGTCGAAAAAAGCGATTCCGGTATCAATTTTACTTTGTCCTGTTCCGTCCAAATTCAAATTGATATAAATATCCGTTTCGTGAGTTTTTCTGGTAATTGACGCCGTACGTTCTTCTAATTTTAAGAACTCGTATATCTTTTTCCAATCCGTAGTTTGCAAAACGATGGTTGCGTTTAAAGCTGACCTTTTTGCACTGATTTCTTCGCTTCCTGCTCCATCAGTCGTATTCATAAAAATAGCTTTTGCACCCAAATTTTTAGCTAATTCCACATCAGTTAATCGATCTCCAAGTACAAATGAATTCGTTAAATCATACTTTGGATTGTCGATATATTTTGTCAACATTCCAGTTCGTGGCTTGCGAGTTGGTGCGTTATCCTCTGGAAAAGAACGATCCACAAAAATGTCATCAAAAAGGACTCCTTCATTTTCAAAAGCTCTCAAAATGAAATTTTGTGTTGGCCAAAAAGTCTCTTCTGGAAAACTATCTGTTCCCAAACCATCTTGATTGGTTACCATCGCCAATTCAAAATCCAATTCGTTGGCAATTTTCGCCAAATATTGAAACGCTTTTGGATAAAATTCTAATTTATCTAAACTATCTAATTGGTATCCTTCTGGTTCTAATACAATCGTTCCATCACGATCTATAAAAAGTACTTTTTTCATATTATTTGTGAATTAAATATCAAGTTATATAATTAAAGACATTTTGTATCTTCAACCATTATCCCCATTTTCTTTTTAGCAGTGTTTTCGGTTACTTCTTCACAATAAATATTATTGATAAATGCTCCCATTTCAAATACAAGTTGTACATAAGTAATTTTTCCAGGTTCCACTTGAACTTCAAATTTTTCTGCACTTTCTTTTGATACTTTTCCTCCAAATTGAACTGAACACTCGTGTTTTCCTGCTGGAACTTCGTGAATTGAATATTTCTTATTATTCAGTTTGCAAACAAATTTTCCATCAATAAAAGTTTTAAAAGCTGCAGCTGAACCCGCAAAACCTGTCGAACGTAAAAAATAAATTTTACCAGTTGCGACTTTCGTCGTGTCTTGTGCTGTAGCAAATGAGATAGCTATTAAACAAACTAAAAATGCAAGTACTATTTTTTTCATTTTGATATTTACTATATTAATTAATTTCTTCTAATGCTTTCATCAACTTCTTATTCTCCTCTTGTGTTCCAATAGTCAAACGCAAGGTGTTTTCACATAAAGGCTGAGTAGTTCTGTTTCGAATCACGATTCCTTTTGCTATTAGTTCGTTGTATCTTTTATTAGCATCATCTACTTTTATCAAAATGAAATTTGCTTCGGTTGCATATATTTTTTCTACGAAAGATACTTTATCTAAAACTTGAAGTAATTCGGTTCTTTCGGCAACGATAGCCGTAATTTCGTTTTGAATTTTAGTGGGATCACTTAAGCGTTCTAAAGCTCGCAATTGTGTCAATTCATTCACGTTGTAAGGTGGTTTTATTTTGTTTAAAACCGCAATCACATCTACCGAAGCGTAACAAATTCCCAATCGAATTCCTGCCAAACCATAGGCTTTTGAGAGGGTTTGGGTTATAATCAAATTTGGATAGGAATCTAATTCGGTAATCCAGCTATTTTTTTTAGAAAAGTCAATATATGCTTCATCAATTACAATTAAGCCTTTAAAATTTTGCAATAAAAAAGCAATATAGCCATCTGTAAAGGTGTTTCCTGTGGGATTATTTGGAGAACACAAAAATATTATCTTCGTATTATCGTCAATTGCAGGTAAAATTTTTCCTAAATCAGGCTGAAAATCTTCCGAAAGTAAAACTTCTCTATTTTCAATATTATTCAAATTCGCTAAAACTCCATACATTCCGTACGTTGGTGGCAAAGTGATGACGTTATCCACTTTTGGCTCGCAAAAAGCTCTGAATAGCAAATCTAAAACTTCATCACTTCCATTTCCTAGCAAAATTTGCTTTGGATTTAAATTTTTCATTTTACCTAAAATCACTTTCACAGAAGCTTGTTGCGGATCAGGATACCGATTTACGCCATTGTTGAATGGGTTTTCGTTAGCATCCAAGAAAATCATATCGGCAGTATCGAAATCCTCAAACTCATCACGTGCCGAAGAATAAGGTTTCATTGCCTTTACGTTTTCACGTATTAAATTATTTATATTAAATTCCATTCTATATATTTTTCTCGCAAAGACGCAAAGGCGCAAAGCTTTAATTTAAATTAATTCGTACTAATCTAAAATTAGTTTTTATTTTTTAAGCGATCTTAATCGTAACGTAACGGCATTTTTATGGGCTTGTAATCCTTCTGCTGCTGCCATAATTTCTATAGCCGGACCAATTGTTTGAATTCCTTTGGCAGATATTTTCTGAAAAGTCATTGATTTCATAAAACTATCCAAATTAACTCCGCTGTAATTCTTGGCATAACCATTAGTCGGCAAGGTATGATTGGTTCCTGAAGCATAATCTCCTGCGCTTTCTGGCGTATAATTTCCAATAAAAACCGAACCTGCATTTCCAATATTATCCACATAAAAATCTTCGTCTTTAGTGCAAATAATAAAGTGTTCTGGTCCGTATTCATCGATTAATTCTAATGCAATTTTATCGTTTTCTACGTAAATCAATTTTGAATTGGCGATGGCTTGTTCAGCAATATCTTTGCGCGGTAGCAGTGGTAATTGGATCTCAATTTCTTTTTCAACAGCCTCAATAATTACTTTAGATGTTGCTACCAAAATTACTTGACTATCAACACCGTGTTCTGCTTGTGATAATAAATCCGAAGCTACAAATGCGGCTACAGCAGTATCATCGGCAACAATCAATAATTCCGAAGGTCCTGCAGGCATATCAATTGCCACTCCAAACTGGGTTGCCAATTGTTTGGCTACGGTGACGTACTGATTTCCAGGTCCAAAAATTTTATACACTTTTGGAATTGATATTGTGCCGAAAGTCATTCCCGCAATGGCTTGAATTCCGCCTACTTTGATGATTTTGGTAACACCACATAAATTTGCAGCATATAAGATAGCTGGATTTATATTTCCGTTTTTATCCGGTGGACTGCATAAAACAATTTCTTTACAACCGGCAATATTAGCAGGAACGGCAAGCATCAAAACGGTAGAAAATAAAGGCGCTGTGCCGCCAGGAATATACAAACCTACTTTTTGAATGGGTCTTTTTTCTTGCCAGCATTGAACTCCTAAAGCTGTTTCAACTGAAACACGAGTTGTTTTTTGTGCTTGATGGAATTTTTCTACATTGGCTTTCGCCAAAGAAATAGCCGATTTCAATTCGTCTGAAATAGTATTAATGGCTATTTCAATTTCAATTGCGGATACTTCACTATTTTCAAAATACACACCATCAAATTGTGTGGTATATTTTGCAACAGCTGCATCTCCATCTTTTAGAACGGCAGCAAAAATTTCCTTTACTGTTTGTTCGATATCGTTAACCGTTTTTGTTGGTCTTTCTAAAATAGAAGACCAAGTATCTGGTGTTGGATTGTATATTTTGTTCATTTTGTTTGTTTAAAATAAGAATTACAACTTCTCATTATAAAATCTTCTAAGAGAAGTTTAAGACAATTCTTGAAATTTTTTCCTGAATTCTAATGGATTCAAAATATTCGGGAATGTTTCTCTTGTTCCACCCGAACCGACAATTCTAATGGTACCATAACCAAGCATTCTTCCAAAAATACTTTGATCCACATTGACACTTTCAATTTTGGATAGGTTCATTTCGAAAGTATTTCTACTAATCAATCCTGTTTTTATAATAACACGTCGATTGGTAATCGCAAATTCATCTGAATATTTATCAATCAATGGAGCAATAAACAGCGTGAAAAGTGCTCTTAAATTACAAAAAATGATCCAATGATAAGTAGTTTCGAATTCAACATGTTCATCTTTGATTAAATTGTTGTTTATATAATGTCCCATTTTTTTTTGAATTAAAATATTATTGATATAGCTGTGATAATTGATTAAAGCACCATTTTCTCTATTGGACAAACCAGAATTCCTTCAGCTCCTGCTTCTTTCAATTGGTCGATAACATCCCAAAAAGTGTCTTTATCGATTACCGAGTGAACGCTACTCCAACCTTCTTCTGCCAATGGCATCACGGTTAGACTTTTTAAAACGGGTAGAATTTTACCAACTGCTTCAATTTTGTCGTTAGGAACGTTCATCAAAATGTATTTTGATTTTCTAGCTCTTAAAACTGATTCGATTCTGAACTGAAGAGTATTGATTATTGATTGCGCTTCTGGAGTCACTTTTGGAGAAACGGCTAAAACGGCTTCACTTTTGAAAATCACTTCTACTTCTTTCAAATTGTTTTTGAATAAAGTACTTCCGCTGGAAACGATGTCCACAATTCCATCGGCAAGACCTATGTTTGGTGCGATTTCAACCGAGCCGGAAATTTGGTGAATATCCACTTTCATTCCGAAAGAGCCAAAATATTCGATGACCGTATTTGGATAAGAAGTAGCGATACGCATTCCTTCTAAATCTTTAATAGAGTTGTATTCGAACGTTTTAGGTACGGCTACAGACACTTTACACTTCGAAAATCCTAATTTTTGGATTACTTTAATACCTTTTCCTTTTTCGACTAGAAGATTATCGCCAACAATAGCAATATCTACTACTCCATCAATTAGATATTGAGGAATATCAGAATTTCTTAAGTATAAAACTTCCAGAGGAAAGTTGGTGGCTTCGGCTTTGAGCTGGTCATTTCCGTTGTTGATTGAAATGCCGCAATCTTTTAGAATTTGAATGCTTTCTTCGTTTAAACGACCTGATTTTTGAATTGCAATTTTTAAAATACTCATTTTTTTTTTGTTTTAGTTTGACACAATTTTAGTTGAGTATCAAACGGATGTGAAATAAAAAAACCCGTTTGATATACTCAAACGGGTTTTTAAATATGATTTTTACATCCATACCATTAACACATCGCTTGAGAGCAATATTGAAAATGATGGTGATGCAATTGAATTGATAACATAATTTTTTTATTAAAAAATCCTTTTATTTGATTGCAAATATACTAGAAAATATTTTTATAATGCAATTTTTATTTTAAGTTAATATAAATAAATTTTTAAAAACCACCTGCTGAATCGTTTCTACTTAAAAAGCGATACAAACAGATGGTTTCTAAAATGCTTTGATTTTTATTTATGCTTCAACAGCTTCTAATGAAGGTCCAGCAGCAACTAATCGTTTTCCTTCGTCATTACCTGTATATTGCTCAAAGTATTTGATATAACGAGCAGATAAATCTTTCGCTTTCACTTCCCATTCGGCTGGAGTAGCATAAGAGCTTCTTGGATCAAGAATTCCTTCGCTTACATTTGGCAATGCAGTTGGGAAAGTTAAGTTCAAGAAAGGAATAGTTTGAGTTTCAGCTTTGTTGATGTCTCCATTGATGATAGCATCAATGATGGCTCTCGTATTTTTCAAAGAGATTCTTTTTCCTGTACCGTTCCAACCTGTATTTACTAAATAAGCTTTTGCTCCGTGTTCTTTCATTTTTCCAATTAATGTTTTTGAATACATTGTTGGGTGTAATGTTAAGAAAGCTTCACCAAAAGCTGGAGAGAAAGATGGTTCTGGAGCAGTAATTCCTCTTTCGGTTCCTGCTAATTTGGAAGTGTATCCACAAAGGAAGTGATATGCAGCTTGATCGTCAGTTAAAATAGATACTGGAGGCAATACACCAAATGCATCAGCAGAAAGATAGATTATTTTACTAGCATGTCCTGCTTTTGAAGGCAATACAATTTTGCTAATATGGTGAATTGGATAAGAAACTCTTGAATTTTCAGTGATTGAATGATCATAATAATCGATTTCACCATATTCATCTACAATTACATTTTCTAATAAGGCATCTCTTTTGATGGCTCTCCAAATGTCTGGTTCGTTGTTTTCGCTCAAGTCAATCACTTTTGCATAACATCCTCCTTCAAAGTTGAATACTCCGTTATTATCCCAACCGTGTTCGTCATCACCAATCAAATATCTTTTTGGATCAGCAGATAAAGTAGTTTTTCCTGTTCCTGAAAGTCCGAAGAAAACTGCTACATCACCCTCTTCTCCAACATTGGCAGAACAGTGCATAGAAGCCATTCCTTTTAATGGAAGATAATAGTTCATCATAGCGAACATACCTTTTTTCATTTCTCCACCATACCAAGTTCCTCCAATAATTTGAATTTTTTCGGTAAGATTAAATAATACAAAGTTTTCAGAATTTAAGCCTTGCTCTTTCCAGTTTGGATTTTTAGCTTTAGAACCATTCATTACAATAAAATCTGGTTCTCCAAAGTTTTGCAATTCATAAATTGAGGGTCTGATAAACATATTGGTTACAAAATGCGCTTGCCAAGCCACTTCCATCACGAAACGAACTTTAAGTCTTGTATCTTTGTTTGTTCCACAAAAAGCATCAACTACATATAATTTAGGAGAAGTAGAAAGTTGTTCTAATGTAAGTGCTTTTAAATCGTCCCATACTTCTTTTGTAGTTGGATAATTAGGAGAACTAATTCCAGATTCTTTATCCCAGCAAATAGTATCTTTAGTAATATCATCTTTTACAATATATCTATCTTTAGGAGAACGACCAGTAAAAACTCCAGTTTTTACTGCCACACAACCAGTATCGGTGATAGCTCCTTTTTCAAAACCTTTTCTTTTATGAGATACCTCTGCTTGATATAATTTTTCATAAGAAGGATTGTATTCTACTTCATGATAACCTGTAATTCCTAAATCGTGTAATTCTTGAATGATTTTAATGTTTTTCATAGTACATTTTTTTATTTATTGTTTTCGTTTTATTTTCATTTCAAAATTATGAAATTCTCAGCCAATAAACCTGATAATTATCATATTTTTAAGAAATCTACGAAAACGATTTCTCTATTTGTAAGGCTTCGCAAAGTTTTTTATATGATATTTATCATAGTTACTAATTTATAAATTGTTAATTTTACACTGTAATAGTATTAAATTTAATTGTTCATTAATAAGATATGTTTGACGAATCAAATAAAATAATAGAAGATAGAAGAGCACAATCAGTCCT
>JBBQSZ010000096.1:0-13653 GCA_038234745.1 Flavobacteriales bacterium | reverse complement strand
TGTTTGTTAAAAACACGATTCCTATCAGGAAAAACAGAAACAATATAAGAGATGTTGGAAAATATAGAACTAGAATGAAACCAGTTATCCTTAAAAATCAGAAAGATGCAATATAAAATTCTCTTAACTTAATGACATTGCGCTAGCGCTCGGGTCACTAATTGTAACCAATTTCAATGGAATGCAAAAAAATTGCACCAATTTAATTTACCTTCGTTAGATTCGTGTAATTTTTAGTTTAATTAGTTCGTGTAAATTCGTAAAATTCGTGTCAAAAAACATTTTAAAATAAAATTGATGTACTACTTTTTAAAAGCGAATGACCTGGTGAAACGCAAAAGTGGAGCGGCATCAACAATAAAAACACTACTTTTACACCATTAACAAAACCTATATGGATCTTTTTACCTATTTATTTGCAGCACTATTTTCAGTCATAAACCCCATTGGTACTGTTCCAATTTTTGTAGGACTTACCCATTCCGACTCTAAAAAAGAGCGATCTAGAATTTCACTGTGGACGGCCATAAATGTGTTTCTAATTCTTATTGTTTCTTTTTTTATTGGCCAATATGTCTTGTCATTTTTTGGCATCAGCATTGAAGCACTCCGAATTGCTGGGGGAATTATAATTGTGAGCTCTGGTTTTTCGTTGCTTTCTGGGAAGTTTACCAAGAAGCGAGGAATCAACAAAAAAGCGGAAACAGAAGCCCAGAAAAGAAATGATATTGCCCTAACACCTTTAGCCATTCCGATGCTTGCGGGCCCTGGCTCTATCTCGTTGCTCATTGCATTCTATCAAGAACATCACGAAACCAACGAAATTATCATTTCTTGCTTGGCTATTTTTGCGATTGCCATCGTCATTTTTATCATCCTAAGAAGTGCTCATTATCTTTCTAAAATTCTTGGTGCATCTGGAATTGTTGCTATTTCTAGAATCATTGGATTCATCGTAATTGCCATTGGAATTCAGTACATCGTAAGCGCACTAATCGCCATCATTAAAGGGAATTTACTTTAAATCCCGAAAGCTTTTGGGAGTATCGAGAACTTTTATTTTAATAAAACTTCTCGATATATTTTTAAACAATAAAGCTGTCGCATTACTATTTAAAACCACTCGAAGAGACGGGTGGTTTAGAATAAAGTTGAAGAATCTACTATTTCGTCAGTTCGAGTGATTTTTAAAGCAAAATAAATGGTGAATCTAAAGTAAAATGTAATGCTTTAAAAATTGTATCGAGAACCATTTAAACCATTTCGCCCTCCATCGGCAAGAAAATCTCCGCCATCATGCAACGGGCACTTCCGCCTCCACAAGCTTCGATTGTATCCAAACTGGTACTCAAAATAGTCACGTGTTCCTCGATTTGAGCGATTTGCTTTTTTGTTAAGCTTTGGTGAGCCGAACTACTCATCACTATATACCTTCTGTCGTCAGTACCTTTTACTTCTAGCATATTGCCTGCGAAGGAATTAACTTGCGCTTCAGTAATCAGAATGATTTCTTTTTCGTCGCCACGCAAACTATCCAAAACCATTTTACGCTCTTTTTTATCGTCGATACAATCGGCACAAATTACCGCAAAAGTATCACCAATGCACATCATAACATTAGTATGATAGATTAGTTTCCGTTCACCTGCCACGGTTTGAAAAGCTTCGAAAATCACAGGAGAATATTCGAAATCTTCACAGAATTCGATAAACAACTCTTCGTCTGCACGAGGCGACAAAGCGCAATAAGCCTTGCTGTTTTCTCTATCTAAAACTAAACTTCCAGTGCCTTCGAGATAAAAGCCATCTTCTTCGGCAGTGGTGTAATCCATAATTTCGTTAATTACAAAACCATTATCTTCGACGATATCCAAAAGATCTTCACGACGTTCTTCACGACGATTTTCGGCAAACATCGGATATAAAACCACATCGCCACTTTCGTGAAAGGATATCCAATTGTTGGGGAAAATACTATCTGGAGTGTCTGAGTTTAAAGAATCATCGACAACAATTACGTTAACTCCAACGATTTTCAATTTTTGCACCAAGCCATCAAATTCTTCTTGCGCTTTTGCATTTACCGTTTCCTTGGATAATCCATCCAGTACTTTTTGGTAATAATTATTTACCATTGTTTGTTCGTTCATTCGAAACGCTACGGGGCGAATCATTAGAATAGAATTTGTAGTTTGGTTCATATTGTTTAGTTTCAGGTTTCAAGTTTCAAGTTGTTCAACTTGAAACCTGAAACATTTATTAATTTCTAATCAAAGGTAAAGTAGAACAGCGCAACAATCCTTCTTGTTTGGAGATTTCGGCATAGGGAATTTTTTCTACCATAAAACCCTGTTTCTTCAACCATTTATTTAGTCTCGAAAACTTTTTTTCAGAAACGACGATATTGGTATCAATTGAAAACACATTGGAATTCATAGCATACATTTCTTTTCGGCTAATATGAAATAAGTTGTCTTCACCAAAGAGACGAACCAAAAACAAATAATCGGCTTCTTCTCTAAAACCTCGTTTGTAAATAATGGCTTTATCCTTTCCCACCGGCTGAAAACAGCAATCCAAATGCAACGCATTATCCCGAGCTTCAATTTTAGACTTTATCAAATCGAATTCCTTTACTTTTTTATTTGGAAACAAGTCTTTTATAAATTGCACGCCTTCTTTATTGGTTCTTGCTGTGATGTAATCTTTATAATCACTGCCTTTATAGGTTCCGATAAAGATATAATCTTTCCAAAGCATGACATCTCCTCCTTCTATATGAACTTCTTGCGGTGGAGTGATTACTTTAGATGGATTTATTTGATCGATTACATATTGAATCGCATCTAATTCCCTAATTCTTTCAGGCAATATATTCGACTTGATAAAAACATCACCAATCACAAAACCGATGTCTCTAGTAAAAATCTGATTGTAATCCTCGATGATTTCTGGTCGAAAAACCGTAACCTCGTATTTTTCGAAAACCCCATTAAAAGCCTCCATTTCAAGCACCATATCTTCTTCTTTTGGATACGTTCCAGCCAGAATATGCTCTAATGATTTTGGGTCATAGACTTCTTCTACTGATGGCGTTGGCCCATTGCTAGTTGCCACACCAAGAACAACTGCTCGCAATCTTGAAGTTTCGTCATTTATGCATAATTTCAACATAGTAGCTTGATTGGTTTTGTCAAAGATAAAAAAGCAACTTGATTTTGTGAAATTTTGTTTACTCAGAACATTCGCTTTTAACTTCCACAATAAATTTAAAAAAAGGTAGCCGCGAATTTCAAGAATTTTTAACTTTAAACGACAAATCAAACAACTTAGGTTGGAAATATTCTAATTTAATTCGTGCAAATTCGTGAACAGAGCGATAGCGGGCAGATGAAGCAAATTAGTGGCCAATAATACGCTTTTAAAAAGTAGTTGTTGAAACTTTTTAAATGCGAATAGGCTGTTTTATCACTGATTATACTTATAGGTTAAGAAATTAAACGAAAAAACCACTTCGATGGAAGTGGCTTTCGTTTTATATGGAATTTAATTATCTTTTTTCCATTGCGACAAAAGGTCTCAAAGGCGAACCCGTATAGATTTGTCTTGGTCTTCCTATTGGTTCTTTGTTGTATCGCATTTCTTTCCATTGTGCAATCCAACCTGGTAATCTACCGATGGCGAACATAACAGTAAACATATTCGTTGGAATTCCTAAAGCACGGTAAATAATACCGGAATAGAAATCCACGTTTGGATACAATTTTCTAGAGATAAAATAATCATCAGTCAAGGCGGCTGCTTCTAGTTTTTTTGCAATTTCCAAAATTGGGTCTTCCACTCCTATTGTTTTCAAAACATCATCGGCTGCTTCTTTAATGATTTTGGCTCTTGGATCGAAATTTTTATACACTCGGTGTCCAAAACCCATTAATCTAAAAGGATCTGCTTTGTCTTTGGCTTTTGCCAAATATTTATCGGCATCGCCACCATTTGCTTGAATTTCTTCCAACATTTCGAGTACTGCTTGATTCGCTCCACCGTGTAATGGTCCCCAAAGAGCCGAAATACCGGCTGAAACAGAAGCAAATAAACCCGCGTGAGATGATCCTACCATTCTTACTGTAGAAGTAGAACAGTTTTGCTCGTGGTCAGCGTGAAGTATGAATAATTTATCTAAGGCTTTAACGATTACTGGATTTGCTTTGTACTGTTCCGTTGGCAACTTGAACATCAATTGCATGAAATTCTCTACGTATTCCAATGAGTTATCATAATAATTCAAAGGATAACCTAAACTTTTTCTATACGTCCAAGAGGCGATTACTAGGAATTTCCCCATCAGTTTACAAACTGCTTCGTACAATTCGTCTTCGTGTTCTGGGTTTACTGCCGATGGATTAAAGGCAATTAACGCACTTGTCAAAGCGGACAAAACTCCCATTGGATGCGCTGTTGTTGGAAAACCATCAATGATGCTTTTCATCTCCTCATTTACTAAAGTATATCTTCTGATGTGGGTTTCGAACTCTATTAATTGTGATTTAGTAGGTAATTCTCCAAAAATAAGCAAATAACAAACTTCAAGAAAATGGGCTTTTTCGGCTAATTCTTCAATAGAGTAACCTCTGTAATGCAAAACCCCTTCTTCCCCATCAAGAAAAGTAATAGCACTGGTACAAGCACCTGTGTTTTTATAGCCTTGATCTAAGGTAATCGCTCCTGATAAATCACGCAGTTTGCTAATATCTATGGACATTTCATTTTCTGTCCCAACAAAAATGGGTAATTCATATATTTTGCCGTCTATTTCTAATTTTGCTGTTTTTGACATAGTATTTTGGAATAAATCTTTAAAAATTATTTTCCAAATTTAGGTAATTTCAAGCAAACTAAAAAATGAAATTCGTAAGGAATTTGTTAAAACTCAAAAAAAAAGCCATTTACTTTACGCAAATGGCTTTTTAATAAAATTGATACCTTTATTTTACTTTAAAAGCATTTTTACCGGGAAAATAAGCAGTATTCCCTAGTTCTTCTTCAATTCGAAGTAATTGATTGTATTTTGCCATACGATCAGAACGGGAAGCCGAACCTGTTTTTATTTGTCCACAGTTCAATGCTACTGCTAAATCAGCAATAGTATTGTCTTCTGTTTCTCCTGAACGGTGTGACATTACAGAAGTGTAACCAGCATTTTTAGCCATATTCACAGCTGCAATAGTCTCCGTTAACGTTCCAATTTGGTTTACTTTTACTAAAATTGAATTAGCAATACCTTTTTCAATTCCAGTTGAAAGACGTTCTACATTTGTAACGAATAAATCATCACCTACTAATTGAACTTTGTCTCCAATTTTTTCGGTTAGCATTTTCCATCCATCCCAGTCGTTTTCGTCCATTCCATCTTCAATAGAGATAATCGGATATTTAGCAGCTAATTCAGCCATGTACTCTACTTGCTCAGCAGATGTTCTGATTTTTCCTGTTGGCCCTTCAAATTTAGAGTAATCGTATTTTCCGTCTACGTAAAACTCAGAAGAAGCGCAGTCTAAAGCAATCATCACATCGTCTCCAAAAGTATAACCTGCAGCCTCAACCGCTTTCTTGATGGTATCTAAAGCATCTTCTGTTCCGCCCGCTAAGTTTGGAGCAAATCCACCTTCATCACCCACAGCAGTACTTAAACCTCTATCGTGTAACACTTTTTTAAGATTGTGGAAAATTTCAGTTCCCATTTGCAAAGCATGTGTAAAAGAAGTTGCTTTTACAGGGATAATCATAAATTCTTGGAATGCGATTGGCGCATCTGAATGGGATCCACCGTTGATGATATTCATCATTGGAACAGGCAATGTATTTGCAGAAACTCCACCCACATATCTGTATAAAGGCATTCCTAATTCGTTTGCTGCTGCTTTTGCAACGGCAAGAGAAACACCAAGAATGGCATTAGCACCCAATTTTGCTTTATTTGGAGTTCCGTCTAATTCGATCATTGTTTGATCAATCAAATTTTGTTCGAAAACAGATGTTCCTACTAATTCTTCTGCTATTAAAGTATTTACGTTTTCAACCGCTTTAAGAACTCCTCTTCCAAGAAAGTTTTTTCCTCCGTCACGTAATTCCATGGCTTCAAACTTTCCAGTTGAAGCTCCTGATGGAACTGCTGCTCTTCCTAATATTCCGTTATCTGTAACTACATCTACTTCTACAGTAGGATTTCCTCTTGAATCAAAAATTTGTCTTGCGTGAATTTTGACAATAATACTCATATTTTTAAATTTTAATGTTGAACTCTTATTTATTTAGATACAAATATACACTTTCGACAACTAACAGGAAATGAAAAAAGCGTAATCTTATTAACGAAAACGATGTATTATTTTAAATATAAAGGAGTTGTACAATTTTTGTGGATTTCTTGCTTTAATTGTCAATTCGTTTCGTTATTTATCCATTCATTCCACTAAAAAAAAGTTTGAAAAGACAACACCTTTGGCATCAAAAAAGAATTTCATCAAATTGTTTGGATTTTTATGTAAAAACAAAGTTGGAGTTGGAAAAAAAGAGTACTTTTGTTTAATTATTTAAAACAAAGATTAAACAATATTAATTTGAAAGCAATAATAGCAAATCTCGAAAATAAAGATTTTGATGAAATTCAAATCGATAGAATCATCGAAATGGCTTGGGAAGACCGAACCCCATTTGATGCCATACAATTTCAATTTGGATTATCCGAAGCTGAAGTTAAGGCATTGATGAAAAAAGAATTGAAATTCAGAAGTTACAAATTATGGCGAGAACGCGTGGAGAATTGCAAAACCAAACATACGGCGAAGCGCGTGGACGGTATCGATCGATTCAAATGCAACTTACAAAGATCCATTTCTAATAATAAAGTTTCTAAGCGCTAACTCAAAATACTATTAAATAGTGAAAAAAGAAAGACCCGATAATATTGTGTATTCTGACGACCAAGGTTATAACGCAAATCTATTGCCTTACGGAACAAGTGTTGGTGCTCCAGTAATTAGAGTTGATGATTTAATTTCTTGGAAAAGTAGAGGCATATCAACGGTAAACAAAGAATTCGAAAATAAGTTCAACGAACTTAAACTGCAATACGAAAATTTAATGGAAGAATATCAATGGAACGAATTGGTCTACAATGCTAGATTTTCATTCGAACCTGTGGTTGGCGAAATATATCATTTGTATCGAACGGACGATGGAACTGATTTTCTTTCCTTGATTGGACCCAACGAGTGGAACAAAGAACACATTGGCACATTTAAATTGAATAGTGATAAAAAGTGGATCGTACTTCACAAAAAAGAAACTATTTTTCAATAATATAATTCGATAAAATGACTCCTAAAATACACATCAATCCTGCTGACTTTGAAAAAGCAGAAAAGCAAAAAACGGTTCACTTAATCAATAGTTTGGGTGGTTTCAAAAGTGTGGCTTTGGTAGGAACATCCGATCAACACGGAACTACTAATTTATCTATTTTTAGTTCTTTTTTTCATATCGGCGCCAATCCACCATTGATTGGAATGATCTTCCGACCAAGTCCGCCAGAGCGCGATACGATGCGAAATATAATCGAAACCGGTTTTTACACCATCAATCACATCAACGAATCAATTTACAAACAAGCCCACCAAACTTCGGCTCGATATGATGCAGCAATATCCGAATTTGATGTAACAGGACTGAATACCGAATATAAAAAGAATTTTTTCGCACCTTTTGTCGCCGAAAGCAACATTCAATTGGGAATCGAATTTAAAGAAAAAATGGACATAGCCATAAACAATACGACAGTAATTATTGGCGAAATTGTACATATTTATATTCCAGAAGATTGTTTGTATGCCGATGGTTTTATCGATTTAGAAAAAGCAAATACTATCACTTGTTCGGGTTTAGACAGCTATCATAAAACCGTTAAATTAAACCGATTAAGCTACGCAAAACCCAATAAAGAAATTACCATAATTACAAATAATTGAATAAAAAAGCCCTAAATATTGTTTGGTTCAAGCGTGATTTGCGTTTTACAGATCACGAACCTCTTTTTATGGCACAACAGGAAAATATTCCTGTCCTTTTTATTTATTTTTTCGAACCTTCGGTGATGAATTATGATGATTCTGATGTGCGTCATTGGCGATTTATTTATGAATCAATTCATGAAATGCGATCTAAATTAAAGTCTTTTGCTGCTGAAATTCATACTTTTCAAAACGAAGTTCGATCCGTTTTTGAAGAATTATCGACAATCTATGAGATTAAAACTGTTTTTTCGCATCAAGAAATTGGTAATAAAATCACGTTTGACAGAGATGTAGTGATGCAATCTTTTTTTGATAAAAATAATATTCATTGGAAACAGTCCCAAATGCACGGTGTCATTCGGAAACTAAAATCCAGAAGCGACTGGGACAAACGTTGGGAAAAAATAATGCGTGACACTCCCAAAATAATTGATTTGAACGCCTTTCTATTTGAAAATTTAGCCGACAATTTTTATCAAAAATTAAAAGGAAATGAGCTTCCAAAAACCATTACAACTCGACATCAAAATTTTCAACAAGGAGGCGAATATTGGGCTTGGCGTTATTTGGATAGTTTTACTAAAGAACGACATGTCAACTACAGCAAACATATTTCGAAACCGAGTTTGAGTAGGAAAGGATGCAGCAGATTGTCGCCGTATTTAACATACGGAAATATCAGTATGCGAATGATTTACCAATATACCAATCAGTTTTATGAAGAATCGACGAACAAAAGAGCGATGCTAAATTTTGTTTCCAGATTGCATTGGCATTGTCATTTTATTCAAAAGTTTGAAGACGAATGTCGGATGGAATTTGAAAACGTGAACAAAGCCTATGACTCATTGGTTAAACCAAAAAATGAATTCTACATAAAATCTTGGCAAGAAGGAAAAACGGGCATTCCCATTGTTGATGCGTGTATGCGCTGTGTGGTTGCAACGGGTTATCTCAATTTTCGAATGCGAGCAATGGTGGTTTCCTTTTTTACCTTCAATTTGTGGCAAGATTGGCGCGAACTTCACTTTTTAGCCCGACAATTTTTAGATTACGAACCTGGCATTCATTATCCACAATTGCAAATGCAATCAGGAACAACCGGAATCAACACGATTAGAATATACAATCCCATAAAAAACTCTGAGGAGCACGATCCTGACGGCATTTTCATAAAACAATGGTTGCCCGAATTAGCGGAAATTCCAACCGAATTAATTCACGAACCTTGGAAACTGAATGCGATTGAGCAGCAATTTTATAACTGTGAAATAGGTAAAGATTATCCGCAACCTATTGTCAATATTGAAGAAACCCGAAAACAAGCCAGCGATATTGTCTGGAGTTTTCGCAAACAAGACGACGTTAAAGAAGAAGGAAAACGAATTCTGAAAAAACACGTCAACAATTCGAAAGCAATTTCGAGAAGTAAACCCCTAAAAAAGAATTTGAAATGAGTGTGTTTTTAAAAGCCAATTGGGAAAATATCGTAATGGTCAATTACGAAATATCGCCAACTATTTTATCAAAATATTTGCCCAAAGGCGTTACCGTAGATTTATATGATGGCAAAGCCTATGCGAGTTTGGTTGGGTTTATGTTCAAAAATACGAAACTATTTAATATTCCAATGTTACAATTGGGAACCTTTGAAGAAATCAATTTACGTTTTTATGTTTCTAGAAAAGTAGGAAACGAAACCAGACGAGGTGTTGTTTTTATTAATGAAACCGTTCCTTACAAAGCCGTTGCCTGGTTGGCTAATGCATTGTACAAAGAACATTACACGACAATTCCAACGAAACACCTTTGGGATTTTAGCAAAGAACATAAAGAAATAAAATACGAATGGTTGGTCGATAAAAAATGGAATAGTATCGCATTGTCTGCCTTGAAAGAGAAAAAAGTAATGGAGAAAAACAGTTTCGAAAGCTTCATTTTTGAGCATTATTATGGCTACACAAAATACACTGAAACCGTTACCGAAGAATATCAAATTGCGCATCCAAGTTGGATGATTAATGAAATTGTAGACTATAAAATTGATTGCGATTTTGAAACCATGTACGGAAATGATTTCGCCATTTTAGATCAAACAAAACCGACTTCTATATTTCTTGCCGAAGGTTCCGCTATTGAAATCAATTGGAAACGAAATAAAATTTAAACGGATGAGAGGTATGAAAAAGCACAATTTACCCAGCAAAGTTTGTCTCGTTTGTCACAAACCTTTTGCTTGGCGCAAAAAATGGGAGAAAGTTTGGGAGGAAGTGAAATATTGTAGTGATAAATGTAGAATGAACAAATAGTGAAAAACCAACTAAATTTCGAAGCTCTAAATGAAATTTAATGCTGTATAATAAAATATAAAATGAATAAAACTTTACGATTAATTCTTGGCGATCAACTAAATTCTAAGCATTCTTGGTTTAAAAACGTTGATGATTCGGTTTTTTATGTGTTGATGGAAATCCGTTCGGAAACCGATTATGCAAAGCATCACATCCAGAAAGTGGTTGGCTTTTTTGCAGCGATGCAAGGATTTTATTCCGATTTAAAATCAAAAAACCATCAGGTAATTTATATCCATTTAAACGACAAAAACAACTTACAATCTTTTGAAAAAAATATTCAGACCCTAATTGCACAACACCATTTTACTCATTTTGAATACCAATTACCCGATGAATATCGTGTGGACGAGGAGTTAAAAAGCCTTTGTCAAAACCTCACAATAACAAATTCAGTAGTTGATTCCGAACATTTTTTCACCAGTCGAACGGAATTGGCTGATTTTTTTGAAGGCAAAAAAACTTTTTTACTAGAAAGTTTTTACCGCAACCTTAGAAAAAAACACAACGTTTTGATGGATGGTTTAAATCCACTCACAGGAAAATGGAATTATGATAGTGAAAACCGAAAGAAACTACCCAAAAATCACAAACCCACTTTCCCCTTGGTTTTCAACAATGATGTTACTGAAATTTTAAAAGAAATTGAGAAAACCAACATTCAAACCATCGGAACTATTAATGACAACAATTTTATTTGGCCCGTAAATAGAACACAATCCTTGCAATTATTAGATTTTTTTCTGACGGAATGTTTGCCTTTGTTCGGAAGTTATCAAGATGCAATGACACCAAACGAATTCTCTTTGTATCATTCCAGAATTTCATTTTCGATGAATTTAAAAATGATTTCACCGCAAGAAGTTATTCAAAAAGCTACTGAAGAATGGCAAAAAAGACCCAACAAAATTGAATACAATCAACTAGAAGGTTTTGTGCGTCAAATCATAGGATGGCGCGAATATATGCGAGGAATTTATTGGCTTAAAATGCCCGAATACGCCGATTTGAATTTCTTTAATAATCAAGAAAAATTACCCGATTGGTTTTGGACAGGAAAAACAAAAATGAATTGCTTAAAAGACGCTATCACTCAGTCTTTGAATTATGCTTATGCCCATCATATTCAGCGATTAATGATAACAGGAAATTTTGCTTTACTAGCCGGAATTCATCCTGACGAAGTAGATGCGTGGTATTTAGGAATTTATATTGATGCTATTGAATGGGTCGAAATTACCAATACTCGCGGCATGAGTCAATTTGCTGATGGTGGCATTGTAGGTACAAAACCTTATGTGAGTTCGGCTGCTTATATTGATAAAATGAGCCATTATTGCAGTAGTTGTTATTATAAAAAAGAGCAGAAAACTGGCGAAAAGGCTTGTCCTTTTAATAGTTTGTATTGGAATTTTTATGATAAAAATGAAGAAAAGTTAAGCAAAAATCCAAGAATTGGGATGATGTATAACGTTTGGAACAAAATGAAACCCGAGTCAAAAGTTGCCTTGTTAGAGCAAGCCCATTATTATTTAAAAAATATAAATGAACTATGAAAACAGCAGTTGTTTGGTTTAAAACAGATTTACGATTAACCGATAACGAAACACTGTTGAAAGCAATTTCGCAGAATGACGCTATAATTCCAGTCTATTGTTTTGATGAATCCCATTTTAAAACGACTGATTTTGGGTTTCAAAAAACAGGCAGTTTTAGAACACAATTTCTACTGGAATCGCTACTTGATTTGGATTCCAATTTAAGAGCTTTAGGATCTGGATTAGTTATTGTAATTGGAAAACCAGAAATTGAAATTCCTAAAATTGTGAAGGAGTATAAAGCTTTGAAAGTATATGCAAAACGAGAAGTCAGTTATGAAGAGAAACAAACCGAAGCCTTAGTTCAATCGGAACTTTTTAAAGCAAGATGCGAACTAGAAACCTTTAGTACCAGCACTTTGTATCACGCCGAAGATCTACCGTTCACCATCAAAGATATTCCCGATGTGTTTACTAGTTTTCGTAAAAAAACGGAGCAAGATGCTGTCATTAGAGAAACTTTTGCAAAACCAACTCAAATAAACTCTCCCGAAATTCCAGCACTTATTTTGCCCTCATTGGATGAATTCAATGTAGTATTTACTCCAATTGACAAAAGAGCAGCCATACATTTCAAAGGTGGAGAATCGGCAGCTATAAAACGGTTGAATCATTATTTTTTTAAATCTAAATCGATATCGAATTATAAAGAAACTAGAAATGGATTGGTCGGAAAAGATTACTCTTCCAAATTTTCGGCTTGGTTGGCAATGGGTTGCATTTCGTCACGTTTTATTTATCAAGAACTAAAAAAATATGAAAGCCAAAACGGCGCGAACGAGTCAACGTATTGGCTAGTTTTTGAATTACTGTGGCGTGATTATTTTAGATTTATGATGAAAAAATACAACATTAAGTTCTTCCAACAAAATGGAATTAATGGAAATGAAAATTCAGTAACCAAAACCAACAGAGATCAACTTCAAAATTGGATTGATGGAAAAACTGGCGTTGATTTTGTTGATGCCAATATGATTGAATTAAAAAAGACTGGATTTATGAGTAATCGAGGCCGGCAAATTGTTGCCAGTTATTTATGTAACGACCTACAGCAAGATTGGCGTTTTGGCGCGAGTTATTTTGAACAACAACTTATCGACTATGATGTGTGCAGCAATTGGGGGAATTGGGCTTATTTAGCTGGCGTAGGAAATGATCCCAGAGGAAATCGCTATTTCAATATCGAAAAGCAAGCTACTGATTATGATAAAAAAAAAGTATATCGGAATTTATGGTTAGATAGTGACAAAACGCTGACCTAATGGCATAATTGAAAATTAATCTTACCATTAAAATATACTCTAAAAAGCCTATAGCAAATAATTAAAAAAAACAAACCCCTCGAAAGCTGATGCTTTCGAGGGGTTTTGGTTTATTTTGGGTTTAATTACAGCGCCACAATGATGAATTCGCTACGTCTGTTCATTTGATGTTGTTCTTCGGTGCAACTAGATTTGTTGGTAGGTTCGCAGCCACAATCGTTTACTAACTGCGTTTCGCCGTAACCTCTTCCGGTTAATCTATCGGCTTTTACTCCGTTTTTAACTAACCAAGCGATGGTCGATTTTGCTCTTCGGTCGGATAAAACTTCATTGTATTTTGCGGTTGCTCTACAATCAGTATGCGAACGAATGT
>JBBQSZ010000095.1:0-13730 GCA_038234745.1 Flavobacteriales bacterium | reverse complement strand
AATAAATCGCAAATCCTTTTGATTTAAAAAAATATTATAAGTGTAGTTTGTTGAAAGTGAAGCTTTTTAGTATTTTTTTATTTTTATCTCTAAAAAAACAATTGAAATAGTTGTAAATTATAGAATGAAAAGTTACATTAGCAACCGCAAAAAAGTTAAGTTTTTTTACTTTTTATTGAAATTTTGGAGAGTTGCCTGAGTGGCCGAAAGGACATGTTTGCTAAACATGCGTATGGGAAACTGTACCAAGGGTTCGAATCCCTTACTCTCCGCTTTTTTTGCTTTTCGGGGTGTAGCGTAGCTCGGTTATCGCGCCTGCTTTGGGAGCAGGAGGCCGCAGGTTCGAATCCTGCCACCCCGACTAAATAAACTTTTTCCATTTAAGTTTTAAAAGAAAAATGGAGGCATAGCTCAGCTGGATAGAGCACCTGCCTTCTAAGCAGGCGGTCGAAGGTTCGAATCCTTCTGCCTTCACTTAAAACCCCTTATATCTATTTATTTTCGAATAGTTTAAGGGGTTTTTTAATGTAATGTAATCAAAATTTTGTTGACAATAGGAGTTAATTCTAAAACTTACTATTTTCTAAAATCTAAATAAAAAACCCGTCTTGTTTATTCAACAAGACGGGTTTTCGCTATCAGCAATTTTATTTATTGCTGCTTTTTAATTTTAGAAACATATTCGGTTAGCTTTTTACCATACAGTGATTGTGCAACCTTTGGCGACATACTTTTTTGAATAGTATCTAAATATTTGATGTTGATGTCGTAAATGTCGGATAAAGCGATGTAGGGAGCTATGTCATAGTCTTTGTTGTTGATAGCAAAATTAGTAGCGAATAGATATTTTCGTTTCGTATTATTATCTTGTACTTTGTTTAAACTATCTACCAATACCATATTCTTGCTTTTAAAAGCGCTGAATTTTTGTTGGATCATATCAAGATTTTTATCTCTAAAGCGAGCATTTATTTTTTGATATTCTTCATATTTTTCTTGGTTTTTAGAACCTGTAATTTTGGCACTTGAAATATAGGAATCTAAATTAGTTTGGATATCAATACTTCCTGGTTCTGCAAAAAACAAGATGTTATTATCCATCGAGTTGGTGACACCTCTGTCTAAAAATAAATACAACATTTCGGCTGATTTTAAATCGATATTGGTATCAAAATTGGAAGATCCATCAAGTTTAATGGTATCAATTGCCACTAGGTTGGTATCTACTACTCTTTGTACATATAAAGTTCCTTTTTTTAATCCTTTGATATTTCCAGTTAAATGTAAATTTGTTTTGGAAACTTCCTTCGAACAAGAAGCTAAAATTACAAGTGTAAAGGATAGAACGGCAGATTTTTTCATTGGTAGTTTTGTTTTTTTGCAAAATAAAGCAAATTGCGGCAAATATAGACTATTGAATTTACAGAATTTCATAAAAAAAAACCAATCTATTTCTAAATTGGTTTTTTATAAATTATTTTTTTTACCCTTTTAACCATGCTTCTTTTAGTGTAAATTTTGTTGCGTCAGTTGCTTCAAAACTTTCTTTGTCTTCATAAGGAAGTTTTACGGTTCCTTTTATAACTTGTTCTTTTCTATCTCGTTTTATTTTTAGGGAAATGGTTTCATTTTCTTTCCATTTCTCACTTTCTGAAATCATATCATAGATATTGTCCAAATTATAATTTTTGTCATTGATGGCAACCAAAACATCATGACCTTTTAGTCCAAGGTTTGTATAGAAATCATTTAATTCGATATTTGGGATTACAATAATTTCTTTGGTCGATTGATTGACTGTTATGTAAGGTGTCTGCCCTTTTAAGAAAACATTGGTTGGTGATTTTTTGGTTGCTTTTGTCACTCCAACTCTAGCCAAATAAGTGTTATAAGGAATAGGAGTTGTTCCTGAAATATACTTTTTTAAGAATTCTCCAACCTCTGGATAGGTCAACTGAGTGATTTTTGCAAAAAGTTCTTCATCATTAAAGGCTTTTGAAACTCCATATTCACTAGATAATTTTTGCATTAAATCGAGTATTCCTCTTTTTCCGTTGCTGTTTTCTCTTATAATGATGTCTAAGCACATTCCAATCAAAGCCCCCTTTTCATACACATTTAGATATTGAGCTTTATAGGGTTCTACGAATACATTTTTACTCATCGTTGTCATTGGCATTGTATCATCATACTTTTTTGCATTCTCAATTTTTGCTGCCATTCGAGTATAAAACTCATTTTCATCAATTAAACCTTGATTTATTTGAAATAAATTGGCAAAGTATTCCGTAACTCCTTCGTACATCCACAAATGTTCGGACATTTTTGGAGTATTAAAATCAAAATTTTGAATTTCTTGAGAATGAACGGTCAAAGGAGTTACAATATGAAAAAACTCGTGCGAAACAACATCTTTCATTTCTTTTATTAATTCATCTTTTGGCAGTATTTCTGGAAAAACTACTGTTGTTGCAGTCGGATGTTCTAAGGCGCCAAAACCTTGAGCATCATTCGTCATGGTAGATAAATAAAGCAAAACGCTATATTTTTTGGTTGAATTGATGGAACCCAAAAATCGTTTTTGAGCGGTCATCATTGTTTTCATATCGGGAGTAATGCTTTCGGCAGTAATTTTTCCAGTTGGAGAGTAAACTGCAATTTGTATTTCCATTCCATCTACGGTGAAAGTAGTATAATTAGGTTTTGCATACATAATTGGGTTTTCGACCAATTCAGCGTAACGCGGCGTTATAAATAAATCATTTGTTGTGGAAGCATCTTGATCTGTCATTGAGGTGGCTCCCCAAAGTGTTGCTGGATGCGAAATCGAAACTTTGTACGGAATAGCTAAATAATCCGAAAAATAGCCAACAAAACAATGCGTATTTAGCATAATATTTTTTCCTGCATCAATGTTCGAACCACTTGGTGAAAAAATATCCCCGGAACCAAAACCTTCTCCCTTTTCAGTGTCATAAGTGTCATTTACTAAATATGTAATTTTATCCAACGTTTTAGCATTAGCAATTGACCAAGAATTCACATCCGTTTTTTTAACCGTTAATGCATTTCCTTTTTTATCGAACGCTTTTATATCATCAATGTATTTTCCGTAATTATCCTCAGAATAAGTTCCTGGAACTGTTTTTGGAATGTGATACGTTACTTCATCAGTTTTGATTTTTGGAGTTAGAACCGTGACTAAAACTTTATCATTCTTAATCTCATTTAAATTGATATTGACTTGAATTTCTTCTTTTATAGAAGATGCTGCAGTTGAACTAACCGTTTTACAACTAAATAAAATAGTCGCACACGCGAATGCAAATAGTATTTTTTTCATTTTGGGATTTTAAATTGTCCTATTAGACATTGAAAGTAGAGAATTATGAGGTTTAATCTCGATTTTTTAGTGATGATTTCTATGATAAAAAAAACTCCTGTAAGTCAGGAGTCTATTATTAATCAAGTTTGTTTTTTATATAATACTTACCATCTAAATCTTCGTCGAAGTCATCGATTTTAGTGATTTTTGGTTTTGGTTTACTAGCCAAAGCTTTCTTTTTCCACATTTCAAATTTCTCTGCGGGCATCTTTTTTTTCATGATTTCGAGAACCTCTTTTTCAGATAACCCAAATTCTTTTTTGATAATTTCAAAAGGGTTTCTTTCCTCTAAGGCGAACGTAACAAGTTTTTCTGTCTGTTCCCAATTTAATTCTGTGTGGCTGCTCTTCTTCATTAGGTGAAAATTAATTCAATTTTATTTTAAGGGTTAATTAAGATTGTATTTGTTTTTAAATCATTGACCAATATTAATAAAAAAAATAATTACTTTTTATTAAAAGCTATGTTTTTTTTATGATTTTTAGTTGTTTTCTAGAGAACGTCGTTTTTGGAATGGTATTTTTAATAAATTTAGTAATTGATTATTATCTTCTGTCTTCATATGAGTATCGATTCCGTAAACTATTTCTTCTTTTTTTAGATACATAAAGGTGCCAAAAAGACGATCCCAAACTGAAAAAATATTACCATAATTGCTATCTGTATACGGTAATTTATAATGATGATGAACTTTGTGCATATTTGGTGATACTAAAAAATAACTGATGAAATAATCTAATTTTCCGGGAAAAGTAAAATTAGCATGAGTAAATTGTGTGGAAACAACAGAAATAGTTTGATACATAAAAACCATCCACATTGGGCTTCCAACAACAAATATTCCTAAGGTTGTAAATGCAAAACGGATGATACTTTCGCCGGGATGATGCCTATTTCCAGATGTTGTATCTACCCAAGTATCTGTATGATGAATTAAATGAAATCGCCAAAGAAATTTGATTTTATGTTCGATGAAATGTGCCAAATATGCGCCAACAAAATCTAATAATAACAATCCAATTAGGTCATAAAGCCAAGTAGGCATTGATGGTAGCCATTGCAAAACACCAAAATGATTAGCTATTGTCCAATTCGAAGTTTTTATTAATAAAAAGGCTAAAGCAAAATTAATAAGGATCGTGGTAAACGTTAGGAAAAAATTTATTCCGGCATGTTGCCATTTTTTATAGTTGAAATTAAAGAACGGAAAAGCATTTTCGATTAACCAAAAAAAGGTAATTCCACCGGCTAGAAGCAAACTTCTATGTGAAGATGGAATTGTCGAAAAGTAAGCTATCATCTCATTCATAACCAGTATTTTATTTCAAATCTAATGATTTTTTGATGATCTGATTATTTGATGACCCGAAAAGTTAAATTTATTCTAGATCCAATGGGTTTTGACGTTTTCGGAATTTGATGTTTCCAAAAATGTTGGGTAGTTCCTTTCATTAGTAATAAACTTCCGTGTTCTAGTACAATATTTTGTTTAAGACCCGAAATCGAATTGTGTTTTAGTTGAAAAACTCTTTCAGCTCCAAAACTCACAGAGCCAATTATTGGATTGATGCCCAATTCCTTTTCGTTGTCGGCGTGCCAACCGTTGCTGTCTTTTCCGTCGCGATAGAGATTGAGTAGCACTGTTGTAAAATCCGTTGCAACAACGGTTTCAATTTGTTCTTTTATTTTTTTTAGAATCGAATTCCAAGCATTTGGTTGCATTATTATATTCGAATAGGAATACGATTTTCCTTCATTGCCAAATAAAGCCGTCAAGCGAGGTTGCGGATGTGTTTTTCCAAAAACTCTAATATCATCCTGTTGCCAGGGAATGTCATTTTTTAATTGTTCGAAAATTACATCTGCTTCTTCTTTGGCAAAAAAATGGGGATAATATACGATGGTTGCGTCTGGCAAATTTAAAACTAATGGTTCTGATTGAAAAAGTGAATTCATAGTGCAAAAATAAAGAGAAAAACAAAAGGTTTTACCTTAGTTTTTCTCTTTAAAATATATTTAGAAATGAATTATGATTCGGAAGTGTCTTGCAGAAGATTTTTATAAATTAATCCTGCTACAATTGCACCTAAAATTGGTGCCAACCAAAATAACCAAACTTGTGACAAGGGTTCTCCACCAACAAATAGTGCTTGTGACAAAGAACGAGCAGGATTTACGGATGTATTTGTTATTGAAATACTGATTAAGTGAATTAACGTTAAAGCCAAACCTATTGCGATTCCAGCGAATTTTCCGTTTGCAAATTTATCAGTTGCACCAAGAATTACCAACAAGAAGAACATGGTCAATATGAACTCAGCAATAAATGCTGATTGCATTGAATAGCCATCAGGAGAAAAAGCACCAAAACCATTGGAAGCAAAAGCTCCTGCCTTTGATGGATCGATTGCAAAACCAGGTTTCCCTGAAGCAATTGCGAACAAAGTTCCTGCAGCTGCAATTGCTCCAGCACATTGTGCAATGATATAAGGTACTAATTCTTTGGCAGAAAAACGACCACCAGCCCATAAACCAATAGAAACTGCAGGGTTAAAATGTCCGCCAGAAATATGACCCACTGCATAAGCCATTGTCAAAACAGTTAAGCCAAATGCGAGTGCAACTCCCATGAATCCAATTCCTAAATCAGGAATTCCAGCTGCAAAAAGAGCACTACCGCAGCCGCCAAAAACCAACCAATACGTTCCGAAAAATTCAGCCAATAATTTTCTCATAAAGTAAAATTTTAATTATTAATGCTGACGAAGTTAAGGTAAATGTGTTTTAAAATCAAAAATTTTTGTTAAATTTCTTAAAATAGACAAATTTTTCGGATTTTATTTCGGGATACGTCAGCTAGAATAATATTCAATTTTTTGAGAAAATCGATTATTTTGTTCGAAAATGTTTGGTTAAATAAAAAGTATTGACTCCCATTATGAAGGCGTTAGAAATAATAATTGGCCACGAAGTTGCCAACAAAAATCCATAAACTACAAACAAAAAGCACCCAACAGAATTTATTATTCTTAACGTATTAATGTTTTTCATTAAAAATGAAATCATTAGCACTATTGAGGCTAAATATCCTACTCCTTCCGTAATCGAAATATCAAACATAATTTTTTATTTTAGTGGAAGGCAAAAGTAAGATATAGTTGTGAGTTCAAGGATAGAAATTTTAGTTATTTTAGAAAAGACCTTCTAATGCTTTGTTATGTAAGCCAATTTTGGAAGCATCAAAACCTAATTTATTTTTCAAAATGGCAGCATAGACACTTCTAAAATCAATTTCGTGTTTCAAATCACCATTGTCTAAGTCTATCAGATTGGGGTTGTTTCCAATAATTTTTCCGCGATTATTTCCTCCAATAACAAACATTGGAGCAGCTGTTCCATGGTCTGTTCCTCGTCCATTGTCTTTCACTCGACGTCCAAATTCTGAGAAAACAACGATGGTTACATTTTGCAATTGTTGTGATTTTTTTAAATCGTCATAGAAACTATAAACGGCGTCATTGAGTTCGGTCAATCTATTTTTTTGAATGGTAAGTTGATTATCGTGAGTGTCAAAACCACCAAGCGATGTGTAATATACTTTAGAATTTAGGTTTCCTTTGATCAATTTCGAAATCCATTCTAGGTTTTTAGACAAACCTGTTTTTGGATAAACCACATCTGAAACAGCTGATTTTGACAATGCTTTCTGAATTTCATCGGAACCTTCCACAACTGAACTAGCTATTTTTCGAACAAAATCCAGTTGCGGATTGCTGGATAATTTCGCCCCGTCTTCTTTTTTATTTTTAGTTTTAAAACTATTCGGATCTTTTACAGTAATCGAGTTGGGTTCTTCGCCTTTCAACGCCAAATTATCAATGGTATCAATATTAATTCCTGCAGTTGGTTGATGTTCTTTGCATTGCAAATCTAAGTATCGACCCAACCATCCTTGATTCAAATATTCCTGATTAGTTGGGGCGGTTTGCCAAATTTCCTGACTTCGAAAATGAGAACGAACCGGATTTGCATATCCTACATTTTGTATCACGGACAAATCGCCATTTTGTTGCATACTCGCAAATCCTTGCAAAGCAGGATGAAACGCCATTCCTTTTGAAGAATTGAGCACTTCATTTTTTGAAATCGCGATCGTTGGACGCAAATTATAATATAGCGCATCTTCAAACGGAATAAAGGTGTTCAATCCATCGTTTCCGCCATTTAATTGAATAAAAACGACACATTGTTCGCCCAAAATTAAATTAGTTTGAGTGCCAAAAGAATATAAAAAATCAGGCAATAGGAGCGAACCACCTGTGAAAGTTCCTGTAAGGGCTAAAAAATTTCTTCTGTTCATTTTGTTGAAATTTAAAATTAAATGAGTTGAAATTCAGGGGTTTTTACCATAAAATTAAACAAACGCATCACGGCATTTTCGGAACCATCCGTTTTGCTGTCAAAATCGTATTTTAGAATTTTTTCAAAATCTTGTTGCACCGCTTCATCAGTTTGAAACAACAATCGGTTTTTGAGTTCGGCAATAATTTCCTTATTATCTCCTTCCTTATCCCAATTCAATTTTACGTTCACCATTTTGTTTGGATTTTGTTTCATCATAGAATCCATCCTATTTTGTTGCTTTCCTCGAGCTAAATTTTTCCCGTTGCAAAGCAAATCGGCAACATTGTTTCGTTGCAAGAAAACCTGCGAGGTTAGCCAAGAATTACCTCCATCCCATCCTTTTACGTTGGGCTGATTGAACAAATCCATTCCTTGATCTCTGCTAAAAATTGCAATTAACTTTGTGTTGGGATTTTCAATATTGAGTTCATTCATTAATTGCAAACTGTATTCTAATGGATTTTTAATTTTAGAACCAGCGTTGTCTTTGGTAAATTCTTCGGTGAAAATTTTAGTCAAAAGTGGTTGTATTTCAAAATTCTTTTTCTTGAAATAATCGCCATAATAACGAACCAATTCTTCCTTTGGATTATCATAAACAAACCATTTTAGTATTTTTCGAGTAATCAAATACGGAATATTAGGTTGTTCGAAAATAATATCCACCATTTCATCCACTTTAAAATTCCCTTTCTTTCCTAGATAAACAAAGCTCTCATTGTCTTCAAAATACTTTCTGTAAATAGCATTTTCTTCGCCAATGCCTAATCCCGCTAGACCTTTTGCTCCGTTTTTAATGTCGTCTTCGGAATAATTTCCGATGCCAAGCGTAAAAAGTTCGAGCAATTCCCGACTTAAATTTTCGTTGAATTTGTCTTTTCGATTATCGACATTGTCCAAATAACGAACCATTGCATTGCTTTGAATGATTTTCTTGGTCAAAGTTTTGAAATTTCCAAAAGCATTTTCTCTCAAAATTTGATTGTGTTGAAAAACCCAATAATTTACCTTCACTTTTTGAAAAGTAGAAACATAATGATTATGCCAGAAACAAGTCATTTTTTCACGAAGAGGAAACTCATCATCGTTCATTTTTGCAATCCACCAGGCTTTCATATCTGCTGATGTCTGATTTTCTTTCTGGAGCACTGCTTTTAATTCTTCCGGACTGGAGTCTTTTTTTTTCTTGCGAATTTCTTTATATTCTGATAAAGATTTTGGACTATCTTCGAGAAAATCAGGAATTTTTGAATCCAATTTTGTTTCAAAAGAGTATTCCAAGAACTTTTTCAAGCCTATTTTTTCGATAGTATTTGCTTGCTTTGCCGAATATCCGAGGCGTAATGACCAAAGTGTTGGGTTGTCCATAATCTAAAGTGTTATAAAAGTTGGACTTAGAATTTATAAAAGGGTTTAATCAGATTGTGAATTCTTTTTATTTTTACTTAAACGGAAGTTATTTTACTTCTTTTTCCTCTGTTAAATCGCTCAAATGAACGCGAAGTGCTCCAACGGAAATGTTAATTTCCCAAAAGGATAATCCTAATGAAATTAGTAAACTAAGTAAGCTCAGCCCAAAAAGATAAACAGCAAAAATTTGTTGGTCTAAAAATAATAACAACATCGTGAAAACGGATAGAAATAAACTCAAAACTCCAGCCATTTGCATATATCGAATAAGTGTTAGCCGTAAGTTTAGGTTTTTGATTTCCAATAAAACCATACTGCTTTCTTTTTCTTTATACGCTTTTTTTAATCCACGAATGATGGTGGCAATAGTTAGAAATCGGTTGGTATAAGCTAATAAAATCAATGATGTGGCTGAGAAAAGTAGGGCGGGAGTTTCAATGTGTACGATCATTTTAAATATGAATTATAAAGTTGTAATAATTATTTTGTGTAAACGATAGGCGAAGTAAAGTAAATTATTTTGTACGAAGTTCGGGAATTTATTCCAATAAAAAACCCGCAAGATTTCACTTGCAGGTTTCTAGTGTTTAACTGTTAGTGAGAATATTTTGTTCACAACAGTAAAATAATTTTGGATGGTATGTTACAAATCTTTTTTTGTAACCTCTGAAAAAGGAATTGACATAATTGTTGCCGTATCAGCATTAACTAAAATTTCATATTTAGTAATTTTTGACTCAGATTCTGACACCAAATAATAAATTCCTTCTGCAACGCCGGTCAAATCATAAGTTCTAACTAATTTAGCGTTTGAATTCACATTTTCGGTGTAAAGTAATTTGTCATTTGCATCATATACTGAAACATCGATATTATTTTTATCACTTACACCAAAATTTACCATCTTTCTTTGTTCGTTCTTTTTATGAAAAGGAGAATTAACAACTCCATATACATTTAAAGCAACCAAAACCACCGCTAGTACCAAACTAATTTTTAAAATCTTTTTCATAATTAGTATTTTTTTATTTAATTATTAAGAGTACAAAGATAGTGTCGCTATTCAGTTATAAATGACAGTAGATTTTCTAATTTATGTACTATATTACCTTTTACTAAAACGTTTTCGGTTAAAATAGGTAATTTTAGTTAAATTTTGGTTAATTTTGTAACCAGTTAGCAATTAAGTAACAATATGAAAACATCACAACCCGCATTAAAAATTATAGAACCATCAATTGGAAGTTCTATTACTTTTACCAAATACATTATAAATTCCTATAAAAATTACTTTATCTGGCATTATCACCCCGAGATAGAGTTGGTGTCTATTAATGGTGGCGCTGGAAAACGACTTGTGGGAAGTCATATTTCTTATTATACTAATGGCGATTTGATACTAATAGGTAGCAATTTACCTCATTGTGGCTTTACAGATGAGCATTCTGGAAATAAAGATGAAACAGTTATTCAGATGAAACCTGATTTTCTAGGAACCCAATTTTTTGATGCGCCAGAAATGGCAAATATTAAAAATCTTTTTGAAAGAGCTAAATCTGGAATTGTTTTTAGTGGAGAAACGAAGAAGAGGATTAGTAAGAAAGTTGGAATCATGGAGGATCAATCTCCAATAGAAAGGTTACTGACGCTTTTGGAAATTTTAAATGAATTAGCATTGTCTAGTGATTATCAACTTTTGAATGCCGCAGGATTTTTAATGGATATGCAAATGCAGGATAACGACCGAATCAATATGGTTTTTAATTATGTAAAAGACCATTTTCACGAACAAATCACTTTAGAAGAAGTATCAGAATTAGTAAGTATGACAGTTCCGTCATTTTGTAGGTATTTCAAAAGAGTAACTCAAAAGACTTTTACAAAAGTGGTCAATGAGTATCGTCTCTCGAATGCTGCAAAACTTTTGGCCGAAAAACCCATTAGTATCGCTGAAATCAGTTTTGAATGTGGTTTTAACAATTTTAGTTATTTCAATAAATCTTTCAAACAATTTACTGGCAAAAGCGCATCGGAATACAGGAAAGAATTGCGTTCTTCATTATCATAAAAAAAACCTGCAAATTTTCACTTGCAGGTTATTTTAGAATTGCTTTTAACCTTTGCCAAAGTTCAAAACTTTGCCAAAGGTTTCAAAGATTTTATTTTATCAAATCAAAACTTCTTTTTACAAAAGCCGTCAATTCTTCGCCTTTCAAAAGGTTTTGAGATAATTTTGCCAAGTCTAACGCTTGTCTAACCAAGTTTTCTTGTGTCGATTTATCTTCAGTATTCAAAATATTAGAAGCCAAATCAGAATTGGTATTGACTACCAAATTATACATTTCTGGCATATTTCCCATTCCGAACATTCCTCCACCACCAGATTGACTCATTTCTTTCATTCGACGCATAAATTCAGGTTGCGTGATAATGAAAGGAGCTGCATTGCTGTCCAAAGCTTCTAATTGTACCGAATAGGCTTTTGGAATATAAGCTTCTAATGAAGTTTTCAAAGTCTCTTTCTCCGTATCTGATAATTTAGAAATCGTCGTTTCGTCTTTCTTAATCAAATTATCAATATGGTCTGAATCGACACGAACGAAAGTTAATTCTTTATTGTCGCCTTCAATTTTTTGAATTAAATGCGAGATAATTGGCGAATCCAAAAGCAATACTTCATATCCTTTTTCTTTCGCAATTTCGATATAAGAATGTTGCGCATCTTTGTTTCCAGCGTATAAAACAACTAATTTTCCGTCCTTGTCCGTTTGATTTTCTTTTAGGTTTTCTTTCAATTCTTCTAATGTGAAGTATTTGTCATCAACTGTTGGATACAAAACAAAAGCACCCGCTTTTTCATAGAATTTCTCTTCAGAAAGCATTCCGTATTCTAAAACAACCTTAATGTCATTCCATTTTTCTTCAAAATCAGCTCTGTTTTCAGTAAACAAAGATTTCAATTTATCCGCTACTTTACGAGTGATGTAATTCGAAATTTTCTTAACTGCACCATCAGCTTGCAAGCCAGAACGAGAAACATTCAACGGAATATCAGGAGAATCAACCACACCGCGAAGCATCATCAAGAATTCAGGAACAATTCCTTCTACATTATCCGTAACATAAACTTGGTTTTGGTACAACTGAATTTTGTCTTTTTGGAGTTGCATATCAGAACCTAACTTAGGAAAATACAAAATTCCAGTCAAGTTAAATGGATAATCTACGTTCAAATGGATATGAAACAAAGGCTCTTCAAATTGCATTGGATACAATTCGTGGTAGAAATTTTTATAATCTTCGTCTGTTAATTCGCTTGGTTGTTTTGTCCAAGCCGGGTTTGGATTATTGATGAAATTGTCAACCTCAATTGTTTCATTTACATAATCCTCAGGAGCATCTTCCGGTTTTGGAAGCGTTTCTGTTTTGGTTCCAAATTTAATTGGAATAGGCATAAACTTATTGTATTTGTTCAATAAACCTATTATTTTTGAATCTTCTAAAAATTCAAGAGAATCTTCGGCAATGTGCAAAATGATCTCCGTTCCACGAGTTGTTTTATCAGAAGGTTCTAAAGTAAAATCTGGACTTCCGTCGCAAATCCAATGTGCTGCAGGTTCGTCTTTGTATGATTTTGTAATTATTTCCACTTTGGAAGCAACCATAAATGCAGAGTAAAATCCGAGTCCAAAATGTCCAATAATTCCTGAATCTTTGGCAGAATCTTTGTATTTTTCTAAGAACTCTTCCGCTCCAGAAAAGGCGATTTGGTTAATGTATTTTTCAACTTCTTCCGCTGTCATTCCCAAACCTTGGTCAATGATGTGCAATTTTTTAGCTTCTTTGTCAATTTTAACTTCAAGAATTGGGTTGCCATATTCTACTTTGGCATCTCCAACGCTAGTAAGATGTTTGAGTTTTAGAGTTGCATCTGTTCCATTCGAAATTAATTCACGCAAAAATATTTCGTGATCGCTGTATAAGAATTTCTTGATTAGGGGGAAGATGTTTTCTACCGAAACATTAATTTTTCCAGTTGTCATATTTTTCGTTTTTAAATAGTTTTATAATTGGCTACTTTTCTTCAAATAAGATACCAATTTTAGAAGAAGTGACAAATTGTCGGAAACGTAAATTTTGAAATAAAATGTTTTTATTGTGCAACACTTTTCCCGAGTTTCATTGTATCTTTGTCCCAAGTTTAATCTTAAAAAGACTATAAAATGAAAAAAACAATTACATTAATGATAGTGGCTTTGTCGCTTTTTGCCTGTAAAACTAGTTCGGTAACAAGTACTAAACTAGACAGAAGTTCTCAAGTTGCTATCAAAGGAAATTGGGTAATATCCAATGTATCTTACCCTGGTTCGGAGGTTATAAAAGTGAATTCTTTTGACATTGCCGATTCAAAATGTTTTATTGGCAGTACTTGGAAATTTATTTCTAATAACAACAAAGGAAACATGAATTTGACAAAGTCAGATTGTCCTGCGTTCAGTTCTCCTATTGTTTGGAGTGTTAATAAAGAGGG
>JBBQSZ010000094.1:0-13877 GCA_038234745.1 Flavobacteriales bacterium | reverse complement strand
GCTTTAACTTTTCCTAATGGAGATGCGCTAAGTGCAACAGATAAGATCCCTGTAACTACAACAGGAATTGACTATGATGTGACTTTTGATTACTCACTTTACAAATATACTTTTATTGTAGCTACTTTCCCTAAAATTGCTATTGTTGGTGCAGGTACTACTGCTGGATGGCCTAATGACCCTCAAATTGATTCTAACGAAATGACTACGACTGATGGTGAAAATTACACAATAGACCATGTTCCTTTTACTACTAATCCTATAAAATTCCGTCAAGATAATTCTTGGAATAATAATTGGGGTGGTGATCTTTGGCCAGCTGGAACTCCAACGGGTAATAATATACCTGCAACAGTTGGTAATTATAATGGAACTTTTAAAAAATCGACTGGAGCATATACTTTTACTCTTAATACAGTTGCGGTTGTTGGAGATGGAGTTGGAGGATGGCCTAATGACCCACAAACAGATGCAAATTTAATGACAACTGTAGACGGTGTCAATTATACTTTAGATGGTCTTGTTGTTACTGCTGGGGCTGCAAAATTCCGTCAAAATAATGATTGGGGTGTAAATAGTGGTGGCAATGTATTTCCTGCTGGTCCAAAAACAGGAGGTAACATTCCTACAACTGCAGGAACTTACAATCTAAAATACAACATACTTACTGGAGCATATGATTTTGGAACTGCTTTAGCAGTTACTCAATTTGATAAAGCAAGTTTTACAGCGTATCCAAACCCAACTCATGATAGCTGGAATATCGTTTCAGGTAATGAAGAAATTACTTCAATACAAGTGTTTGATGTTTTAGGAAAAGCAGTTTACACAAAATTTGGTGCTGCTCAAGAAGTTTCGGTAAATGCGAGTGAACTTGCAAAAGGAGTTTATTTTGCTAAAGTTACTACAGCAAAAGGTGAAGCTACTATTAAATTAATGAAACAATAACATACGTTTCAATTGGATTGAATCCCTTACTGCAATTTGCAGTAAGGGATTTTTTTTGATTTACCGTTTTGCACAATATTTCATTTGCCAAGTTGAAAGCGTTTCAGCATACGAGAGCAAAAAATTTGAGACGCATCCAGCGTGACAAATTATTAGAATACAAATTAATATAAAGATAGTCTATTATCTTTTTAGACTCCAATAAAAAAGGCCATCCTTTCGGACAGCCTTTAAATATTTGAAACAAATTACCTTTACAATTTCCCATCTTTAATTTCATCCACAATTTCTGGATTTAACAAAGTACTGGTATCTCCAAAGTTAGAGAAATCACCCTCGGCTATTTTACGAAGAATACGACGCATAATTTTACCCGAACGAGTTTTTGGAAGGCCAGAAACAAACTGAATTTTATCTAATTTAGCAATAGGTCCAATGTGATCAGAAATATGTTGATTAATTTCCTTAGTCAAGTTAGCTCTATCTCTATATTCTCCAGATTCTTTCAAAATTACAAAACCATATAAAGCATTTCCTTTGACATCGTGAGGGAAACCTACCACGGCACTTTCTGCAACTGCTGGATGTTCGTTGATCGCATCTTCTATAGGTGCAGTACCAAGATTATGTCCTGAAACAATAATAATATCATCGACACGGCCTGTAATTCTATAATACCCTACTTCATCTCGCAAAGCTCCATCTCCAGTGAAATATTTACCAGGGAAAGCACTAAAATAAGTGTCTTTATAGCGTTGATGATCACCCCAAATAGTTCTTGCAATTCCCGGCCAAGGAAATTTAATACACAGACTTCCGGCAACTTGATTGTCTTCTATTTCGTTTCGTTTTTCATCCATCAAAACAGCTTGAATTCCAGGTAATGGTAAAGAAGCATAGGTTGGTTTTGTTGGCGTTATAAAAGCTAAAGCAGAAATCAAAATCCCTCCTGTCTCGGTTTGCCACCAAGTATCAACCAGTGGGCAACGTTTTCCGCCAACGTGGTCATTATACCAGTGCCAAGCTTCTTCATTGATGGGTTCGCCAACCGATCCAATAACTTTTAATGACTTTAAAGCATATTTTTGAACGTATGACAGGTTTTCTTTTGCCAAAGACCGAATAGCTGTTGGAGCAGTATAAAATTGAGTAACTTTATGTTTTTCTATGATTTCCCAAAAACGGCTAAAATCAGGATAAGAAGGAACTCCTTCGAACATTACGGTTGTAGCTCCGTTCAATAATGGGCCATATAAAATATAGGAATGTCCCGTGATCCAGCCAATATCAGCAGTACACCAGAAAACATCATTTTCTTCGTAGTTGAAAACATTCTTGAAGGAATAAGCCGTGTAAACCATATAACCAGCCGTAGTGTGAACCATTCCTTTTGGTTTTCCAGTGGAACCAGAAGTGTAAAGGATAAATAAAGGATCTTCGGCATCCATTATTTCGGCGATGCTGTTATCCGATGCTTTATCTAAAAGGGGCTGCAACCATTGGTCACGACCTTCTTTCATCGCTATTGCAGAGTTGGTTCTTTTGACAACCAAAACAGTGGAGACACACGTACAATTTTTTAACGCTTCGTCAATAATTCCTTTTAAATCAATCGTTTTATCGCCTCTAAATCCGCCGTCGGAAGTGATGACCATTTTGCATTCGCTATCGTTGATTCTTGCCGCTACTGCCGATGCTGAAAATCCAGCAAAAACAACCGAATGAATGGCTCCAATTCTAGCACAAGCCAAGGTTGCAACAGCGATTTCTGGAATCATTGGCAAATAAATACAAACTCTATCTCCTTTTTCGATGCCTTGTTCGCGAAGCACATTTGCCATTTTTGAAACTCTAGCATACAAATCGTTATACGTGATATGTTCTGCAGCATCTGCGGGATTATTAGGTTCAAAAATAATAGCAGTTTTTTCGCCTCTTTTAGAAAGATGTCTGTCCAAACAGTTTTTAACAATATTCACTTTGGCATCAACAAACCATTTAATTTTGGCTTCAGCCATATCAAACTCAACTATTTTTTCAGATTCTTGGTACCAAGTGAAGTTTTCGGAAGCAATTTTACTCCAGAATTTTCTTGGTTCTCTAACAGATTTATTATAGTGTTTGAAGTATTGTTCTAAATTTTCAATTTTATAGTAACTCATTAGTTTATTTATTTCAGTTTATAAATGGCTTTCGGTTCGTTATGATAGCAACAAATTTATATCCTATTTTTTTGTAAAGTACGTAAACGCTATGTTTTAACAATAAATTGTGTTGTTTTTTTATAGTGGCAAGACTTTTCGTCCTGTTTTTTCATTGATAACAATTGCAGCACCTTCATAAAAGGCAAAAAATCCACACAAAATACCTTCATATCCTGCAATGGTATGAAGAGATGTGTTGCCAGTGAAACTTGCTGCCGAAAGAAGACCAAACAAAATAACAAGCGAACCGAAAATAAGTTTGCCAATAGTATTTCCGTTTAATGTTCCAATAAAAAAAGCTAACGTAAACAAACCCCAAAGTGCCAAATAACAACCCATCGAATTGCCGTCTGGTTTTGTAACTCCCATTAGCGGAAGTATCCAAATGGCAACAAGTGATAACCAAAAGAATCCGTAAGAGGTGAACGCCGCCATCCCAAATGCATTTCCTTTTTTCCATTCCATTATTCCGGCAATGACTTGTTGTGTGCCGCCAAAAAATATTCCCATCCCCATAATCATCGAATTGAGTTCGAAGAAACCAGCATTGTGAATGTTTAATAAAATAGTAGTCATTCCAAAACCAAAAAGGCCTAATGGTGCTGGATTAGCAGTTGTGTCTTTGATAATTTGTTCCATAATTTAAAAAATAATTAAGTTGTTTAAGTGTGTTAATGAATCTGCATTTATGTAAAAAATAGGTGTTCTTTATGAGAATTGAATTCACAAATATATCAAACCTGCTCGATTTTCCTACTGTTTTTTTAAATAGACTTAAAAATCAATAAAATTGCATTTTGGAAGTAGTTTTCTGCTGTTTTAATTTTGAATAATTTGTTAATAAATTTAGTTTTAATCGCTATTTAAGCTTGATTTTTGAAGTTTTTATTTGAATAAATGAGTCTTTAAACTCGACTATTTTGCCATAAAATTAATATGATATTTATCATTTTTTATTAAATTTTTTGCTTCTATCTTTGAGATAAATCTAACAAAAAAGAGTATTCATAATTAAAATGTAACAATATGGCACAAGAAAAAAAAGCTTCCAAATATGTATATTATTTTGGCGGCGGCAAAGCAGATGGTAACGAATCTATGAAAAATTTATTGGGAGGAAAAGGAGCTAATCTAGCCGAAATGGCGGGTAATCCAAATCTTTTGTTGCCGGTTCCTCCTGGGTATACACTTACCACCGAAGTTTGTACTGCATATTATGATAACAAAAAGAAATACCCTGCCGAACTTAAAGCGCAAACCGATAAAGCATTAGCTGCTGTCGAAAAAGAAATGGGCAAAAAATTTGGCGATATAAATAATCCTTTATTACTTTCGGTTCGTTCTGGCGCAAGAAAATCGATGCCTGGAATGATGGATACCGTTTTGAATATTGGGCTAAATGAAAAAACTATCGAAGGGGTCATCAAACAATCTGGTGACGCTCGTTTTGCTTATGACGCTTACCGTCGTTTGATTATGATGTATGCCGATGTTGTAATGGAAAAAGCGGCCGGAATTGAGCCTAAAGATGGAAAAGGAATCCGAAAAGTATTAGACGAAAAATTAGAAAAAATAAAACACCATCAAGGCTATCAATACGATACTGATTTAACCGTTGATGAGTTAAAAGATCTTGTAAAAGAATTTAAAACTACAATTATTAAAGTTTTGGGACATCCATTTCCTGAAGATCCAAACGAACAATTATGGGGAAGTATAGGAGGTGTGTTTAGCAGTTGGATGGGAAAAAGAGCTATCGAATACCGCCGAATCGAAAATATTCCACACGAATGGGGAACTGCGGTTAATGTTCAAGCCATGGTTTTTGGAAATATGGGAGATTCAAGTGCAACTGGTGTAGCTTTTACAAGAAATCCCGGAAATGGTGAAGATTATTTTTATGGCGAATATTTGGTAAATGCACAAGGTGAAGATGTTGTGGCAGGAATCAGAACTCCAGCACCTGTAAACGACAAATCTAAAAACGACCAAAGCAAGCATTTGCCAACGCTAGAACAAATAATGCCCGAAGCTTACAAAGAGTTGTTTCAATATCAAAACCGATTGGAACAGCATTATAAAGACATGCAAGACATTGAGTTTACGATCGAAAAGGGAAAATTATTCATGTTACAATGCCGAATCGGGAAACGAAATGGAGTTGCGGCTGTAAGAATTGCAAGTGATATGTACAATTCCAAATTAATTGATGCCAATACTGCTGTAATGCGAGTAGGACCAAACCAATTAGTCGAATTATTATTGCCAATGTTGAATCCTGATATTCAAAAAATCACTAAAGCTATAGCAAAAGGACTGCCAGCTGGTCCAGGAGGAGCCAAAGGACGTGTTGTTTTTTCGTCTAATGATGCCGTAGAATGGGCAAGTAGAGGCGAAAAAGTAATCTTGGTTAGAGAAGAAACTTCTCCCGAAGATGTGGATGGAATGCACAAATCGCAAGCCATTCTAACTACAAAAGGCGGAATGACTTCTCACGCTGCATTAGTAGCGAGAGGTTGGGGAAAATGTTGTATCGTGGGTTGTAATGACATTCAAATAAATAGCGAAACCAAAACATTTAAAGCTAACGATGGTTCAACAATCAAAGAAGGCGATTGGTTGAGTTTAGATGGTACAAAAGGACTTGTTTATCATGGAAGTATGGACTTGGTTGATGTGGATTTAGACAAAAATCAATCCTATAAAAACTTAATGAAACTGGTGGATAAAACCAAAGTTATGGGCGTTCGTACCAATGCGGAAACTCCAGGTGATGCCGAACAAGGCGTTAAATTTGGTGCCGAGGGAATTGGTTTATTCAGAACAGAACATATGTTTTATGGCGAAGGAAGCGATCAACCTTTATTTTTATTACGCAAAATGATTGTGAGTAAAACAGAAAAAGAAAGAAGAGATGCTTTGAATGGCCTATCAGTTTATGTAAAAAAAGATATAAAAAGAACATTAGAAGTAATGAGTGGCCATCCTGTAACTATTCGATTACTCGATCCACCATTGCACGAATTTGTACCTCACGACAAACAAAAATTGATGCAATTAAGCAAAGAATTAGGCATTAGTATGAGTGTTTTGAACAGAAGAGTTTTGGCTTTGCACGAAAACAATCCAATGTTAGGTCACCGTGGTGTTCGTTTAGGAGTGAGTTATCCTGAAATTACCGAAATGCAAATCAGAGCCATCTTTGAAGCCGCTGCCGAATTAACTCAAGAAGGCAAAAAACCAATGCCCGAAATTATGATTCCGGTAACTTGTTCTAAAAACGAACTGAAAAACCAAAAAGAAATTGTGAACGAAGTGTATAAAGAAACTTGCGAAAAAATGGGAGTTAAAAAAATCCCTTATTTGTATGGAACAATGATCGAAATACCTCGTGCTGCTCTTAAAGCCGATGCTATGGCAGAAGAAGCTGATTTCTTTAGTTTTGGAACCAACGATTTAACTCAAATGAGTTTTGGTTTCAGTCGGGATGATATTGGTGGATTCCTTCCAAAATACCTCGATTTAGGAATTCTTCCTGCCGATCCATTTCAAACTATCGATCAAGATGGTGTTGGGGAACTTATTAGACTTGGAGTTGAAAGAGGTCGAAAAACCAAACCAAATCTAAAAGTAGGTATTTGTGGTGAACACGGTGGCGATCCTGAAAGTGTTGTTTTCTGTCACAAAATGGGTATGAATTATGTGAGTTGTTCTCCATTTCGTGTCCCAATTGCAAGATTAGCAGCAGCACAAGCAGCTTTGCAATTTCCGAGAGAATAAATAAAATAGAGTTTTTTAATAGTGAAAAACGGCATCTTGAAAGGGATGCTGTTTTTTTTAATTTAAGAAACAATTCACGGATGAAAATTAAGAGTTTTTCAAATGAATATTTTGTATTTCGCAAAAAAATGAGGTAATATTAAAAAAACAAAAAACCCACTAATTTCTTAGTGGGTTTCGTGGTACCTCCAGGGATCGAACCAGGGACACATGGATTTTCAGTCCATTGCTCTACCATCTGAGCTAAGGTACCGTGCTAATAGCTCACCTTGCTCTCATTTTTCATAGGAGTTCGCTGAACTTGTTTGCGGGTGCAAATATAGAATGATTTTTAATTTATACAAAACAATTATTAAAAAAAATCTATTCGTACCTTCGCAACGTTAAATTTAAAATATGATTTTAGCTGTAGATGTTGGCAATACCAGAATTAAAGCCGCTGTATTTGAGGGCGATACCCTTTTGGAATCTTTTGTTTTTCAAAAAAAAGCGCTCGAAAAAAGCATTCAAAATATTTTAGAAAAGTATAAAAATACTTCTCATTTGGTGGTTGCATCGGTTTCGGATGTCGAAAAACAAGCTTTTTTAGCTTTTGAAAAGGAGTTAAAAATTCATTTTGTTTCGCATCTCGATTCCTTTCCGTTTGTCAATTGCTATGAAACTCCCCAAACTTTAGGCATCGACCGAATGGTGCTTGCCGCAGGAGCAACTATTCAATTTCCGAAGCAAAACAGGTTAGTAATTGATGCAGGGACTTGTATAACCTTTGATTTTATTGACGAAAACGACCGTTATCTGGGCGGAGCTATCTCTCCAGGATTGCGTTTAAGATATGAATCATTGCATAGGTTTACAGCAAAACTGCCCTTGTTATCTGTAGCTAATCCTAAATATTTTATCGGCAAATCAACTTCAGAATCTATTCATTCGGGTGTCGTAAATGGTTTGGTATATGAAATAGATGGTTTCATCGAGGATTTTAGGGCGCAATATTCAAAATTTATAATAATTTTAACGGGTGGAGACACAGATTTTTTGGCTAAACGATTAAAAAATACCATATTTGCCAATTCAAATTTCCTTCTCGAAAGTTTGAATCAAACATTTCAATATAAAATCAAAAATGATTAAAAAATTTTTAATAAGCACTTGTTTATTGTTGTCATTAGTTTCTTTTTCTCAAGAAGGTACTTCATCTCCCTATTCATTTTATGGAATTGGTGAAACAAGGTTTAACGGAACTGTAGAAAGTCGCTCAATGGGAGGAATATCAATGATTCCAGATAGCACACGCATTAATTTTCAGAATCCAGCAGGATATGGAAACCTAAAATGGACTAATTTCACAATAGGTGCGACGAGTGGTTCTACAAAACAAAAATCGGCAACTGCTAGTGCAACGTCAAAGAGGACAACTTTAGATTATTTGGCTCTAGCCGTACCATTAGGAAAATTTGGAGCCGGTTTCGGATTAATTCCTTATTCATCGGTAGGTTATAAGATTGAAAACACATATACTAATGGTTCTCAAAATAACAAACGATTTAATGGTTATGGAGGAATGAATCGAGTTTTCTTGGGGGCAGGATATAAAATAATGCCAAATTTAACCGTTGGGGTTAGTGCTTATTATAATTTTGGAAAAATTCAGACCAATAGTTTGGAGTTTAGGCCTTTTGTTCCAGTAGGGTCAAGTGAGCTTAATGTTAATGAGTTATCGGGAGTAAATTTCAACATTGGTTTGATGTATCAATACAAGATGAAAAATAAATTATCACTTTTCAGTAGTTTGTATTATACCCCTAAAAGCACTTTGAATTCTAATAACGAGAGTACTATTGGCACGGTAACTTATGACGCGAATTATGATTTAGCAGCGCTTGATTCCTTTGATTCGGTAACTACAAAAACAGATTTGACATTGCCTCAAAAATGGGCGTTAGGTGTAGGTATTGGAAATTCTAAAAAATGGGTAGTAGGAGCTGAAATCGCCATTCAAGATGTTGGAAAATTATTTAATAATTACAATAACTTAAGTAATGTAACGTATTCAAGAAACCAAAAATATAGTTTAGGCGGTTTCTATATTCCAAATTCCAATCAATTTTCAAGTTATTTTAAACGAATTACGTACAGAGGAGGTTTCGTTTATGAGAAAACAGGTTTAGTTATCAATTCAACTTCAATAAACGATGTCGGGATGACTCTTGGATTAGGATTACCAATTCCAGGTTCTGCCTCAAATTTAAACCTTGGTTTAGAGTTTGGAAAAAAAGGAACCACATCAAGCAATCTAGTACAAGAAAATTACTTATTACTTAACATCGGATTTTCGCTTAATGATAAATGGTTTGTGAAAAGTAAATACAACTAATATTCCAGTTAAAATTCATTTTTTATCCTAAACTAACTTGTTACGTTCAGCAAATGACTTCATTGAAAAAAAACTCCATTTTTATACTTGTTACAGGTATTGTCGTGATGCTGTTTTTTGGCTGTGAAAGTAATTTTAAAGAAGTGCAAAAAAGTAATTTCACCGATTTTGTACCCAGTGGTGAAGCGGAAAAAATAAATTTAAAATACACCGATTCGGGTCGAATTACTGCTGTTTTAGCAAGCCCAAAAATGATGGAATATGGCACCGTTGCTTTTCCGTTTACTGATTTTCCAAAAGGAATTGACCTTACTTTGTATGACAAAAATAAAAAAAGGACAGTTATAGTAGCCGATTATGCCACCTCTTACAAATTGACTAATATTATCGATTTGAGAGGAAATGTCAAAATTAGTTCTCAAGATGGGCAAATACTAGAGACAGATCAATTATTTTATGACCAAAAAAATGAATGGTTTTGTACCGAAAAAAGCTTTAAATTTACAGATCCAAAAGGCACATCAAACGGTCAAGGAATTGATTTTAGAAAAGATTTTAAGGTAATCAATTCTCAAAAAATTGCTGGTGAAGTCGAGTCTGAAGAATAACTTAATTACAAAAAAATGCAGTACTTAAAATACACCCCTTATTTATACCTCATTCTTGGAGCAGCATTCTTTTATGACGCTTTCGCCAAATGGAATGACCCAACTGCAACACCCAAAATAAGTTTGCTTATTGGCGGTTTGGCCGTTTTTATGTTTTTCTTCCGAAGAAGATTTGCGAAGAAGATAGAAGAACGAAATAATAAACCATGAGTATGGAAATTAGTATTATCATATTGTGCTTAATACTATGTGCTTTTTTCTCCGGAATGGAAATAGCTTTTGTTTCTTCCAATAAAATTTACCTCGAAATAGAGAAAAAACAGGATAATTTCATTTCAAAAACCCTAACAAAACTTACTGAAAAACCATCAAAATTCATAGCTGCTATGCTTATTGGAAACAATATTGCATTGGTGATTTACGGTTTTTTTATGGGTGATATAACGATGGCTTGGATTCAAAGTTTGGGTTTTCATTTTTCTGAATTTTTCACTATTATTCTGCAAACACTTCTATCAACAATACTAATTGTTGCAACATCTGAGTTTTTGTCCAACGTTTTATTTCAAATTTATGCCAACTCCTTAATTAAATTTTTTGCGCTTCCTGCTTATGTTTTTTACCGTTGGTTTTATTATATTTCGTCATTTTTAATAAGTGTTTCTGATTTTATTTTAGTAAAACTCTTAAAAACCCAAAGTGATAAAGAGGTGTTGTATTTCAGTAAAGCCGAACTCGGAAATTATATCACTGAACAAATGAGCACTGTTGAAAAGCACGACGAAATGGACTCTGAAATCCAAATTTTTCAAAATGCGCTCGACTTTTCAGGCGTAAAAGCTCGTGATATCATGACACCCAGAACCGAAATTGAAGCGGTAGATTTATTCGATTCAGTAACGGAACTGAAAGATTTATTTATTGAAACAGGGTATTCGAAAATTTTAGTGTTTCAAAATTCACTCGATGACATTGTTGGGTATGTTCATTCCTTTGATTTATTTAAAAAACCCAAAAACATCAAATCGATTCTTATTCCGGTAGAATTTGTTCCAGAAACGATATATATTAAAGATGCCATGAAATTGCTTACCAAAAAAAGAAAAAGCGTAGCCGTTGTCCTCGATGAATATGGTGGAACTTCGGGTATTATTACAATCGAAGATATTATTGAAGAACTTTTTGGCGAAATAGAAGATGAGCACGATTCAGACGAGGAATTGACCGAAAAAGAATTAGGGGATGGCGTTTTTATTTTTTCAACTCGATTGGATGTCGAATATTTAAACGAAACCTATAAACTCAATATCCCCGAAAATGATTCGTACGGAACTTTGGGAGGTTTTATTGTGGATTTTACCAAAGAAATCCCTCAAAAAGGAGAGGTAATTATCATTGGAATTTATCATTTTATCATCGAAGAAGCGACCAATAAGAAAATTGAATTGGTTAAATTGACAATAAAAGAGTGATTTTTTTTGGGAAATCAAATTTTCTTATAAATTATAGCGCGACTATTATAATTATTAATTAGATAATTGTATTTTCGCAGACTGAATATAAAAATTAATAAAAATAAAAATGGCAGTTTTACAAAAAATCCGACAACGTTCCGCATTAACTATAGTAATTATTGCATTCGCACTATTTGCATTTTTAGTTCCAAGTTTATTTAGTAAATCGAATTTGGTTAAAGGTTCAACAGATGTAGGCAGTATAAACGGAAAAGACATTTCGTTCGAAGATTTTAGAGTTAAAGTTAGCAATGTCGAGAAAAGTCAACAAGGAGTTACTCCAACAGAAGCAGCAAACAGAGTTTGGGATCAAGAAGTTTCTATCGCTTTATTAGCCACTGAGTTTGACAAATTAGGTTTAAGAGTAGGTGCAAAACACATAATGGAAGTTTTGAAATCAGATCAAAACATTGGAAAAAATCCTATGTTCTTGAATGCAGCAGGAGTTTTTGACGAAGCAAAATTCAAAGAAGCTGCTAAAACCAATCCTGAAATCGCACAATATATAAGTGGTAGAGAAAAAGATGCTGAGTTAAACGCAAAGTATCAAATGTATGCTACAATGATAAAAGCGGGCTCTTTTACAACCGATAGCGAAGGAAAACTGAAATATGAAATGGAAGCTAACAAAGCAAATTTCGCTTATGTTGCTGGATTGTATTCCACAATAAAAGACAGCGATGTGAAAGTATCGGATGATGATATTGTAGCTTTCATGAAAAAGAGTGAAAAAAAATACAAATCAGACGAAACTCGTGAAATCGAATATGTTTTAGTTGAAGATAAAGCATCACCAGAAGATGAAACAGAGGTAAAATCAAAAATAAACGGATTGTTATCAGGAAGTGTTGTTTATAACACAAAAACTGGAAAGAATGATACTTTGCCAGGATTCAGATCAGCAACTAATGTTGTTGATTTTGTAAACTCTAATTCTGATGTGCCTTATGATTCAACTTATGTTGCCAAAAAAGATTTGCCAGCCGTTGATGCTGATAAATTATACAACTTGGCTCCAGGTGAAATCTATGGTCCATATATGATGGGAAAATACTATTGCCTTTCTAAATCTATGGGAAGAAAAGTAGGAGTAAATGCAAAAGCAAGTCACATCTTGATTAGCTATGAAGGTACTCAAGTTCCAAATAAAAAAGAAAAAAGAACGAAAGAAGAAGCAAAAGCAAAAGCGGAAGAAATTCTAGCTCAGGTAAATGCAAATCCTAATAGTTTCTTGATGTTGGCTTTTCAAAATTCAGATGATTCATCTGCTCAACAAGGTGGTGATTTAGGTTATTTTGGGCCAAACCAAATGGTTAAACCTTTTAATGATTTTGTTTTCGGAAATCCTATCGGAAAAGTTGGATTGGTAGAAACTCCTTTTGGTTTTCACATTATCAAAATTACAGATAAACAAGATGGAATTCGTCTCGCAACAGTGGCGCAAAAAATAGAAGCATCAGAAGCCACTTCGGATAAAGTATTTACGAAAGCAACTCAATTTGAAATTGATGCTAATTCAAAAGATTTTGCGAAAGCTGCAGCAGCGTTAAAACTTACGGTTTCTCCAGCAGTGACGTCAAAAGCTATGGACGAAGCTTTCGGACCATTGGGTAACCAAAGAAATATTGTAAGATGGGCGTTCGAAGAGGGAACGGATGTAGGAGCTGTAAAAAGATTTGAGGTTGCTAATTTAGGTCACGTTATTGCAAAACTTAAAAAGGTAAACAAAGAAGGATTAATGGCAGTTGATTTAGTACGTTCTTATGTAGAACCAATTCTTAAAAACAAGAAAAAAGCCGAATTAATCAAAGCTAAAATGACAGGAACTTCGTTAGAAGCTATTGCAAAATCAACTGGTTCTGCCGTGCAACAAGCAACAGATGTAACAATGGAAAATCCGGTGTTAACAGGTGGTGTTGGTCAAGAGCCAAAAGTAGTCGGAAACGCATTTGCATTGACAGCAGGCAAACTTTCTGCTCCAATAGAAGGGAATACTGGAGTTTATGTTGTGAAAAGTACAAATGTAGTAAAAGCACCAGTTTTAAAAGACCTTACAGCTTATGTGGCCAAATTGAAAGCGCAATCTGCTGGAGATTTCAATAGAGTTTTACCAGCCTTAAAAGACAAAGCTGAAATCAAAGACAACAGAAAAAAATTCAGTTATTAGATTGAAGTTTTTATAAAATTAAATCCCGTTTGGTTCTAAACTAAACGGGATTTTTTTATGTTTTCAGATTTTTTATTTTAGCACCTTATCTGTGTCATTTGTGTTCCAATTTAATAGTGAGAAATTGACTAATACAATTTATAATGCGAATCAAGGGTTGAAAATATCATAAAAAGAAAGAAATTTCTTTAAATAAATTAGTTTAATAGTCTGAAAATCAGTATATTTAAAGTGTATTCAACGCACATTTAAACATATGATTATTCAGACTAAAGCACTAAA
>JBBQSZ010000093.1:0-13977 GCA_038234745.1 Flavobacteriales bacterium | reverse complement strand
TACACTTAAAACACTTTTACATACACTTCAATCCACCACATACACTTTAGATGTTTGCAATCTAATATCAAAATAGATACAAGATGCAAACCAATTCAGTATTACTCGAAAGCCTAACTGTTGAGCAACTTCAACAAATCATAGGCACATCCGTTAGAAACGGAATTCAAGAATTCCAAAAACAAATTCAATCCAAAAATGATGATGAAGAACTTCTCACAAGAGAGGAAACTTGTCAATTCCTTAAAATCGACAGCAGCACATTATGGGCTTGGACAAACAAGTCTAAAGTCAAAGCCTACGGTATCGGAGCGAGACGCTACTACAAGAAAAGTGAGTTAATGGAATGTTTAACCTTATTAAAAAAATAAGCAATGGACGACTTTCCAATTACTCAAAAAGAAGCTGAAAGAATCTATGTAAAAATAGCATCCTTAGAAGTAAGCATCAAGAAACAGCAACAATACATCAATTCTCAAGATTTATTTTTTGATAATTCAGAGTTTCTGCAGCTAATGAATATTAGTCTTCGCACAGCTCAAAAATGGAGAGACAGTAAAATAATTGGATTTTCTCAAGTAGGTTCTAAAATCTATTACAAACTATCTGACATTCAAAAGTTATTGAATGAAAATTACAATCCTAAAACGGAATCTCAATCTTAATTTTTGCAAACTGATGGTATCAATATATAAAAATTTCAAAACGAAATTAGATGACAATTCTATTTTCGACATTTTTCAAAATATAAAATCCGATAAGTTCGAAAGCGAAATCAATTCAATCCGTTATGCTATGCATTCTGAAAAAATGGATTTAGCCGATGAATTGAAAAGCAAGTTATTAGCATTTACAACCTCTGGAACTTTTGGGGTACAAAGAAAAAAAGAATTTCTTACTTCCTATTCTCAAATTGTAAATCTAGATTTCGACCATATTCAATTGGAAGATATAGATAGTTTAATAACTCAAATAAATGACTGTAAATACACATTAGCATCGTTTATTAGTCCTAAAGGTGAAGGCTTAAAAGTATTCGTTAAAATTAATTCTAATGCAGAAAAACATACAATTGCATACGGTCAGGTGGCTAATTATTACAAAACCCTTACAGGTTTTGATTTTGATCCAAAATGCAAAGACATTACCCGATTGTGTTTTGTTTCCTATGATTCAAATATTTTTGTAAACGAAAATGCAACAATTTTTGAAGTTCAAGAAGAAATAAAAATAGAACCAAAAACAAAAAACAAACAAGCTGTTCAAACCATTTCTACCGATGAAAGATTAGATAATTGCTTAAAATTTACAGAGCAAAAAGAACAATATCAAAATGGTAATCGTAATAATTTCATTTATCTATTTGCCAGTAATGCTAACAGAAACGGAATTCACAAGGAAGACGCTTTAGATTATTGTATTACTAATTTTGATTTATCAGAAACTGAAATTAAAACAACAGTTCAAAGTGTCTATAAAAATCAAATTGCAGACTTTGCAAAGTTTGCAAAGTTAGAAAGTTCTGATAGTACTAATGAAAAAGTAACTGTAATCAACACAGCTAATCCAGATATGGAAGAAGATGTATTAAAAACAACTCCAATAATTCCGCAATCGGTTTATGATAATTTACCTCCAATATTATTTGAATCTTGTAAAGTCTTTACAGCGGAACGCGAGCGCGATACCTTTTTAACCGGTGCATTAGCTATCCTTTCTGGATGCTTACCTAATGTTTCGGGTGTTTATGGCGGTAGTGTAGTTTATCCTAGTCTGTTTTCATTTATTCTAGCTCCTGCAGCTTCTGGAAAAGGAGCTTTAAAATTTGCCAAAGCATTAGCAGATAAATATCACGACAAAACTATTGCCGAATCAATAGATGCTAAAAATAGATATGATGAAAATTTAGCGGCCTATAAAATGCTAAAATCTAAAGATAAATTAGAAGAAGGACAAGGAATGCCAGTTGCTCCAAAATTCAAAGTAGTTTATATTCCTGCCAATACCAGTAATGCAAAGGTAATTCAACACTTAGACTGTAACGAGGGCAAAGGAATTATTTGCGAAACCGAAGCCGACACATTAGGACAAACATTCAAAAATGAATGGGGAACTTATTCCGATATGCTTCGCAAATCGTTTCATCACGAGAAAATTTCTGTAAGTCGAAAAACAGAAGGGGAATTTGTAGAAGTAAACGAACCGCAACTTTCAGTTGCTCTGTCGGGTACACCGAAACAAATTTTCAATATTATTTCTTCTGCCGAAGATGGATTATTTAGCCGTTTTATATTCTATGTTTTCAAAACTGATGTAGTTTGGCTCGATCCGTCGCCTAAAGGCAACCCAGTAAACTATACCGATTATTTCAAAACACAAGCCACAGAAGTTCTTAAAATGGTGGAGTTTTTTGAACAAGATAGTATGATTTTGCATTTAACAGAAGAACAATGGGATAAATTCAACCCTGCTTTTAGTTATTTTCTTCATCAAGTAAATATTTTTGTAAGTGATGATGCATTGAGTGTTGTAAAACGGTTAGGGATAATTTTATATCGCCTATGTATGATTTTTACAGCTATTCGTAAATTCAAAAACAACCAACACGAAAAAGAAATCTATTGTTCTGATATTGATTTTGAATCTGCTTTAACATTAGTAAAAACCTATTTAAAACATAGTGTTATAATGTTCAATAATTTACCCAAGCAGGGAGAACAAGGTCCTTTTAAGTCAGGTGAAAATAAAAAATATTTTTTTGATGCCCTCCCTATTGAATTCAAACGTAAAGACGCTATCGCAATAGGAGAAAAACACAAACTATCCGTTAGGACAGTTGATAATTTATTGAAAGCTTGTCTAAACTCTCATTTATCGCAACCGGAATATGGAATTTACAGGAAAATATAAAAGTATTTATCAAAAACTCAAAAGTTGTTTTATATTTACACTTTATAGGTCTTTTTGAAGCATTTAGCAGAAATCGAATCTATAATTTCTATAATATTGAAATAAGATAAATGAATTTCACTGCATATCACGCTAAATATTTTGCATACGAATTAACACGACAAAGACCTTCTAATGACCTCGGAAAGTTGACATCTTCGTTACAAGATGCTCAAGTAGATTTAAATCCACATCAAGTTGAAGCAGCTTTGTTTGCTTTCCAGTCTCCGTTATCACAAGGAGCTATTTTAGCAGATGAAGTTGGTTTAGGAAAAACTATTGAAGCTGGAATAATTTTATCGCAACAATGGGCGGAACGTAAAAGGAAATTACTAATTATTGCGCCTTCAAATCTTCGAAAACAGTGGAACCAGGAGTTAGCGGATAAGTTTTTTTTACCTTCTATTATTTTAGAAACTAAATCTTTTAACGAACAAATAAAAGCAGGCAATTTAAATCCATTTAATCAAACGGATAACATTGTAATTTGCTCCTATCATTTTGCAAAAAACAAAGCAGTTTATATTGAACAGACACAATGGGAATTAGTAATTATAGATGAAGCCCACAGGTTAAGGAACGTATACAAGGCTTCCAATAAAATTGGTAATGTAATAAAATTGGCTATTCAAAAAAGAAAGAAGGTGCTGTTAACGGCAACACCTCTACAAAATTCAATTCTTGAATTATATGGTTTAGTAAGCATAATTGATGATTTCGTTTTTGGTGACTTAAAAAGTTTCAAAAGTCAATATAGCAGGCAATTAGACGAAGGCAATTATGATGAATTAAAAAGTCGATTACTTCCCATTTGTCACCGTACTTTAAGAAGACAGGTTTTAGAATACATCAATTATACGGAAAGGAAAGCCTTTTGTGAAGAGTTTTCTCCATCCGATGAAGAACACCAACTTTACGAATGGGTATCTGAATATTTGCAACGACCTAAACTATATGCTTTGCCTAACAGTCAACGTCAATTAATGACCTTGATTTTAAGAAAATTATTAGCTTCTTCAACTTATGCCATCTATGGCACTTTAGATGCTTTAGTTAAAAAATTGGAGAAAATAATACTTAAAAATGACACCGATTTTTTAAGCGAATTAGAATTAGATTTTGAAACACTAGAAGAAATTAGTGATGAATGGGTTGAAGAAGAAGTTGAAGTAGTCTCTGAGATAGATTATACTCCAGAGGATATTGAGGCTATTAATTTAGAAATAACAGATTTAAAAAAATACCGTGAGTTAGCCCAAAGGATTAGAAAAAATTCTAAAGCGGAACGATTATTTATAGCATTAGAAAAAGCATTTCAGGAACTACAAAAATTAGGAGCTAATCAAAAAGCATTGATTTTTACTGAAAGTAGAAGAACACAGGAGTTTTTATATAATCTTTTGGAAGCAAGAGGATACAAAGACAAGGTTGTACAATTCAACGGTACTAATACGGATACTAAATCAAAAGAAATTTATAAAAGTTGGTTACTTGAACACAAAGGAACAGATAAGATAACGGGTTCTCCATCAGCAGATAAAAGAGCAGCATTAGTTGATTATTTTCGAGACAGCGCCACAATTATGATTGCTACCGAAGCAGCAGCCGAAGGGATCAATTTACAATTTTGTTCTCTTATAGTTAATTTCGATTTGCCTTGGAACCCACAACGAATAGAACAAAGAATTGGTCGTTGTCATCGTTACGGTCAAAAACACGATGTTGTGGTAGTAAATTTTCTTAATATTAAAAATGCTGCCGACAAAAGAGTATATGAATTATTAGATCAAAAATTCCAATTGTTTGATGGTGTTTTCGGATCTAGTGATGAGGTGTTGGGGTCTATTGGTAATGGAGTAGATTTCGAAAAGAGAATAGCCCAAATTTATAATGATTGTAGAACAATTGACGAAATTAAAACAGCTTTTGACAATCTACAGGACGAATTAAGACCTGAAATATCAGAAAAAATCCAAACGGTTAGAACAACATTATTAGAACATTTTGATGATGAAGTAAAAGAAAAACTCAAAAGCAACTTATTAGAAACAAAACGGTACCTCAATACTTTCGAAGATAAGCTTTGGAAAACAACTCAGTATTTCTTGAATGATTATGCAGAATTCTCAGAGGATTATTCTTTTAAACTGATCAAAAATCCTTTCCCAAATGAAACTATTCATAGTGGACCTTATATGATTTTAAAACCAAAAGAAGGGCAACGAAAATCAGATATAATTATTCCGGATGATACAAATGTGTATAGAATTGGTCACAAATTGGCACAACGTATATTAAATACGTGCAAGACTAATGAGACACCAATTAAAGAAGTGGTGTTTGACTATAACGGAACACAAGGAAAAGTTTCAACACTAAATGAATTCATTGGAAAATCAGGGTGGTTCCAGTTACAGCATCTTGCTATAAATTCATTTGAGCAAGAAGATTATCTATTGATGGCTTGTTATACTGATGATGGAGAAACTATACACAGCGAAATTGCTCAACGGTTTTTTTCATTAAATGCAGTAGAAAATGGAAATATTGATTTAACCAACGAAGCTACAACAAATTTTAAGGACTTAATTTATAGAGAACGTCAAGAAATTATTTCTGAAAATGCCAATAGAAACAGAGACTTTTTTGATGTTGAAATGGATAAATTAGACCAATGGGCGGATGATATGAAAATTAGCCTTGAAAAGGAAATTAGAGACCTTGATGCTGAAATAAAACTCAGAAAAGCTGAAGCTAAAAAAATGTTAAATTTAGAAGCAAAGGTAAAATCACAAAGACAGATTAAAGAATTAGAAAAAAAACGAAGCGACAAAAGACAAACTTTGTTTTCTGCCCAAGATGAAATTGACGACAAAAAAGAAACGTTGTTAACCGATATAGAAAAACGCTTAAACCAAAGAATTGACCAAAAAGAATTATTCACAATTAAATGGAAAATGATATAATATGCCAACAGATAATGTAGTAAATAGAAACTTTGAAGATTTATTTTCAAATCCAGTAAGATACGAAATTCCATTTTTTCAACGTGGATATGCTTGGGAACAAAGACAATGGAAAAAACTTTTAGAAGACTTAAATAATGAAGTCATAGAAATTGTTGAAGGTAATAATTTTGATAATGAGGAACACTTTTTTGGACCAATTGTGGTTTTAGAAAAAAGAAGTACGCATCCATCATTAAAAAGATTTTTAGTAATTGATGGTCAACAACGGATTACAACAAGTTATTTATTATTGGCAATTATTAAAAAATTCCTTGAAACTAAATCGCATCTATCTACAAACGCACAAGAATATATTGCAGAACTAAACACTTTGCTTATTAACAATGTTTCAGGTACAGATGACTATTTAAAACTAAAAGTATTTAGTACTAAAGGAGACCGTTTACCAACTTATAAATCTATTTTTGGTCAAAACCCAAATAGTCCTTATTTAGCAGACGATCAATTATTGTACAATCCAACTACAAACAAAATTGATGAATTTGACAGATATATTAGTAAGCAAATTAAAAATTATGATGTTCCACAACTTTGGCAATTATACAAGGCAATAACAAAATCTTTAAAAATTGTTTGGATTCCCTTAGATGAAGATAAGGATGATGCTCAAGCAATTTTTGAAAGTTTAAATGATGCCGGTATGCCATTATCAGCTTCTGAATTGTTATGCAATTATATTTTTCGTCCATTAACAAATGATACAACCAATGTACACGAAAAGCTGCATAATGAAAAATGGCTAGCTGCTCGTAAAGAAGTAGGTGAAAATGAGTTTGAAGAATACCTACGTGACTTGTTTTCTATTGGAGAAAAAAAACGTGTAGGTAAAGAGCGTAGAATGTATGTACATTTTAAAATTAAAAATAAAAAACTATCAGAAGCATCTGCTAAAGATACTTTAGATAGAATTTTTGATTATACGAATGTGTATAATGAAATTAATAAACCGCTTCAGTATCCTTCCTCTTCAATCGAAATAAAGAAATTATTGATTGGGATCAAGAATACCAATATGAATTCTATTTATCCTTTTCTGATGGCTTTACTAAAAGCAAAGGAAAAAGAAACGATATCAGAACAAGAAACAATAGCATTGTTAAGAGAAACCTATGTTTTATTAGTTAGAAGAAAAGTAACCAAGCTTCAAGTAACAAAATATGATACTTTTTTTCCGTCATTATTGGATAAAATTATTAATGAACCCGATAAAGTAAGAGCATTTCAAACACAGGTACAAACAGAACAATTATGGGTTCCAGACCAAGTTTTTGAAGATGCATTTTTAACTAAAGAAATATACAATTCAAGAGAACTAAATTTTTCAAGATTAGTATTGCAAGAAATTGACAAGCAAATGCAACCATTTGGAGAACTTCCGGATTATTCAACTATTCATACTATCGAACACATTCTACCACAAACTTTAGACGAACATTGGAAAGTTTATTTAAATAGTGATGCACAGCATATAAACTTACCTACAATAACGAATACTTTAGGTAATTTAAGTTTAAATAGTGTACCAGCAAATAGCTCATTTGGTCAAAAACCTTTTTTACAAAAACAAACAGAATATACTATTTCAAGTGCTTTGGCTAGAGATGTAAAAGACCGAGTAGAACCGTGGAATATTCAAGCAATTGAAAATAGAGGAAGAGATTTAGCGAGAATTGCACTTGTAGTGTGGAAATGGAATATTTAAAAATTTAGAAAGTCATTATGTCCAAAAAAAACCTCCAAAAACTAGAACTAACCTGGATAGGCAAAGGCGATGAACCCAAGCTAGAACCACGTATTCTTATAGAAAATCCCGAATACAGTTACGGAGACCCTAACACTGAAAATATACTTATTCACGGTGATAATCTATTAGCGTTAAAAGCCCTTGAACAGGATTTTGCAGGTAAAATAAAGTGTATTTACATTGACCCACCATACAATACCGGGAATGCTTTTGAACATTATGATGATGGTATAGAACATTCGCTTTGGTTGAATTTGATGAATCAACGATTAAAGTTGCTCAAAAAATTACTTAGTAAAGATGGATCTATTTTCGTTCAAATAGACGATGAAGAAGCAGCATATCTCAAAGTGCTTATGGATGAAGTTTTTGGTCGTCAAAATTTCATTAATACAATTTCAGTAAATATGAAAAATGTCGCTGGTGCTTCTGGCGGCGGTGAGGATAAAAAACTAAAAAAGAATATTGAATACATTCATATTTATGCAAAAGATTATGAATTACTGCCTAGTTTCAAGGGTGTGTATGATTATGTGCCAATTGCTGAATTGGTAGAAAGTTATCGCGATGAAGGAAAAAGTTGGAAATATACTTCAATACTATTTTATGAAGGCGATAAAGTGTACATAGGTTCTACGGTTGATGGAGAGCAAAATGAAATTAAAATATACTTAAGGGTAAATCCAGTTTTTAAAACAATAAATCAAATAATAAAGGAACAAGGACTTTCTGAAAAAGAAGCATATAATAAGTATTCGAGTCGAATATTTGAAGCGAAAGATGCACAATCTTCAATTCGTCAGCGTATAATTAATGCTCGTGGGACATTTTCTATTACTGAAGATTTAATTTCTATTGAATATGTTCCAAAAACTGGACGTCATAAAAACATTTTATATGAACAATTCTACAAGGGAGCACAATGTAGATTACTAGCTTGGCTTGGCGATATTGGCGAAATGATTGATGGAGTTTTATATAAAAAAAATAAGTTGGGCACATATTGGGATGCCACTTCAACAATTAATAACCTTACAAAGGAAGGTGGTGTTCAATTTGCAAATGGTAAAAAACCTGAAAGTTTAATTAGTCGCTTTTTAGATATGACAACTATTCCGGGTGATTTTGTTCTTGATTCATTCCTAGGTTCTGGAACGACTGCTGCTGCTGCTCATAAAATGAAACGTAAATATATTGGTATTGAAATGGGCAACCAATCATACACGCATTGTAAGGTAAGGCTAGAAAAAGTAATTGATGGTATAGACCAGGGTGGTATTACTAAAGCTGTTAATTGGCAAGGTGGCGGTGGTTTCAAATTTTACACGCTTGCGCCAAGTTTATTAAAACAAGATAAATTCGGTAATTGGGTAATCAGTCAAGAATACAACCCAGATATGTTAGCAGCTGCAATGGCAAAACAAGAAGGATTTACTTATTTGCCTCACGAAGAGAAGTTTTGGAAACAAGGCAATTCATCCGAGAATGATTTTATTTTTACCACAACCCAATTCCTGACAGTTGAAAATTTAGATAACATTCACGTAGATATGCTAAATGGAGAAAGTGTTTTAATTTGTTGTAAAGCTTTCCAAAAAGAATGTAAAAGTAAATACCCAAATATTACACTTAAAAAAATACCTCAAATGCTTCTAGACCGTTGCGAATTTGGTAAAGACGATTACAGTTTAAACATTGTCAATTTACCCACTGATGAAACAATTAATGAAGAAGTCGATGATCTAATTGATAACGTAAGTGTACAACAAATTAGAGACATTAAAGAAAAAGAAGTAGATAATCAAGGTAAATTATTCGAATAGTTTATGAACACAATAGCCAATAACATAAAATTACGCCTTTCACTTCGTGAACCATTGCAAGAAGCTTTAGATATTGTGGCACAATTATCGGATGATTTAACTTTAGATAAAGTGCCTGATAATGAAGAAGAAGCTTTAGAGTTTCTAAAAAGTGAATTAGACAAAGTAAAAAACAGTTTTACGACCTGTACCAGTTTCCAAAGAGATTTTCCTTCAATTGCTTTCTCTATTGCAACAGGAGTAGGTAAAACACGTTTAATGGGTGCTTGTATCGCTTATTTATATTTGCAAAAGGGCATCAAGAACTTTTTTGTATTAGCACCTAACTTAACCATTTACGATAAGTTGATTGAAGATTTTGGTAATCCTGGTTATCATAAATACGTATTCAACGGGATTTCAGAATTTGTACATAATAGACCGGTTATCATTACTGGTGACAACTATAACCAACAAGGAAACCTTTTCAAAGAAGGAGAAATAAGAATAAACATTTTCAACATTGCTAAATTCAATTCTGATAACAAAGGACAAAAGAAAGACGGTATTGCATTAGCACCAAAAATCAAAAGACTTTCAGAATATTTAGGACAATCCTACTGGGAATATTTATCAGGAATACAAGATTTGGTTATTTTGATGGATGAAGCACACCGCTATCACGCAGATGCTTCCAAGAATGCAATTAACGAATTGAAACCCATTTTAGGAATAGAGTTAACGGCAACACCATTCGACGAAAAAGGCAAACAATTCCAAAATGTGGTTTATGAATATTCACTAGCACAAGCATTGGCTGAGGGGAAATATGTTAAAAACCCTGCTATCGCAACAAGAAAGAATTTTAAGCGAGGGGATTTATCTGAAAATGAAATAGAAATTATTAAGTTAGAAGATGCAATTAGTGTTCATCAAGACACTAAAACGGAACTAGAAATATATGCTAAAAGCAATGATGTAAAATTAGTAAAACCTTTTATTTTGGTAGTTTGTAAAGACATTAACCACGCTAAGGAAATTTATAATTTAGTCAGTTCTAGCGAGTTTTATGAAGGAGAATACAAAGGCAAAGTTTTACAAATTGATAGTTCTACAAAAAAGGAAGAAGAAATAGAAAAATTATTTCTATCATTGGAAAATCCTGACAATGAAATAGAAATTGTTATCCACGTAAATATGCTAAAAGAAGGTTGGGATGTTACCAATCTATACACCATTGTTCCGCTTCGTGCTGCAAATGCAAGTATTTTAATCGAACAAACTATCGGTCGTGGACTTCGCTTACCTTTTGATGGAAAAAGAACAGGTGTAGATAAAATAGATAAACTTACTGTTATTGCTCACGACAATTTTGAAGCGGTTTTAGCAGCAGCTAAAGATCCTAATTCAGTTTTAAACAAAATGAATTTCATAGAAATTTCTGAAGATGATTTAAGAACAAAAACAGTAGTAGTTACATCAAAACCAGTAACAGAACAAAATTTAGACAATGAGCAAGTTGCAGTTAGTAAAATAGAAAATAAGGATAACCAACAAAAAGCACAAAATACACTAGACGCTAAAAAAGCAATTATAAATTCTTTACCTGATTTCAATACATTGCCCGAAGTTCGCAGAGTGGAAGATTTAAACAAAGAGGAGGTAAAAAGAAAAGTTATTCGCCAAATCGAAAAGAAATTAAATGAAGGTCAAGGAAATCTATTTACTGCCGATATTCTTAAAGAAGCCGAAGAAACGTATGAAAAAATTGTAGCATCTTATAAAGAAAATATCATTGAAATTCCAAGAATAGATTTAGTATTAGGTGATGTTACAGCTACTTTTAATCATTTTGATTTAGACACTACTTCTTTTAATTATCAAGCCTTAGAGCAGGAGATAATCCGTATGGGATTAATGGATAAATCAGTAGAAACTTTGAAAGCGAAATCAAGTGGTTCTTATGGTAATCCAATAAAAAATATAGTGAGTGAGTTAATAAATCATTCGGATGTGGATTATGATGATAATGCAGATTTATTGTATCATTTAGCTGGACAAGCCTATGAAGCTATTAAAGAAAACATCGATAAAGTAGAAAATATTGTACAGGCAATGTTCCAATTCAAAACTGCAATAGCGGATAAGATTTATATACAAATGAAAGAAAATTTCACTTTGTCGACTCCTGAATATATAGCTCATAAGGTTTTACCTTTTACTAAAATTGAACAATGGAATTTCTCCGCTTTAGTAAATGCTGGATATAAAGATTATAGAGAGGTTATTAATCCAACAATAATGGTTCCTAAATACGTTTTTAGAGGTTTTGAAAAAGCGTGTCATTTTGAATATAAGTTTGACAGCAAATCAGAACAAGACTTGGCTTTTGTATTAGAAAACGATAAGAAAGTATTACGATGGTTACGACCTGCCTATAATCAATTCCGTATTTATTGGGACAGAAGTTCTAAAAGATACGAACCCGATTTTATTATAGAAACAGAAGATACTATCTATATGGTAGAACCAAAATCATCAGCAAATATTAATGATGATGACGTTTTAGCTAAAAAAGAAGCTGCTTTAAAGTATTGTAAATATGCCTCAGAATTTACTTTAGAAAACAATGGTAAACCTTGGAAATATTTATTAGTGCCGCACAACGAAATATCAAGAACAATTAATTTTAATTTATTAATTGCAAAGTTTAGTTAAAAATGATTGTAAAAGGATACCAAACTTTAGAAGATAAAGACAATATAGACCATATTGAAACAGAAGGACCATTCGAGTGTAAACGAACCGGTGCTTGGTTAGGTTTTGGTTATTATTTTTGGGATACAAATATGGATTGGGCTGTTGCTTGGGGTGAAAACTCATATAATACTTTTGGCAAAGAATTTGTTATTGCAGAATGTAAATTAGATCTTACTGATAATTGTTTCGATTTAGTAGGAAACATTCAACATCAAATTGATTTGAAGGAAGTAATCGAAGTAATGATTAGAGCAAAAAAAATAAAAAGAACCGATGAAGCCATCGTTCCAAATATTATTCTTTTTATGAAAGAGAAAGGAATATTTCCTTATAAAACAATTAGAGCAGCGGATATGCACAGAAATGTTATTAGGTTATATTTCAAAACTGGTAAAGGAGAGTATATGGTAATCAATCAAAGAGTGCAAATTTGTGTTATTGAAAAGAAAGACGTACTTTTGCGACCGTTTTCAGTGATATATCCTGAAAAATACTTATATTAGCAATATGAAATCCGAATTAGCAAATAAACTTAAAGATATTCTTGATAATATGTCTCAAGAACAATTCGACCAAGAGTGGAGCAAAATCACAGCTCTTAATTTGGAAGGACCTTCTTTTGCTGATGCCATAGAATACTTTTCAGTTTCAATAGACAAGATGGGTAAATTCGAGTTGAATACAGATATTCAAAACGATGTTTTACCTACAACAAACTATTTAGCTGCATAATGAGTACAGAACAAGCACCAATACAATTCCTTAATTTTATAGTCAAAGAAAGTCATATTGTTTTTAATAAAACAGCAGACTTTAAAATCGACATTAGCTTTAATCCAAAAGGAACTGTTTACAAATCACTAAATCAATTCAAATTACAATTATCTGTTGATGTTAAAGATGTTGATGGTAATTTTAATATTAATTTGGTAGCAGACAGTATATTTTCTTATCCGGAAAATGCTGATATTAAAAGTTATATGGATAGTTTCTTTATTGTAAATGTACCTGCTATTATTTTTCCATACATTAGAGCATACATAAGTAGTTTAACTGCTTTATCAGGAATGCCAACATTAAATTTACCTACATTAAACCTTTCCCAAGTTGGAGAAACTTTAAAAGGAAATATAGAAATAGTTGAATAGTCAAATTGCAATTCATTTCTATAAAGACCAAATTAAGTCAAAGTTTTTCGCAACAATATTTACGTTAAATACAGCAGAGCAATCAAGCGGTCTCTCTTCGGTCGTTCCCTTTGTTCCGTTCGGCTGTTCCAGTCGGTCAACCATACATTTTCATAAGAACTTTATCGGTAAATAGAAAATCTGTTTTTCAATTCAACAGTTAGTTTCCCTCCGTTCCACAGACACTTCATAGCACAAAAAAATACAGCAGCTTGAAAATAAGCAGCTAAATTTTTTGCGCTATTTCGTTCCTCATCTTCACACGGTCACTTCCTTCGTTCGGTCGGGCTTATGCATCCACAATACCGCTTCATTTCGTTTCGCTCCGCAAGCTATGCTACACTACATTCCAGCCATATTATGTCTGCCGCCCTACATTTTTTCAGCGGTTGCTCCTTCGCACAGCCATCGGGGTTGGCTCCGTTCGGTAAAAACCTCACTTTGCCCTAAATCTAGGAACGCCTACGGCTGACTTTTATTTTTTCCCCGCCGTTACACGCTGCTAT
>JBBQSZ010000092.1:0-14124 GCA_038234745.1 Flavobacteriales bacterium | reverse complement strand
CTTCCACCCTTAGAAGAACAAAAAGCCATAGTTGAAAAAGTAAATACATTAATGGGTTTATGTGATCGTTTAGTGCAAGAAATACAACACAACCAAGAACTTAACGAGCAATTAATGAAAAGTGTTTTGAGGGAGGTTTTTGGATCAAATTCAATAGATAAAGAATGAGATTAAAACATGTATATATTAGCGAATATAAAAACTTAAAAGGTTTTACTATTAATTTTGAAGGGAATGCTTTTTTAGAAGTTTTTGTCGGTAAAAACGGCACAGGAAAATCTAATTTTTTTGAGGCTATATTAGAAATATTCAAGCATTTGTCAGAAGAGGAATATCCAATTTCATTTAATTATGTCATCACTTATGAAATAAATGATGAAGAAATTTTCTTAGAATGGAAAGATGTTAATTGGATAAATAAACAAAAGCAAGTTATTGTTCCAATTAAATTAAAACTACCTGAGAATATCTTAGTGTATTATTCTGGTCATAATAAAACTATAAGCAAACTACTAAAATCTTCAAACGAAAATCATAAAAATCTTTTAGACAACAACAGAAAAAACGAAAACTTATTAAGTGAAGTCACCAGACGATTTACGGGAATTGACGTACAGTATAAATCCCTATTAATTAGTATATTGTTATTGCAAGATGAAACCAACAAAGCAAAAAAATTCATTTTAGATAAGCTAGGTATTGTAGCTATAGATAATGAAATTAGAATTGATTTTAAAAGACCTGAATACGCAGCTGCTAAGGATAAGTTTCAATTTGATGAGTTTGATGAAACAAAAAGATTTTGGTCTCCAGAAGGATATTTTAAAACTCTTCTAAAACAAATATGGGAAATTGATAAGTTTGATTATAAAGGAACTAGAGATGAAGGGAAAATAAATGATGATGAATATATTCTTTACAAATCATTTAGTAAGTTTCAAGAAGCTTTTAATACTTACAGCCCTTTAGAGTTATTTATTGCATTTGATAATTTAAAAACCATTGGTTATTTAAACGAAATTAAAATCAAGATCACGCTTGTTTCTGGAAAAATAATAAATATTGATCAGTTTAGTGATGGTCAGTTTCAGTCAATTTATATCTATGCTTTAACTGAACTATTTAAAGATAAAAATTGTATTACGCTTCTTGATGAACCCGACTCCTTCTTACATCCTGAATGGCAACATAAATTTCTAAATCAAGTTTATGATATAAGCCATGAATCTGCTAAAACTAATCATGTTTTAATGAGTAGTCATAGTGCTGTGACATTAGTTGGAGATCATGAAAAAAAAGTGAATCTTTTCAGGGTTAATAATAATAACGTAAAATGTCATAAAGTAGGAAAGAGCTTTGCCGTAAATCAGTTATCAAGTCAACTTTTCAAAGTTAATTATGAAAAGCAAATTTTAAGCATTATGCACACGCATAGTCAAAATAAAGCAATCTTGTTTACCGAAGGCTTTTCAGATCCAATTGTATTATACGAAGCTTGGAGCAGATTATATGATGTTGAAATTCCATTCGATATCAGTTTTGGATTTGGATGTGAATATTTAAGAAAAATACTAACTAGCAATAAATTTCAGACAGAAATGGATGGTAAGCCAATTTTTGGATTATTTGATTTTGATGAAGCTTATAATCATTGGAACTCCTTAACAACTGAAGGTGAACTGTTAGAACAAGATCCATTTAGGGGAAAATGTAAAAAAATTGAAAACAAAAATAGCTATGCTTTTTTAATTCCTGTTCCAGAAATTGAAAAAATAATTAATCAAGTTATCGATGATAGGGCTACAAATACTACTTTTAAACATGAATCTAAAGTAGAAATGGAGCATCTATTTTATTCTGAAGCTTTATCTTCAAATTTCAAAATCAAAAATAGTTCCGGTGGTGCAAAAATAATTGAAATAAGTGACTCAGCTAAAATGGTATTTGCTCAGGAAATTATTCCTTCATTAGGAAATGAACATTTTGAAATATTTAGACCAATGTTCGATTTTATAATTTCTAAAATATAACTTTTAATTTATGGATTTACTTGAAAAATCAGTCAACGAGCTGATGGAGAAATTTGGCGCTGGTAATCATAAACCTGGTTCTGGTAGTGCTGCTGCTTTTCAAGGTATGGTTTCAGCTAAATTAATTTCAACAGTCATTAGCCTAACCGCTGATGAAAAGAGAAGACATATGTATTCTAGCTATATAAATGTATTATTAGATTATTATGAAGAAATTGAAAATAGAATTTATCCACAACTTGTAAAATTGTTTAAAAGTGATTCCATTCAGTTTGATAAAACAATTAAGTCTAGAATTGCAAGAGATGAAGAAAAGGATGAAATAATAAAGAATCAGTTACGAAGGCAAGCTCTTGAAGATTTAAAAGTCTCAATAGATATACCTTTTGAAATTGCTGCCCTTTGTAAGGAATTAGCTTTAATTTCTGCTTTTGTTTTTGATAATGGTTTTAAAGCTGCTCGTGGAGATTCACAAGTCGGACTAAGCGGTTCTGTTTCTGCTTTAGCAGGTTGTATGGCAATTATTAGACTTAATGTGCTTTCATTTAATAGTGATGAATATGCATATACTAAGTCTGTAGTTCAAAATGTTGATGATTTGTACATCGACTATAAAGATTTGATAAAACTCGCAGATTCTAAAATTGAAATACTCCGTGAAGAATTTGAAAGAAAGATTCCATTATTTGAAGGTGTAAATAATCTAATGCAAAAAACTAGAGTAAGTAAAAGAGTTGATGTTGAAGATTGTGTTAGAGAATTTCAAAATCTAATTTGGAGCAATAAGCATTTGCTATGGAAGAAAAATGTTCCTAAAACTTATTTAGAAATTTTACAACCTGAACATATTTTTAAAAATGCATTAGGATATGATTATATTTCTTCTGCAAGATATGGAGTTGCGGTTAGTGAAAATGAATCAATAGAGGTTGCAGGGATTATCGATCAACCTAATAAAATTGTTGCGGTTTCCAATAAATTTTCAGCTCAAGTTCAAAACTTTACGGCTGCACATGAGCTTGGGCACGCAATTATACATGAACAACCGATACTTCACAGAGATATTCCAGTAGATTCCATTGGAAAACGTGGTACTCGTGATAAAGTTGAACTAGAAGCTGACGCTTTTGCAACCTATTTTTTGATGCCAACAAAGTTGATTAAAATGGAATTTGAAAGTAGATACTCTAATAATATTTTTCAAATAAATGAAGACACTGCTTTTAAATTTGGTGGTCGTAGCACTATAGATTTAAGAAAAGAATGTAAAAACATTAGAAGTTTATCTAGAAAATTAGCATCTACGGAATTATATGACTCTAAAAACTTCATTTCATTAGCAAAACTATTTAATGTTTCAACTGAGGCTATGGCGATTAGATTGGAAGAGCTCAATTTGGTGATATTATAATCTTAGCGTATGATATAGATTAATTTTCAATTTCATTTTATAGAAAAAGTTGAATGTCAAAATATCCTCAAAAATAAGATTCTGTACATGCAAAATCATTTCTACTGGACGGTTACAATGCTATCAGATTGATACGAACGTTATGGAGAAAAATATCACCTTTCCAACGGATGCCAAATTAGGAAAAAAAGTAATTGACAATTGTAATAAAATAGCCAATCTAGAAGGGGTTAATGAAAGGCAGACCTATAAAAGAGTAGCCAAACAACACCTTAGAGATGCTTATTTTGGTCATCATCCAAAACGAAAAAAGAAAGCAGTAGCGGCTAGAAAATAATTACGCACAATAAGAAACAGAGTGATTCAAGAACTACAAAAGAAAATTACCAGAATCAATTTTAAAAGCATACGAGAGTGAGTTTGTCAAAGACAAAAAAGTGCTCTCACAAGCAAGGATAAAATATACAGTTTACACGAGCCACAAACCGCTTGCATAGCAAAAGGCAAAGCTCATAAAGCGTACGAGTTTGGAACAAAAGTAGCGGTAACAAGAGGCCGAAAGACAGGTGTAATTACTTCGATAAAACGATTTTGTGGTAATCCACATGATAGTAAAACTCTCGAAGAATCACTAGCTCAAAGTCAACGGGTCAGAGAACAATTAGGAGGTACAAGACCAACGATAGCGAGCAAGAACAGAGGTTTTAGAGGAGTAACATAAGTTGAGAACACCAAAATAGAAATACCAAAATAGAAATACCAAAATAGAAATACCAAAAAACACAAAAAAGAAGACAAGATATAAACAAGAAGTTACACGAAAAAGATTTAGAGCAAGAGCAGCAAGCGAACCAACAATATCACATTTAAAATGAAACCACGCTTTAGTAGGATTAAATTTCCTTAAAGGCGTGGCAGGAGATATAAATAATGCACTTTTGTCAGGTATTGAATACAATCTAAAAATGAGATTTAACCAAATCAAAAAGCAAATTGTTCTTTGGCTCGAATTTTTAATTCTAATTTTTGAAAATGTAGTTATGAATATAAATCTAAAAACTCAAAAAGTGAATTTTTAAGGGATGGCTAAATATTTTCAAAATTCTTTTTTTATAAAATGCAATTAACCGTTTCACATAGGCAGTTTTCTTTATACTTCTCAGATGTTTCAGTTGGCCTAACTCAAAAGTGAAAATTATTAGTTCAAATATAAAACGCAATAAACAATTTTGGCAGTAAAAATGAAAGAACCCAAAATTGTGTAAACGAGACTCAAATAACTGTAATCGATTCGAGTTCAATCCACTATACTTTTGTACCAGTAAAATAATAACAAATAAATTTAAACAATTATAAAAACACAATTATTGAAGGGTAAAGGGATTTCAAATGAAAATCAAAAATGCAACAATCCAAATTGCACATGCGAAAATTGTAACTGTGGATGTGGAGACAATTGCACTTGCAAAAGCTGTAACTAAACAGGCCTCTTGATTTAATAAGCCACTTTATTGAGTGGTTTATTTTGTAATTACCCATTAATTTAAAACATACTAAAAATCTGTTAATTAAAGAAAAATATGTCTGAAATTGGCGCAGAGTTGTCTTTTTTTATCAGCTAATCAGCTGGACATTTGCAAAAAAATAATCATATACTCTTTAAAAAAAGTTTCAAACTTCAATCATGAAATCACAGATTACTACTTCAATTCGCCATACAGGCTCGGGTCAGAAACAGCAAAAAAAAAAAAATTGTGACCACAAATTCAAACCTTCTAGCTTGCTTAACATTGTCCATTTTAATGTCATTCGGTTCTATGCTAGCACAAACAAACAAAACTCAAGCTGATCAAATTATTGGAACTTATTGGTCGCCAAAAAAAGACGCTAAAATCAATATTTACAAAAAAAGGAATTCCTATTATGGTAAATCCGTGTGGGTGGCTAATCCGCGTAAGGATAATAAAAATCCAGATAAGAGTTTACAGTCCCGCCAAGTGCTAGGAATAGAATTACTCTCTGGATTTTCTCACGATGATGGTTTATACATCGGCGGTACAATTTATGATCCTGAAAGTGGCAATACTTATAATTGCAAAATAACTATCGAAGGTAAACACCTTAGGGTAAGAGGCTATATAGGCATATCCATATTTGGCAGAACTGAATTTTTTGAACTTATCACAACAAATAATTAAATTATGTTACTAGAACTATTTTGGGGATTTGCAACTGCACTTCCGCTATTTGCTTTGATGCCCCTGTTGAAAAAAATTATTCCAGCTAAATTGATTGCGGCAACCATACTTGTAGCCATAGGGTTTATATATGTTGGTTTTGCACTAAAAGAAAATTCAATGAGTGACATTGTTTTAGAAATAATAGCCGCTTTGGTGTTCTATTTCATAGCAGTAATCGGCTTTGTAAAGAATCCAAAACTTATTGCCTTTGGTATCCTACAGCATGGTGTCTGGGATTTCATCCATCATCTTACTGACGCAACGGTAAACCCAGCCTATTGGCCAGTCTATTGTCTTACAATAGATGTGATTTGGAGTATTTACTTTTACAATATTTTCAATAAACAAGCAAAAGAAAACAAACAAATAAGCTATTTATAACAGATTAATAAAAAATCACAATAGCCATGAAAATGAAAAACAGAATCGATTATAGAAATGCGCTTATAGAGAAGATGGGTGTACCTATTGAGCAAGGCGAAACAACAAATGGTTCCATTAGAACTAATTATTTAGCTGCAGGGAGTGGCGATTATGTGATTTGTTTACATGGGGCTGGCGCGGGTGCTGTAACTTGGTATCCATCGATTGGTGCTATGGCTGAAAAATTTCATGTGGTAGCGCCGGATATTGTTGGCTACGGAGAATCTGACAAACCCAATGCACCGTATGATCGCCCCTATTTTTCAAAATGGTTGAAAGACTTCCTAATACAAATGAAAATCGAAAAGGCTCATATAGTAGGATTATCTCAAGGAGGTGCAATAGCGCTACAGTTTGCCATAGACTATCCAGATAGGGTTAACAAACTTGTAGTCGTTGATGCTGCAGGCTTAGGCGCAAAGGTTTCTTTTTGGCCCTTATTAGGAATGATTTGGATGAACAGTTTTCCATCTGCTACAGCAAATCAATTTAATGCTCCTTTCATACTCAACAACCCAGCAATCAGAGATAGAAACCATAGCCACTATTCTGTTGCTGTTATTAAATCTGACGGAGGGAAAAATGCATTTAAGCACGGAAAAGGTGCTGCTGTGTCAAAAATACCTGAAGAAGCATTGCAACGTATAAATAATGAAACCCTTATTATTTGGGGAAAAGAGGATAAATTATTTTCACCCGAATTTGGTGAAGCAACTACCAAAATAATGCCTAATGCAAAATTTCAACTAATTCAGGGTGCTGGCCATTTGCCGCTAATTGACCAACCAGAAATTTTTAATAAAATCCTCAATGATTTTTTAAACACATAACAATAGTCTAAAGAAGATGGCACTTAAGTTTCTAGGATCCCACATCATAATATAAAACACGGAATAACAAAAAAACATATATAGTCAACTAACTATATATGTTTTAGCGTTAAAATGGTTGAATTATCAATGTTTTATAAATTTACTTTTCAGGGAATTTTGAAGTTATTTTACCCTTTTCATCCAGAAAAAGAATTTTAGCATTTCCTATAGAATCTACTTTTAATTGTAACCGTATATTTCCGTTTGGATCAGATAAATTTACAACTGCATTTTTATCAGTATCCTTTCCTATAAAAACTCTGTTAGCGAAAGCGGGTTCCCCATTTTTTGGAAATCTTAATTCATTCAGTTTCTTGTTTCGCTCTGATTCATTATCTATTTTTTGAGCCGCCTTGTATGTCTTTCGAAATTCTGAATATATTGGTTCTTTATGCCAATCATCTACATATAATCCTGTCGCTTTAGAGCCATTGTCATCTAAGTATTGAAGATATAAAACCTGATTTTGATTATACTGATCAAAAGAAAAATGTCCCGAAGCAAAATATTTGCCCGTTAAAGAGTCCTTTCTACCAGCGAATACTAATCCTCCGCATTCAGTATATTCATCATTGTAGAAAATTATTCCTGGCCGTCCACCTGAATTGATGCCCATTGGTTTACCTCGTTCTAAATTATCAGGTGAGTTTTGAGAATTAGCCAAAACAAGTCTTGGTTGTCCATTGGGCTCGGTTATTGTAATTTTCTTTGCAAAAATTTCATCAAATGTTACATTTTGCTTTGATGTGTAAGAGAATAGGGAAAAGGCAATTATAATTGCAGTTAGAAAGTAAAATTTTGCCGAAATAATTCTTAGTTTTCTTTTTAACTTCAGAATCTCATAGTCTTCCATTGTGATGTGTTTATTAGAATTTAAATATTTATAAAATTATTATTTAGGCTGAGTTCTGATTTTAACCAAACATGATTCCCCAATATACATGAGCTATTTTTTACATAATTGAATTACTTCCTCTTCTTTTAAACTAGGACGGTAATTCTATTCCTAATAAATTAGATATATACAGAGCACTGCGCGGGGATGAATTTCTTGTACCACAAGCGCTCGTAAAAAACTTCACAACACAATTTTCCGCCCATCTACAGTTGCAATAATACAGCATAACGGTTCGTAGATTTCTATGGATTGTGAATGCATTTCATTGAAATAAGAAATGATATTTTCATAACTATCGGCTAATTCATATCCACATCCTTTATAATTTGCTTTGTTGCCGAGCGAGTCTTCTGCAAACACATACCGTTCTATTGCGGCAATATGCCGAACCATGCCGCCTATTGCAAATTTACCAGACATATAGCGCCAGTCAATTTTACCGGGAGGAATTACCGCAATGACTTTATCAGTTACTTTGCGTGTTTTTTTGTACTACGAAAGAAAGGAATCGATTTTTGAAATTTCCGTTTTGATTCCAATTTAGTTTATATTGTAATGCATCATTGTAGGTGAATAACTAAAACTACAAGACTCCGGTTAACTCCGATTTTCTTGCAATCCAATCTGTTTTGTCTATCTTGTACCAATGATGTTGAATTTTATTATAGTCAAAAGTTTCTACAAATTGAAGCCCTATTTTTTGTAAAATATTTTTTGAGCCTTCGTTTCCACTATCAGCGATTGCAAAAATTTCCTTTAATTGCATTTCATTAAAACCATATGTTAAAATTGCTTCGGCGGACTCTGTTGCAAAACCTTTTCCCCAAAACTTTTGTGATAATCTATAACCAAGATCATAATAATTTATATGGCCATTGGTTTCTTCTGTTATCAATTTTAAACCTGCCCAACCTATAAAATTATTTGTTTCTCTCTCAATTACCGAAAACCGGCCAATTCCATTGTCAATATATTGTTGTTGGATAAATTTAATTGTTCTTCTAATTTCATCCATATTTGTAGATGGATTATTTCCTAAATATTTGTGCACTTCCGGGTCTGTATCCAGTTGATAAAAGCCTAGCTCATCTTCGTCAATAACTTGTCGTATTAAAAGTCGATTTGTTTGTATCAAAATTTCCATTTTTGTTGATTTATGATTTTCGTGCTTGAGCTCGTTAAATACACTCCAGCTAAGATAATAATTATGCACAAGATTTGTATTTCAGAAATACTTTCGCCGTCAATAAAACCCCAGAATGTTGCGCAAATTGGAATAATATATCCATACATTGATGCAAAGAATGCGGATGTTTTCACAATCAACCAATAATATAATAATGTTGCCACAAACGATCCTAAAACTGCCAGAATTGAAATGTATATAAGAGGTTGCAGCATATCAGGTTGTGTACTAATTTTGCTAAACGTACCAATACTGACTAAATAAATACTTGCTGGCACACCCATAAATAAAAATGTCATTGCACTTAACAAGAACGGGGCTTTTTTTGATAATTTATTTAGGACTACATTGATGCTAAGCCCTTATAAAATTGTACCCAGAATAATAAAGAATCAATATTATAAATTATCAAAACTTAAAATTCTGAGCACTTTTAAAAATCAAAAGTAATACTACAAACAGCCCCTCCAAAACATCAATAAATGATTACAAAATGAATTTCACTCTAAAAAACAGAACGCCTATAAAATAGAAAAAAGTGGAATTAATGACTTTAATGTCTGAGTAATTGAACTATTGACTTTTTCTTGAGCAAATGAAAATAGAAAGTCGGTAATAATAGAACCTGTTATGATGATGAGTAAATACCATACTAAATTTGTCTACGTAAAAGCCTACTTTTTATTATTATGATCGGTAAAAACGCGAAAAATGCAATTGTTATTCTTAAACAGGCAACTTCTACCGTAAAAAATGAAATCAGTCCTTTTTTTATTAAAATAAAATCACTTCCCAATGAGGCCTGTTACAATTAAGACAATAAATTAATTCATATTTGTTTTTTTGCATTATTTTAAACTGATCTTTAAATGGATATAAGTTATTTATTTCGTTTTAATAATGCAGATGCCTCTTTAGCGTTGGATAATTCTGCATATTTTAGTGCGGTAAACCCGTGACTGTCTTTATCATTAATGACTGCGCCACTTGAAATTAATATTTTTATAATTTCAACTTTATTGTATCGTGCCGCATACATTAGAGGACTTAAACCGTTTGACTTTTCATTTACATCAGCCCCATATTCAATGATTTTCGTTATAGTCATAATATCACCATTGAAGATTGCAATTACTAACGGGGTGTTCAAATCATTACTTTGATAGGAAGAATGATTAATTAATGGTTTGTGATCAGAAGCAAATGAGGCGTTTGTTAAAGCGAATAAAAATATTGCTAAAAAATTGATTGATTTTTTCATTAAATTGATTTTTAATTTGTTATTTATTTGTTTATGTAATACGTGTTTAAAATGGTTTATAAAATAGAGTCAGAGACCAATGGCAGGATTTTTTTAGCATATCCTAATTATTTAAGATTTAAATTTTTGAGGTTTGTTACAATTGCTAATCGATGATGTTCAAAGTGGTAGGCTAAATTATAAAGCATTTCCCGCAATGTCAGACTGCCTAATGATGGGTGCGGAATTAGCAAACTGTTTAGCTCTTGTTCACTAAAGATTTCTATTTTTTGTCCAAATTCTATAATCAGAGAATTTAGCTTTTCTATTAAAAGTTCTCTTTGGTCTATTGTAATTGTTCCAGGAATAAATCGTTCGGGCGCCTTTACACCTTCATTAGTTATTTTTCGATACTCACTTCTCAACTCTTCATAAGTATGTTTCTCTCTTTCTAATCTTCCGAATTTTTTTTCAATCATTAATCTGTCCATATCGAAAACACCAACGGTCGCGTCTACGCAGAGAATGATATGTTCTAACTGTTGGCCTGCATTTCATTTTCCTTTACTACTATATTCAAATTCGTCCTTTGACAACTTTGACAAATAGTCTATGAATGACTTATGATTTTCGTTAATCTTGGTTATTATTATTATTTCGCGTTTCATATTTTGATTTAAGTTTTGCCGCAATTGCATAAATTCAGTATTGCTGTTTTTTACCAGTGTCCTATTCAATATTTTGTATTAGGAAGGCAGTCGTAACAATGGTTGCAAATTCTTCATTCAAGCTTGTCAATGCAGTTTGGTGCATAAGTTCTGCTGAATAATTTTGACCATCAACACCTTTTTTATTAAAGGTGGCAGTTGCATCAGAAACAACAAAAGTTTCATACCCTAAATTGCCTGCCATCCGCGTAGTTGTCGAAACACAATGATCAGTTGTCAAGCCAACAATTACAAGTTTAGAAATTTTTTCCCTGTCAAGCTGCTCCTTTAGGTTGGTACCTATAAAAGCACTGTTTACATTCTTTTTAATTATCACCTCGCCCGCGAGGGGTTTCACGATATCTTTAAATTCATTTCCAGCATTTGTTTCGTGCAACAGGGAAGTTTCAATTGAAGAACAATGTCTGATATGATAAACCGGAAGCTTATTGATTCTCCAAATTTTCAATAATTCCGCTGCATTGTTCTCAGCTTCGGCGTTGTTTCTTTCTCCGCCCCAGTACGCTAGATCATCAAAGGCTTTTTGAATGTCAATTAAAATTAGGGCTGGTCTGTCTGATTTTGAAATATTCATTTTTTTATTTAATTAGTTATAGCGATATTATAGGCTATCGCTTTTTATATAGTTAGTCTACTCCAACAGCTTTACTTCGTCTTTCAAGGATAAAGTTGTCTTTCCATTTGCGTTTAAGTTTTCCGATTTTTTCTTGGTATCCAATAACGCGAAATCCAACACTTTCATGAAGTTTAATACTTGCTGTATTGTCTGTGAAAATTCCAGCTTCGAGTGTCCAAATACCATTTTTTTCGCTGTCAATGATAAGCGCGGTCAATAGCTCTTTCCCTATTCCAATTCCTTTATTATTTTCAGAAACATAAACACTTATTTCTGCAACACCACCGTAAACACACCTAGTTGAAATTGCGCTTAATGCGGTCCAGCCAACAATTTCATTTTCAATTGTCGCCACAAATCTACCAAACAATAAATGTCCCTTATCCCATTTCTCCCAATCGGGGGCAGAAGTTTCAAAAGTGGCAACTTCTGTTGCGATGCCACTTTCATATATTTTTTTTACATCTTCCCAATCGCTTGAAAACATACTTCTAATTGATATAATTTTCACCTTTATAAGCTTTTTTGTGTAGCATTTTTTCCGTCGTTGCCTGCCCATTGTTCCATAGCTTCGGGCGCTGGTCTTGCATTGATACCTTCGCCATAAACTGTGGCTGTACCGTGAGTGTAAAACGCTTCCCAATCAACACCTTGGGGATCAGTAATCCAGCTCTTTTGAGATTTTGAATAACAACAAGTACATTCCCCTTCTTCTGTTATTGTTCCTTTTGCCTTTTGCATATTTTTATATACTTCTTCCAATTCAGTTTCGTTATCAAGTTGCAAGCCTAAATGTTCAATACCATTTTCGCTATGCCCTGTTGAAATAGCATAGTTAATTCTAGGGTCTTCCAACATCCATTTTGCATAGTCGCCTTTTACTAAACTTGGTTTTGTGTTAAATAACGCATTGTAAAATTCAATGCTTTCTTCAAGGTTTTTCACTCTAACGTGAACGTGAAATCGTTTCATTTTTTTTAATTTTAAATTGATATAACTTCAAGACGTAGAGAATGCAAAAAAGACGCAAATTATTTTGAAATTTCTTTTTTTATTTTTTGCAAAGGTTCACAACTGCTTTTAATTTCAAACGAAATGATGTTACCTAGTTTGTCTATTTCAAAATTACAACAAGTAACAAATTCTGCTTTTAAAAGTTGTCTTGCCCTTTGTATTCTTGATTTTGTTGCGGATAAATTCAAGTTCAGTTTTTTAGCAATATCTGCTTGTTTTAGTCCGTCAATGTCCGCTAATTTTAAAGGTTCTGCATATTTTTTTGGTAAAAAATCAAGTATAGGCATTATGTAATTTAAAGCTTCTTTAAAATCCTGACTTTCATTTTCATTTTCAATGTCAGGTAAGTTATCCTCACTTCTAAACTTTGATTGTTTGCGATAATGGTCAATGATCGTGTTTCGAGCAATTTGAAAAAGCCAACTTCTAATATTTTTCACTCCTGACTTTGAGATACAAAAGTTATATACTTTCATTAAAACATCTTGCAAAATATCATTTGTCAAATCTTGGTCTTTTACTCTTTTTAGAATAAAATTCCGCAACTCATTTTTATGTTCAAGCCAAATAGCAGGAACATCACAATTTACTTTTATTTCTGTTTTTTCTACCATTTGTTATGTCTTTTAGAGTTGCCGATAACGGTATTTGTTTAGTGAGGTGCCGGAATATTTAATACAGTAGCTCGATAGAATTAATGCTTATACAAGTTTATTATTTTCTATTTTATAACGTTATTGTTTGTCCATCTTTTTGCATTAATTTTTTTAGTTAAATTTATAATGCAAAATTGAATTTAATTGATGACACTACAATTGACTTTGGTCAAGAAATACGTTTACGAATTCTACTTAAGCTTTCATGTACTACACCTATATACGATGCAAGATACTTAAGTGGGATTAGTTGAACATATTTTGGATACTCATTCAGTAATTTTTCATACCGTTCTTGTGCAGTTTTTGTTAAGAGATTTAATTTTCATTGTACTTTTTTCTCTAACAAGTCTTTTGTTGCAATGCGACCAAGTCTTTTAGTAGCTTCGCATTTTTCAATAACCGCAGAAAAACAAAAGAGAAGAGCAAAATTATTTGAATTTTTTAAATATATCTTTAATTATAAAAAAGGAACCTTTGATTTTCGCTAGTGTTTTTTATTAGGAAATAGATGCTTTGTTACTATATCAAACATTAAAAAAAGCCGAAGACGCCTTCGGCTTCTTGTTAGAATCGATGTTTAGATTTGAATTGCTTTGCTTTTTTAAAACAATAAAACATTTTCTATGGATGTTATTGTATCAAATTATAATTTAAAAAAGGTTAACTATTATTTTTTATTTTCTTGGTTATTGTTTTTGGAATAGCATTTTTATTTACCATTACTGAAATTGTTTTTAAGAGTAAATATTCTCTTGACATATAAAGATATCCTCCACAATCCATGCCATCAGAGGAGTTTTTAATAAT
>JBBQSZ010000091.1:0-14221 GCA_038234745.1 Flavobacteriales bacterium | reverse complement strand
TAACCGATACTGTTTTTATTTTGCGTTCCATATCAGCTACCTGACCTTCGGCATCTGCAATCTTTTGAGATAATGCAGCATTCATTCTGGCACTGTTTGAATGGTTCTTTTTTACTTTCTGCTTTGCTTCATCCCACTCGTTCTCTTTGAGCTTCACTCCGGCAGTGATAAATTTCGTTTTTCTATCTTTTATAATTCGGATATACAAAGGGCTGTGTCCTGTTTGGTCTACCTGATGTGTTCTTAAAATTAATTTAACTGATGCCATAATAATAGGAATTTAGAAATGTTATACTACTTTTGAAAAATAATGCAAACGAGTGAAAGTATTGTAAATACAGGGTTTTCAATTGGGTGCATCGTGATACGAAGGTACAACATTAGGTATAACAAAACAAGTATTTCGTTGCTTTTTGTTGCTTAAAATTGCATTGTTGATTTTTATAAAGTCAATGAATACAACACTTTAAGTGCAAATTGGAGGGTTGAATGAAAAGTTGTAGATAACTTGTATATAGGTATGATGACGTCAGACGTATCTCCCCGTATATGGGTGTATATGTATGATAATCCATCCAGTTTTATTTTTCAAAGATATATATAATACTTAGATTTAGCCCTTGATATAGCCCGATAAAATGACCCTTCTCATTTCAGCAATTAGAGCGATGTTTTTATGATACTGCTCTTCTTGATTTTCCAATAACCTCAACGCTTGGACCTGTTTTTTGTGCAGCTCAAAATCCTGCAACATGGCATCCACTTTACTCGAAAAATCTTTTTTAAAATCGTGAATTCGTAAAAAGGGGATAACGGACCCAACTAAGTGGATTTGCCAGAATTTGGATTTCCAAAGGCTGTAGGCCAGCCAGTAGATCGTTTCTGAGTCTTCCGGATTGGCGAATTGGATAACAAAACTGTTGGTAAAAGGTTCTTTTTGGGGTTTACCACTGTTCAATCCTTTGTTAAGGATAAAGATTTGGTTGCCTTTGTAGAGGGTGTCTTTTTGGTGTGTTTTAATGATGAAATTCGGCATAGCTTCTGGTTTTAAATGATGCTGTCGCTTTGCTCCGCATCATATTTTGAAAAGAAATTATCATGATTAAAACTTAGTCACAAACCCGGATGAAAATGGAATGATGAGTAACTTTGTGTATAAATTTTAAAGTTATGGAAGCGCAAATCTCATTTCCTCAAATTATTGAACGAGGCGCAGGTATGGATGTGCATCGTGATACTGTTGTTGTGACTGTTATGGGTACAGGAATTGTAACAGAAACAAAAACTTTTACTACATATACCAACGATTTACGAAGTTTGTGTTTATGGCTTAAATCGTTTGCTATTACTCATCTTGTAATGGAGAGTACTGGAATTTATTGGAAACCCGTTTATAACATTCTCGAAGATGATTTCGAAATATTACTCGTCAATGCTAAACATGTTAAAAACATTCCAGGACACAAGACCGATAAAAAGGACAGCAGGTGGTTAGCTAAATTATTACTTAGTGGACTGTTAAAGGCAAGCTTTATTCCTCCAAGTGAAATACGAAATCTACGGGATTTAACCCGATACAGAAAAAAATTGGTTCAAAATTCAACTGCTGAGCATAATCGTTTTGAGAAAATCCTACAGGATGCCAATTTTAAATTAAGTAATGTCATCAGTGATGTTTTTGGAAAATCTGGTAGACTTCTGATAGCAGCAATCAAAAACGGCAATAATAATTTTGAAGAATTGCTTGCTCTTTGTCATGGTTCAATCAGAAAAAAAAGAGAAATACTCAAAGAATCATTACAAGGAAAACTCACGCCACACCATAAATTTATGCTTGATACTATTGAGTTGAATATTGACAGCATACAGAACAAAATAGCATTGATTGATCAAAAAATAGATTCTCTTTGTCTGCCTTATAATGAAGAAATAAGTCTTTTGCAGACCATTCCAGGAATTAATAGAATTAGCTCAGCTGTATTGGTAGCAGAAATTGGAGTTGATATGAATATATTTCCTACTGCCCAACATTTAGCATCTTGGGCAGGAATTTGCCCAGGCAATAACGAAAGTGCAGGAAAAGTACATTCAGGGCGTATCACAAAGGGAAATCAGCATCTAAAAACTGCATTGGTTGAATGTGCTTGGGCAGCATCCCATGTAAAAGATTGTTATCTGAGAAAAAAATATGAATCACTTATTGGTCGTAGAGGAAAAAAAAGAGCATTAGTTGCTGTTGGTCATAAAATCCTTAATGCTGCTTATTTTATCATTAAATATAAGATTCCATATTTCGAACTAGGTTATGATTATATTGATTCAAGAAGAAAACAAAGTCAGGTTCAGTCCTATCTTGACAAATTAAAAAATATGGGTTTTGAGGTTGAAATAACCCAAGCCCATTGAAGGTCGTTTTTTACTGCTGGTACGTATGTAACCGCGAAAAAGAAATTGACCCTAAACGCTAAGAACAAACCATTGTTGCTACGAGCACGCAGAAGAAAATTTTACCCTTTAGCGTTTTTTATTGTTTTTTTTATGTCAAAGAACTTTTTAAATAAATTATTTTCAGAAGAAAAAAAAAAAAAGAAAGCCATTCGTCTAGTGGAGGTTTCAAAAGAAGTCAAGTTTTTTTGAAAAAATACTACCCAACTAGTATTGTGGAATCGGAATTGTATAGGTTAAGAAAGGGTGCTAAATTGAAAATGTAAGGGTGGAGATTTTTTCAAAAACCCGTAGGGCTTGAACTTTACTTTTTGAAACCGAAACTTAAATTTGCTTTCTTTTTTATTTTTTTTAAAATACAGAAGTTCTTGTTAGGAGTTTTTGATGGGATGTAGTTGTATAATCGGCAATCAAACACCCCCAAGCACCGCAGAAAAATAAATGATTGTAGCGATAGCGGAAATTATTTTTTTTTCGAGGAGCGCCGTGGCGGTGTTGCGGCAATCGAACAGCCACCGCAGGTACGGGAACGGAACGTAGCGCTAGCGAAGAGGAGAGAAGTACTGCGAGCGTGTAACGGCGGGGAAAAAATAAAAGACAGCCGAAGGCGTTCCTTGATTTAGGGCAAAGCGACCGAATGAGATTTGATTAGAGAACTGAAGTTGAGATGAAAAGATTTGTTGTGTGAAGTTGAAATGAGGTAAGCGGCGCCAAGCCCGATGGCTGAGCGAAGGAGCAACCGCTGAAAACACTGAGGGCGGCAGACATAATACTGCTGGAATGTAGAGAAAGGAAAGAGAGAGCTTAGAGCGGAATGAAATGGAGCGGTAAGCGAACGAATGACTGTAACGAAATGAAGCGGTATTGTGGATGCATAAGCCCGACCGAACGCAGGAAGAGACCGTGTGAAGATGAGGAACGAACAGCGGAAAAAATAAGGCTGTGCCGCCTTAGCGGTACTGCCTTATTTTTTTGTGCTGTGAAGTGCCTGTGGAACGGAGGGAAACCTAGGAGTTGAATTGAAAGATAGATTGGCTATTTACCGAAGAAGTTCATATGAAAATGTAAGGTTGACCGACTGGAACAGCCGAACGGAACAAAGGGAACGACCGAAGAGAGACCTATTGATTGCTTCGCCTGTTCGAGCAAAAAGCTCTCGGGTGCCCGTGATGTTGATTAGCAGAATTATGATTATTAGCAGTTTTTTTAGAATAGTGTTTTGAAAATGAATCATGATATATAGCCCTGATCGCTAAATTGCTCTCGCAATTACCTTTGCTTTTTTTTCTTTAATAAAAGCAAAGATATAGAGTAGAGCAGGACTGAATTTGTTTAAGGAACTATTGTTTGTGCTCCTAAAAAAAGTTAAGATCTAATTGAAAGAAGGGAATATTTTGAGGTGGGATCGGATTACAAATCCGAGCGAACGGGTTATTTTTTAATGGATCCGGTATAAATTGTTTTGCTAACCCAATTAAGTTTAAATAGACTCAATAGGTGTTGGTGCCTGAAAATTGTAAAAAAAAACAGTAGTAAACTGTTGCTTACTACTGTTTGATACTTTTAAAATTATTTAGGGCTTATTATTAGATTAATTACTTTTTAATTAATTTAGTACTGTATTTTTTGCCTGCAGATTCGACATTGACTATATACGATCCAACTGATAATGACGATATATCAAGAAAATCATTGTCATTAATGGAATTTTTTTCTAAAACTTTTACACCTAATAAATTATATATAATAATTTTATTTACGTTTTCTACTGAACTAATTTTTAAAACATTAGTGGCAGGATTTGGATAAATTGAAGCCGATAAAGTATTTATTTTATTTGTTCCGAGATTTATTTGAGTCGTTGAAACATAGACATTGTCAAAAGCAAAATCATTACTTGTTGTTATTACCACACCAGTGGTATCATAACTTCTAAAAACCAAGGCTTCAGATATTGTTGCCAAACTAAAACTTCCAGATTCTGGAATAAAAGCGGAAAAAGGGATAGACATAAAGTGCCATTGACCGTCATTTGTAAAGCTATAACTATTTGAAGCTGGGTTAATAAGCACTTTGGCTGTAATGCCATTTCCTCTCATTCTAATATAAAATTGAGTTGCTGAAGTTGTTTTTATTGCTATATTGTAATAAGAGTAAGCAGATAAATCGATTGTCATATCGGCAGTATTAGTAGTATTTCGAGGTAAAAATATACCGTGAAAATATGTCCCTCCAGAACCTGTGTAGGTTAGAAGATAATTTTTACTCCCTTCATAAGGTGTAGTCGTTGGTTCAGACCCCGTGAAAGCATTTCCATTTTGAAACCGAAGACTATTCACTCCAGCCCCTATAGAGGAGTCTTGTGTGTAAATTGAAAAGGTCTGTGCATTAGTAATAAATGAAATTAACAATAAAGTTAGTAGTGTAATTTTTTTCATGATTATAATGTTTTAGTTAATTAATTATGTAAATGTATTTTCTATCAATTGATTTTTAGGTTGTTTTTATTCTTAAAAAGGGGGTGAATTGTACCAAATTTAAAAAAGTAAAATCATATTTATTTAGTAATTAGACCACATATGTAAGAAATACCAATTGAATATGTATTTTAGGCCAAATGGTCACGGTATAATACCGATAAAAGCAAAGTGGAATTATGCTAGAAATCTTTGAATTAATCGGTCAATTTGGTAGTGTAAATTTAAACCCTACTCCAATTAAGGAACAGGGTTTCAATTTTGCATCAAAGTTCTAATTAGAAAGTTCTGTTTTATTTTTTGATTTCATTTGCTTTTAGGGCTCTAAATCGTATAAAAACGACGATAATTCCGATTATTGCAAGAATAGGAATAAAGTCATTGATAGGAGCAGCTGGATCTCCTCCTTCTAATCCGTCAATTCCATCACCTGTTGTTCCAGGTTGTGCAAGCATTACGAAAGTTGAACATAAGTACACTGCAGCTATATAGTATTTTAATAAATGATTTTTCATAGGGTGTGTTTTTTTAAATTAATGATTTAGAAAATTAATTGGTATTAATTAACTACTTTCTTAGTTACTACTGTATTATCTGCCGAAGTTACTTTTACAAGTACTACTTGGTGAGTAGCTCTCAAATCTTTGATAGTTGCTGAGTTCGCATTCACGTTGTTTTGTTCTGCTATAACTCTTCCTAGAATATCATACACTTTAATACTTCTAATTGCATTTGCACCTGAAGTAACTTTCAAACCACCATTGTTTCTGTATACTTGAACACTGTTGTCGTTAAATTCAGCTGTATTTATACCTAACGTTTTTTGGTATTTCAATGAGAATCTTGCGTTATCTACACCAGATGCAGCAGTAAAAGTATAGGCATCAGTTTGTAAGTTGGTTTCAGTACTTGTAGTTGCATCTACTAAATATATATCTTGACCAGTTGCAAACACTCCGTCAGCATGGTCTTTAGAGATCGTGTATGTTCCTGCAGCATTAGTTTTGAAATTTAAGGCAACGATATCAGAAATCTCGAATGCTGGACGACCTTGTATAGTATATTCGGCACCTTCAATATTTGAAGTTAAGGCGATTGGACTATCATTGATGTATTTTCCATCATAGTTATCAACACCTTGAGTTGCTCCATCTATATAGCCTACTAAAGCTTGGCTAAATACACCTTCAGTATTAGTAAGGTTCAACCAAACGCGGTTTTGTGTATCCATTTGTTTAGTTTTGAAAAACTGAGTACTTGTAGGTGCAGCTTCACGCATTGTATTTGTAAAAAAAGTAGCTACAGCTCCAGCAGATTTTGCTGCAACAAAGAACCCTTGACCAACTTGGATTTTTCCATTTGGAACTTCACTTGTAGAAGAAGCAGTGGTCCCGCCAAGGGAATTATAAACAGCATAAGCACTTCCTGATCCATTTTTCTTCCTCCAGAAGTAAAGAGCCGTTTCAATTTTAGTTGAATTATCACTGATAAATGTATTCGCATCTATAACGGATGGATAAGGATTACCAACCATGTTATAAGGATGAGTTGCATCCCAAACTAAAGTCACTGGTACATTACCATTATTTAATACACCTGTAAATTGACCATTAAATGTTTGAGTAGATGGAGCGGTTACTGCGTCATTTGGCATGCGAATTAAATATCCTGCGCCTTTTGTAAAAGGAGTTGTAGATGGACTCGAAATACTTGCATAAGTATCTCCTGTAACGTTATAGTTGTAAAAACGACCACTATCTGTAGCTGGAGAGAATGTAGTTAAAAATTGATTAGCATTAGTTACCGGTGATGACCATATCGTATAATCTAAACGAGACAAAGCATTGCTATTGCGTTTTACTGTAACTGAACCTGTATTCGCAGGAGTGGCGGTTTGTATTAAATTAGCATTGTTTTCTATAACTACATTCGCAACAACACCAGCTGCTGGAGTAGCTGCATTGTTGAATAATTTGCCTGAAATGTTTAGATTCGCACCTGATTTAACAGTTAATGCACCTGCTGCACTTATAGATAGGTCATAGCATTGTACTGTAGTAGCGTTTACATTAACTAAATGTCCTGCTGCAATAAAGACATCATTTGCCGATGTAGGTACAACGCCACCTGCCCAAGTTGATGCAGTTTCCCAATTGCCTGATGTTGCTGAAGCAATTGTCTTTCTTGTAGAAACAAAAACATTATCAACTTCAAAATTGTTTGTTTTTCCTGTGATTACAGGGGTGTCATAACTTCTTATAACTAAAATTTCAGTTATTAATGTCAAGCTGAAAGCTCCAGGGTCAGCTATAAAAGCCGAAAATGGAATTGACATAAAGTACCATTGGTTATCATTTTTAAAACCATAGCTATTTGAAAGTGGGTCTATAAGCACTTTAGTTGTAATTCCATTCCCTTTCATCCGAATATAAAAAGGATTTGGACAACTTGTTTTTACAGCGATATTGTAATAAGAGTATGCAGACAAGTCTACACTTGTATCAGCAGTATTAGCGACATTGCGAGGTAAAAATTGAGCGAAAAAATACGTACTTGTACCGTCGTATGTTAATAAATAATTTTTACTTCCTTCGTAGGGAGCTGTTGTAGGTTGTGTTGCGGTAAAACCTTGTCCGTTTTGAAACCTAAGACTATTCACACCTGTACCAATAGATGCATCTTGAGTGTAAATTGCATAGGTTTGAGCATTTGTAATAAATGAAATTAAACAAATGGTTAATAGAGTAATTCTTTTCATAAATAAATTATTTAGTTAATTATTTTTTGTAAATTTATTTTCAATCTATTGATATTCAGAGTGTATTTGTTCTTTAAAAGGGTGTGAATTGTACAAAACAAAAAAAGCAAGAATTTCTATAAAAAGAAATTCTTGCTTTTAATACTTTCGAAGATAGTATAATTATTGAAGCATGTAAGGAACGATGTTGTTTGTAAAACTAGTACCAGTAGTATTTGTTAGAGCAAACCATCCACGATCATCCCAAACGCTGTATGACATAGATTGTGCTAAGGTAGTTTTTGCAATTGTACGGTAATATCCTCTTACAATATCTGTGTCTCTTTCGCCAGTATTTTTGCTTCTACCTACACCAAATTCTCCATAATGTATAGGGACATTTAATTTTATAGCTTGTGTTTTGACGGTTTGAATTCCTGTTTCGATAGTTGAAGTTCCAGGAAATGCCGCGTTACTACCTGTTTCACCACAAAAAGCCCATGGATTGTAGGTGTGCACTTGGATGCATAAATAATTATCTGTTCCTGCTCCCGGCAAGCTAGCTTTGTTGGGATAAACTTTATCAAAATACAAGGCGTTACCTTGACCGTTAAGTCCTACCATCACCACTCTGGTGATATTGTTGCCTCCGGTAGCTCTAATGGCATCATAACCGACTTTATTTACTCTTCGAGTATAAGTTAGGGCAGTTGCATCCGTTGGGTCAGGAAATGGACCTGTACCATCAATTTCTCCTAAATATCCTTCTGGTTCGTTAAGCACTTCAAAAATTAATTTATTATTGCGATCTTTAAAATAGTTTGCAATACCTGTCCAAAGTGTTTTGAATTTAGTGTCGTAAGCTTCAGTTCCATCGTAATGATCTTTCAACCAGTTTTCATGGTGTGTATTTAGGATTACATACATATTTTGAGTCATTGCATAATCTATAACTTTTACAAGTTCGATAAATCTAGGGTTTTGAACATTGATATTCCCATTAGCATCTGCAAGATTATCTGTAAAACGGTCCATCCATGTGGTAGGAATTCGAACGTGTTTCATACCTGCCGTTTTGTACAAATCTATTATAGGCTTAACACTTACAAAAGTGGTAGGGTTAGTTCCGTTTTCAAAGGTATTTCCTAGATTAAAACCAGGTCCTAATTCAAGAATTACTTTTTGAGCCGTTAAGGCATCCATTGTTTCTGTGTTTCCAGTCGATTCTCCGTTAACAAATACAATCTTGTCTTCATGGGTACATGAAATGAAGCACGTTGTGAGAAGTATTGCAAAAGTTTTAAATATATTTTTCATTTTTGGATGTTTTAATTTAACTGTAGTTGAATTTTATTAATTTCTATTTTTTTGTTTCATAATATTTTTGTAAAATATAGAATGCTTTTTTCTTCTTTCCTGTTTCAGAAATAAGTCCTTTTCTATTCCAGAAATTTTGAAAGATGGGATTTTGACGTCTTGGGGATTTGAAATCCACTAGAATCCATGGAGTCATACCTCTTAGACCATCCACTTTTTCTAACATTGCCAATTGTTGTTTATAAAAATATTCTTGTAATTCTTCACTCCACATCGTTTGTTCATCACCATGAAAACCAGCCAAAGCACTAGCTCCAAATTCGGAAATCACAACTGGTTTATTAAATTTGATATCAAACGAATACTTAGGCAATTCTTTTGGTTCAGACCAATACCATCCGCCATATTCATTAAAACTAGCCAAATCTAATTTCTCACCTAAAGAATCCTCAACAGTAATTTTATAACCATTCCGTTCTATTTCTAGAGCAGCTGCAACCAAGCGAGTATTGTCTATACTTCTTACTTTGTCTACCAGTTTGCCCATAAAAATATTTCGCTCGTTGCTTACAGGAGTTTCATTTCCTATAGACCAAATAATAACGCTCGCTCTATTTTTATCTCTCTCAATGGCTACTGATAATTGATTTTCGGCATTGTTATAAGTCTCTTGGTTTTTCCAAGAGATTGTCCAATAAACCGGTATTTCTGCCCAGACTAATAAGCCCACTTCGTCTGCTAGTCTTAGCATTGTTTCATTGTGTGTATAATGGGCCAAACGAATATAATTACAACCCAGTTCTTTTGCCCAATTAAGCATCATTCGCATATCACCTTCCGATCGGAATCGGCCTCCAACTAGAGGATTTTCGTCATGAACAGATATTCCTTTCAAAAAGATGGACTTGCCATTAAGTAAAATGTCTTTATTTACCGTTTTTATAGTTCTAAAGCCTATTTTGTCGGTTACCTTATCTAATTTAGAAGATACAATTACTTGATATAATTTAGGTAATTCGGGTGACCAATACTGCACTTTTTTGACAGGGAAATTAAATTTCGCATATCCATTTTCATCTGTTGTATAAGATGATTTTATTTTAAGTTCTGGAATTTCAACAACCACAGTTTCATTTTTAGCAGCGTTTTTTAACTGAATAAAACCTTCTACTTGGTCTTTATTGTCCTTTGCGAGTTGTACTTTATAATCATCAATATAGGAAATAGGGGTAGAGACTAAAGTTACATCTCTAGTAATACCTCCGTAGTTCCACCAGTCGGTATTTATGGTTGGTACAGCATCTTTTTTACGGGTATTATCAGCCATAACCACAATAAAATTGTTGCCGTCCTTCAGTTTACCTGTGACATCAAATTGAAATGGTGTAAAACCTCCTATGTGAGTGCCGAGTTTTTTTCCGTTTAAGTACACATGTGATTCGTAGTTAACAGCAGCAAAATAGATAAAATAGTTTCTATCCGCTTTGGGGCTCACTACGAAATCTTTCTTGTACCAAAGTGTTCCTTCGTAAAATAAAAGGCGTTGATCTTGCGAATTCCAATCGCCAGGAACCTGTAGTGATTGCTCAAACTCGAAATTGTATTCTACCTTTGTTTTACTATCCGATGGATTTAAGTTTTCGTAAAAACCACCAGTGCCTTCTTTGCTTTCGTCGAATGGTTTTTGTCTGTAATCTAAATAGCCCATTTGATAGGGGTCAATAATGTATTTCCATTGTCCGTTTAAACTTAAATGTTCTCTGTTAAATACATTTTGAATGGTCTTTTGACTAAAAGAATTGAATTGAAATAACATAAAAGTTAAGCAAAGTAAAATCTTTCCTTTATAATTGATTTTTCGCATATAATGTAGTGTTTTATAATAGTAGTGCTTTCATTCAAAGATGAATTTTGCACTACTATTCATTGTGAAAATTGTTTTAATATCCAATATTAAATTGACTTGCACTTGCCCCCATTTTGTCTATTTGGCTTTGAGGAACAGGACAATTAATATATTGCGATCTCCAAGGGGTTGCACTACTAGTGGCATCATTGGCTTCTGCTGATGTAGTATCTCCATTTCTGTAATACAAACTAATTCGCTCCCCAAGTAATCCCAGTCGTTTTAATAAAAACCAACGATTATTTTCAAAAGCTAATTCTCTAGCAGACTCGTCTAAATAGGTGTTCAATGTCCATACTTTAAAATCTACTGTAGCCGAAGGTGTTTTGGTTGGTAATCCATATCCTCTTCTTCTAACTTGGTTCATATACTCTAGTGCAATAACGTCTTCGCCTAAATTATGATGTGCTTCTGATGCAAGTAAAAGAGTTTCTGCAAAACGATAGTATACGTAGTTTTTGTAGCTTTCATTTCCATTGGCCTGCTTGGTATTAAAATCAGCGTATTTTTTTAAGCTCCAGTGAAAGCGTCTGTAATTGTCTTCAGGTTTAGTAATTGGTTTTCCGTAATTAGGGTGACTTGGATTATTTACTATGTAGGAGGTGTAGTTATCAGGCCAATAATAGGTTGAGAATCTTTTGTCATTTGTTTGGTCATAAAGCGACTTTAAATAATTATTGGGAAAAAACCAACCCAATGACTGTCCTCCATAGTTAATGTCAGCAATAACCTCATTTCCAGCTTTAGCATCTGCGCCAGATATCTTCTCATAAAGTCTTTGATTGAAAACGCTTCCTAACCAAAAACCACCACCTCCAGCTAAATCATCTCCAGCTCCGAGAGACTGATTTTTTTGGTACACAAACAAAGCTTCGCTATGGTTTACATCAGACCCAAAAACTTGGCTAAGTTCTACTAAACTGTGCGTACCATTATTAATTATTGCGTCGAACTGAGTAGCTGCTTCTGTCCAGTCTTTTCTCCACATAGCTGCTTTTCCTCTTATATGGCGTGCCGCTCCTTGTCCGTATCGTCCAGTAGACACTTTCCAATCTAAGTTTTTCACTGCAAAATCAAGATCTGAATTAATAACTCCAAAAACAGCATCTTCAGAAGCGGCTTCGTAAATTGCAGGGTCATTTATGTTTAGCGGTGTTGTAGGTATTGTGTCTAATAAGATGTGACCATACATTCTAATTAAATCTAAATATAATTCGCCTCTAATCACTCTTGCTTGAGCAACAAGTTTATTTTTGGCCGTGGCATCCATATTTACAGTCCTTGCACTAGTAATAATAGCGGATGCTCTATCTATAATACTATAAGCATTTGTCCATTTGTCACTAGGGAATTTTGCGGGTGTGTGATCGCTTGGTCCATAAGGAGTAAACCAGGTTCTATGCAGCCCTAAATCAGTTGCAGCCATAAAGAAGACATTGGCTTGCAAATTACTATTATCACCGGATGGAGCATTATAAAGTCTCATTCTGTTGTAAAGGGCATTTACTCCTACTGATAATCCCTCTGGAGAATTATAAATGTAATCTACAGAAACTTTATCTATCACTTCTTCTTTTAAAAATGACTCGCATGAAATAAAAGAAAGACAAACTAGAAATATTGAAAACAATAAGTATTTTACTTTTTTCATAATTGTTTAATTTAATATTTAATATTTTTTAATTTTGTTTTAAAATCCTAATTTGAGTCCTGTAACTATAGTTACTGGTTCAGGATAGTCGGTTGCGTTTTTTTCAGGACTATACGATTTGAAGTCAGTAATTGTAATTAAATTACTACCAGTTACATATATTCTCAAATTAGATAATCCTAAATTAGAAAGTATAGTTTTGGGTAAAGTATATCCAAAAGTTAAGTTCTGTAGTCTGACATACGAAGCGTCTTGAAGTCCCATAGTGTAAATATAAGAAGGGTCGTTACCTTCCGACGGTCTAGGAAAATTACCTCCTGGGTTTTCTGGTGTCCAATAATTTTGTGCGATTCCGTTTTTAATTCCTCTCAAAGATCCACCTTGGGTGTATCCATATAAAAATGGGTTGTCTTTTGTCACTCCTTGTACGGTATAGAAATCTGCCGACATGTCAAATCCTTTGTATTCTGCACCAAGCGAAACAGTACCATACCAATCGGGCATTTTTGATGTTAATACACGGTCTTTGTCATTGATAAGGGTATCTCCGTTTACGTCATTTATTTTAATGTCACCAGGAACAGCAAGTGGTTGCGCTGAATTTATGATGTTTTCACCTTGTTGAAAAATTCCAACGGGTTGGTATTGGTAATACACATTAATAGGTTGTCCTATAAACCATTTGTTTGTTACATCATCATCTTCTTTTCCATTTCCATCAGCATCTTTACCGTAGAGATGAATAATTTTATTGTTGTTTTTAGTGAATGATAATCCTAGTTTAAGTTTAAAATCTTTAGCTCTAATTAGATCAGCATTAAGAGTAGCTTCAAAACCTTTATTTTCAATTTCTCCTATATTGGTTTTTTGAAAGCTATAACCTGTAGATAAATCTAATTGTTTGTCAACCAAAAGATCTTTTGTTCTAGTGATGTAATATTCTATTGTAGAAGTAATTCTATTATTAAAAAAACCAAAGTCAACAGCAGAATTAAATGTAGTAGAGGTCTCCCATTTTAAGTCAGGATTAGGTAAATAAGATCCTGGAACATATCCTGATACTTGTATCCCATTAATTATGTAGTCATTTTGATTTGCTGTACTTTGGCTTTGACCTGGTGCAATACCTTCATTACCTACACTACCATAACTAAAACGTAATTTCAAATTATTGATTTCATCAAAATTTTTCATAAAATTCTCTTTATGTACATTCCAACCAATATTGGCAGAAGGGAAAAAAGCCCATTTATTATTTTTTCCAAAAACGGTAGATCCATCCTTTCTACCAGCAGCACTAAAATAGTATTTATTGTCATAGTCATATTCAAACCTAGCCACAGCCGAAACAATACCTCTCTCATATCCAGAGATCGTTGGGGTGTTTAATAATGCTCCTCCAAGGCCATAAATACCTAAGATATCGTTTGGTATTTTACTTGCTGTATTTTGAAAATTATTATATTTTCTTTGTGAAATACTTTGTACCGCAGTAAGTGCAATATGATGTATATCTTTTACATTAAAATTATAAGTAAAAATGTTTTCAAGTTGCGATTCAACTTCATCCTGAAATTGGATACTTCCGCTTCCTTGTCCACTATTTGCTATTCCAGATAATGATTTCGTAGTATTATAGGAAGTTCTTTTGTAGTTCCATGATCTTCTACTCGCATTTAATCTGTATT
>JBBQSZ010000090.1:0-14263 GCA_038234745.1 Flavobacteriales bacterium | reverse complement strand
AGTAAAAATTTCAGGACAATTCTACTATGCAATTATGATTCAGAATATCCAAATGATATGCACCAAGCCATAGAAAGTTTTGACAGATATGGTGACAGAAATTTTGACAGATTGTTTGAAACATTCAATTTTATAGAATTTAAAGGATCTAGTAATAGATTTTGATCGTTTAAATTACTGTTATAACAGTAAAAAAGTAATTTTGTTCTGTTTTTTTTGTGATTTTATGCAATCAACATATATTTTACCGTTATAGCAGTAATATATATATGTTTTGTAGTAAATATTGTTACTTGTGTAACAATATTTACTACATTTACTGCTTAAACAGTAAAAAATGAATGATTTCAATTTAGGTCTCTTTATAAAGGAGCATCGAAAGCAAGCAGGATTAACACAATTGCAATTAGCAAATCTTGCAGGAGTAGGGAAGACAACCGTTTTTGATATTGAAAAAAATAAAGAAACGGTTAGTTGGATCAATCTTTTATCGGTACTAAAAGTATTGAATATTGACATACAATTTAAAAGTCCAATCCATAAATAAAAATGAGAAAAGCAAAAATTTTAGTTCATAATATAGATGCTGGAATGCTGATTGAGGGCGATTCAGGTAGTTTTCAATTTATTTATAATGATAATTATGAAGGTGAAGCAGTTTCACTCACAATGCCATTATCAAATAAAGTGTATTCGTTTAACAAATTCCCATCTTTCTTTGAGGGTTTGTTGCCAGAAGGCATTATGCTTGAAGGTCTTTTAAAAATTGGTAAAATTGATAAAAATGATTATTTCTCGCAGTTAATTGCTACTGGAAATGATTTAGTTGGATCGGTAACAGTTAAAGAGCTGAAAGATGAATAGATGTCCTATAACTTATGAATTATGTGGCACTGATAAATACAGTCAAAAAGGGCTTCGTTTGATAGCTCCGAAACTTTCTGCATTAAATGATTTGCCGTTTTCAGCAGCTGAACAAAGACAAGAAGCAGCTAATCGAGCAAAAAAACTATCTATTCAAGGGGTACAACCCAAATTAAGTGCTGTTGTATCAGTTGTCAATCAGCAATTTGAAATAGTAGATCAGTTTGGAAATTATATCATCAAACCACAAAATGATTTATTCCCTGAATTACCACAAAATGAAGATTTGACCATGAAAATGGCCAAAGTGTATGGACTTGAAGTTCCTTTTCACGGATTGGTTTATTCTAAAGATGAAAGCCTTTCTTATTTTATAAAAAGATTTGATAGATACAGTAAAAGAAAAAAATTCGCTACGGAGGATTTTGCACAACTAACAGATAATTCACGTGATACCAAATACAATTATACAATGGAAAAGTTGGTGAGTGTAATTGATGAGTATTGTACTTTTCCAGCAATAGAAAAAGCCGATTTTTTCAAACGAGTTTTATTCTGTTTCCTTACGGGAAATGACGATATGCATTTAAAAAACTTCTCGGTAATAACCAAAGCAGGAAAAACAACCTTGACACCTGTTTATGATTTTTTGAATTCTTCAATTGCAATTAAAAGTCCTGACGAAGAAATAGCACTTTCCTTGAAAGGAAAAATGAGTAATTTCAAATCATCCGATTTTATAGCGTATTATGCAAAAGAGCGTTTAGAATTAACAGATAAAACTATTGATACTATTCTCAATGATATGAATAAAAGCATATCCAATTGGAATGAACTTATAGAAATATCATTTTTGTCTAATGATATGAAGGAAAAGTATTTGAAGTTGTTGGGAAATAGAATTAGTAGATTTTAAATATTTTTTTTGGTTTTACGGTATTCCGTAAAATTGGGAGTTATTAAGTTTATAAATTTGTTGATAATAAGGCTTATATAAGTATAAATAATCGTGTTAAAATCATTTATATTTAGTAGGTTTGATAAATAACAAATGGAATATATACTATGGCTCTTAGCTGGAATGAAATAAAAGATCGAGCAGTACGATTTTCTAAAGAATGGGAAAATACTACTAATGAAGAAGCAGATGCTAAATCATTCTTAGACGCCTTTTTTGATGTATTTGGAATTACTCGAAAAAAAATAGGAACGTTCGAACACCGAGTAAAAAAGCTGTCAGATGCCGATGGTTATATTGATTTACTTTGGAAAGGAACTACTTTAGTTGAAATGAAAAGCCGAGGCAAAAACCTTGACAAAGCCTTCCAACAAGCTATTGATTATACTCATGGATTAAAACAAAATGAACTTCCAAAATATGTTTTGGTTTGTGACTTCCATATTTTCAGATTATACGATACCGAAGAGCAAACTACAGTAGAATTTACTTTAGACAAATTAGTTCAAAATGTTCAAAGTTTTGGGTATTTATTGGGGTACCAAAAAAAGACTTTCAAAGAACAAGATCCTGCTAACATTAAAGCAGCGGAACTAATGGGTAAACTTCACGACCGTTTAGAAGAAATTGGTTATCAAGGTCATCCATTAGAAGTGTATTTAGTACGACTGTTATTTTGTTTGTTTGCCGAAGATACAACCATATTTGACAAACAACAATTACAGGATTATATTGAAAACAGAACTGCTGAAGACGGAAGCGATTTAGCTTCAAAAATTCAAGAACTATTTCAGGTTTTAAACACACCAAAAGACAAACGGTTTAAAAATTTAGATGAGCAGTTAAATGATTTTCCGTATGTCAACGGAAAACTGTTTGAAGAAATTTTACCTATGGCAAGTTTTGATAGTAAAATGCGTCAAGCCTTGTTAGATTGTTGTTACATTGATTGGAGTAAAATATCGCCAGCCATTTTTGGCTCGATGTTTCAAAGTGTTATGAATCCTAAAGAGCGACGGAATTTAGGAGCGCATTATACTAGTGAAAGCAATATTTTAAAACTAATAAAACCCTTGTTTTTAGATGATCTTTGGGCTGAATTTGAAGGAGTTAAATCAAGTAAAGGTAAACTTCCAGAATTTCATAAAAAAATCAGTCAACTTAAGTTCTTAGATCCTGCATGTGGTTGTGGAAATTTTCTAGTAATCACATACCGAGAGTTACGTTTATTAGAATTAGAAATTCTAAGAGCTACTTACAAATCGGGGCAAGGAGTTTTAGATATTAGCGACATTATTTGGCTCGATGTCGATATGATGTGCGGTATTGAATATGAAGAATTTCCTGCACGAATTGCCGAGGTTGCCATGTGGTTAATTGACCACCAAATGAATATGATGATTAGTAATGAATTTGGGCAATATTTCGCTCGTTTGCCGTTAAAAAAATCAGCTAAAATTGTACAGGGAAATGCACTTGAAGTAAATTGGGAAGATTTAATTACTAAAGATCAACTTTCATACATTATTGGAAACCCACCTTTTGTAGGTAAACAAATTCAAAATTCTGAGCAAAAAAAAGATATGGAAAGGGTTTTTGGAGGTTCTAGTGGGTGTGGTTCTTTAGATTATGTTACAGCTTGGTATTTAAAAGCCGCTCAATATATACAAAAAACAAAAATCAAAGTTGCGTTTGTTTCTACCAATTCAATCGTTCAAGGCGAACAAGTTGGAAATATTTGGGGTATCTTATTCAAAAAATATAAAATTAAAATTCATTTTGGTCATCAAACTTTTAAATGGGGTAATGAAGCTAAAGGTAATGCAGCTGTTCATGTTGTTATTATTGGATTTGCAAATTTTGATGTAATTAATAAGAGTATTTTCGAATATGAGAATATTAGCGGCGAAGCACATGAGATTAAAGTAAAAAACATTAGCCCTTATTTAGTTGAAGGAAAAGATATGTTTATCGTTTCAAGAACTAAGCCTATTTGTAATGTTCCTGAAATAATAAAAGGTAGTGAAACTACTGATAGTGGACATTTTATGTTGACAATTGAAGAAGTAGATTTTTTAAAGCAAAAATATCCTGAAAGTGAAAAATTCATTAGACCGTTTATTGGTGGAGGTGATTTTATAAATGGAAATATTCGTTATTGCCTTTGGTTGAAAGATGCTCCACTAAATGAAATTAGACATATCCCATTTATTCAAGAAAGAATTGAAAGAGTAAAAAACTTTAGACTTTCAAGCAGTAAAGCTAGAACAAATCATTGGGCTAAATATCCTACATTGTTTTCTGAAGACAGACAACCAAGTAAAAGATATTTAATGTTCCCTAAAGTTTCTTCTGAAAGGAGAAATTATATTCCATTTGCATATGTAGAACCAGAATTTATTATAAACAATACAGCTTCTTTTATTCCAGATGCAACTCATTATATATTTGGTATTCTGGAAAGTAAAATGCACATGACCTGGATGAGTTATGTTTGCGGCAGAATGAAAAGTGATTATATCTATTCAAATAAAATTGTTTACAACAACTTTCCTTGGCCTGAAAATTTAACCGAAAAGCAAAAAAAAGTTGTTGAAAATGCAATAGAAAAAGTTATTGAAGTTAGAACTGAATTTCCAAAATACACACTTGCCGATTTGTACAGTCCGTTAACCATGCCGCCAGCATTAGTCAAAGCCCACAACGAATTAGACAAAGCCGTAGATGCAGCTTATAGTAAACAAGCTTTTACAAGTGAAGCTAAACGTATGGAGTTTTTGTTTGAATTATATGAGAAATATACGGAAGGGTTGTTTGTGAAGGAGAAAAAAGGGAAGAAATAAAATATAATAATAAAAGAGATGAATTTAATCCAAAAACAACCTGATGAATTTTTAGAATACAATCTAAATACAGGGGATTTGTATAATAATTTTATTTCAAAAGTAAGGCATCAACTTTGGGAATATAAAAAAATACTATATAAAATAGAATTTACAAACTATTTGATAAGATGTATTAAATTAGAGTATGATAACCACTTACTAACTTGCAATAATTTAGAAGAATGTCAACAAAATATGTTTTATGAAAATGTTCTTTTCTTTTTACAAGAAGAATTAGAAGAATTAGAAAATCAGTTAATACCATTTGAGTTTGCAAGTTCAGAAAAAAATGAAATAAACCTTGCTTTGGAAAAAATATTGAATGATTTAAACTTGTTAAAAATTGGTCAAGAAATTTCTTATGATGATTTAAGTAATGAGTTTGAAGAATTAAAAGACTTGTATTTTTTGAATAAAAAACATTGGTCTCAAATATTTGCTGGTAAACTAACAGAAATGGTTGCTGGTGGGATTATAAGTGATACCTTAAGTAAAGAAATAATTGAAATAATTAAAAATAACTATTCAAATGTTATTGGAAGCTAAAAAAATGTGTTGTTATATTGATTAAAAACACAACATATTTTAGTTTAATTTGACTTTCAAAAGGGCATTAATTCAAATGTATTATGAGTTAGGCAAAGCCGTAAAAGTGTATTATTAGTATAGACTCTTTTACGTGAAATCAAATGTCTGGAGTTTTTGTTTGAGTTGTATGAGAAATATACTGTTGGGTTGTTCTATGACTATTACATTTAATTTACTGAAATCTACAATTTATAAAAAAGTATCTCTATAATGAATTAATGATTTTCTAGAAACGGGATTGCCATGTCCTAGATAAAAAAGGTGGGTATTTAATGAAAGTAAATGATTGACACTGTTTTTTACTTGTTCTAAATTGTCGTGAAATGGTGGATGTTTCATTCTAGTGTTAAATATAATGCCCCCAAGTAGTATTCCTGATGAAGCTAAATCCATTATAATTGCATTTCCATCTTCAAGAACAACTGATAAAGAACCAGGAGTATGTCCAGGGGTATGTATTATTTTTCCATTTATTCCATATTTTGATAAATCGAATTCTTCGTTTCCAATTAATATTATGTCGGGGAAACAGGGGGAGGCAGTATTTTTTATAAATTTTGATTTAAGAAAAATATCCCAAATTTTATGGTTTGCCTTTAATGTTTCGAGCATGCTTTTTCCTGTTTGTAATGCTCTTTTATCCAACTCATGTATTAAAATTGGCGCATTAAACTGTTCCTTTAATTCTTTTGCACTGCCAAAATGGTCTATGTGTCCGTGTGAAATAATTATTAAGCTAATATCTTCTTTTCTTATTCCAATTGCATCGAGCTGACGAATAATTTTTTTTTCACTATTAGGAAAACCAGTGTCAATAAGGATGTGCTTTTTGTCTCCTTTGATAAGAAAACAATTGATCATACCAAAAGGTAAAATAGACAACTGAATGATATTTTGCATTTTTCTTTATTTATCAGAATAAAATAATTAAGTACAGATTGCCTAATGAAATGATAATTTTTCTTGATTTTTTACTATTTTATAAATAAGAAAAGCAAAAAATAGTGTTAAAACAGCAATTGATATCACAAAGTTGGTCTTTGCGAAAATATTGTTAACCGTACTCAGGGCAAATAAGGCAAGAAAAATCGATAGTATTCTGTTTATTGACATTTTTTTTGGGGAAGGCATTTTGAATAATTAGTTTTACTTCAACTTACTTTAGTTTTGTTTCCTTCTCCAATACGGAAGAACAATTTTATTTTTACTTAATGTTAATAATAGTAAAGAGGCTATTGAACAAAAAATGATAGCTTGTATAGTTCCTTCTGGTCCAAATTCTCCACCAGTAAATAATTGGTTGCCTGTTATTTTAGTAGTTAGTAAACCAGTTGTTTTATCATTACCCGATGTAATAGCTCCAAAAACACCTGATTGCATAAAATTCCAAGCAAAATGTATAGCAATAGGAAACCATAGATTTCTTGCGTAGATATAGGCAGCACCCATTAAAAATCCAGCTTCAATGCCGACACATACACTTGACATCAAGGTGCTATTTGGATTGGCTAAATGCAATGCTCCAAAAATAATTGCTGTAATTAATAAAGAAATGTAGCTGCCTAATTTTTCTTCTACTATTCGAAAAATAATACCTCTGATTAAAATTTCTTCAAAAATAGCTACTGAAAATGCTACTGTAAAAGGAATGATTATACTGGAAAGGGGATTAACAGCAACAATTTCAAAACCGTTGTTCAGGACAATTACCAATATGGTAAGACTTTGTAATAGCACACCTAACAGCGTCCCAATGACGATATATTTAGCCATTCCTTTAAATGAAAATTCAGTAATCTCTCTTTTTTCGTATTTTTTATAAAAATAGATGTAGGCTGCAATAACTGCTATAGATGAAAAAATGCCCTTTATTAGGTTTCTAAGGTTTTTATCTGAAACAGATAAATCAAGTAATTTTCCTGTTAGTTGTTGAGCCAGAATGAAGGCTATAAAGCATACTAAAAGTCCAAGTAAGATTCTAGTTAAAGGGGCATTTAAAATTCGATTTTTTGTGGTATTTGATTTCATAAGTTTATTTTTTTAGTATTAAATTAAATGATATTCGGTAAATTAATTCAAGAATTATGGTGATTTAAAAGTCAATTGAAGTTGTGCAGTACTGGTTTGAAATACTGGGTTTATTTTTTCCCTAATGGATTTTTTTTCCAAAGTGTAGAGTATTTCACACTAACCATTAATGCTCTGTTGTATATTTCCTCGCTATTGGATATGTTACTCAAGCCATAATTATATCTTATATCTAACGCGATTCTCTTTTGTTTCAATTGAAACTCAATTCCACCTCCGAATTGAATTCCAGCCTCGAACCGCTTAAAACCGTTACTAGAGTTATTAAATGAGATTGGCGAAGATTCATTATCAATTGATTTTTTTCCACTAAGAGCATATGCGATGGATGGACCGGCATTCATATAAAATTTTCCGAAATGGATACGTGCTAGTACGGGTAACTCTAAAGTATTGAATCGAAGTGTTGTTTTATTGGCAGATATAGGATTATTTGCTAATAAAGTCCCGCCCTTTTTCATAAAATAAAGTTCCGAAACTAAAGAAAATCGAGCCGTTATACCCGTTTGAAAGGATAGTCCAGCTTGTATGCCCTTAACAGGTTCTTTATAATCTGCCAGAGCATTATTTGAATGGCCATAATTGAGGTTTGTACTCTCTATATTAATCATTAAATCTAAATACGTTTTAGCCGATTTTGTATCACCCTTAATTTTATCTGACGTAGTGTTTGTAGTTTGACAAAATGTATTGGTGGAAAAGGAAATTATGATAAATAAGATTACTAATTTTAATGTATTTTTCATTATTATTAAAATTATTGAATGGTGTAATTTGTAACATCTGCCTCGCTTAGTCTGAAGTAGCCAAGAGGATAATTATCTAAATTCGTTTGGTTTTTTATATTTCCTCTCACCGTTGCAGGTGGTGTTTGAAATGGGCCACCGCCGGAGCTTCCTGCAACGCTTAATAGTATGTTCATATAATTATAATAGGCTTTTGAAATACCATAGTGTGTAATTTCGACCTGTTCTCCTGGTTTCGTATGCTCTTCAAGTACTAAACTAAAGAATGTATTTCCTTGAAAAAAGAGGTCATCATCTACAGAATATTCTGGTTTAAGATTTTTTGTGAATTTGTATTTATATAAATAATAATTTTCAGCGTTTGCAGGGTCATTGAAATACGTTTTTAATTTTAGGAAATCAGCACCTAAACCAGACTGAATTTCTTGTGTAACGGATGTAATTGCCGCAACAGATTTCAGTGTTTCAGAGGCTGTATAGGTTTGACCTTTATTGACAATTGTCAAAGTGTAATTTTCATTTACTACTGGGATAAAATTACCACAAACATAAACTCCAGTATTGGGCTTTTCCATAAAATTGAAAACCATATTGGAACTATTTTTTATAAAAACGGTAGCTCCAGAAACTACTGGTATTGTATTGGTGTAAAAATCAGTAGTTGTTGTTAGTTTTATTATTTGGTTCTTTCCAGTTGTTCCTTTTTGCCAATTTATAGCAGCATCAATGACTAATCTAGGATTGTCTGTATTTAAAGGAATATCAACTACATCAGTACAGCTATTAAATATAAGTGCTGAAAAAAATATGATTATTAAATTTATTGTGTTTTTCATCTTATTGGTGTTTAAAATTTAAAATTATAACTGACTGCGGGAACTATTCCAAAAATGGACGTTCTTAAAGCTTCATTATTACCGGTATCGGTATTTTGTTTGAAATTGATCGAAGCGGCATTCTTGCGATTGTACACATTATAGACACTAAATACCCATTCCGATTTCCAGTTGCGATTGTCATTTTTATGTGGTGTCAAAGTAGCAGAAAGATCTAAATGATGGTAAACTGGCAATCTATTTTCGTTTCTCAAACCATAGCTTGGTACTACAATATCCTGATAGGAATATTGACCGTTTGGATAGGTTACAGGCTGACCCGATTGGAGTATGAAATTAGCTCCAAAACTCCATTTTTTATTTAAACTATAGGCGCTTGTAATGGCAAGATTATGTAATTTGTCGTAAGCTGAATTGTACCAATTTCCATTATTAATTCCAGTTTCGGAGCTGTTTCTTCCTGGAGTTTGTTGCTCGGATTTTGATAATGTATACGAAATCCATCCTGTTAATTTTCCTTCGTTTTTACGCAACAAGAGTTCTAAACCATACGAACGCATGCGACCGTTGAGGATTACTTGTTCAATAGCATCATTTGCAATCAAATCGGCACCGTCGATGTAGTCAATTCTATTTTGAATTTTTTTGTAAAAGGTTTCTGCTTCAAGTGAATACTTATCATCACTGAAATTCTTGAAATAACCTAAAGCTACTTGGTCTGCAATTTGAGGTTTGATGAAATTGTCACTTGGCATCCAAACATCCAGTGGAGTAGGAGATGAAGTATTTGAAATTAATTGTAAATACTGAATCATTCTGTTGTAACTGGCTTTTATAGACTGGTTTTTATTCATTTGAAAAGCAGCTGCAAATCGTGGTTCAAAATAATTGTAACTTTGTATTACTTTGTTTTTATCATAAAACTGGGTTCCTATTGGAGTTGCTTTTTGGTAGGTTTGTGTGTCTTGATTAAAAGTAACGGGTTCATTATTGGCATATCTATTTGAAGTTGATTCACCAAGTCTATAAAACATACTATAGCGTAGACCATAAGAAAGGGAAACCTTTTTAGAGATTTCTTGTATTGCATCTAAATAAAGTGCAGGTTCAAAAGCATATTTTTTATCTAATTGTTTAAAATTGATACCTGAATTTGGATTTGTTGGAATGACTGTTCCAGGATTGAAATCGTAATAAATACTATTTAGACCAAAGTTTAATTTGAATTTATCCGAAATATAATTTTTGAAATCATATTTAAAATTGTAGTTTTTTATTCCTGAATCCCATTTGAAATCTGCTAAATCTAATCCTAAACCAAAGTAATAATCACTGTAAATTAAAGACAGATTCGAAAATAATTTGTCATTATACAAATGATTCCAACGCAAGTTTATAATAGAGTTACCATAAGTATTTGTAAAACTTTTGCTTAAACTAACGACATCACGACCAAAATATCCGGACAAGTATAAATTGTTGTTAGGGTTAAGTTTGTAAGATAATTTCGTGTTCAAATCATAAAAATAAGCAGCATTGTCTTTCTGCTTGTCAGATAGTTTTAAAAATAAATGGGCATAAGAAGCGCGACCACCAATAAGGAACGATCCTTTGTCTTTTACGATTGGGCCTTCTGCAAGTAATCTGCTTGATATTAATCCAATACCACCATTCATGTGAAAGCCAGTGCTACTCCCGTCTTTCTGGTAAATATCTAAAACCGAAGAAGCTCTTCCGCCATATTTTGCTGGAATTCCTCCTTTGTATAATTTTAAATCTTTGATTGCATCGGGGTTAAAAACAGAGAAAAAGCCAAAAACATGGGAGGAATTAAATATCGTCGCTTCATCCAACAGTATTAGATTTTGGTCAGCACCACCTCCACGGACATTAAACCCTGAAGCACCCTCACCAGCATTAGTTACGCCTGGTAATAGCAAAATTGATTTCAAAACATCCACTTCCCCAAGTACAACGGGCATTTTTTTGATAGTTGCTATTGAGAGTTTGTTGACACTCATTTCGGGTTTTTGAATATTTGTTTTACTGCTTGCAGTAATAACAACCTCAGTTAATTGTTCTTCTATGGAAGAAAGCTTGAAGTTGGTTTTGGTGTTTTTGCTTAAATTGACTTTTTGTGTTAGCGTTTGGTAGCTCACATAACTTAATTGAACTACATAGTTGCCTTTAGGAACAGTTATAGAATAAAAGCCATATTCGTTAGTGGTCGTTCCCGTTTTCAATTCAGGAAAATAGACATTTACACCGATTAAGGTTTCGTTACTTTTGATATCAGAGATGGTTCCGCTTAAGGTATATTTTTGCATCACATTCTTGCTTCCTCTCGCATCTTGTGCAAACATTTTACCTACAAAAAGGAGAAGGCTTAGTGTTAGGAGGTAAATTAATTTCATATTCATTGTTTTAATTTTTTTGTTAGACAATTTTATTTTGAATCTTTAGGTTTATTGTGTTGGTGTTTAGATTAATAAATTTTAATTATTTAATCAGCAAAAATACTTTTAGAAGTACCTCTCAGGATAGGACAAAAACGAAGTTGAATAGGATTTTCGAAAAGTTTACATTGATTATAAGTTGTTTGATCTGCAATGAAATATTGTCCGATTGAAATAATCCAGATGTAGTTAACGATTGAAACTGTGGTATTGATTTTGGTTTTTTCGTTTCTATCTATGAAGATTAGGTATAGAAAACAAACAAGAACAGATAAAGTGTCCAGTAGTAAGTAGTTGTAAAGCAGCTTTTCCATAATAAGTTCTTTAGTATAATTGCTATTATTTTATACAAAAGTCCAAGATTAAAGCTAGGGATACAATTCTAATTTGTGAAGTGAGTGGAGATGTCTGCAAACTACTCGTATAGTTCTGCAAGACTGTTGGCTAAAATCTATATTTTATTGTTGATTAACTGAAAAAATTGTTCTTTGTAGGTTTCAGAAATAGGGATAATTTGATTCGCTATTTTAATTCTCATTCTTTCAATCGATTCTATTTTGTTAATTCCAACCATATAGGATTTATGTACTCTACAAACCAAATTGGATGGGATAATTTGTTCGAATTCACTAAAGTTTTGAAGCGTCATAATTCGTTTGTTTACCGTATGAATTCTTCGGTAATCTCTCATCCCTTCAATAAATAAAATGTCGCTAAAATTAATTTTTTCTAAACGATTTTCCGTCTTTACAAAAATAAAATCCTGTTGAGTAGTTGGAGTGGATTGAGTACTATTTTCTTGAGCTTTGTTTACGGCTTTTAAAAATCGATCAAACGTAAATGGTTTTAATAAGTAATCAGTAACATTAAGTTCATATCCTTTTATAGCGTATTCTTGATAGGCTGTAGTTATTATAACTTTACTTTCGATTTTGGAATTTTCTAGCAATTCTATACCAGATAATTCATCCATATTGATGTCTAAAAAAAGCAAATCGACTTTATTTGCCTTTAAATAGGCTAGGCCATCAAGTGCATTGTCAAAAGTACCACATAAATTGAGAAAGGGTATTTTACTAACAAAACTCTTGGTTCTCTCGAGAGCCAAGGGTTCGTCTTCTATGATAATACAAGAATATTTATCCATAAATTGTTAATTTGACACTATAAATAGTATTTTGATTGTCTAATTCAAAAACATGTTGATCGGGATATAGAAGATTCAGTCTTTTTTGAATCAAATCATTCCCTAAACCATTATTTTCTAGTTTTAATTTTCGTTTTGGATCGTGCTTATTATCACAAACGAACATAATGTTTTTCTCATTTATAAATAGTTGCACACTAATTGCATTGTCTATTTTTTTATTGGTACTGTGTTTAAAAGCATTTTCAATAAAAGGGATAAAAATCATTGGCGCTATGGTTCTATTGTCAAGAATTCCATTAATCTCGAAACTAACATAATTTGCATTTGACGTTCTTATTTTTTGTAATTCAATGTACTTTTGTATGTACTCAATTTCTTTACTCAGTAAAATCTCATCTGTTTTGGTTTCGTATAGCATAAATCGCAATATATCAGATAGTTTGTTTAGATAATTTGAAGCTTCGGATGCATCCTTTAAAATTAGTACATCGATATTATTTAATGTGTTAAATAGAAAATGAGGATCCAGCTGTGCTTTTATCAAAGCCATTTCAGTTTCATGATTTTTTTGTTGCAAATCTTCTTTCAATTTTATTTCATTAACCCAAGTTATAAAACCTTTAAGGATTAAAGCGGCTAAACCAGCTATTGATGCAATAAAACTCATAAAAAGTATTGTTCTTACAGCCGTAGATCTACCATTTACCCCCCCTTTATCCATGTCTAAAAGACGCCCCGACTCTATGAAATACCGCATTATAATATAGGCAATTATTGACGCAATTATAGAAAAAAGAATGCCTGTCAGGATAGAAAGTAAAAACTTCTTTTGTTTTAGATATTTAGTGAAAACTATAAAATAACAAGCATAAAAGGTGAGGAATGAAGGTAGAAATGCAAACAGAAAAAGGGATTGGAAAGCATTGAGAACACGTGCTGTCTGATCGATTGTATGACTACTGCTTCTGTAGAAAACGCCCAGCATTATTCCAATTAATAGGAGGTAGCATACCCAAAAACCAATATGTAATAATATAACGATTGATTTTTTCATAACTTCAAATTTAGTAATTTAAATGGATTCTATTATAGATTTTTTATTCTGCAACTAAGACTAATAATAAAAGCCGAAAGATGAAGTTTCGGCTTTTTGTTAGGATTTAATTTCATTTTTTTTTTTTTAATAATTTTATCATAATTATATGGTATGATAATTTAAAGTTTTTGTTCTAACTTCTTAATGATTGTTTTAGGAATTGCGTTTTTGTTGACCATTACTGAAATTGTTTTTAAAAGCAGGTACTCCTTAGACATGTAAAGATATCCGCCACAATCCTTGGTATCGCCTGAGTTTTTAACGATATAGAATTTATTCCCTTTTTCATTCTCAGCAATACCTACAATATGCATGTTGTGAATATCTTCTGTGGTACGATTATCAAAAGCTAGTTGTCTCGATTGTTGTGTAACTATTCTTTGGTCGTCTAAAAGGGCAAAACCATCATTAAAACCTTCATATATATCTCCATCCCAACAAACCGAATAGTTATGAATGCGAATCAAGGGTTAAAAAATTAGATTTATAAAAGCTGATGCTATTTTTCCAAAAATATGGACAAGTAATCCTTTGCTTGACCTCACTTTATTGGCTCTTTGAATATCAGTTTTTTGAATTAGCCAATTAAACAAAGA
>JBBQSZ010000089.1:0-14264 GCA_038234745.1 Flavobacteriales bacterium | reverse complement strand
ATCTTTGTTTAATTGGCTAATTCAAAAAACTGATATTCAAAGAGCCAATAAAGTGAGGTCAAGCAAAGGATTACTTGTCCATATTTTTGGAAAAATAGCATCAGCTTTTATAAATCTAATTTTTTAACCCTTGATTCGCATATATAATAATAAAACATTATTAAACTCTTTAAAACATATAGATATACCACCAGAAAAAAAAATCAAAAATAAAGAAATCAAAAATGAAAAATTTTTAGCTCCAACAATCGACCAAGTAAAACAGTTTTTTCAAGAAAAAAAAATTAGCACCATCGAAGCCGAAAAATATTTCAATTACTACTGCAGCAAAGGTTGGCTCGTTGGCGGAAAAACCCAAATGAAAGATTGGCAAGCTGCCGCCCGAAATTGGATTCTAAATCTGGGCAAATTCAGCCAATCCAACAATTTAAACCCAAAGAACCTTAACGTTTCAAACTCCAAAGACTATGCAGAACCGCTCTAATTTTCGCGAAACTTTCAAAATAGAAAACAACCAAAAAATCTACGACCCTACCAAATGCTTTCAATACCTAGAAAACCAGGGTAAATCAATCTATAATCCCAACTTCAAAATCCACCAGAATGACATCCCAACGATTTATAAACTTTTGGTTTACGCAATCCAAGACCAAAACACAGCCTCAAAAATCGGAATCGACATCAAAAAAGGAATACTACTTTCTGGTCCAATAGGCTGCGGCAAAACATCTTTAATGCACTTGCTCAAACCCTATCTCCATCCCAAAAACGATTTCAAAATAAAAACCTGTCGCGAAATCTCCTTTGAGTTTGCCAAATCAGGTTATGAAGCTTTATTACCCTACACACAAAAATCCAATAATCAAATCAGACTTCCCGGCTTCTGTTTCGATGACCTTGGCACCGAAAAACAAATCAAACATTTTGGCAACGATTGCAATGTGATGGCAGAAATCCTCATTACCCGTTACGAGCAATTCATAGAGAATGGCACAATAACCCACCTCACCACCAACCTATCCGCTTCCGAATTAGAAAATTTTTACGGCAACCGCCTTCGTTCTAGGATGCGAAGTATGTTCAATCTTATTTCTTTTGATAGGAATTCAATAGATAAAAGATAATTATTTTACCTCTTTACTGGAAACCGTACTGTACTAAATTTTGATTAGGTTAAATTTGTACTATTATTTAAATTAAGTTTTTACTTACTTCCAAATGTGATTTAAATTAAGTAAGTTTGAAGTAATTTAGTTTGTGTGTTTTTTATGCAATACTAGTTTTACACAATGGCTTTCATAAATAATACATACCCTCTACAAAAGTAAAAACCATATTATTCTACGTTAAGTAAATTAAATGAGTAAGAAAGATTTATCCGAAAGAGACATCTGCACCAAATTCATCACTCCTGCATTAATAAAAGCAGGCTGGGATTTGCACAATCAGATATTAGAAGAAGTGTTTTTTACGGATGGCAAAATATACGTAAGAGGCAAGCTAACGGCTCGAGGCGAGAGAAAAAGAGCCGATTATATTCTGTATTACCAAGACAATCCAGTAGCTGTAATTGAAGCCAAAGACAATAAACACTCTATACGTTCTGGTATCCAACAAGCTTTAGGATATGCAACCACTTTAGATATCCCTTGCGTTTTTAGCAGCAATGGGGATGGTTTTTTGTTTCATGATCGCACCGTTTCTGACGATACAATCGAAACTGAACTCGCTTTAGAAGATTTCCCTTCTCCACAACAACTTTGGATAAAATATAAAAAATACAAAGGAATTCATACCCCAAATGCAGAAAAAACGGTGCTGCAAAAATACTTCTCTGATGGCTCTGGAAGAAAGCCTAGATACTACCAACAAATTGCAATTAACCGAACTATTGAAGCTATTGCAAATGGACAAAACAGAATCATATTAGTCATGGCTACGGGTACTGGAAAAACCTATACCGCATTTCAGATTATTTACCGCTTGTGGAAATCAAGAGCCAAAAAAAGAATTTTGTTCCTTGCTGATAGAACGGCTTTAATTGACCAAACTCGAAAAGGTGACTTTAAGCATTTCAAAGATAAAATGACGGTCATCAAAAAGAAAGTTATCAATCATAGTGGAAAAGAAGAGTTGGTAAGCAATCAAAAACGAGGAATCGATACTTCAGACAAAGCGTATGAAGTGTTTTTGGGATTATATCAAGGTTTAACCAATAATGAACCAGGGATCGAAGATGCTTATAAAGACTTTTCGCCCGACTTTTTTGATTTGATTGTTATTGATGAGTGTCACAGAGGGAGCTCAAAAGACGACAGTGCTTGGAGAGAAATTCTAACCTATTTCAATCAAGCCACCCATATTGGTTTGACCGCCACTCCAAAAGAAACTAAGGAAAGCAGCAATACCGAATATTTTGGTGAAGCTGTGTATACCTATACTCTAAAACAAGGAATTGACGATGGCTTTTTAGCGCCTTATAAAGTGATTCGGGTTGCTTTGAATGTCGACACCGAAGGTTATCGACCAGAAAAAGGTAAAACGGATAAAGAAGGAAATGAAATTGAAGATCGTATCTACAATCGCAAAGATTTCGATCGAACTTTAGTGATTGACGAACGAACTGATGTCATTGCCAAAAAAGTGACCGAATACCTCAAGGGATTAGATCGTTTTGCCAAGACTATTATTTTCTGTGCCGACATTGATCACGCAGAAAGAATGCGAAATGCTATCGCCAAACACAATGCCGATTTGGTTGCCGAAAATTACAAATATGTAATGCAAATTACGGGTGATAATGAAGAAGGAAAACGAGAATTAGACAACTTCATCAATCCAGAAGAAAAATATCCTGTTATTACCACCACTTCTGAGCTGATGACCACGGGTGTTGATGGACAAACGTGTAAAGTGATTGTGTTGGATGCCAATATCAATTCGATGACTAAGTTCAAACAAATTGTAGGACGAGGAACCCGTATAAACGAAGAATTCAATAAACTGTATTTTACTATTTTGGATTTCAGAAATGCAACTGATAATTTTGCCGACCCTGCTTTTGATGGTGAACCTCTTCGAGTAAAACCAATTACGGAAGAAACTGATTTGGTTACTGTTTTTGATGATGAAGAGACAGAAGAAGACCCCGTAATTGATGAGGTATCAGGTGAAGAAATAGTAATGCCAAAACCTGAAATTAGAAACCCTATCAACGAACCCAATCCTGAATATAAGAAGCGAGCCAAGGTTTATGTAAACGGAGTCAATGTTTCTGTGTTAGTTAGTCGCGAATTGTATTTTGATTCCAATGGCAAACCAATAACGATTAGCTTAAAAGACCACACTAAAGAAATCATTAAAGGCAAATACGCCTCATTGGAAGATTTTCTGCTAACCTGGAATCAAGCCGACAAAAAAGAAGCCATAATCAAAGAATTACAAGAACAAGGAATCATGGTCGAGGCTTTGTACGATGCGGTAGACAAGCAAGTAGATTTATTCGATTTGATTTGCCATGTTGCCTACGACCAAAAACCATTGACTAGAAAAGAGCGCGCCAACAATGTCAAAAAACGCAACTACTTTACCAAATACGAAGAACAAGCTCGAAAGGTATTAGAAACCTTATTGGATAAATATGCTGATGAAGGGGTAGAAAATATTGAAAATATAAATGTCTTGAGAGTAAAGCCTTTTGATGTTTTTGGCTCACCCACAGAAATCATTAGTCGTTTTGGAGACAAAGAACAGTATCTTGAAGCTATTAGAGATTTAGAAACGGAATTATATAGAGAAGCCTAATTATGTGTATTGTATCTGATAAAATTAAATTTTGTACATGCGCAACAACTGATGTTGAAAAATTGAAACATTACTGGAAACTGTATCGATTTAATAAAAATAAGGACATCATGATTTTGGGGGAAACAATGTGTCCTTCTTTGCTTTTAATTATCAATTATGAAGTAAATCAAAACACCATACTTTCTCGAATAAACGAAGAAGATGCTTTTGATATTCCATTAGAGTTTCAATCTAAAGATATTTTAGAGATTGTACTTAATAATGATGTAGATATTGCTACCTATACCTTTGAATATAAAAAAGGAAAATGGAAAATATCAGCTGCAAATTATTTTGAGATTGCTAATAATTACGATGAAGAACAATCAGGAAAAATTAAGTCAGCATTAAAAAGAAAAATATAATTTTGAATTTGATTGAAATGGAAGAAGGCATCAGTATAGATTATAAAAGTTTAAAAAAAATAGTAGATTCTGCTGGAAAACTTAAATCAGATGGTTTAAGAGATCTTGCAGTAACTAGTGTTGCTTTTGCAAATGTTCATGGTGGTAAAATTATCGTTGGCATTGAAGATAAAGACAAGCAGCCTCCTTTAAATCAAAATATATCAGGTAAAATTGCGAATGAAACCGTTACTCGATTAAAATCTCTATGTTTTAATGTGGGGTTTCAATTGGGTGATATTGAAACCCATTCCAATGGAAGTCAATTTTTCAATATTACGGTTTATCCAACATTAAAATCAGTTGCCACTACAGCAGACGGAAAAATCTACATTAGAATTGGTGACCAATGCCAACCTGCCAGAAGTGAAGACATAGTTCGTTTGGCAAGTGAAAAAGATGCTTTTCAATGGGAACTACAACCTCGAAATGTTTCTTATACAGAAATACCGCAAATGAACATGCAATGGTTTGCCGATGAAATCAGAAAATCAGATAGAGTAAAATCTAACATCAAAGAGTTATCCGATATTGAAATTATTGAACATTATAACCTTATTGATAAAGGCAAACTAACTAATTTAGGTGTTTTATGGTTAGGCACAGCCTCACAACGAAGTAGATTAGTTTATCCATTGACAGTGCAATACATTGTTTATGATGAACTTGAAAAGAAAGTAAGAAAAGAGGATTGGCAGGATTATTCAAAAAACCCAAAAGAATTACTATTAGAAATAGAGAAAGAAGCCGTTGAGTTAACTTATTTTGATGAATTTCCACAAGGACTATTTAGAAACAAGATCAGACACTATGATGCCCGATTAGTTCGAGAATTACTTATAAATGCTATTGCGCACAAAAGCTATACAATTTCAGGTGATATTTTCATAAAAGTATACCAAGATAGATTAGAAATAACTAACCCTGGTGGATTACCGTTAGGTATCACCAAAGACAATATTCTCCACACAACCTACAGAAGAAACCCGCACATGATTAGGGTTTTACATGATTTGAAATTAATGGAAGGAGAAGGAACTGGTTACAATCTTATCTATGAAATTACAAGTCGTGATGCCAAAGCATTTCCCGTTCCTATTTCCGATTATAATTCGACTTCTGTAACCCAATACTCAAAAATATTAGACGAAGAAGCCGTTTTATTATTAGATTTCATTGCTAAAAACTATCAATTATCGCAGAAAGAATTCATTGCTTTAGGGGTAATCACCCGTCATAAAAAAATACTAGCAACACAACTAACCAAAGAGTTACAGCTAACCGATGAAGAAAGACTCAGGACTTATGTCAATCGCCTTAACGAACAGGCTATATTAATTTCTAGAGGTATTAAAAAAGGAACTGAATATTTAGTTAACCCGAAATTAATTGTCAATGCTAAGATTAATATTAAACCAACATTAAAAACGATTGAACCACCACGTTTAAAAGCTTTGATTGAAGAAGTATTAAAAATTAGCCCCAATATTTCTGCCTCCATTATTCATTCAAAAATAGGAGATGTTGCGATTGCTGATCTTAGAAAGTGTATTTTCAAAATGGTAAAAGATGAAGTGTTAGATTTTAGTGGAGCAAATAAAAACCGTGTTTATTATTTGGCAAAAAAAAGATAAATGAAAGATAAATGACTCTCTAAAAAACAACAATCACTTATAAATAAAGACTTTAGCACACTCTTGTACTATAGATAAAAAACAAAAAAAAAGATATTTTGTTGATAATTATAGCAAATCGGATAATGGCAAAAAAAAAATTAAACCAAAACAACAAAAATGTATTGATATATAAGGCTTTATATCAAATTATTAAATTATAATAAACACCACAATAAAATAAAATGAGCAACATTTCAGGAATATTAAAATCCATCCAAACAATAATGTGGCAAGACACTGGACTAAACGGTGATGCCCAACGCATAGAACAACTAGGATGGATGCTCTTTCTTAAAATATTTAGTGATAAAGACAAAGAACTAGAACTAATGGAGGATGATTACACCTCACCCATTCCAGATCTTTTTCATTGGGAAAATAAAAAAGGCAACTGGGCAGGTGATGACGAAGGCATGACGGGTGACGAATTGCTAGAGTTTGTAGACCGCCAACTCTTTCCGGCTTTGCGTAATATAGATGTGAGTACGGGCAACCGTCGTGCACTGATTGTACGGGAGGTTTTTGAAGGAAATAACAATTATATGAAAAGCGGAATCAACATTCGTAAGGTGTTGAACAAGCTAAACGAAATCGATTTTAACATTGCGAAAGACCGTCACGCTTTTGGTGAACTGTACGAAGCCATTCTAAAAGGATTGCAAAGTGCAGGTAAAAGTGGTGAATTCTACACACCAAGAGCCATTACGAGTTTTATTACCGAAATGATCGACCCACAATTGGGCGAGAAAATCTTGGATCCCGCTTGTGGAACGGGTGGGTATTTGACCTGTGCGATTGAACATTTAAAAAAGCAAGCCAACAGCGTAGAAGAGCGCAAAAGTATAGCCGAAAATGTAATGGGTTGGGAGTACAAACCCCTTCCCTATTTATTGGCTACCACCAATTTGATTTTGCACGATATGGAAGTGCCCAACATTCGTTTTGGGGATGCGCTAGACCAACCGCTGTCCAACTTTACCGAAAAACACCGAGTCAACGCTATCTTGGCCAACCCACCTTTTGGAGGGATTGTAGCCAATAATAACGAAACCAACTTTCCGCAAAACTTTAGAACCAAAGAAAGTGCCGATTTGTTCCTGATTATGATGATTCATTTATTGAAAGACAAAGGTCGTGCAGGAATCGTATTGCCCGATGGTTCGCTTACAGGTGATGGGGTAAAGCAGCGTGTACGCCAAAAACTATTAGAAGATTGTAACCTACACACCATTATACGTTTGCCCAACTCGGTTTTTCAACCTTATGCCACGGTAGCGACCAATTTATTGTTTTTTACCAAAGGAGCGCCTACTAAAGAAGTTTGGTATTACGAACACCGTTTGCCCGAAGGACAAAAAGCATACAACAAAACAAAACCGATTCAAGCCAAGGAATTCAACCCGATTAAAAAATGGTGGAACAACCGTGCCGAAAGCGATATTGCTTGGAAAGTAGACATACAAACCATCATAGACCGCAACTACGATTTGGATATAAAAAACCCAACCAAAGCCGAAGAAGCACACGAATTCAACAGTGCCGAATTGATGGAAATGTTGCATACTTCTTTCGAAAAAAGTAATGGATTATTGAACCAATTAAAACAAGCGGTGAAATGAGCATAGAACCACAGTTTTCGGAAATTATAACCTTAATAAAAACAGCTCGATACAATGCGTTTAAAGCAGTAAATACCGAGCTGATTAATTTGTACTGGGAAATTGGAAAATACATCACCACCCGAACACAAAACGAAGGTTGGGGAAAAGCCACTGTACAACAACTAGCGCAATTTATCCAAACACAAGAACCTGAATTAAAAGGATTCTCAGATAAAAACTTGTGGCGAATGAAGCAGTTTTTCGAAACTTATAACGATTCTCCAAAACTCTCACCACTGGTGAGAGAATTGGGTTGGACACATAATACTATTATATTTTCTCGCGCTAAATCTGAGGAAGAAAGAGAGTTTTATTTAAGGCTTTGTAAAACCGAGCATTATACGAAACGAGAACTCGAAAGACAAATAAACGCCTCCTATTTTGAGCGCACCGTATTAAGTAATGAAAAACTCTCAGCACTGCAGAGAGTTTTGCCCAATGAAATAGAAAACATCTTCAAGGAAAACTATGTTTTAGAGTTTTTGAACTTACCCGAATTGCATTCTGAGAAAGATTTACAAAAACAACTCATCCTGCAAATGAAACAGTTTTTGCTCGAATTAGGCAAAGACTTTTTGTTTGTAGGCGAAGAATTTCGTTTGCAAGTGGGCAACAAAGATTATCGAACTGATTTGTTGTTTTACCACCGAAACCTGCAATGTTTGGTCGCTTTTGAGTTAAAAACCACCGATTTTGAACCCGAACACTTGGGCAAACTCAACTTTTACCTCGAAGCATTAGACCGTGATGTCAAGAAAGAACACGAAAACCCAAGCATTGGTATTTTATTATGCAAAGGCAAAGACAACGAAGTGGTAGAATATGCCCTTAGCCGAAACCTTTCGCCAACAATGATTAGCGAATACACCATAAAACTACCCAACAAAAAACTATTACAAGACAAACTACACGAATTTTATGAACGCATTGAACAAAGTAAAAATGAGGAAGAATAGTATGGTTTTGTTTGATTTGATAATACAAGAAGTGAAATAATGAGTTGGAAGAAAGTAAAATTAGGGGATTTATGTACTATTGAAAAAGGGAAAACTGGAATTCAAAAGGCAATTTCAGGAGAATTCCCATTGGTAGTAACTGCCGAAGAAAGAAAAGCTCATAATGAGTACCAATTTGACGATGAAGCGGTAATTATTCCTTTGGTTTCTGGTACAGGTCACGGACATGCAAGCATTAAAAGATTGCATTATCAATCAGGAAAATTTGCTTTAGGTTCAATTCTTTGTGCAGTTATTCCAAAGGACAAAAGTGTTTTAAATGCTGAATATCTATTTAGATTTTTAAACCTAAATAAGGAAAGAGAATTAGTAGATAGAATGAAAGGAATGGCAAACGTTACTTTGCCAATAAAGGAAATTGCAAAAATTGAAATTCCTTTGCCTTCATTAGAAGAGCAAATTCTATTTGTAGAGAAATATGGTTTATTAGAAACCGATAGTCAAGATATTGAAGAAGAACTCACCCACCAACTCGACCTCGTAAAACAACTGCGTCAATCATTTTTGCGGGAAGCGATGCAGGGAAAGTTAGTAAAAAGCACCAACACCAAAGAAACAGGACAACAACTCCTTAAAAAAATAAAAGCCGAGAAAGCACAACTCATTGCCGAGAAAAAAATCAAAAAAGAAAAACCATTGCAACCAATTACTGAGGATGAAAGTCCTTTTGAAATTCCTGAAAATTGGGTTTGGTGTAGGTTGGGAGAAGTTTGTAATTATGGTAGCAGTCCTAAAGCAGAACCTAAAGATATTAATGACAATACTTGGGTTCTTGATTTGGAAGATATTGAAAAAGAAACTTCTGTACTTCTAAATAGAATTAGATTCAAAGAAAAAAAATCATTAAGTACAAAAAGTAGGTTTAAAAAAGGAGATGTTTTATATTCAAAATTAAGACCGTATTTAGATAAAGTTATAGTTGCAGACGAAGATGGTGTCTGTACTACTGAAATTTTACCTTTAAAATTATATGGAGATCTAAATCCTTTCTTTATAAAAAACACTTTAAAAAGAAGTGATTTTGTAACTTATGTAAATAGTGTTACTAAAGGAATGAAAATGCCTAGATTAGGAACATATGATGGTCAAATGGCTTTAATCCCACTTCCACCACTTCACGAGCAAGAGCAAATAGTAGCCAAATTGGAGGAGTTAATGGGGTTTTGTGATGGTTTGGAGCAAAGTATAAAAGAAAGTCAAGGGTATAATGAAATGTTATTGCAGCAGGTTTTGAGAGAGGTGTTGCAGGGGGAAAACTAGATACAACGTCGCAAATTAAAAATCATTACTTTTGTTATGATTAAAGTTTATAAAAATAAGAAATAAAATGAATCTATATATAAAAGAATTAGGAGCAATTAAAGAAGGAACAATTGATTTATCAAAGAAATTAAATGTTTTTTGTGGACCTAATGGAACAGGGAAAACGTACATGGCTTATGTTATATATGGCTTGCTTAAATCTCAAATGCATATTGGGACTGATGAAGTTTTAGCAAAAGAATTAATTGAAAAAAGAAAAACAAATTATAGCATAAATTTCGATGCGTTAAACAAATATAGAAAAAGCATTATTGACAATTTCAAAGATGATTTTGATAGCTTGTTTGGTATTGGTGAAGATCTGGCTAAGCAATATTTTGAAAATACAGAAATAGCATTTAAAGAAACTAATGAAGAGTTTAAACAGCAAATAATCGATTGTGAATTTCAAACTAAAATTAGTATTAGAAAAGTAGATATTGAAATTAGTAAAACTAAAAACACTGATTTTTTAGTTTTAGAAATTGAAGATAAAGCCATTTCTAATAAAGATATTGATACTTTAAATTTTTTCTTATTTTCATCAATCTTATCTTTATTAGCAACTCATCCTATAAGTTCTACTTATATTTTGCCTGTTGAGAGAAATTCTATTTTTACATTTAGTAAAGAACTGTCAATAAGCAAACAAGAAGCTGTTGATCATTTTCACGCTATGACAGGGAAAACTAAAATAGATAGATTTGATTTATTATTTAAAAAAACAACTAGATATCCGTTGCCTATAAAAGATGGATTAATGATTGCTGATGATTTGGGTGAAATCAAAAAAACGACAAGCGCCTTTTTTGATTTTGCTACAGAAATTGAAAATGATCTATTACATGGTAAGGTTCAAATTTCTAGTGACGGTGAATTACAATTTAAGTCTGACAAAGCTCCTAAGAAAGTTTTACCCATTCACATGACCGCCTCTATAATAAAGTCTTTATCAAGCTTGGTTATTTATTTAAAACATATTGCGCAAAAGAATGATTTAATAATAATTGATGAACCTGAAATTAATTTACATCCAGACAATCAAATAATTTTAACTAGATTATTTGCTCGCTTAATAAATAAAGGTTTCCGTCTATTAATAAGTACACATAGTGATTATGTAGTACGAGAATTCAATAATTTAATAATGTTATCATCTACTAATCCCGAAATTGAAACTCTTAGAAATCAATTTCAATATACTACCGAAGAGTTTATTAAAAAAGAAGACATTGCAGTTCATTATTTTAATTACCCGCTAAAGGGACGTAATAACAAACAAGTTACAATAGCTTCCTTAGAAGTGAATGATATTGGTTTTGAAATACCCTCCGTTGACGCAACAATTGAACATCAAAATAAAGTCTCTGAAGAGTTGTTTTACACTTTAAAATATGGTAAAATAAATGAGTAAACTAGCCATTATTAGAGATATACTCAGTGAAAAATTCAAACATTCAGATCAAAGTTGTTTAACCGAAAAAGATACTAATAGTAAAGGTAAACCATTTGACGTTAGTTATAAAATTATCAAACAGCCACAAATCGATTTTGAGCTTTTTAGATATGATCATGCGGCCTTACCATTTTTTAAAGACATCAAAAATTTAAAAAAAATGTGCGATTATATTTTATTTGCCGAAGAAGGAGATTATTTATACATATTTGTAATTGAATTAAAATTAGGTAATGAATCAGCTAGAAAACAGTTAGACGCTGCTTCTGAGTTTGTACAATTCATTATTAATAGTGCAAATAGAATTGGGCAATCCATCGATGAATGTTATAAAATTCGTAAGGTTAGAATTTGCAACGAAAAAATAAAAAAGCGAAAATTGAAATTTGAAGTTCAATTTGATGCAGAAGATTATTGTGATTATCAATTAAGCAATTTCTATTTAGAACCATTAATGCGGTATTAGTGTATAACGCTTTATTAGTAGTATTTCAAACGGATCATTTATCATATCATGAAAGCCAACGAATTACAAATAAACAACTTTTTACAAGCGCCTAACGTACAATTTGTAATACCTGTTTATCAGCGTAATTATGATTGGAAAAATGCAGAATGCAATAAATTATTACATGATATTATTGGGGTAGAAATAATACCCGTTCGCGCGGAATTGTATTCCGTGCACCATAGTGATATCGAGCACATAAAATGAAAGTAGGTACTTTTCAAAATTATGCAGATAAAGAATATTTGCCTTTTACTGATAAATATAATAATGTAAAAAAGTTTAAAGATATAGTGTTAGATTAATGCCCCCCACCCTCACTTTCAACGTAAAAAACACCTTGTTTTTTTAATATTTTAGGGCAATAAAAACCGTAAAATGACAAATAAGCAAAACCAATAAGTGGAACTATATACGAAAAGTGAGTCCAAGAAATTCCAAATATACCTTCTGCATTAGTTACATCAAAATCACAAATACTTCCTTGAACTAAGGGAATTACTCCTCCTCCAAGAATCATCATAATTAAAAAAGACGATGCTTTTCCTGTATTCTTTCCTAAACCTGCAATAGCCAAATCGAAAATAGAAGGCCACATAATGGATGCAAATAAACCTCCAGAGATAAAAAAGAATTTTGCAATTTCTCTGTCTGGATATACCAGCCCCATAAACATCATCAACAAACCAGATAATCCAAATAGCATCAAGGTTTTACCTGCATTTTTACCACCTAAAAAACTAACAAATATAAATATCAATATCCAAATTGGATAGATGTAGAATGCTGAAACATTATGCTGTGCAAAAATATTTGCCCCAATAATAACTCCAAAAGCCAACGCTGGAACGATAAATTTAAGAGCGATGTTTACTAATTTTGAGGTGTTAAATACATTGATACCTCCATTCCATCGACCTATCATCAAACTACCCCAATACAATGCAACAAATGGTGCAATGGCCTCTTCTAAAACACCACCAAACTCTTTCGTTTTCAATAAGGCTGGCAAATTACTAATGATGGTTACTTCTGTCCCAACATAAATAAAAATGGCCAGCATCCCTAAATAAAGTTGAGGGTAATCTAAAATACTGAAGTTTTTATGGCCATGTTCAATTTTTGCCTCTGCTTGTTTTGCTGGGTCCTCAATTTTAGAAACTAACATAAATACAGCCACTAAAATAAAGGCAAATCCCAATATCATAAAAGGCATTTTAATATCTTCTAAGGAGAGTGCTGTTTTTTTTGCATCGCCCATTCCAAATAATGCAATTCCCAATAAAATAGCTCCAATTGTTGTCCCAAAGGAGTTTATACCTCCTGCTAATGTTAAACGATGTGCACCCGTAACTGCTGTCCCCATTTTTATAGCAAGCGGATTGGCAACAATTTGTTGAATAGAAAAACCCAATCCTACAGTAAATAATGCAGTTAGAAAGAAAGGAAAACTTTCCATTGTTGCTGCCGGAATAAATAAAAAGGAACCGATTGCTGAAAGAACTAATCCCGCAGCAAGTGTTTTTTTATAGCCAAATTTTTGTAAAACATCCGACTTTAAAGAAATTAAAAAGAATATGACAGATCCAACAAAATAGGCGACATAAAAAGCCCAAGCTACCAATTGAGATTGCACTTGCGACAAAGTAAATACTTTTTTGAAAACTGGAATTAAGATATCATTGGCGGAACCAACAAAACCCCAAAAGAAGAACAGAATGACAAGGGAGATAAATTGTCCCCATTTGGTTTGTACATTTTCTGAATTCATAATTAATAATGCGTTTGGTTTGTATTTTTTGTTTTTAATAATTCGATTTTCTATTATAGTTCGTTAGTACTAATCAACAAGCTCAAATTTCACTTTCTGATTATTTACCATTAGATAAAAATCTCCAGATTCTAAATGCTTTTCTCCCGAACTATCAACATAACTCAAATCTCTAAGGGGATCAATTTCGAAACGATAAATCACTTTTTCTCCTGATTTGATCGATTTTTTTTCGAAATATTTAAGTTCCTTCATCGGTCTTGATATCGTTGCAAAAGGATCTTTTATAAACCACTGTACGGTTTCTTTTCCGTCTATACTACCTGTATTTGAAACCTCAACTTCGGCAACCAATTTAGCTTCTTTTTGGATTTTTGTTGTCGATAATTTGATGGAACTATATTCATAAGTAGTATAACTTAATCCGTGTCCAAACCAGTACAAAGGGTCACGAGGAATATCCTGATAATGTCCCAATTCTGGTCTTGCCGATTCTCGCATGTTGTAATAAATTGGAATTTGCCCTGTAGTTTGCGGAAAAGTAATCGACAGTTTACCAGACGGATTATGTCTCCCAGATAATAGTCCCGCAACAGAGGAACCGGCTACAGTTCCTGGCTGCCA
>JBBQSZ010000088.1:0-14773 GCA_038234745.1 Flavobacteriales bacterium | reverse complement strand
AATATTTTTAGTTAAAAAACTGAAAGTGTTGGGGTTTTGTTTTTTTAGAAAAATCAGTTTTTTAATTATTTTCGATACAATGGATCGACTCCAATGGTTCCCACTAAACTATTGATATAATTGGAAGAACTGGCTGTTGCTAACATATTTTTTACATTTTGTAAACGGGTATTCAAATCCATTTCGGCAACCAATAAATTATTTTCGGAATTTGAAATAAAATGCTCTAAATAACTAATTTGATCAGTATAAAAATTAATGTCTTTTTGTTGCTTCAATTTCAAACGCACTTTGTACCAATCACTATTGATTACATAATCTCTTTCGAAATAATTTCTCAATTCAGGATCGCTCATTTCTTTCCCTTCGAACGTTCCGTATGCCATTATATTCAATACAATTTTCAATGGTGGAATAGCTGCTTCAATGCTTCCATCTTCAAAATAACTTAAAGCTACTTTTTGTTGCGCTTCTACGATATTAGCAATTCCATCAACATAATCTTCCATTCCTTGCAATTCTGGTTTCAACATTTTCTCGTTGAAAACTGCATTTGGTTCGTCGAATAAACGGTTCAAACATTGTAACGAAAAAGTACTAGTAATGCGATATCCCAGTCGGCTAGCCAGAACTTTCTTGCCTTCATATTCAAAATCTTCTAATTTTTCAAGGGAACCATTTTCTATCAAAACTTTTGGATCGCGATCTTTTGGATCTAATCTAGCCCAAATTTCTGGAATCAAAAGACTAATATCGTGATCTACTTTATTTTGCCCTCCTACATAACCTGCTGCGGTGCTAAAAGCATTCGATTCAGTCAAAATATGTGATAACAACGCATTATTCAAATCGGATGTCGGGGTCAACATATTAAAAGGTCCTTTTGTCAAAGCACCTTCTGAACCAGCACCAGTAGTGGAAGGAGATTTACCAGTAAGACTGCACACAAAATCCATAAACAATTCGGGGGTTTCCTGATAATGAATTGGATTGTAAACCGCCAACGGACGAATTCCTGCTTTTTTATCAATTGGATTGTTTCTTCGTCCCGGCAAAACTGCATTTACTACATTGATAACCGGATCTTCTGATTTTATTTTTCGGAACAATCGAACACCAATTTCACCTAAATAACTTGCCTCGGTTTCATTTATAAAAATATTAGGTTCTAAATAACGAGGATTTTTTGTTGGTTCTCCATCTACAATTCTAGTGTGAGAAGGCAATGAGAAATATTCTTCCTCATTTGGACTATTTACAATACTCAGAATTAAATCCTTGACCGGTTGCGTGTATTTATCAAAGTTGATGGTGTCTTCAAAAATTTCGACAGCATCTTTCTTTCTTAAAGGTTCGTAGTTAGTCAAAAACACATTGTCTGTTACAATATCTAATTCTGCTCCTTTGTCGTATCCTCTTATAATGGCTTCATCAGGTCTTTGAAACAAATGAGATTCGCAGTTGGCAACTACTTTTAAACTTTTGTTCGTATACTCTGGATTTAAATTTTTAAACTGATTGCTAGGCAAAGTAATCGATGCTGAAATATCATCTTCCATTTGAATTTTTTGACTTGCCGAAAAATCAGATCGCAATTTATTCAATAGCCATGTTCCTTTTTGGTTGAAACCAATTCGCACATAACTCCCTACCACTGGCGTGTTATTGTACAATAAACCAGTTCCGTTTTTGCCGTTGATAATTTCAACCGACATACAATCTTTCCAGTTTAAAGCGCCGTGATCCTGACGATACAACCGTTTTACAAACAATACCAATGATCTAATATGAACAGGAATATTTTTAATAAACTCATTAAACTCATCTGTGTTTTTCGCCGAAGGAGTTAGCAATTTTACAGCCGAACCTAGCGTTCTTCCTTTGTCTAAAAAGGATCTTGATGGTCCAAACGCGGGATCTGAATCTTTCCATCTATTCGAATAATTGTATTCAATTATTTCATCTGCTCTTTTAAAATCTTCGTCAATATCTAAAATATTAAAAGCACTGTACGCAATGGCATTTTGCATGGATTTAGAAATTTCCGATTTTCCACCACCAGAAACGGTACACGGTTTATGGCAGAAAACACCTTCTGGCGAAGTATTTACAATTCTCCAAAGCGCAATGGCATTGTGTTTTTCTAATTTGAATTTATTTCCGGTTGGGTGAACGTATATTTTATTGGGAGATAAAATCAATTTCTGCTCGTTACCGTCAAAAGTCCAAGTAATACTATTGGTATTCGTATTAATATAGGCATTTTCAGGGATATAAACTAAGTTAGGATACTTTTTATCTATCGCATAATTCGGTGGCTTTACTTCGATTCTATTGCCTAAAAAAGATTTTACATCTTCAAAAGTATATTGATTTCCAAACTTTTCAGAAAAAGCACTTCCATCGACAATATCGCCCATAACTCCTCTTGGAAAAGCAATCGCTCCACCGGAATGTTCTTCTTCTACTAAACCAAATAAATTGGCTGAATAGCTTATTTGCGTTTTAATCTCTTTTTTAGAATATCCAAAATAATTATCAGCAATAATGGTAACCACTACGCCTCTTTCGTCTCTACAAGTTACTTTAAAAGCTCCGCCATTATTATAAATTTCGTTTGCGTCTTTCCAGCACATTCCCTCCTTTTTTTGACGCTCTGATGCATCGTTAAAATGAGGTAAACCAATGTCTTTTTTCTTCAACAATCGCAGTTGTGGCGCAAGAATAACACAGCCTGTATGACCTGTCCAATGTTCGGTATCCAAAGCTGCATCATTTTGGGCAAGACCAGGATCCCCTGCATTTCCAAAAATGGCTTCCACAAAATCAAGATTGCTTACCAAACTTCCTGGAGCAAAAAAGCGAACCTCCATCGACTTTTTAGAAATAATACCTTTGACCTCTGGACAAACCATGGGACGCATCAATAAGGAAACAATCAATTTGGCTTTTTCTTCTTGATTGGAAGTAAAAGGCAACAATTTTAGTTTTTCCGAAGGGTTGAATGCAGCATTCAAAAAGTGGGCAAAAGCAATTCTAGGAACTTCCTTTTTATCTAAAGGAGCTGGCAAATTGCCTTCTACAATGTGAAAAGTCCCTACTGTAGTTCGTTTATCATTTACGGGATTATTTAAAATTCCTTGTTTTATGCGATAAGAAGTAATGTCGTCGCTGACAAAAGTGGTTCCATTTGGAGGCAAACTCAACTCTCTTGCGTGACCACTTTGGGTTAAAACCAAAGTATCATTTGGCAAAAGATAGGGTTTATCAAAAGGAACATCTTTGAGATAATCGTTCAAAAAGTTTTGAATTCGATTATCGGCTGGCGAAAGATGATTGGATAATAATCGTGCTTTTTCTCTAAAGTTTTTAATTAGTCCATTTGTCAATGCTTGGAATTTAGGATTGCAAAAATTCTCCTCTGCGTTTTCATCGTCACGATAAAGAGGTTGTCCAAGAGATGCCAATTGAAGATTTAAATATTGTACGGTATCTTTTCTATTTTGTTTGATTTTTTCCTGATTAATTTTGTGTTCTGTAGTCATTTATAAAAATTTAGTTGTAGAGTGTTGTCGTAAATAAATTGTCATTCTATATTGCCTCAAAGATGGCAAAAAATGTCCACAATAGGAAGAAATAAAGGGTGTATTTTCTCAAAAACCATTTTAAAAATGGATTGAGCTATTATAAATTCATGATTCTTCTTTTTATGTAAAAATCATAACAATTAGAATATATTTGCGCACTTTTAAAACATTTTTTTATGAAAAAGATATTGCCTTTACTAATTTTTTGTACTCTTTTTATTTCTTGTTCAAAAGACAATCCAACAACTACCGATTTCGTGGCTCAAAATGAAAAAGATATAAGCGAATACATAACTAATAATAAATTAACTGCACAAAAAAGTGCAACAGGTTTATATTATGTGATCAACAATCCTGGAACTGGAGCGCAACCCACTGCAACTTCTAACGTAACAGTTGCTTACAAAGGTTATTTCACCAACGGAAAAGTATTTGATCAAAGTACTGACAAAGGAATTTCATTTTTTTTAAACAAAGTGATAAAAGGCTGGACCGAAGGAATTCCACTTTTTAAACCTGGTGGAAATAGCTTACTGTTGATTCCTGCTCATTTAGCTTATGGAAGTTACGATTACAATGGTATTCCGGGAGGTTCAGTACTAATTTTCGAAATTAATTTAATTTCGGTAAATTAGTTATTAGATTTATTTTCTTAAAAATCAACTAAAAAAACCACAATAAAATTTAATTTTGTTGTGGTTTTTGGTTTCCTATTATATTTACTACCAAGCAATTGGTCGATAATCTTTCAAAAATTTTCCACACCAATGTTTTCCTGAATTAATTCCGTCAAATAGTGGATCCATAACTCTCGCAGCGCCATCTACAATATCTAATGGCGGCTGAAAATCTTGTTCATCCTGTTTTCGTTTGGCCAATTCTGCTGGATCTTCGTCGGTAACCCAACCCGTGTCCACGGCGTTCATGAAAATTCCATCTTTGGCTAAAGTTCCTGCGGCAGTATGTGTTAACATATTCAAAGCGGCTTTCGCCATATTAGTATGCGGATGCCGATCTTCCTTGAAATCACGATAAAACTTTCCTTCCATCGCAGAGACATTGATAATGTGTTTTTTACCGGTATTGTCTTTTTTCATCACTTCTGAAAGACGATTACACAATACAAAAGGCGCAACGGAATTCACCAATTGCACTTCTATCATTTCCGTAGTTTCAATTTGACCTAATTTCAAACGCCAACTGTTTACTTTTCGCAAATCGACTTGTTGTAAATCAGCATCGAGTTCTCCTTCTGGAAAAACTTCCTGAGCCACCAACGCATTATCAAACGAATACGGAATCTGAGATAATTTGGCGGAAGCCCTCAAACCAATTCCGGGTTCGGGTCCGTGCCAAGTTACCGGCATATTTTCATTGGACGAAAAACCTGTTGTCAAGACTTTTAATTCCGCCAAACAATTGGTATGACCCAATAATAACTCTTGTGCCTGTTGCGGCAAAGAACTAATTGGAAGTTCTTCATTTTCCATTAAATGCGAATAAAAACCGGCAGGTCTTCGCACGGTTTGAGCTGCATTATTAATTAGAATATCCAATCGACCGTATTTTTGTTCGATAAAATTGCAGAAAATTTCCACACTCGGAATGTGTCGTAAATCTAATCCGTGAATTTTTAAACGATGTCCCCAATCCATAAAATCATCTTCTTTAGAAAAACGCAAAGCGGAATCCACAGGAAAACGTGTCGTGGCAATAACGGTAGCTCCACCACGCAAAAGCATCAAGGTAATATGATAGCCAATTTTGAGTCGAGAACCTGTAATCACCGCAATTTGTCCGGTTACATCGGCAGTTTGAAAACGTTTGGCATAATTAAAATCACCACAATCGGGACACATTGTATCATAAAAATGGTGCATTTTGGTAAATTCTGTTTTGCAGACATAACACTTTCTGGGCGTTTCATATTCTAATTGTTCTTTACTTTCCAAATCGTGCGAGGCTAACAATTTTGGCGCTACAAAAATAGTTTCTTCTCGAGCAGAACGAATTCCTGTTTCTTTACGAGCAGTTCGATCTTTTTTTTCTTGTTTGCGTTTGGCAATAGCTTTTCCGTCCTTTTTTCGTTTTGAAAATTCCTCACGATCTGGTCTTGAAAATTGTCCAGCGGCTTTAATTAAAGCGATTCGTTGCTCTTTTGGAATATCAAATATTTGATCTGTATCTGTATTTAACTGTGACAAAACAGCGATACATCTGTCGATTTCTTCTCTAGTTATCATAAAAAACGGATGTTATTTTTGGGGTAAATTCCCAAAAGTGCAAAGATAGTCTATAAGTCTGTTCGACATAAATACAATTTCGCAAAGATTCACAAAGAAAACACAGAGACTCACAAAGTTTATTTTTTGTTTTTAAAATTTTAAGAAATCTCTGCGTATATTTGTGTTTCTGTTTTGTGAAGCTTTGCGAAACAACAAATTGCGTATTAAATTCTATGTTTTTTCAAATTAAATCCTATCTGAAATTCCTTTGGAACTCCAAAAACGAACACGCGGTACATTCGCCATTTGTTTTTAATTTGATTACCAAATGTTTTTATGACAAAGAATCAAAAGCTGAATATACTATTTTAAAAAACTACAGGAATTCCCTTTTAGAAAATGATAAAACGATTGAGGTAACTGATTTTGGTGCAGGTTCAAAAGTTTTTAAATCCAATACAAGACAAATCTCGAAAATTGCTAGAACCGCCGGAATTTCTCAAAAAAGAGCTGAATTATTATTTAGAATTACCAATTATTTTCAAGCAGAATCTATTTTAGAAATTGGGACATCACTAGGATTAGCAACATCTGCGCTAGCTTTGGGATCCCAAACTATGGGGACGAAAGCAACAATTACAACATTAGAAGGATGTCCTGAAACAGCCAATCAATGTCAACTGCAATTACAAAAAATCAATATCAATAATGTACATTGTGTTGTTACCGAATTTGAAACTTATTTTAATAATCAAGAACTGCAACTGAAAACTGCGACTGGAAACTGGCAACTCATCTATTTTGACGGCAACCATTCCAAAACAGCTACTTTAAGGTACTTCGAACTTTTACTTCCAACGATTTCCAATGAAACGATTTGGATTTTCGACGATATACATTGGTCATCAGAAATGGCGGAAGCTTGGGAAATCATAAAAGAGCATCCAAAAGTTACTGTTACCATCGATACTTTTCAATGGGGAATTGTTTTCTTTAGACGAGAACAACCTAAAGAGCATTTTGTGATACGCGTGTAAAAAAAATGACAGCCATTTCTGACTGTCATTTTCCATCAATTAAAAATTAATTTTAATTTATTTTTTTGCTTCTTGCATTTCTTCTGATTTTGCTCCCATTCGATTTAATTTCATCATTGGTGCAAATTTAATTTTCAATCCTGCAATTTTCATATTATCTTTAGATGAAAGACCTTCTTTTTCAACAGTGTTTTTTCTACTGTCTAATGCTTCATACATTAATTTTACTTCATCCCAATCTTCACGTGTATATTTGTCTTTATTGTCTTCTGCAGTATGAACAAATGTTTGATAAACACTGTGAATATTTCCAGCATTTACCCAATTAAAATTCATATCGTTACCCACTTTTCCTTCTCCAAACAATGCATTTCTCAATTTTTGTTTTGGATTTGCAGCGATTGCCGCTTGTTTTTCAGCATCTATATCGGCTTGCATTTTGTCTTTCAATGCTTGGTATTTAGCTTTACTGGCGTCAATTCTTTCCTGTGCTTTTACTTTATCTTTAAAATCCATCAAAGCCGCAGTGGCTTCTTGATTTCTTAATTCGTAATTAGCATCAATGGCTTCCCAATTTTGCTTAGCATCAGCAGCTGAAACTTTTTCTACTGAATCTACATAAACAACATAAGTGTTTACAGTTTTCTCAGCTTTTACTTCTTTTTCATCCTTACAAGATGTTAAACCGAAGATTACAGCTAGCGACACTCCAATTTTTAAAAAATTATTTTTCATAATAGTATTGTTTTAAATATTTCTGTAAAATTATAGTATATTCAAAATCTATCTGTTACAGAAAATTTGAAATTGTTTATATAATTCCTACTTTTTCAAATTTTACAGCAAAAGCCTAATATATAAGGTATTTATTAGAAAAAATACTTTGAAAATGAAGCTGTTTTAGTGACTTTAGAATTTTATTTTCTTGTAACAAATTTTAAAAATTACTACTAATCAATTATTCAAAAGTGTTTTGTACTTTTAAAAAATTAAAAATTAAAATTAATAGAAGATTCTGATGTCACAACCACTTATAAAAATTACAAACATCAAACGAGATTTTGCCCTTGGAAATGAGATCGTTTATGTTTTAAAAGGTATCGATTTAGAAATTAAAAAAGGAGAATATGTTGCATTGATGGGACCTTCGGGTTCGGGAAAATCTACTTTAATGAATCTTTTAGGATGTTTAGACACGCCCACTTCTGGAAGTTATATTCTAAACGGAAAAGATGTGAGCCAAATGCATGATGATGAATTGGCCGATATTCGCAACAAGGAAATTGGTTTTATTTTTCAAACTTTCAATCTTTTGCCTCGAACTAATGCACTGGACAACGTCGCTTTACCAATGATTTATGCTGGCTATTCCAAATCAGAACGAAATGCACGTGCCACCGAAGTTTTAAAACAAGTGAATCTTGCTGACAGAATGGATCATCAACCCAACCAACTATCTGGAGGACAAAGACAACGTGTAGCAATTGCAAGAGCGTTGGTCAATAAACCTTCCATTATTCTTGCTGATGAACCAACTGGAAATTTAGATAGTAAAACTTCGGAAGAAATTATGGCACTTTTGCAGAAAATTCACGAAAATGGAAACACCATAATTGTTGTGACTCACGAAGAAGATATTGCTGCTCATGCCAAACGAATCATTCGAATGCGTGACGGAATGATTGAAAGTGATACTATAAAATAGAAAGATAATTATCTAAAACGCTTTAATACTTTAAACCAAAATTAAATAAAACTAAATTATGACAAGAAAAATTAAGATGCTTTTAGCTTTAATACTGTTTACAACAGTCACTTTTGCTCAAAATCAATTTGGATGGAAACAAGAAACTAGTAATGGTTACACTTACAAGTATGTTACCAATGACCCAGCAAAGGCAAGATTTTATACGCTAAAAAATGGATTGACGGTTATTTTAAGTCCAACAAAAAAAGATCCAAGAATTCAGTGTTATGTTGCTGTTAAAGCGGGTAGTAAAAATGATCCCTCCACTAATACAGGTTTAGCACATTATTTAGAGCATATGCTTTTTAAAGGAACCGATAAATATGGTTCATTGGATTGGGCAAAAGAAAAACCCCAATTAGACAAAATTGATGCTTTATATGAGCAGTACAATAAATCTAAAGATTCTGTTCAAAGAAAAGCAATTTATAAAAATATTGACTCTGTTTCTGGATTAGCCAGCAAGTACTCCATTGCGAATGAATATGACAAATTAATGAGCGGAATGGGAGCTCAAGGAACCAATGCTTTTACATCATTCGAACAAACAGTTTATACAGATGATGTTCCAAGTAGTTCATTCGACAAATATATCGCAGTACAAGCAGAACGTTTCAGAAATCCAATATTACGAATTTTTCATACCGAGTTAGAAGCTGTTTATGAAGAAAAAAATAGAGGTTTGGATAGCGATGGTAATAAAGTTTTTGAGGAATTGTTTGCTAGTTTATTCAAAAAACACAATTATGGAATTCAAACTACTATTGGAACGATAGAACATTTAAAAAATCCTTCTTTGGTAGAAATTAGAAAGTATTTTAATAAAAATTATGTTCCCAATAATATGGGAATTATAATGTCCGGCGATTTTAATCCAGATGAAGCCATTGCAAAAATTGACAAAGCATTTAGTTATATGCAGTCAAAACCGGTTGCCAAATATACTTTTGAAAACGAGAGCCCAATCACAGCTCCAATTATAAAAGAAATTGTAGGGCCGGATGCCGAAAATTTAACTATTGGATTTAGACTTCCAGGAAATAAAGACAAAGATGTTCTTATTGCCGATTTAGTAGGTCAAGTTCTTACTAACGGAAAAGCAGGTCTATTAGATTTAAACCTTGTTAAAAAACAAAAATTACTTCGAGCAAGTGCTTTTACTTATACTTTAATTGACCACGGTGTCCTTTATTTATCGGCAGCACCTACAAATGGTCAAACTTTAGAAGAAGTTAAAACATTGGTTTTAGGTGAAATTGAAAACTTAAAGAAAGGAAATTTTGATGACAGTTTGATTACTTCGATTATCAATAACATTAAGAAAAGTAAAATTTACGAAACAGAGAAATACTCCGATAGAGCGAGTTCTTTGATGGATGCTTTTACTTCAGAATTAGACTGGAGAGATCAAGTAGCTTATGTAAACGATTTATCCAAAATTAAGAAAGCGGATATAGTGGCTTTTGCCAATAAATATTTAGGCGATAATTATGTAGCTATTTTAAAAAGAAAAGGCGAAAAACAAAATAACGCAAAAATCGAAAAACCAAAAATCACTCCAGTGGAGACAAATGCTGATAAGCAATCTCCTTTTGTAAAAATGATAAGCGAAATGCCTAATAATGCAGCAACACCTGTATTTTTAGATTTTAACAAAGACATTCAAAAATCTACTTTAGGAAAAGCCGAAGTTCTTGCTGTAGCCAATACTGATAATTCTATTTTTCGTCTAAAATACCGTTATAAAATTGGATCTTTAAACGACTTGAAACAATCAATAGCTTCACAGTACATTCAGTTTTTAGGAACTGATAAAATGTCTGCAGAGGAAATATCAAAAGCTTTCTACAAAATAGCGTGTAGTTTCAACATCAGTACAGGAGAAGAATTTACAACGGTTTCGATAGAAGGTTTACAAGAAAATTTCGAAAAAGCAGTTGCTTTATATGAAAATGTAATCAATAATGTAAAAGCAGATGAAACCGCTTTAACGTCACTTAAAGCTAGAATTGCTAAATCAAGAAAAGATGCAAAAGCGAACAAAGGTGCGATTCTTCAAGGATTGACCAGTTATGCTATTTATGGTCCTAAAAACAAATTCAACAATAGTTTAAGTACTGCTGAGCTTGAAGGAATAACAACTCAAGACTTAATGAGCAGAATTAAAAACTTAAACAATTACGAACAAACCGTGATTTATTATGGACCGCTTCCTGTGACTGCCTTAGTTGCAAAACTAAAAACGTTACACTCAGTACCAGCAACATTTACGGCTACAAGTCCATTAAAGGAATTTAAACAAACCGTTCAAACAAAAAACCAAGTATTATTTACGGATTATGATATGGTTCAAGCGGAAACAAGATGGATTAGAAACACGGATAAGTATGATGCAAACAAAAACACTATAGTAAATGTTTTTAATAATTATTTTGGTGGCGGAATGGGTTCGGTAGTATTTCAAACCATAAGAGAGAGTAAGGCTTTAGCATACAGTACTTTTGGTTTTTATGTAGCACCTCAAAAGAAAGACCAAGAATATTATATGCTAGGTTATGTAGGAAGTCAAGCTGATAAATTCAAAGAATCTACAGTAGCTATGAACGAATTATTTAATAAATTACCTGAGCTTTCTGGAAATCTAACTTTAGCTAAGAACCAAGTAAGAAAAGATATTCAAACAGAGCGAATTACGCAGGACAATATCATTTTTACTTATCTTGCCAATAAACAATTAGGCGAAGATACCGATATGAGAAAAAAAATGTACAGTTCTGTTGATAATATTAGCATGGACGATATGAAAAAATTTCACAAAAATTATTTTTCTGAAAAACCATATACTTATGCAATTGTTGCTTCAGAGAAAAAAGTTCCTATGGAAGAAATGAGTAAACTTGGAGAAGTAACCAAAGTTTCATTAGAAGAACTTTTTGGATATTAAGGTTAACTCTTTTATACCTACAAAAGACCTTTCGAAAGAAGGGTCTTTTTGTTTAATAAACCTTTGCAATACAATAAAACCTAAGTATCTTAGCGACTTTGAATTTTAGAAATCACAAGATGAAAATATATACTAAAACTGGAGATAGTGGAACCACGGCACTTTTTGGAGGAACACGCGTCCCAAAGGATCATATTCGCATAGAAAGTTACGGAACGGTAGACGAATTGAATTCGCATATTGGATTGATTCGTGATCAAGAAATAAATCCGCATTACAAAAACGTTCTCATTGAAATTCAGGATCGATTGTTCACTGTTGGTGCTATTCTCGCTACTCCGCCCGAAAAAGAAATAAAGAAAAACGGTGAATTACGACTGAAAAAATTGGGAATCTTAGACAGCGATATCGAATTACTCGAAAATGAAATCGATACTATGGAAGAGGCGCTACCGCCAATGACTCATTTTGTTTTACCTGGAGGTCATACTACCGTGTCATATTGTCATATTGCACGATGTGTTTGCCGTCGCGCAGAACGGTTATCGGTTCATTTAGACCACAACGAACCCGTTGCCGAAATCGTTATTATGTATTTAAACCGACTTTCTGACTATCTCTTTGTCTTGGCACGAAAGTTGTCCCAAGATTTGAACGCTGAAGAAGTAAAATGGATACCTAGGAAATAGGATTCAGTTTTCAGTATTTTCAGTATTTAGTTTTATAGAATTTAGATCAAGAAAATCGCTCAAAGTTACACAACTGACCACTATTTTTCTGACTACTGAAACCTAAAAAAAAGACGTTCTTAACTTTACTAAAAAATAAATGATTTTTTACTTGTATTTTTCAGTAAAAAAATTATTTTTGCACAAAACTAAACAGACATAAGATGTATTGGACATTAGAATTAGCATCCTACCTAAGCGATGCACCGTGGCCTGCTAACAAAGACGAACTTATTGACTATGCCATTAGAGCTGGAGCTCCTTTGGAAGTAGTGGAAAACCTACAGTCAATTGAAGACGAAGGGGAAATATATGAGTCAATGGAAGAAATTTGGCCAGATTATCCCACTGACGAAGATTATCTTTGGAATGAGGACGAATATTAAAAAAATATCCCAGAAAAAAGTCTCGAATGAGGCTTTTTTTTTGTTTAAATTTACACACTTTTATAAATAGAAATACAAACACATTATGAGTTTCATAAACAGCATTATCAAAGCCTTTGTAGGTGATAAATCTCAGAAAGATGTCAAGGCTTTGCAACCTTATCTGGCTAAAATTAAAACTTTCGAAAGTGCGTTAGCCGCTTTATCCAATGATGAATTAAGAGCTAAAACCACCTTTTTTAAAGAGCAAATAAAACAAGCCAGAACTGAAAAAGATTCCAAAATAGCTTCGCTTCAATTAGAAGCCGAAAATACCGAAGACATTGACAAACGTGAAGACATCTACGTTGCCATCGATGCTTTAGAAAAAGAGGCTTACGATATTTCGGAAAAAACCTTAATGGAAATTCTTCCTGAAGCTTTCGCCGTAGTCAAAGAAACGGCTAGAAGATTTAAAGAAAACACAGAAATAAAAGTTACTGCAACCGCAAAAGATCGCGAACTTTCGGCAACAAAAAGTTACATTACTTTGGATGGCGATAATGCAATTTGGGCAAATTCTTGGAGTGCTGCTGGAAAAGCGATTACTTGGGATATGATTCATTATGATGTTCAATTGATTGGTGGAATGGTGTTGCATGAAGGTAAAGTTGCCGAAATGCAAACAGGGGAAGGGAAAACATTGGTAGCAACTTTACCTATTTACTTGAACGCTTTGACTGGAAACGGAGTGCATTTAGTAACCGTAAATGATTACTTAGCCAAACGTGATAGTACTTGGAAAGCACCTTTATTCGAATTTCACGGTTTGACTGTTGATTGTATAGACAACCACCAACCCAATTCAGAAGAAAGAAAAAAAGCCTACAATGCTGATATTACTTACGGAACTAATAATGAATTTGGTTTCGATTATTTGAGAGATAATATGGCACATTCGCCAGATGATTTAGTTCAAAGAAAACACAATTATGCAATTGTCGATGAGGTCGATTCGGTTTTGATTGATGATGCTAGAACTCCATTGATTATTTCGGGTCCAGTTCCAGAAGGCGATCGTCACGAATTTACGGAATTGAAACCAAAAATCGAAAACTTAGTTGCTCTTCAACGTCAATTGGCCAACGGATTTTTATCAGAAGCTAAAAGATTAATCAAAGAAGGAAATACTAAAGATGGTGGTTTTTTATTATTGAGAGCCCACCGTAGTTTGCCTAAAAACAAAGCATTAATCAAATTTTTGAGTGAAGAAGGAATCAAACAATTGCTTCAAAAAACTGAAAATCAGTATATGCAAGACAACAATCGCGAAATGCCAAAAGTGGACGAAGCATTGTATTTTGTAATTGAAGAAAAAAACAATCAGGTTGAATTGTCTGATAACGGAATAAAATTCCTTTCCGGAGATACCGAAAGTAATTTCTTTGTTTTACCGGATATTGGAACTGAAATTGCACGTATCGAAAAGAAACATTTAGATAAAGATTCAGAAGCGGAAGAAAAAGAAAAATTATTCCAAGATTTTGGTATCAAAAGCGAACGTATTCATACTTTGACTCAACTTTTAAAAGCCTATACGCTTTTTGAAAAAGATGTCGAATATGTAATTATGGACAACAAAATTATGATTGTCGATGAGCAAACGGGTCGTATTATGGATGGTCGTCGTTACTCTGATGGTCTGCACCAAGCGATTGAAGCCAAAGAAAATGTAAAAATTGAAGATGCAACCCAAACATTTGCAACAGTAACTCTTCAAAATTATTTTAGAATGTACAGTAAACTGGCTGGTATGACAGGAACGGCCGTAACTGAAGCTGGCGAGTTATGGGAAATATACAAATTAGATGTTGTAGAAATCCCTACGAACAGACCAATGTCGCGAAAAGACAAAGAAGATTTTATTTATAAAACTACTCGTGAAAAATTCAATGCAGTAATTGACGATGTTACCGAATTATCGAATTCAGGAAGACCAGTTTTGATCGGTACTACTTCGGTTGAGATTTCGGAATTATTGAGTCGAATGCTAAAAATGCGTGGTATAAACCACAACGTTTTGAATGCAAAAATGCACAAACAAGAAGCCCAAATTGTTGAAGAAGAGGGTAAATCAGGG
>JBBQSZ010000087.1:0-14898 GCA_038234745.1 Flavobacteriales bacterium | reverse complement strand
GGTAAATTTGTTATTGGCGGACCTCACGGAGATACTGGATTAACAGGACGAAAAATCATTGTTGATACTTATGGTGGAAAAGGAGCTCACGGTGGTGGTGCTTTTTCTGGAAAAGATCCAAGTAAAGTTGATAGAAGTGCTGCTTATGCTACACGTCACATCGCTAAAAACCTAGTTGCTGCAGGTGTTGCCGATGAGATTTTAGTTCAAGTTTCTTATGCTATTGGTGTTGCAAAACCAATGGGGATTTTTGTGGATACTTATGGCACATCAAAAGTGAATTTGACTAATGGTGAAATTGCTAAAAAAGTAGAAGCTATTTTCGATATGCGTCCTTATTTTATTGAGCAACGTCTAAAATTGAGAAACCCAATCTACAGTGAAACTGCGGCTTACGGACACATGGGACGTAAACCAGAAACGGTAACAAAAACTTTCAAAGCGCCAGGAGGTTTGACAAAAACGGTAACAGTAGATTTGTTTACTTGGGAGAAATTAGATTTTGTTGACGAAGTAAAAGCTGCTTTTGAATTGTAAAAAAAGTAATTTATGTATAAAAAAAAACCGCAATTTTTACAAATTGCGGTTTTTTTTAGCCTTAACGTCAATAGAAATTCTTTAGAGAAAACAAGATTGGATAACTTTTAAAAAGTTGTCAAATCGCCTAAAAATACCTACAAATTATACTTTAAAGTTAAAATAACATAGCGAGGTTGTACTAGATACTGCGATGAACTAAATCCTGTTTGATTGAAGGAATCATCGTTTAGCGTTTTTGTGTTTAATAAATTTGTAACTCCAAGGGTGTACTCAATTTTTTTGTCTTTTTTGCGGTAACTAAAACTAGAATCCATGAATTCGTATTTATTGTTTATCGTTCCTGTAGAATTGGAATAATTGTATTTGTTATAATCGGCTGTAAAGGAGAAACTATCTAAGAAAAAATAATCCAATTTCACAAAAGGTTGTTTGGTTTTGAATGTGGTATTTTGATAATCATTTAACCTTAACGAATATCCTATTTCAATATTAGGCATTTCTTTGAATTGTGTTCCCAACGAACCGCGATAGGTTTGCGAAAATGATTCGGTGGTTTGGGTAAAATCGATTAACGGATTTGTAGGATCCGTAGGATTTGCTCTTATACTATTGTACTTTGACCAGTTTAGAGCAACATTTACAGAGGCTTTGTAAAATTTCTCGAAAGAGCGTTGGTATCCTATATTTCCATTTAAACTTTTATTTTCGAAATTGGCATTTACCTTTTCGCTTACTTGATTTATACCATTATAGAATGATCTATTTACTACAGGATCGGTGGTTTTGTTGTAATTTATATTCCCAAAAATGGTGGTGTAATTGAATAAATTGTATTTGTAATAACGCAACGAATGTGTTTCTTGTAAGGCACTTTCTAAAAATCGATTTCCACGGCTGAAAGAGTTGAAGTTTGAGAAAATATAACCACGAACAAAGGAATTTATATCACTGAATACATTTGCTTTTTTATAATTATAAGTAAATGATTCCGATTTTTTTAGCTGATATTGTGCAAATAAATCGGGTAAAATTTTAGAAAAATTATTTTGCTCTTTTGTACCTAATTGCACATTATTAGAGTCATATTGATGAATTGTTATTCCTGGATTAAAGTTAAATTTACCCGTTATAAATTTATAATGAAGTCCCAAATAAGCATCATTAAAACTATAATTCACTTGATTGTTGTATTGTGGATCAGTCAAAAATGACTTAGTTCCGTTGTCTAATAATTGAAAAATAGAGGAGTTGTAGTTTTGATTTGAATTGGTGTTTCCCAAAGTTACATTGATATTACTTTTTGGTGTAACCGAATAATAATAGTCGATTTTGGCGTCTAATTTATTAGTTTTTACAAAGCGAGTTTGATTGATGTTAAAACTATTTTGCGAAGTATTAAACCCTAAGAAAGGAAACGGATCGTTTTGCAAATCAGGGTTGTACAAAGGGTCTTCATCTTGGTACAAATGTTGCATCTCTAAAGCCCAAGTACTTTTTGTGTTTTGTGTCCAAAACATACTTAGGCTCTGATTTACTGTGGTAGGGTTTTGTTTTTTGAACGATTGAATAACATTATTGCTAAAAACATCTCCAGAAGAACTATGCGTTATTGCATTTGTAATTACATCATTATCTTCGGTTTGTGTCGATTTTTTCATCGAAATGTCGTAGTTAAACTGAAAATCAGAACTTGGTTTATATTTAGAACCAAATTTTAGAATAGTCAAATTATTTCTTAAATTAGAAATATTAGACCGGTTTTCTTCGGTAGCTATCTTAGTGGAATTTGGCTCGAAAATGCCACTTTTGGTTTGTGTATTCATATCTGTTTTATTTGAAGATAAAACTCCAAAACCACTAATACTCCACGTTTTAGTCATTTGTTGTGACACATTGAAAGCACCAAACTTGTTTTCGATATTTTGAGCTCTATCGTCTTTTTGCGTAGAAATTCCCAAATCATTACTAGAAACATTAAAGCTAGTTCCACTTCTACCCATTGTGTTTCTCGAGCCACCAGTTAATCGATAAAAATCTCTGTTCGAAAACGGCACATCGCCAATATTATTGAAGTTTGATATAACATTCACACTCGTTTTTGGGCTGTAATAAAATATTTTTGGGTTAACAATATATCGGTCAACAAAATCAGTTCCTGCTGAAACATCGCCAAACCAAAACTTAGTTTTACCTTTTTTTAATTTAATATTTATGGCAACATCATCACTACTGTTTTCCAAACCTTTTAATTGGCTTACATCGGTAAAATTCCGAAGTACCTGAATTTTATCTACCGCATCTGCTGGAATATTTTTTGATCCTAATTTTGTATCTCCTTCAAAAAATTTCTTGCCATCGACCATCATTTGCGACACTACTTTACCTTCTACCTGAATTTGTCCGTCATCGCTAATTTCTACTCCAGGCAATTTTTTTATGATGTCTTCTAGTTTTCTTTCTGTACCAGTTTTGAAAGAATCTGCATTATAAATAATCGTATCTCCTTTTATCGAAACGGGCATTTCTCTAATAATTTCGACATTGTCTAATTCGATACTACCATCTTCGAGTTTTATGTTTTTGTTTAAATTTTCAGTAGTGGTAACGACCTCAATTTCTTTGCTTTTGAGACCCAAAAAACTAATTTTGATGGTGTATTTACTATTGGCCTTTAGATTTAGGGAATATTTTCCGCTTCCGTTAGTTATAGAATACGCATCCATAGCTTTTGTTGCTTGGTTTACCGCCATTACATTTGCCATTTCTACAGGATGAGATGTAGGGTCTGATATTACTCCATCGACTTTTATAGTTTGAGAGAAAGAAATGAAGTTAAAGAATAAAAGAGTTGCGATTAAAATGTTTTTCATCAGAAATAGATGTAATTTATAAAATAGTTTTTAATGCGAATCAAGGGTTGGTTGATAAATTAAATTAACGATTCGTCAGTTCGAGTGTTTTATTAAAATGCGATAGATTTTTTAATAAAATGTATCGAGAACCCCACACTTTATAGCTTCTCGACACTTTTTTTGATAGCAAAGCTATCGCATTACTATCAAAAAAACACTCGAAGATACGGAAGAAAACCTAAACCTTACGAAACTTACAACCCTTGATTCGTATTTCGAATTTTTAATAATCGCCTATCTTGGAGGTCCACCACCGTCTCCACCACGACCACGATTCATATCACGAAATTCTTCCATTTTTTTAACCACTACTTCATCGTAATCTTTTTGAGAAATTACTTTCCCTTTGTTGACCGCTTTGATCTCGGTTTTGTTTTTTGGATTCAAAATTATTTTAGAGCATAGAATAACGGTCTTTCCGTCATTGACTTCTAAAATCAATCCGGGTAAACCCCAATAATTATCAGGTCCTTGATTTACAGGAATTTCTGGCGTGTACCAAGCGGTAACCGTTGCTTCCTTTGGCATTTCCATACTGCCAAAAAAGTCAGTTTTCTTTTCTTTAACTTCTGCCGCAGGTGTTTCAGTTTTTTTGGCTTCGTTTTCTTTTTTAGATCTAAAGTTTCTAAAATCGCTTTTACTCAAAGGAACAATTGCAGTAGCTTTAAAACAATTGTAACCGCCTATTACCCGTGTTTCGGATTCTAATTTCCATTGTAGTTTTGGCAAAGAGTCTTTTACCAAAAATTCTTTTCCCATAAATTCTTTATCTACAGAATATGTTTTGTTTTTAACATCCTTGTAATAAGTTCCCCCACCTCCAGTCATACTAGACATCATTCGCATTCCGCCACCACCGCCACCTTGTGAAGGGGAATCTAATTTTTCTTCTTCTTTGTAAATTGAAGCTGACTTATCGAAATTTAGAATGAATGTTTTTTCGAACATTTCTTTCATTCGTTCTTCCATTTTGCTTTGCATTTCGGGAGTAACTTCTCTGTTTCCGGTCATTCTAGCTTTAAAATCTGCAGTACTTGTTTTGGACTGATAAATTGCCATCCCCTGAAATTCCTGAGCTTGAAGTCCAAAATGAATTGCAAAAAATAATGTGATGTAATAAATAATTTTAGTCATAATTCTATTTTTTAATATTCTGTATTTGACTCCCAAAAGTCTTTTTTGTTACAAATGTTCTACTCTTTAATTAGCTACCGCAAAAGGGTTTAATTCCGTTTTAGATTATCAATTGCTCTTTTTTCTCCAATCAAAAGTAGTGACATAGAACTTCATATAAAAATTAAATATACGAGCTGCGGAAACGAGTCGACAAATTGTCTTTTCTCTATTGGTAAAACTACGATTCGTTTGGAATTTAAAAATATCTAGCAGTATCAATCCTAATTTTTTGTAATTTGGTCGCATATGAAAAAACTGCTTGTGATTTCTTTTATCTTATTCTTCACTTCCTTTTTTGGACAGAATAAAATATGCCTTGCTATCAAACAAAATTCGATACCAATTATTGCTGATCAATTTTTAGGATACGATCAATTTGGCTATTACTATTCGATAAAAAATAATGTTTTGTCTAAAAGCAAAGAAAAAGAATCGTTTGAATACAAAAACATTGCACTGGGAAAACCTACAAAAATCGACATACAAAACCCATTGAAAGTGATGTTGTTTTATGAAAATTTCAACACTGTTATTCTATTGGACAATCAATTGAGTGAAATTCAAAAAATTAATTTTTCGGATATTGATATTCCAATAGTTGCAAATGCAGCAGGAATAGCTTCTCAAAATCGGCTTTGGATTTACAATAGTTTGACGCAACAAATTGGACTTTTTGACTATTTAAAAAACATATTTCAAACCCTAACTAATTCTTTTGGCGGAAATTTAAAATATTATGAATCTGGTTTTAATACTTTTCAATGGATTGACGACAAAATGAATTGGTATTCGTGTGATGTTTTTGGCAAGATTACAAGCTTTGAAAAAGTAGCTGATTTCGAGCAAATTCAAATGAATCCAAACCAAGAGCTCATTTATTCTAAAAATGGAAAATTATTTCTACAGGATTTTAATAAGAATAGTATTTACGCAATCGAAAATGTGGATAAGTCATTTAAAAATTTTTATTACAAAGACCAAATTTTGTCTATTTTTACCAACCAAGAAATTACGAATTATAAAATCTCAATACCATAATGCACATAGCAATAGCAGGAAACATAGGAGCTGGAAAAACGACATTGACCCGTTTATTGGCGAAACATTTTAAATGGGAACCTCATTTTGAAGACGTTGTTGATAATCCTTATTTGGATGATTTTTATCACCAAATGGAACGTTGGTCATTTAACTTACAAATTTATTTCCTGAACAGTCGTTTTCGTCAGGTGTTGCAAATTCGCGAAAGTGGCAAAAAAATCATTCAAGATAGAACCATTTATGAAGATGCCCATATTTTTGCGCCCAATCTTCACGCTATGGGATTGATGACCAATCGTGATTTTCAAAACTATTCTTCACTTTTTGAATTAATGGAATCGATGGTTGAAGCTCCGGATATGTTGATTTATTTGAGAAGTTCTATTCCTAATTTGGTAGGTCAAATTCACAAACGCGGTCGCGAATACGAAAATACAATTTCCATAGATTACCTCAACCGTTTGAACGAACGCTATGAAGCTTGGATTCAAACCTATACCAAAGGAAAATTACTGATTATTGATGTTGACAACATCAATTTTGTGGATAATCCTGAAGATTTAGGAATGATTATCAATAGAATTGATGCGGAGTTGAATGGACTTTTTTAGGCTTTCATTTTGTAGAAATCACTTTTTATAACATAAAAACCACTCGAAAATTGAGTGGTTTTTTTATGACTTTTTCCTCTGTTTTGGTGTATAAACCTGTTTCATGACAAGACTAGGTGAGCAGATAGTTTTTTATTTATTTCTCAAACTAGTTATAATTGCCATTACATCTTCATCGCCCAAACCTTCATTTTGAGCCGTTTCATAACTGTCATACAAAGGATGAATTAAAGGAGAATCAAGTCCGGCTTCCTTGGCCAATCTCAAATCCTTAACCAAGTGTTTGAGTGCAAAAGCAGCTGGATAGGAATTATTCAAAATAGAATTGGCTTTAATATTCGTAATACCATTCCCACAAGCTCCTTCATTGATAATAGAAAGCATATCTTCTTTTCGAACACCGCTATTTTCAGCAAAAATAATCGTCTCTGCTAATCCTTGCAGGTTTAGACCCAGCAAATAATTGATTGCTAATTTGGCTGAACTCGCTTTGCCAGGTTCTCCAACAGGAATGGAAATTTTTCCCAAAACATCAAAAATAGGTTTGGCAACTAAATAATCTTCATCATTACTTCCTACTAAAATAACTAATGCTCCATCTTGAGCTGGCTTGACACTTCCTGAAACGGGTGCGTCTATAAAACCGACACGATGAGCTGCACAAATCTTGGCTAAATAGCGAGAGGTTTCAGGAGAAACGGTACTCATATTGATAATCAGTTTTCCAGGATTTTCCTGAGACAACAATCCATTCTCACTTTCAAAAACTTCTTTGACAGCAGCATCATTAGACAACATAGTAATCACTATATCGCAAGTTTTGATGAGTTCTTGGATAGTTATTGCTGAACTTGCTCCTAATTCGATTAATTCCTTTTCTTTGTTTCGAGTGCGATTAAAAACTGTTACTTCAAACTCTGCTTTTAACAAGTTCTTCACCATTGGATTTCCCATATTTCCGAGTCCAATCCATCCTATTTTCAATGCTTTCATATTTTAAACTTTACGGTTGTGTTCAACTGCGACTTGGAATATTAAAAAAAAGTGGTTTTTAAGTCTTCACTTTCATTGCCACTAAATTAAGGTTTATTTTTGGGGTAGCCATAAAAAACTGTAATAGAAAAATATTATATGTAAAAAAAATGCCTCGCAAAAAACGAGGCATTTAAAATTTTATAGCTAAAAAGTTATTATTTCAAAGCATCTACTTTTGCTTTAACTTCTTGTAATGATCCTTCAAAAACTTGAACATTTACAGTTCCTTTTTCAGAAGTGGTAACGGTCGCTTTTGTTTTTCCATCCGTATTAGTCATTTCGACTTTAACGTTTTTGTCATATTTGCTAGTATCAAAACAGTCTGTTTTTTTGGCGCAACATGCTTTTTTATCATCAATAAATTTACCATTAGCATCATAATGTGACATACACATTTCTTTTTGTTCTGGCGAACATCCTTTTGCATCACACATTTTAGCACATTCGTCTTTGGTCATTGTGGCACATTTTGACATATCGCAACCCATTGCCCCTTTTCCCATTGCGCAAGAGGATTTCATTTCCATCTTACATTTCATTCCTTGATTGTTAGAACTAGCACTTCCATTTCCTAAAATTGGCGCAATAACTAATCCAATCAAGCAAGTCAATTTGATTAAAATATTCATTGATGGTCCTGAAGTATCTTTGAATGGATCCCCAACAGTATCACCTGTTACAGCAGCTTTGTGCGCATCCGAACCTTTGAAACTCATTTCTCCATCTACTAAAACTCCGGCTTCAAAAGATTTTTTGGCATTGTCCCAAGCTCCACCAGCATTGTTTTGGAAAATAGCCCAAACCACACCCGAAACCGTTACACCTGCCATATAACCACCCAACATTTCTGCAACCATAGAATTGGCATTAGCATCGCCCATATAAACCAATTTACCTAGCAGTACAATTCCAATTGGAAAACCAATGGTCAAAATTCCAGGGAGTAGCATTTCGTTCAAAGCCGCTTTTGTAGAAATATCAACACATTTTGCATATTCTGGTTTTCCAGTACCTTCCATAATTCCTGGAATTTCCCGGAATTGACGACGCACTTCATTAACCATATCCATAGCGGCTTTTCCAACTGAATTCATTACTAATGCGGAGAAAACTACTGGAATCATTGCTCCAACAAACAACATTGATAAAACAGGTGCTTTAAAAATATTGATTCCGTCGATTCCTGTAAAAGTTACATAAGCAGCAAACAATCCTAAAGAAGTCATTGCTGCCGAAGCAATTGCAAATCCTTTTCCGGTTGCAGCAGTTGTGTTTCCAACTGAATCTAAAATATCAGTTCTTGTGCGCACTTCTTTTGGTAATTCACTCATTTCGGCAATTCCACCAGCGTTGTCCGATATTGGACCGAAAGCATCGATTGCTAATTGCATAGCAGTTGTTGCCATCATTGCAGAGGCAGCCATTGCCACTCCATAGAAACCTGCAAAAGAATAGGATATCCAAATAGATGCAGCCAAAACTAGTACTTTTGGAAAAGTAGACATCATTCCTGTTGATAAACCTGCAATAATATTGGTTCCTGCTCCTGTTGAAGATTTTGCAACGATTGCCAAAACTGGTTTTGTGCCTAATCCCGTATAATATTCAGTAACTGATGAAATAATGGCTCCAACCACTAATCCGACCATTGCAGCATAAAAAACGCGTATTGAACCAATTTCTTTTAATCCTTCGCCAAAGAAATTCATATTCATAGTTGCTGGTAACATATAATCAATTAAGAAATAACAAGCAACACCCGTTAGTAAAATAGAGACCCAGTTTCCTATATTTAATGCTTTTTGAACATCTGCTTCTTTTGCATTATTATCTGTAATTTTAACTAACATTGTTCCAATTATAGAAAATAATATTCCAAATCCAGCGATTGCCATTGGCAATAATATCGGACCAATTCCGCCAAAAGCATCTTGAATATTTCCGCCCATATCCTTAATTACGTAATTTCCAAGAACCATTGCTGCCAAAACTGTTGCTACATACGAACCAAATAAATCAGCACCCATTCCAGCGACATCTCCCACATTGTCTCCAACATTATCTGCAATTGTAGCAGGATTTCTTGGGTCATCTTCTGGGATTCCAGCTTCGACTTTACCAACTAAATCAGCACCAACATCGGCTGCTTTTGTATAAATTCCGCCTCCAACACGAGCAAACAAAGCGATTGATTCTGCACCAAGAGAGAAACCTGCTAATGTTTCCAAAACCATAGTCATATCTTCGGTTGAAGTCCAAACACCATTCATAAAAACATTAAATAATATAATAAACAGTCCGGTTAGCCCTAAAACGGCCAATCCTGCAACTCCTAATCCCATTACTGTTCCACCGCCAAAAGAAACTCTTAAAGCTTGTGGCAAACTTGTTCTAGCCGCTTGCGTAGTTCTAACATTTGTTTTTGTGGCAATTTTCATTCCCATATTTCCAGCCAAAGCCGAGAAAAAAGCACCAAAAATAAAAGCAATCACTATTAATAAATGAGTGGTTGCGCTTGGCAAAAAAGTGATACCAGCAAGAACAACACTTGCTATGATCACAAACATAGTCATCAATCTGTATTCTGCTTTAAGGAAAGCCAAAGCACCTTCGTAGATGTATTCCGAAATTTCTTTCATTTTTCCATCTCCTGAATCTTGCTTTAAAACCCAAGCTCGTTTCAAAAACATAAAAACCAATCCAATTAATGCCATTATTATAGGCACATAAATCATTATTGTATTCATAAAGATAATTTTGTTGTGTTTTAGGTTAAAATCACACAGTTTATTTTGCAAACGTACTATAATGAAACTAAAAAAGCAATATTCAAATGAATGAATATTGCTTTATATAAAAATATCTAGGATGTTATTTTTTAAATGTTAAATAAATCTTCGGGTTTATTCTCAATCTGATTAAAACGTTCTGTGCATTCATCAATGATTGACAAGGCCTCATTAAGATTTCCCCAACCTCCGACATCGACAACTTTGTTTTCAAGATCTTTGTAAACTTGAAAGAAATGTTCAATTTCTTTCAACAAATGCGGATTTATATCGGACAAATCGTTTAAAGAATTCCAAATAGGATCGGAAACGGGTACACAAATTATTTTTTCGTCTGGCCCCTTATCATCAGCCATGTGGAAAACACCAATAGGCTTCACCTCCATTACACAACCCGGAAAAGTGGGTTCGTTAATCAATACCAAAACGTCTAATGGATCTCCGTCTAAAGCTAGTGTTTGAGGCATAAAACCATAATCGGCGGGATACATCATCGAAGAAAACAACATTCTGTCAAATCGAATTCTTTTCAATTTGAAATCGTATTCATATTTATTTCGGCTTCCTCTTGGTATTTCTATTAGAACATCAAAAGATTTATACTTTTCTCTAACCATTTTATTTTTTAGTTTTTATTTCACAAAATTAAACAAACAATATTCTTCTACAACATAAATAAAACTTATTCCATAATTACTTTAAATGCAAGTTTAGATGTTAGATCGCAATTTGCATATTAAAAATAAAACCCAAACGAGATTTTTGTGGAAAATTTAGTCGCATCCGGCACATTGAGATAATTACCTCTCCAAGAAAAATCGATGCGGAAAAATTTGAAAATATTTCCAATACCAGCAGTATATTCCCAATAGACTTTATCTGGCGCATTGTAGACTAAACCCGAAGCATTTATAGCTCTATTTTCGTCCGAAATTGTTCCGTAAACTGATTTTACACCTATGTTTTCGCGCCAATTTAACTTTCGCATAAAAGGAATTCTAGCGAAAAATCGTCCTTGAAAATTATGATCCCATTTAAAAGTCACGTATTGATCGGTAACAAATTCATAAAAATTTAGATTATTAAACGAATTCTTAATATTAAAAAGAGATTGATTTCCTGGCACAATACTCATCAATCCTAGTGGAATAAACCCAAATGTTTTCCCCATTTCCACCGTTATGTTCGATCTTCCCAAGGGGCCAATAATTAATGGCTGCTTGTAATACAATTGTAGCCTTCTATAATTGAAATCACTTGAAAACAAATCCTTAAATCCCTGACTATACGTTAAAAGAAGTGTTGTAAAAGGACTGTTTGCATTATATCTTTCGACGCCAAAAGCAATTGGAACCCTGTTTGGCGTATATTCAACCTGAAAATTTACTTCCGATTGTTTTACTTGACTTTGGATTTTGGTTTGAGACAAATCTGTATAATAATCCAAACTGAAAGTTGGGGAAGCCGACATCAAGGTTCGATAAGAAACTCCAGCCGAAAAAGTTAGATTTTTTATAGGTTCCATTTCGATCTCAACATTCGTCAAATTGACATTCGTTAATTTATCATTAACGCCAAAAGTTAATAATCCCGAAGAAGCATAATTACGCCCAACTACGTCATTGGTCGTGGTGAGAGAAGCTCCAATTTGCTCAATATCTCTGCGATTCCCAGCACCTATAATCAATCGTTTTTTGGGATCTAACATCCATTTTCCTATTATACCATATTTGAATTTATCATCTTTAAATCCATAAGCAAGATAGCCCTGCACTCGCCACGGATCATTTGGACCATTGTAGGTTCTTGCCCCTGCTCGCAATCGCAATCCTTCGACTGCATTTTGTCCAACAAAAGTATAAAGAGAACCATAATCTAAACCTCCTAAATGTATAAAACCGCTGTCTGCTATTTCGACCAAACTATATAGATTCTGGAATTTCTTGACAGTTTGCAGCGTGTCTAGCATTTTATAAACTCCTTTTTCATCTTTAGAAAGATTTTCAAATCGATTTTTATCCCAAAAAATTTCCGGCTTATTATAGACCTCTTTGTCTAAATAATTCACGTCATTTTTGTAAAATTTCTCTGGTTTTTCAGTATTGAATTGATGATTTCTATACATAGAAGTCCGTTTACCATAAACTCCTTTTGATTTTTCGTTTTTACTTAACGCAAAATCGGTCATCATATAATCTTTGGTCATCAGAAATACAGAATCATTCATTACCTCAAATTCCTGCTCGATGTAGATGTCTTTTACCCAGTTGATATTGGCACTTCTAGTGGCTGCTAAATTTATTTTTTTAATAGCAAATGTGGTATCACTAACCCAAAAATCGCCTTTGAAAGTCAATTCGTTTTTGCGTCTTGGATAGAAAACAATATTATAGCATTTTTTATTTTCGATATACGCGCTGTCTCTTAAAATATAATTATAGACATCGATTCCCGTTGTCGATAATGGGCTGGTAAAACTTTTATCGAAAAAAGTGAGGTGATTGTCATAAATATTGAAATCAGTATACAAATCATTTACAAAAGCTAATATTTGCTGATTTCCGTTGAAACCCGATGTTTTATTAGCTTTGATTATTTCCTTAGTTTTGTTCAACTTATTGTCTCCATAAACATCTGTCAAAGCTTCATTAATAAAAATAGGCAAATAGGTTTTTCCAGTAACCTTAGAAGTATCGACATGTTTAAAAATAAATTCCATTCCTTTGAATAACTTCTTTTTCATATAAGCACTGTCGATTGTATTCATATCAAATTCGATTTTTTCGTACTTTTCCATTTGGTATTGGCTAAACAAATGCAATCCATTTTTACGTCTTCTTTCCCAAATTTTTCTCAGAATATCTAATGCTGGATTGTTCTTTTTTGAAGTCTTGCCTCGATAAATCACCACTTCATTTAGCGTTTCAATTTCCTTTAATTGAATTTTGAAATTATAATTGATGGGTTTTTCTAAGTCCATTTCTTTATCCGAATAACCCACAGAACTAATAATTAAAGTCTGGTAACTTTTTGGAGATTCTAAATAAAAAACACCATCTTCACTACAAACGACTCCAGTACTTGAGTTCTTGAATGCAACATTTGCAAAAGGTATGGGTTTATTTGCCTTGTCTAAAACGACACCGCTAACTTTAGTTTGCGAAAAAACAGTGCTCGTAAAAGCAACAATAAAAAACATATGTAGGACTAATTTTTTCATCTTTCTCAAAAAAAAAAAACTTCATCAAATTTATTCTGATGAAGTTTCAAATATAGTTAATATGTTATATTAGATTTTTTTAATAGCTCTAATATTCATAAATATTTAACAGGTTTATTTATTCATTACTTTTTTAACTGCTTTGATAACATCATTAGCATTTGGCAACCATTCTTTTAGCAAAACTGGAGAATATGGCGCTGGTGTATCTGCTGTCGTAATTCGTTGAATTGGCGCATCCAAAAAATCGAACGCTTGTTCTTGAACAATATAAGTAATTTCAGAAGAAATACTTGCAAATGGCCAAGCTTCCTCAAGAATTACTAATCTATTTGTTTTTTTAACCGATTTTAAAATGGCTTCATTATCCATTGGACGCACCGTTCTTAAATCGATAACTTCACAAGAAATTCCTTCTTTAGCTAATTCATCAGCAGCGATGTACGCTTCTTTGATGATTTTCCCAAAAGAAACGATAGTAACATCAGTTCCTGCTCTTTTTATATCGGCAACACCAATTGGAATGGTATATTCGCCTTCGGGAACTTCTCCTTTGTCGCCATACATTTGTTCTGATTCCATAAAAATTACCGGATCATTATCGCGAATAGCCGATTTCAAAAGTCCTTTTGCATCATAAACATTCGACGGAACGATTACCTTTAAACCTGGAGTATTAGCAAACCAATTTTCTAAAGCCTGTGAGTGAGTCGCTCCCAATTGTCCTGCAGAAGCTGTTGGGCCACGAAAAACAATGGGAACATTAAATTGTCCACCAGTCATTTGACGCATTTTGGCAGCATTATTTATAATTTGATCGATTCCTACTAAACAAAAGTTGAAAGTCATGTATTCCACAATTGGCCTGCAACCATTCATTGCAGAACCAACTGCAATTCCGGTAAAACCTAGCTCAGCGATTGGCGTATCAATAACTCTTTTTTCTCCAAATTCAGCAAGCATTCCTTTAGAAGCTTTGTAAGCTCCATTGTATTCTGCAACTTCCTCACCCATTAAATATATTGACTCATCGCGACGCATTTCTTCGCTCATCGCCTCACAAATGGCTTCTCTAAATTGTATGGTTCTCATAGTTTTCATTTTGTTGTGTAATTTTCGAAGCACAAAAATAATATATTAAATCACTTAAACCCATAATTTTTATTTAAAATAACAAGTGTTCATTTCTGAAAAATCACATTCCAACTATTTAGGCACTAAAAAAGAAAGATAAAACCAATATAATTGTTAATAAATAATATGCGTGCATAGTATATTATTCGAATTAAAATTATAATTTTGTACGAGAAATATAGAAATTAAAAATCTAGATATGAAAATATTAGTTTGCATAAGTCACGTTCCCGACACTACTTCAAAAATTAATTTTACCGACAACGACTCTCAATTTGACACCAATGGCGTTCAATTTGTCATCAATCCAAACGACGAATTTGGATTAACTCGTGCGATTTGGTTTCAAGAACAACAAGGTGCAAACATTACGGTTGTAAATGTTGGCGGTGCCGAAACGGAACCTACTTTAAGAAAAGCTTTAGCAATAGGGGCAAATG
>JBBQSZ010000086.1:0-14962 GCA_038234745.1 Flavobacteriales bacterium | reverse complement strand
CCTTAAAAATCAGAAAGATGCAATATAAAATTCTCTTAACTTAATGACATTGGCCTAGCGCGTTGGGTGTGGTGGCTGTTTTACATAAATGATATTATAGCTTCATTGCAAAAACCAACGAAAACAATATTAACGCTTTGTAATGAACTATAATACTCAATTATGTAAAGCAGCTTGGGGGAAAAAATTACTGGCGCGAGTCACGCAGTGTACGTGTTTTTGTTCCAAAAACCGTGACAGTAATTTTTTTAGGAGCGTGGGGAAAGGAGTGGCCTTATGAAACGAAAAATGTTCTTTTACCAACGAACGTAAAAAAAATGTTATAGGAAATGGAATTAGTGAATTAAGCAAACATCTGAAATACTTTGATTTATTACAGATGAATGAAATAATGCTTTATGAAAAATGATTTATTTACTCACTCACATTTCGAATAAAAAGGTCTTCCGAAAGTTAGGGTATTGATTCCACCTGTTATAAACTCTGGTAGTATATTCTGATTTAACAATATAAAGTAAATTGTATGTACTTGTAAATGCATAAAAATAAGTTTCATCTTGAAGGTCTATTGCAGCTATTTTTTTTGCTAGTCAAGTTACACTATGGTTGCATTGTCCATAAAAATATTAGTTTATTTCATTACTTATAGTAGTGTATGATCTATAATCATTTAATTCAAAGCAAACTCTTCCTCTAACAATACAAGGGTTGATTTTAATCTTTTTAGCGAAAGCTTTAATGCTTTCATCATTATTATTGAAATATAGATTTTTCTTATATAGTTCCCAATCTTCTTTATTTATTAGCCCATTTTGGGCAAATATATTTGCTTGTTTTTCTTCGGTTGAATTCTTGTATTCTTCTTCTTCATTTTTTAGATCGAGATCGATAAACTCAGCATTATTATTATTTACCAAATGCTCATAGATATGACCTACTTCATGAAATAAGGTGAAAGCAAAATTATCTAATCGATTATGTCTTAATGTCATCCCAATTGCTGGATTTCCTTCGCTCCAAAATGATACTCCATCAACCGGAGTTTTTTCTCCTTTTGCCTGATAAATTAATTTAATACCATATTCATGTAGTTTGTTCTGTACTTTATTTAAGACCTCTTTATTATTCAAAAGGATTGCTCTTACTTCTGAAATTAATTGCTCTTGATTTTCTTGATTGAAGGGCGGAACAATTACTTCTTTAGCTTTATACTGAACCAGTTTAAGCCATCCCATGATGTTTACCAGATCGATTTTTAGTTTTGTAGATTTTTTAAATCGTGTATAAACGGGTTGCACTCTCATTACTGCCAATTGATCTAAATTGGTAACACCATAGATATCTCTAACTATTTGGTTGTCATATACGGGATTTCCTGATAATATTTTTTCTTTTTTATAGAATGAAATAGGAATGAAGTCTTTAGCTACATTCCATACTTCAATGGCTTCTAATTGTTGTCTGTTCTTTGCTTCAATGCGAGCTTTGTCTAACTCGTAATTTTTTTGAGCTTCTAGCCAATACTCAGCATCTACACCTAATGCTTTTTCAAAAAGAATAGCTAAATCAGCTGTAATGTTTCTTTTTCCTTTAATAATTTCATTCAGTAGGCTTCTTTTAATATCAATTAGGTTGGCAAAGTCGATTTGGGAAAAGTTATTTGCTTCTATTTCATCCGCGAGTATTGTTCCTGGATGCGTAGCAAAACTAGGCACTACTTTTTTTGTTGTCATCATACTTGTTTGTTAGTTTTCGTAATGTTTACTTAGGTCTTCGATTTCTAAAACATCGATTGTGGGGTCATCTGAAGTGGAAGCTACTTCAGTAAAAAGAATTCGGTATTGGTCGTTGACATATACCGCGCTTACTCCTTTGAGATTGCCTTCTTTTTTTTCATAATGTAAACTTTTTAGTTGGTACAACTGTTCAATTTTAGTTATGGCCTTTAACTTATTGATCGTTTTAATGTACTGCTTCACCAATTGTGGATTTGATTTGTACTCCTTATAAGGTTTGGTAATGCCCTCGTACAGGTCTTTCAGGTATTCTTTTACAAATTTTATTTCCATGGTTAGCTGGTATCATGGTGCAAATATATAAAATGTTCACAAATATGTGAACAAAATTAAATTATTTTTTTATTTATTATGATTTTTAAGACGGATTGTAAAAAGGCAAGATTGGGGTTTAGTAATTATTTGTTCGCATTTTTGATTTTCACGCATAAAGGATTTCAAAATTATTTTTATGAATAAAATCGAAAGGATTGGCGCAAAAGTTGGTAAAAATTTTGTTATAAAAAACATTGACCAAAAAAATCCGCAAAGTGAGTAGGCGTTTGCGGAATTTTTTAGAAAAATCTATGCTGATTTTGTTAACCATGCGAAAGGAGACGCGCGGGAGCGGGGATATTTATAATTGACCTCCCACACCTTTGAACTTTTCTACAAACGAAGTTATTTTTTGAAAAACACTTTGTTTTTTTGTTAAATACTGAGGGTTTAAAGGGCTCATTTTAGGTAAAATGGCATTCAGCTCCGTTCCGTTTTCATTAGCAAATTCACGCTTTAAAGATGCAGCAATATATCGTTTTGCTTCTTCCTCATTTAAGTTTTCATCTGTAATTAATTCAGAAGCCTCTTTTTGCTGTTTTTCCTGTGCATATTTGAAGAAAGAATCTATAACATTCGCTTTATCTTGAATGGTTTCAAGGTCTGTTTCATTTATGAAATCAACAACTAAACTTTCTTTTCCTCTGCTGCCTATGCTTGCTCGAATTACCCTGCGGATTTCTTCTATCAAGGTGGCTTTGTCTTTATTCTTTTTATTATGTTCAAAAATCAATTCAAGAATATAATCAAGGTTAATTTCTTGTGACTTTAGAAGGTCTATTTCAAAAACAACATCATCCCAATCAATATTTGATTCTTCTGATGTTGCACCGTTTTTTTCTCGTCTTAACCAATCACGTATATCATTATAGGTAGAGCGATAATCTTGAATTGTTCTTTCTGGTAGCAAGCTAATCTCTAGCATCGTAGCTAATGCTTCGTCTGTAACAAAGTTTGCTTCCTTAAATGCTTCAAGAGCTTCAAAATCATTTACAGCTATTGTTTGGAGTGTTTTTAGATTATTAAACTCATCGTAATTCTGCAAAATATTTTCTACACGCAAGTACTCTCCAAATAGTTTTGAGAATTCTTTTTTGCCTTTTTCTGTTTCTATTTCGTCTGGTTTCGGGAACTTTTCATTTAATTCCTTTACAACATCTATAAAACCTCTTCGTGCTTCACCAGTAGCAATATCTGTAAAGCCTTCTAAATATTCTTTATAACTCTTTTCGAGTACTACATTTTTAGTGTTTTTATCTCCAAATAAGGTGATGGCATCCACAGTAGCTTTTTCTAAATCTCTGAAGGTAATAATGTTTCCAAAGGTTTTTGTAGCATCATATATTCTATTTGTTCGAGAAAAAGCTTGCATTAACCCATGATAACGTAAATTCTTATCTACAAATAGTGTGTTTAGTGTTGGCGCATCAAAACCGGTAAGAAACATACCCACTACTATAATCAAATCAATTTCTTTACTTTTAACCCGCTTGGCAAGATCACGATAGTAGTTTTGAAATTCTTTACTTTCTACGCCATAATTCATATTGAACATTGCGTTATAGTCTTGTATTGCTGCTGTTAAAAATTCTTTGGCACTGCTATCCATAGCTGAAGGCTCAAAGTTTTCATCTGGAATTTCCCCAACGGCACTCTGTTCTTCATTGGCTGCAAAAGAAAATATCGTTGCAATTTTCAAAGGCTTTTCAATATCTTTTTGAAGACGGTTTAATTCCTCATAATAACATTTTGCTGCCACAACACTACTAACGGCAAACATGGCGTTAAAACCTTGATTTCCTGCATAATTTCTGTGTGTTTTTATTCTATAATTTTTTAGAATGTATTGCGAAACCTCTTTGATACGAGCAGGATGAAGTAATGCTTTTGTGTTTTCTGCAGCCGTTAATTTTTTCTCATCAATCTCTGTTTCAAAGCTTTTAAACTTAGGTTGTACATTGTTGTAATCTACTTTAAATTTTAGTACTTTTTCATCTCTAATGGCATCTGTAATTACATAGGAATGCAATTCACGACCAAATACGCTTGCTGTTGTTTCTGCACCTAAAGCATTTTCAGGAAAAATTGGCGTACCGGTAAAACCAAATTGATAGAACTTTTTAAATTTTTTGTTCAGGTTCTTTTGTGCTTCACCAAATTGAGAGCGGTGTGCTTCATCAAAGATGAATACTACTTGTTTTTGATAAATGGCTAAATCACTTTCACTTTTCATTAGGTGGTTTAGTTTCTGAATGGTGGTGACAATAATTTTATTGTCATCTTTTTCAATATTTCTCTTTAAACCAGCCGTACTGTCTGAACCGTTTACACTATCAGGAGAGAAGCGTTGGTACTCTTTCATGGTTTGAAAATCCAAATCTTTACGATCCACTACAAAGAATACTTTATCAATAAAATCAAGATTTGTTGCTAGTCTTGCTGCTTTAAAACTGGTAAGCGTTTTACCAGAGCCGGTAGTATGCCAAATGTAGCCTCCACTTTCTTTATCCGACCATTTTTTAGTATTAAAGGAACTTTCTATTTTCCATAACATTCTTTCTGTTGCTGCAATTTGATACGGTCTCATTATTAGCAATGTATCGCTTATATCAAAAACTGAATACGTCAGTAACACATTTAATAAGGTACGTTTATCAAAAAAAGTTGTTGTAAAATCTTTCAGGTCTTTAATTAAAGAATTGTCTGCTTTTGCCCAATTCATTGTGAAATCGAAACTGTTTTTATCTCGTTTCACTGTGTTGGCAAAATAACGACTATCTGTACCGTTGGATATTACAAATACTTGTAAATACTTAAAAAGTGAATTCTCACTATTGAAACTTTCTTTGCTGTAACGATGCACTTGATTGAATGCTTCACGGATAGCGACTCCGCGTTTTTTTAATTCTACTTGTACCAACGGTAGACCATTGACTAAAATAGTGACATCGTAGCGATTTGAATGGGTTCCTTTTTGTTCGAATTGTGATATAACCTGAACTTTGTTACGAGCTATATTTTTTTTATCTACTAAATAGATGTTTTGAATATGTCCATCATCAAATACAAAATCGTAAATATAGTTTTCCTGTAGCTTTCTTGTTTTATCAATGGTATTATCACTAGGTTTGTCTAAATACTCTTCTACCAAACGAGCCCATTCACTGTTTGTAAACTCCATATCATTAAGCACTTGTATATGTACTCTAACATTAGCTAACATAGCCTCCAACGTAGTTAGATTAGGGTTTTCATATCCTTGATTGATTAAATCCTGGATAAATTCTTTCTCCAAAGCCGCTTCTGTTTGATAAATTGCAGGAGCATCATTTACCTCGAAATACTTGGTATATTTATCTAAAACAATAAAATTGTTTGATTCTGCTATGGTTTTGTATTGTGGCGAACTCATATCGTTACTCTTTATTTTTTTAATTTCTTGGCAGTAGTATCTATTTGTTTTATGAAATCTTTTTCGGCATTTGACAGCTCATTTTTAGTTTGCTCTTTGTATTTGTCATATTCTAAATGTGCTTTTTCTACTGCTTTTTGATGGCTAATAGTACCTGAATTGGTTAATATTTCACTTCCCGTCATGTTTATAAAATCATCTAAACGGTTTATCCAATCTTTCATATACATTGGTTTTCTGTTTAGGGCTTGCAATTCTGCTAGTTCTAGATAAGCCGTGACCATTCGGTTGAGTACATCTAATTCTTTTTCGTTTAGGTAGTTTTTAGCAACTTCAATTTCTTTTTTTGTTGGGCTTTCGCCTTTAAAATTGGTTAAACCTAAATTGGGTTTGTTAGCATCAATGCGACTATAAATAGTTTCGGCAGCTGTTTGTCCGTGAGCTGCCCAATGCATTTTGTTTTGTACTGTTTTAAAAAACAGCAATGAAACTTCCGCTTTACCCTCATAATCTATACTTGTGGCATAAATGTCGAGCACTTTTCGCCAAAATACTTTTTCAGACGAGCGTATGTCTCTTATTCGGGCTAATAATTCATCAAAATAGTTGCCTCCGCCTGCTTCTTTGAGCAGTTCGTCATTCATTGTAAATCCTTTTACAATGTATTCTCTTAACCGTTGTGTAGCCCAAATACGAAATTGCGTACCTCTGAGCGACTTTACTCTATATCCAACAGAAATAATAACATCCAGACTATAAAACTTTACTGGTTTGTCTGAACTACTAATGTGCAAAATTTGCACATTGCTTTTTTCTTCCAATTCGCCTTCATTGAAAATATTACCAATGTGTTTGGTAATGACACTTCTGTCTCGTTGAAACAATTCGGCCATTTGCTCTTGACTGAGCCAAACGGTTTCGTTTTCTAATCGGGTTTGAATTTTAGTTGTGCCGTCTTCGGTTTGATAAATGATGATTTCACTTTGCATACCCACTACTGTTCTAAATTATCATTTGGAAATTTCAATAAGAAATCTCGGTAATGTTCGTACTGTTTTTTACGTGCTGAAAGTTCAGTAGAAAGTTCAGTTGACAGCACTCCAAAAGTGTCCAAATTCTGAACAATTTCATTTTGTAATTCTAAAGGCGGAATAGGTATTTGGAGGCTTTCAATAACAAAAGCATCTAGTGTAGGTATGCCGGCAACTCTAACCCGAGATTTTATATAATGTTCTTTACCGAGCAAAAAATAATAAAGAAATTTGTTATTTATAAATTCTGAATGTTCAATGCAAAAACTGCCATCAGAAGACCAAAAATCAACATCGCTGTAACCTACAGTACCCGCTGAAGCCCCAACATTAATTATCATAACTGAATTTGCAGGACGATTATTTTCATAATAAAAACCCATAGGCTCTAAACCCCCATGAAAAACTGGATATTTTTCTACATTAGAAAGTAGTTTACGGGTTAATCTTCTCCCTCTTAAAACTTTAGTAACCTCACCTAAATTTTTCCATTCAATTTTGCCTACTTCTAACAATTTATCCATATAATTCGGATCTTCTAACTTCTTTACTATTGTATCAAGATTTTCATGCAGAGCCTCAATTTTATTAACTGCAACTGAGATTTCTTTGTTTACTTTTTCTATTTCAATTTTTTCGCGAGGATCTTTTGCTTCAACATAAGAACTAACCGACAGGTTATAATCGTTTTGAGAGATTATATAATTATCTATGGATTTTACTATATATTCAACATCTTCTTTTTTGTCGAACATATCCATAATCATTTCAATATGCACATCAGTTAGCAAATTGTTATTAACCTCTTTCTTAAAGAAATTTTGACCACTAACATCAATGAATTGAATTTTATTTTCTATTTTATGTTTAGATAGGACAAGAATGTCTACAGAAATAGATGTACCATAAAAAAGGTTTGGAGCTAATGAAATAACAGTTTCTACAAAGTTATTATCAACTAAATATTTTCTAATTTTTTGTTCGGCACCTCCACGGTAAAAAATACCTGGAAAACAAACTAAAGCTGCTCTTCCTTTACTGGATAGATAACTCAATGCATGCAGTACAAATGCAAAATCTGCTTTTGACTTAGGGGCTAGTACACCAGCTGGAGCAAAACGGTCATCATTTATCAATGTTGGGTCTCCATCACCAATCCAATTTACCGAATATGGAGGATTTGATACAATAGCATCAAACGGTTTGTCATCAATAAAGTGAGGATGATGCAGCGTATCGCCTAAAGCTATATTGAACTTGTCGTAATTGATGTTGTGTAAAAACATGTTCATACGCGCCAAATTATAAGTTGTATGGTTTATTTCTTGACCAAAAAAACCTTCTTCAATAACATGACTGTCAAAGTGCTTTTTTGCTTGCAATAGTAAAGAACCCGAACCACAAGCAGGATCATAAATTTTGTTGACTTTTTCTTGTTTGTGCATTGCTAATTGTGCAATTAGTTTTGACACATGCACCGGTGTAAAAAACTCACCACCAGATTTACCTGCATTAGCTGCATAATTGCCAATTAGAATTTCATAGGCATCACCAAAAAGGTCTATATGGTTGTTTTCAAACTTACCGAAATTTAACTCTTCAACTCCTTTTATAACTGCTGCTAAACGGCTATTTTTGCCTTCAACGGTGTTCCCTAATCGTGAACTCGTAGTGTCAAAATCAGCAAACAACCCTTTTATAGCTTCTTCTGATGGATACCCATTTGCAGAACTTTCGATAGCGTTAAAAATGGCTTTTAAATCTGTATTCAGGTTTGGATTAGAATTAGCTGTTTTAGCAATATTTACATAAAGTTGACTTGGATAAATAAAATATCCTTTTGTTTTAATTGCATCATCTTTTATTTCTGGTGTAATAACATCATCTGATAAGCTAGCGTAATTAATGTTATCATCACCAGCCTCTATATAATTCGTAAAGTTCTCACTAATATAGCGATAGAAAAGTGTTCCTAATACAAATTGTTTAAAATCCCATCCATCTACAGCCCCACGAACCTCGTTGGCAATTTTCCAAATTTTGGCTAGTAATTCTGCTCTTTGTATTGTACTTGTCATTATTGTCGTTTTTATAAATCTTTTGGGTTAACTTTAATTATTTTATCTTAAAAAAGGAACTATTTCATTAACTTCTTTTCCTTTAACATAATCTTGAATTATACTTTTTGCTTTATTTTGATAATCTGAAAATTCCATTTGTACTATTTATTTTGTTTCATATTACTTTATACCAATAGTAAAAAGCTTCTGGTTTTTCATATTTAATTTATTTTATCATAAAACTCTTAATCTTTCTACTCACTTCTCTTTCCACTTGTTCAAAATCTGGCAAGTCTTTTATTTGGTCACTCATAGATTTTTGCCATCTTGCTTTGTATTGCGGTAGTTTTTGTCTCATTTTTTCATGAAAATCATTTGGATTTAGTTCTTTGCTCTTGCATTTGGCTCTAAATTCTGCTTCATAAAAATCTACATCCATTTCATGAACTTCTACTAAATACCAAATGTCATAATAGTCGCGTGGTTGCATTCTTTGCATTACGCATCTTAATTTTTCTACTAATAACTCTTCTAATGGATAGCATAACAGCTTATATTCTTCTTCGTCTGAATACTCACTGATTGCAGATTTTACAACTGGTTCAAATTCGAGTTTTTCACTTCGTGAAATATCAACTTTCACTTTTTTATTATTACCAAACCCTCCCAATGGCCCCACATAACTGATGTAGAAATTTATTCCACCATCTTCGTGTTCGTTGTCATCGATTATCTCTAATGTTAGATTTGCTTCTTCTTTGACATATTCAAAAACTTCGTTAAACCATTCAAAAATTTGTTCATTACTTATATCGTTGTTTAGTAATGTAAAATCTAAGTCTTCGGAAAAGCGATAGTCCGCGAAATAGATTTTTTTTAGTACCGTTCCTCCTTTAAAAACTATAATTTTTGAAAGTTGCTCGTGCTGAGAAATGCCTTTTAATATCCATGATAGTATATAATCTTTTTCGATTTGCTGGTCACGAACTCCGATTTGGTTTGCTTTTTTTTGTATTTCGCCTGGTTTGATCATGAGAACATGGCAGATTTAATTGTTTCTGTATCTAAATTTTGCTGGATACTCCAACGGCTGTTTCTTTTACCTGTCTTTGGCAACTCGGTATCGAGCACCACATAAGAAGCTGTTTTTACTTTTTGTAACTCTTCTATTATTTCAGTTTCAATTTCAAGGAGTTCTAAAATATATCCGAGCCTTTTTATTACTGCTTGAGAATCGAATTTTATCGTATATTCTAAAAGCTTATTATAGTCTAACTTCTCTTTTGTATTGTATATTGCTCTTGCCACCTCAACAATTCCTCCGGCATAATCTGGTTTGAAAAGGCAGTCTACTATTGTTTTTTCTAAATCAGAGCATGTTACTTTATTGAAATTGTCAATCCATGTTTTCTTTTCTCCAAAAAAATGACTTTCGTTATGGTAGATAAATTGAAAAGTAATGTTCTTAATTTTTATTTCTGATGGTCTTATTTGTTTTGCTACTACAATTTGCTCTTTTAAAGACGGCTGTGTTATTAGATTGTGAATTTGTAATGCTGAATAATATCCAATGTAATGTTTAGCCTCTTTTACTAAATATTTTGTAATTAGGTGCCAATCGGGCATGAAGGTTTCCGCATTTTCTTCATAAGGAATGATATAGTAAACGCCGTCTTTAATCCTCATCAGCAATCCTCTTCTTGTCATATCGCTTAATAATTCTCGAACGGTACTTTCTTTGGAGTTAGGGAATGCTTTTAAAGCTGTTTTAGAGTCAAAACACATTTTCCCTTTATCATTGAAGTATGATAATAATTCGTTTGATTGTGTTGAAATGTATTTATGCTTCATAGTGTTATTGTCAGGATAAACCTGACTACAATGATACAAAATATAATTATATTTTTGTGCCATTTATTAATAAAATATGTTTCATAGTATTATCATCAGGATAAACCTGATTATTTGACTACAAAACATAATTTATTTGTATCTAAGTCGATGTCGTTTTTCAAATGATATAACTCAATCAGATCTTCCTTGTTTGTTTCAAATTGTGCAATTTCAATACAAGTAATATCATTGGCAAAATATTTTTTGCCTAAAAGCTGTTCGATTTGAGTTTAAACCGTTTCGTGTAGCTGGGGGTTGACCTTTTGGACGATGTAGTTTTTGATGCGTACTCCAATTCCTAAATCGATTGCTTTGTCCGAAATGTCAATTGCTTGGTAATACATTTCACTTATTCAATAGCTTTCCAATTGTCAGGATTGTGAATACCTAAATCTTTTTCCATTTGAATGATTTTGTTTACAAGATCCCAATTTTCTTGGTTTTCGGGTTTGGAAACAATTCTTGTTATTACTTCTTGTCTGACAAAGTCTAAATAATATCCGAAAGTTTCTTCGTCAGTAATTTTTTCTTCGATTTCCATCATAAACAAAGATTTCTGGAGTTTTTGGTCAAGTATAGATTCTTCAAACTCTTGAATTTTATCCTCTATTGTTAAAATTAGTTCCTCTTTAGCAACACCAGGTTTGATGTCGCAATTTTCTAAAAGAAGAGCATTAAGAGCTCTTAAAATATCGGGTTGGTCAAGCTCGGGTTGATCATTTATCCAACTCATTAAGTCAGCATCTTCCTCACTATTTTCTATGTATACTATAATTTTTTCTTTGAATTTATGTATTCTACTCATTGTTTACTTTTAACTTTTGAAAAGCTATACTTTAAATTTTAATAGGAACAAATATAAAAATTTGCTAGGATGTTCTAGCTAATAAATTATTAGAATTATTCTATATAAAATTAATATGGCAAGTAGCGAAGCATAACCCTTTGTCAAGCTCCTGGAAGGATCAGCTTAGTACGCGATAAATTTTTATGGAACTTAGGGCTGGGGTGACAAATGGAAACTAAAATGCCCTTTTTTACAAATTAAAAAAAAAAGGTTGTTAATACTAAAGTTTTGAAACTTAAAAAAAATCATTAGGACATATATACTTCTATAATTTCAGCTTCATTTGCCTGTATTACTATATTTTTGATAGTAGCTGGTAATAGTATTGTTTCTCCTTGTTGAATAGTATAATTCCCAACTTCAGTAATGATATTCGCAAATCCATCCAAACACATTAATATCACAAATGAATCTAGCAGTGAATAATCTCGTTTTAATATTCCTTTGATTTTAATAATGTTTGTCTTAAAAAATGGCGAATGTACCAAATGGTTACTACTATTAGTCTCTAAATTATAATGTGTTTTGTATTCATCAAACAAATCAAAATTAATTGCGTCTAAAGCTAAATCAGTATGTAACTCTCTTTGTTGATTGGTTTGTGGATCTACTCTATTGTAATCAAATATGCGGTAAGTGACATTAGATGTTTGTTGGATTTCAGCTAGTAATACACCGGCACCAATAGCGTGAACTCTACCTGCTGGAATATAAAAGACATCCCCTTTTTTGACTTTTTCAGTGTTTAAAACTTCAGTAATTGTATTGTTATTGATGTGATTGCTGTATTCTTCTTTGTTTAATTTTGTATTAAAACCTACAATTAGTTCTGCTTCTTTTTCAGAATCCATCACGACCCACATTTCGTTTTTACCAAATGAATTGTGGCGTTCTTTAGCCAATGCATCATCAGGGTGAACTTGAATGGATAAAGGGGTTTTTGCATCTATAAATTTGATTAGCAAAGGAAATTCATTTCCAAATTGTTTATAAACGGATTCTCCTAAAAAATCGCCTTTGAATTTTTTTATTATTTCCTTTAAAGTCGCTCCTTTTAGGTTTCCTTCCGAAACTAGGGTTTCATATTGTTCAACATCTGAAATTTCCCAAGATTCACCGATTGAATCTTCTTCGTACTCTTTATTTAATACCGTTTTTAACTTTTCTCCTCCCCAAATTCGATAGCAATAAACAGGAGAAAATCTTAAGGGGTATAGTGTCATTTTGATTGTATTTAATTATTAGTTTTGTTTATTATCATAGCTTTTGGAGAAACAATTTTGTCTTTATCAACTTCATCTTTAAAAAGTTCATAAATCACTTCTCCTTTCAGGTTCTTAATACAAATATTGTCTAAATAGACCGTTGTTTTACCTGGTTTTTTGAATTTGAATGTCAGTCCTAAATCTCTAAAATTTAGAGGTGAGTAACTACTTAATCCAACCGATATACGTTTCCATTTATCATCAAATCCTGTCGTTGATTGCAAAAGTTTACCTGTTAGATCAACGCCCATTTTTTCATTAAAAATAGAGTTTTCACCTCTGATAGGAGAAAAATAACAAAATGATAATTCTGATTTTGGGTCTACTTTAACATCATATTCAAAATAATAATCAGGAAGCACTGTAAAATCCTCTTTTATCATTTTAATTGTTTGTTTTTTTAAATCATCTTCTGAAGAAATATCAATTGCTAAAATTTTTCCTTTTGGATTTGGTTTGGCTGGTTTAATATTTAAAGGGACATGTACATTGGCAACCCCGGCCTTTTTTGATTCTATTTCAATTTGGGTTAAAAATTCTTTAACAATTTTCGGATTACTGGCAGATACATCTTTAGTTTCTCCAATATCACTTACCATATCGTATAATTCAACTTTATTTTGGTATCTGAATAGCTTCCACTTATCTGATCTTAAAACATCGTGATCTCGCCAAACCCAATAATAATACCTATTGGTTTGCGGTTTTGCTGCGCCTTTAATTAAATTCACTAGACTGATGCCATCAAGATTTTTGGGCAATTTTTGTTTACAATTTGTTAGCTCTGCTAATGTTGGGAATATGTCCAGATATCCACACATTTCAGGTACCGTTTTTATAGTGTTTGACAAAACTGTTTCGGGTATCATCATAGCCGCTGCTGAATGAATACCACCTTCATATAAGGAGTGTTTAAATCCCCTAAAAGGAGTATTATTTCCTGCATATTGCGTTCCTCCATTGTCTGAAAAGAAAAGTACAATTGTATTGTCGAGTAAATTATTTTTCTTTAGATAATCCATAAGAATACCTACGTTGTCATCAAATGAAGTAATAACTGCCGAGTAAAGCATAGCCATCTCCTCAGGTTCTAGTTTGTCTTGTTTTAATTTCCAAGATTCATCTTTGTATTTCTCAGCATTGTAATTTCTCCATTCGGGCATATTAATTACAGCTTTGCGATAATAGTCGTATGGTTTTAAGTTTTTTACCTTATTTCTAATTTCAGCTGGTACTCTTTTTAATAGTTCTTCTTTTGCTACGTGAGGACCGTGAACGGCATTAAATGGGACATAGCATAAAAAAGGATTGTTTTCACTGGAACTTTTATCCATAAAGTCGATGGCATATTTTGCAATCAAGTCGGTTGAATAATCCAATTCATTTTCAACTAATTTATCATCATGAAACCAACCTGTTGAGCCTTTAGAATAATAATCTACTGCTCCTGCATAAAAACCAACAAATCGGTCAAAGCCATATTCATTTATTGTTCTTGCCTTTTTGTCTGGTGTAGGGTTGGGACTATTGTGCCATTTGCCAAACAAACCTGTTTTGTAGCCTTCTTTTTGGAAAAAATTCCCGAAATTTGTGATTTTTACATCTAAATTGCCATCTGTTTCTGGACCTGCTCCAATGCGTAAAGGATTTAAACCTGTTAAGAGACCACCACGGGTTGGACTACAAACAGGATTTGTCATAAAATTAGTAAACCGAACCCCTTCCCTTATGATGCGGTCGATGTTAGGAGTTGGAGTTTTACCACCATTAATACTCAAATCACCATGTCCCATATCATCAGCGAGAATTATTAAAATGTTGGGGCACTTAGTCGTCTGAGCATTTATGGATATTGAGACAAGAACTATAATTCCTAAAAAAAATAGTTTGACAAATACTGGAGTTTTCATATCGTATTTTTTTATAGATTTTAAAAAATATTTTAAATTAATTTTCTTTTTTGAACTCCTTCAATATGGGATGATTTGTTTTTGGTCAACCACTCCATTAGTGATTTACGAAGGTCTTCTGCCTTTTCCAAATATTTTTCTTTATCAGGATTTTTGCCCAAAAGATTGTTCATTTCGTAGGGATCATTATTAAGATTATACATTGCATTGATTACTTTTGAAGTTTCTGTAAACGGTATTATCAATTTGTAACCCTCTTTAATAATCATATAATTAGGTTCAGTATCGCCTCTATAATCCCATTCTTGGACTGCATATTTACCGTGCTCTGTATCGGTTCCTTCAATTAACCCTCTAAGGCTTTTTCCGTCGGATTTATGTTTTTCTACATTTAAATAATCCAAGATAGTGGCAAACAAGTCAACATTGGAGG
>JBBQSZ010000085.1:0-15155 GCA_038234745.1 Flavobacteriales bacterium | reverse complement strand
CTTCAAGGAATTGCAGCAGGTATCAACATTACAAAAAATAGTGGAGCGCCAGGAGCAGGAACAAGAGTGACTATTCGTGGATTGGGAACTATTGGTAGTTCAAACCCTTTATATGTTGTTGATGGAGTTTCAGTAGGGAATATAGATTATTTAAACCCATCAGATATCGAGTCTATTGACGTTTTGAAAGATGGTGCTTCTGCCGCAATTTATGGAACAAGAGCTGCAAATGGTGTCGTTTTAGTTACAACTGTAAAAGGTCGTAAAGGCAAAGCAGCAAATATCAGCTATGATTACTATTTTGGAATTCAAAATATATATAAAAACTTGGATCCTTTAAATGCCCAAGAATATATGTATATCAATGATGAAGGAAGAGTTAATGATGGTTTAGCTCCGCTAAACTGGAATGCCATAGTTCACGACAATAACTGGTTAGAAACTAATTATCCTGGAGCTGGAAAACAATTGGGTGATGACGTTTGGGCAAAACTACAAGGAGGTTGGAAAGGAACCAATTGGATTAATGAAATGGTTAAAAAAGATGCCCCTGTAGTAAGTCACTCTATCAACATTACTGGTGGTAGCGAAGACATCACTTATGCAGCAGGTTTATCCTATTTTGATCAAGATGGTATTATTGGCGGAAACATTATTGATGCAGGATACAAAAGACTTACTGCAAGATTCAATACTACAATGGTTTTGAAAAAGAATGACAGTCATAACATTATTACAGTTGGAGAGAATTTTACGTATTCAAACATTCAAAATAGAGCGGTTGCGGCTGGAAATCTTTACTATAATGACTTGCATAATGCATTGACTCAAAATCCTTTGCAACCCGCCTATTGGCAAACGGCTATTGACAGAAATATTAGCGAGTTTGGATTTACTCCTACTTTGGATGGTATAGATGCTTTGCAAACAAATCCGCTCGCAGTAATGTTTTATAGAAATAACTTTAACTATGGCAAAGGCAATACTATTAATGGAAATGCCTTTATAGAAATTGAGCCTGCTATGAATTTAAAATTCAAAACCGTTTATGGTGTCGATTCTTGGTTTGGACATAACAGATCTATGAATCCAACTAATCACTTAGGGCTTTTATTTAATGATCCTATTGACGGAGCTTCTCAAGGCGAATACTTTGGGGCGAACACCACTTGGACCAATACGTTGTCCTATGAAACTAGATTTGGAGACCATAAAATTACTGGTTTGCTGGGAACCGAATTAATCAGAAACCAAATAAATGACAATGTAAGCGGCTCAAGAAATGGCTTATTATTTCCTGGAGATCCAAAATACGCTTATTTAGACAACACGAAAAACCCTACTTCTATCAGTGAAATTAGCACTAGCGGTAGAGATAGTTTTGCTGGAGGAGGAGCACTACAGTCTTTCTTCGCAAGAGCACAATATGATTATAAAGAAAAATACCTACTCTCACTGACCTATCGTTATGATGGTTCATCCAATTTTGCTCCAGACTATAGATGGCACGGCTTTCCTTCTGCCTCTGTAGGATGGGTAGTAACCAAAGAAGATTTTATGGCAAGTACTTCAAGCATACTTAATTTTGCTAAGTTGAGAGCTAGTTGGGGACAAAACGGAAACGATCAAATTCTTCCTTTTCAGTATTCTTCACAAATTGCTTATGCCTTTCCAGGCTACTTCTTTGGAGATACCAAACCGGTTTCTGGCACAACATCTTATCCAGCAAAAGTTCCGAATCCATACATTAAATGGGAAACTTCAGAACAGTTAGATTTAGGTCTTGATGCAAAATTGTTTGATTCAAAACTAGGATTAACTTTTGACTGGTACAAAAAAACGACAAAAGACTGGTTAGTTCAAGCTCCTGTTTTGGGTACTTCTGGCGCTGCATCTAGTGATGTTAATGGTGGAGATGTTGAAAATTCAGGTGTTGAATTATCTATAAACTGGAACGATAAAATAGGTGATTTTAAATATGGAATGACGCTAAGCGGCGCTAAAAACAAAAACGAAGTTACCAGAATTGCCAATACAGATGGAATAATCCACGGATCACCGAACGTATTAGCTCAAGGAACTTCAGAAGTTTCTAGAGTACAAGTAGGACAACCTATTGGCTTTTTCTACGGTTTCAAAACTGATGGTATTATGCAGAATCAAAAGGAAGTTGATGCCTACTTAACCCCAGACGGAAAACCTTATTTCGCTGACCAGCGTCCAGGTGATATTCGTTTTGTAGATCAAAATAAAGATGGTGTAATAGACGAAGCGGATAAAGTCTATTTAGGCAACCCTAATCCAGATTTTGAATTGGGTCTTCAGTTGAATTTCGAATACAAAAATGTGTATCTAAACACTACTTTGGCTGGAAAATTTGGTATGCAAGTAATGCAATCCTATAGATCATTTGCTGATAGTCCGAAACAAAACTATACTTCGGATGTTTTCAATCGTTGGCATGGTGAAGGCACTTCTAACACAATGCCGAGATTATCTTCTACTGCGAATAGAAATACACAATATATTTCAGATATTTACATGCACGATGCTGATTATTTGCGAATTAACAACCTAACTTTAGGATATAATTTTAATAAAGTGCTATCTCAGTTTAAATTTATTTCGAACCTAAAAGTATACATGGCAGTAAATAATTTATATACTTTTACTAATTACAACGGAATGGATCCTGAAGTTCGCTTTGGTCATAATGAAAGCTGGGCTTCTGGAATAGACCTTGGACTGTATCCTCAAGCAAGAACAGTAATGTTTGGACTAACTGCTGATTTTTAATATTAATACAAAGAACATGAAAAAAATACTTTATACAATTGCAATTTCAGCAACGCTTCTTGCTACAAGTAGTTGCACGGACTATTTAGATTCAGAGAATCTTTATGGTAAGAGCTTGGAGACATATTACAAAACTCCAACGGATATAAACGAAGCCATGGCAGGTGTTTACAACGCCATTTACACCAACAACATCCACAGTGAGGAACAAATTGCCGCCAATTTAATGGACAATATGATGCTTGGTGGCGGTGGACCAGATGACAAATCTGCAAAATGGGTTGACAATTTTGAAGATCCAACTGATGATACCTATCGTGATATGTGGATTCAATCTTACAATGGAATTTCAAGAGCCAATGCGATTATTGAAAAAACAGCAACTGCAGATTTTTCTACTTATTTCGCAACCAAAGCAGAAGGAGAAACCTTTAAAAAACAAGCGATTGGAGAAGCTCTTTTTATGAGATCGTTTTTCTACTTTAGATTGGCGAAGTTCTTTGGTGGTGTCCCATTAATTGTAACTTATGATGCTCCAAGAAATGTTGCAAGAGCGACTTATACGGAAACATTTGCTCAGATTGCTAGCGATTTAAAATTAGCCATCGAAACCTTGCCTGCTACTCCATTCCCAAGCATTCCAACAGCAAGTTATGGACATGCGAACAAATGGGTTGCCGAAGCTTATGCAGCACGAGTTTACTTGTTTTACACAGGATACATGACCAACATCGAGAAAAAAGCAACAACCGATTTACCATTAGTTGGCGGAAAAACCTTGACTGCGACTGATGTAGCAGGATATCTAAATGATTGTATGACAAATAGTGGTCACGCTCTAGCTTCTGATTTTAGAAATCTATGGCCTTACTCTTATCTTAACAAAGCTGCTGGTAAAACCGTATTGCCTTGGGCTGCCACAAACAATTTGTCTTGGGTTGGACAAGATGGTGCTAAACCAACTTTTGGAACAGGAAATCTAGAATCTATGTTTGTTCAAAGATTCTCCTTTGGAGACTGGCAGTGGAGCAACGGAAATATTTATACCGATAGACTTTGTTTGTATAATTCAATCCGCGATAACTCATTGGTTCCTTTTGGACAAGGCTGGGGATGGTGCACCGTTAATCCTAAATTATGGAACAATTGGGCAGATGCTGATCCTAGAAAAGTAGGTTCTATTATTCAAGTAGGAAAAGCAGAACAAGGAACAGATGGTTATAAAGCAGACAAAGGCGATCACGAAACAGGCTATTTCAACAAGAAATACACCGCACTACAGTTTCCAAATGCTGCTGGCGCAACAACTGGTATGTTTGTTCAATTATATGGCTGGTCAAATCCAGATTATCAATTAATGCACGCTCAGGATTTTATCTTTATGCGTTATGCCGATGTTTTATTGATGCACTCTGAAATTACTAAAACAGCTAACGGCATGAACGCTGTAAGACTAAGAGTAGGTTTAGCTCCTGTTGCTTATTCATTAGACGCCATAAAAGAAGAGCGTTTACATGAATTTGCATTCGAAGGAATACACTGGTTTGACTTGGTTCGTTGGGGAGATGTAGACACAGCTTTTAATGAAACTGTGAATGTGAGAAATTCTGGTACTAATGCAACTTACTCTGCAAAATACAGACCTGTAACAAAAGGATTGGTTACTATTCCGGAAACGGAAGTGAGATTGTCAAATGGAGTTTATAATCAAAATCCAGGTTGGTAACATTTAATAACTATTAATAAAATTATAATTATGAAAAATATTAAAATAATCTATCTTCTTCTTATATCGTTAATGCTGACATTTTCAGCTTGCGATCCCATAGTAAATGAGGTAGACTTAGTAGATTCTACTAACGTAGACGGAGTTCAATTAGTAGCGACCCAAAGCACGCCTGGAGGTAATGAAATTACCATTAGCATGGTGACTCCTGGAATTACAGGTTATTGGGATTATAACTTAGGTTTAGCACTAACAAATGAAAAGAAATTTATTTATCCAATACCTGGAAAAGCCACATTCAAATATGTTGGAACTCTAGGATCTCAGTTCTTTACTAAAACTATAAGTGTTCAAGTAGACAAACTAGATCATGCTTTAGATCCATTATGGTACAATTTAGTGAGTACAAACACCGCAGCTGGTAAAACTTGGGTTTTTGATGGAACTGCAAACGACGATAAACTATGGTGGTTTATGTCTGCTCCTGGAAATCCTGACGGCGCTATGGGTGCTTGGTGGAATGCTGGCGGAACTTGCTGTCCTCCAAGTGATTTTGACGGAAAAATGACATTTGATTTGAATGCAGGTGCTAATTACAGTCATTATGAAACCAAATCAGCAACCCCTACCAAAGGTGGATTTGTTTTGGATGTAGCGAATAAAAAATTGATTATTAAAAATTCAAAAATGTTAGGCTATGCTGCTGGAAATAAAGATGGAATTTATTCAATTGTTGAACTTACACCAACCAAAATGGTGCTTTATTTAAGCAATAACGAAGCCAATTCAACCGGTTGGACCTTTGTTTTTAAACCTCTGTAGTTAAGTAGTTAGTTTGTTTTGAAAAAGGGAAGATATAATGCTTCCCTTTTTTACATAACAAAATTTTTAAGACCGTTCGAAAAATAATTTATGTTAAAAATAATGTAGTGCTGAATTTAAGACACTACCAATCACAGAAAATTATAGCACTAAATAACATAACTATTTTATAAGATGTCGAATAGACCGTACAAGGTTTACATTATTTTGTTCCGCCTGAACCATTAGAAAAACAATAAAATTAAAGAGTAATTTAAAGCAATCCAAACGAATTACAAATTATGCCAGGGCAAACCCATGAGTTTTAAAAAATAAAAAAGTTGACACGACCCGAGCGAAAGCGAACAGACGAAGTAATTACACGAATTTAGATGTTGAAGAATTACACAAACGCAACAATCTAATGAAAATTTGTGTAATTAGATTTTTAAGTAACATGAATTAGTGCTAATTTGTGTAATTCGTGTCTAAAAAAACTGGTGCGTTTGCCCTGCAAATTATGTAAATGTTACTTTTGCAAATGACTATTTTACTAAATCAAGACGCTCTATTTACTAAACATGCAACTTATGACTAAAAACACCATTATAATCATACTATTTACAATTGTTTTAAATGCAACCTCAATGGTAAATGCGCAAGAAAATAAGAATTCGAAAGCAATAGAAACTAAAATTAGCCAAATTATTTCCAATTTAACTTTAGAAGAAAAAGTCGCAATGTGCCACGCGCAATCTAAATTTAGTTCTCCCGGAATAGAAAGATTGGGAATTCCAGAACTATGGATGTCCGATGGTCCTCACGGAGTTCGAGGCGAAATCAAATGGGACGATTGGGGTTATGCCAATTGGACTAACGATTCGATAACTGCCTTTCCTGCATTAACATGTTTGGCATCTACTTTCAATCCGAAATTGGCCAAAGATTATGGAGTAAGTATCGGTGAAGAAGCACGCTATCGAAAAAAAGATGTGTTATTAGGACCAGGCGTAAATATCTATCGAACACCCTTAAATGGGCGAAATTTTGAATACATGGGCGAAGATCCATTCTTAGATTCGAAAATGGTTGTTCCCTACATTCAAGGAGTGCAACAAAATGGCGTAGCTGCTTGTGTAAAACATTTTGCGCTCAACAATCAAGAAGTTTGGCGAGACCACATCAATGTCGTGGTTAGCGACAGAGCCTTACACGAAATCTATTTACCCGCATTTAAAGCAGCTGTCGAAGATGGAAAAGCTTGGGCAATTATGGGTTCCTATAACCAATTTAAAAATGAACATTGCTGCCACAACAGCATTTTATTGAATGACATATTAAAAAAAGATTGGAAATTTGACGGAGTTGTAATTACCGATTGGGGCGGAGCACACGATACCAAACAAGCAGCTTTTAATGGTTTGGATTTAGAAATGGGAACTGGAACCGATGGCTTAGTTACCTCAAAAAAAAATGCCTATGATTATTATTTTTTGGCCAATCCTTTTTTGAAATTAATTAAAAATGGTGAAGTTAGAGAAGACATTGTAAACGATAAAGTTAGAAGAATTTTGCGTTTAATGTTCCGAACCAATATGAATCCGGAACGTCCTCTAGGAAGAATTAACAATCAGGAACATCTTGATGTCGCCCGAAAAATTGCTGGAGAAGGTATTGTTTTATTAAAAAATGAAGGTTCGTTTTTTCCAATTGATGCGTCCAAAAAATTAACGATCGCGGTTATTGGAGAAAATGCTACAAGATCAATGACCATTGGTGGAGGATCTTCTGAATTGAAAGCGAAAAGTGAAATTTCTCCTCTTCAAGGTTTGCAAAATCGATACAAAAATGCGACAATAATTCACGCTATGGGTTATTCTTCTGGACCTTCAGCTTATGGCAGAGTAATTCCATCAACATTAGATGCTATTAAACTCAAAAAAGAAGCGATTGAAGCAGCTTCAAAAGCAGATGTTGTATTGTTTTTTGGAGGTTTGAATAAAAATCATCTTCAAGATTGTGAAGGTGGCGACCGAAAAGAATATAATTTACCTTTCGGACAAGATACATTATTACAGGAACTTTTGAAAGTAAACCCCAATATTGGAGTCGTTTTAGTTAGCGGAAATGCAGTAGAAATGCCGTGGATTTCCAATGTCAAAGCGGTGATGCAAACCTGGTATTTAGGTAGTGTTGCTGGAGATGCCATTGCCGATGTCATTAGCGGAGATGTGAATCCATCTGGAAAATTACCGTTTTCATTTCCTAAAAAATTAAGTGACAATGCAGCGCACTCTTTTGGAGAAATGAGTTACCCCGGTGACGGCAAAAATCAATATTATAAAGAAGATATTTTAGTAGGTTATCGTTGGTTCGACACCAAAAAAATCAAACCACTATTTGCTTTTGGCGAGGGACTTTCATATTCCAAATTTGAACTTTCGAACTTAGATTCAGACAAGAAAGTGTATTCAAAAGACGATTCGATTGTAATCTCTGGAACGGTTTCCAATACCGGAATTGCAGACGGAGCAGAAGTTGTGCAAGTTTATATTGGCAAACTGAATTCGAAAGTGGCTAGAGCCGAAAAAGAGTTGAAAGGTTTCCAAAAAATAGAAATAAAAAAAGGAAACAAGGAAACTTTCAAAATTTCGATTGATCCAAAAAGTATAGCTTTTTATGACGAAACTATTTCAGATTGGAATTTAGAAAAAGGAGGTTACATGATTTATATTGGAAATTCATCTGCCAATATTTCCAAAAAAATAAAGATTACAATTAAGTAAAATTTGTAGAAAAGTCTTTCAAAGATAAAATGAAACGCAGCCGAAATTTAAACTTTAGCATTTCAATAATGAAAAAAAGAAATTTTTATATTCGCAGAGTAGCAATCGCATTTTTGTTTTTTGTATTCATTGCCAATACAAAAGCACAAACCATTTTTACAAATCAGATTGGCTTTAAACCCAATTCCGAAAAAAGAGCTTTTATCAGTAATTCTGACGAGAAAATTTTCAAAATTATTGACTATTCAAATAAAAAAGTAGTTCTCGAAGGCAAAATTTCAAGTCCAAAATATTGGGAATCTTCAGGAACAAATGTTAGAATTGCTGATTTTTCAAATTTTAAAAAACCGGGCAACTATTCTATTATTGTTGGAAATTCTTCAAAAGCAATTGCGATTGACAATTCAGTTTATGATACTTTAGGAACAAAATCAATCGAAGCCTTTTATTTGGCTCGCGCATCAGAAACGATTTCCGAAAAGTACGCTGGAATTTATGCGCGCCCGTTAGGTCATCCAGATGATGTTGTCTTTATTCACGCTTCGGCGGCTTCAGATAAAAGACCCGAAGGAACTACCATTTCATCACCCGGTGGTTGGTATGACGCTGGAGATTACAATAAATATATTGTCAATTCTGGGATTACGGTTCATACTTTACTCCAACTTTACGAAATGTTTCCTGAATATTGTAAAAACTTGAAATTGAAAATTCCTGAAAGTTCGAATCAAATCCCAGATCTGTTAGACGAAACACTGGTTAATTTGCGTTGGATGTTAACAATGCAAGACCCTAATGATGGCGGTGTTTACCATAAACTAACCTCCAAAAATTTCTGTGGAATGGTGATGCCAGAAGAAGACAAATTAGAAAGATTTGTGGTGATGAAATCTACCGCTGCAACTTTAGATTTTACCGCCGTTATGGCAAAATCCTATCGCATTTTTCGTAAAATAGATCCTAAATTTGCTAACTCCTGTTTACTTGCATCGAAAAATGCTTGGAACTGGGCGCAAAAAAATCCAAATGTTTTGTACGTGCAACCTAAAGAAATTGCAACTGGAGAATATGGTGATAATCATTTAGAAGACGAAAAATATTGGGCCTCCATTGAACTTTATCTGTCTACAAAAAATACAGATTTTTTAAAAGACTTACCCGAAAATTTACAAATGACAGCGCCAAATTGGTCAAATGTGCAAACACTTGCGGCATTTTCGCTAATTACAGCAACAGAAAAAATTACCGATAATAAAATAGCCACTAAAATGGCTTCAATTAAGCAAAACTTATTAAAAAATGCCGAGCAACTATGTCAAACAAACCAAGCATCACCCTTTAGAATTTCAATGAATTCTTTTTCTTGGGGAAGCAATAGCGATTTAGCAAATCAAGGAATTTTATTGCTCCACGCCTACAAAATATCAGGAGATAAAAAATATTTGAAAACCGCAGAGGATTGTTTAGATTATATTTTAGGATCCAATCCGTTAGATAGATGTTTTGTGACTGGTTTTGGGGAAAATAGCCCAAAACACATTCACGATAGACGCTCTTCTGCAGATCAAATTGATGAACCAATTCCCGGACTTTTGGTAGGCGGACCAACGACAGCAGCACGAACAGATTGTGGGGAAAATAAATACAATTCTACCTTTCCAGCATTATCTTACGTAGATATGGAATGCAGCTATTCAACAAATGAAATTGCAATAAATTGGAATGCCCCACTCGCTTTTCTGGTCAATGCCATAAACGCCATTCATCAATAAAAATTAATTCGAACTAAAAATCAACCAAACCAATTATAAATATGAACACCAAAATATCGTTAAAAGAAAAAATAGGATACGCATTAGGTGATGGTGCTGCAAACATTGCCTGGAGAGGCGTTGCTACATTTTTATTTATATATTATACCGATGTTTTAGGATTGAGTCCTGTGGTCGTTGGCGTTTTGATGCTTGTGGCTCGTTTTAGCGATGGAATTAGCGACGTTTTGATGGGAATAATTGCCGACAGAACTTCATCAAAATACGGAAAATTCCGACCTTGGATTTTGTGGTCTGCCATTCCATTAGGAGTAATTCTTTCTTTATTATTTACAAATCCCGAATTTGGATCCTCTGGAAAATTATTATATGCCTACATCACTTATATCTTTTTTACGCTAATTTATACCGTAAATAATATTCCTTATGGAGCGCTTATGGCTGTAATGACAGGCGATGACAAAGAGAGAACAAGTTTGGGGTCTTTTAGAATGGCGGGAGCATTTGGTGGCGGAATGGTCGTGCAAGGAGCGTTGCTTTTTTTGGTTGCCTATTTTGGAAATGTAAATCCAACTATTGCAGTTGATAAATTGGGAGATAACAAATTTAATGTGGTGGTTTCTGCGTCTAATAATGTGCAAAATGCAACTATCAAAACTGAAAACGGAATTGCAACATTTGCATATAACGACCCGACTCTAAATCCCGAAAAAAATGCACCAACGAACAGAAAAAGCTTTTCGATGGAAGCGGATAAAAAATATTCGTTTATTGTTACTGGCGAACCAAATATTGAAAAAAGTTCTATTTCTATAGTGGATCAAAATCGGGGTTATAGTAACTCAATGTATTTGATGTCGGTGTTTCTAACATTTTTTATGTTCATCACATTCTACACTACAAAAGAAAGAGTTCAACCTCCAAAAACGCAAGAAAATAATTTAAAACAAGATTTGAAGGAATTATTAAAGAACAAACCTTGGGTTGTTTTAATGTTTGTTGGACTATTATTTAATGTCTATAATTCCATCAAACAAGGGATTGTCATTATTTACTTTACACACTATTTAAACGATCAATTACTATCCGCTTCCTTTTTAATTGGGCTGATGTTAGCTTCTGTAGCAGGTGCATTTGCAACAACTCCACTGGGAAAGAAATTTGGCAAACGGAATTTATTCATCTATTCCTTATTGTTTTCGGGAAGCGTTAATGCTTTACTTGTGTTTTGTGGACCAAATGACATTCAGGGAATTTTTGCACTCGGAATTGCCTCTGAATTTGCGGCAGCCATGTTTCCAACTTTGTTTTTTGTGATGTTAGGTGATGCTGCGGATTACTCTGAATTCAAAAACGGACGAAGAGCAACGGGACTTATTTATTCTGCGGGTTCCTTTGCCACTAAATTTGGAGGCGGAATTGCAGGAGCCATTATTGGATTAATATTAGGAGCTTATCACTATGATGGACAAGATGCAACTGCAATAAAGGGTTCAATTCCAGGAATAATTATGCTTATGAGTTGGATTCCTGCAATCATTACAATTATCACTGCAGGATTTATGTTTTTTTATCCCCTCAACCAAAAAAAGATGGAAGAAATCACTGTCGAATTAAATGCCAGAAGATTGAAAGAATAATTTAAATTTCAGATGAAAACCCAATAGTAATTGGACTTTAATCACAGCCATTTATGTCACAACTATTGTTCGTGTTGGAATTTATTAAAGTTATTTTTGAATCAAATTTTCCTTCTTGCCAAACTTTTTCTAAAGTCTCCAAAAAAGCTGTTGCAGGTTGTGCTCCAGAAACGGCATATTTGTTTTCAAAAACGAAAAAAGGTACACCTTGAACGCCAATAGTATTGGCTTCTTGAATGTCTTGTTTTACTTCCTTACTATAAGCATCCGAATGTAAAACTTGAGAAACTTCTTCGGCATTGAGTCCAACAGAAATTGCTATTTCGCTTAAAACATCCAAATTATTCAAATCCTTTCCATCGGTTAAATAGGCTTTAAAAAGTTGTTCTTTCAGTTCGTTTGCAAGATGGTGTCTTTTAGCCAAATGCAACAGTCGATGCGAATTATGAGAATTCGCCATTATTGCTTTTTCAAAATGAAAATCAATTCCTGCGGCTTTTGCATTCTCGGTCATATTATCTAGCATGTTTTGCGCCCAATCCAAATCTCTTCCGTATTTTTCCGCCAAATGTTCGGCTAAATTATCATTAGACGAAGAAATAAAACTAGGATCCAATTGGTAACTTTTCCATTCGATAGCAACGGATTCTTTGTGCGCAAAATTAGTTAAAGCTTCTTCGATTCTTCTTTTTCCAATATAACAAAAAGGACACATAATGTCCGACCAAATCTGTACTTTCAATTTATTTTCCATAATTCTTTTACCAATTGATTTTGTTTTGTAAAAATACGCAATTCGATTTAAGCACAATTTATTCTAAACTGTTACCTAATATTTTATCCATCACCCAACTGGTTCTTACCGCAGAAAAATCAGAAGAAGGATGAAAACTATTTCCTAAAAGATGTTCTCGAATTCTCTTCACATGATACAATTGCACATTTTCTGGATGTTCTATAAACAATTCCGCTTCCCCTTTTTCATTAGAAAGAATAATGGCATCATTTTCGAAAATAGAAAAGCTTATTTTACCTTTCGATCCTGCAATTTCAACGCTGTCTTCTCCGTTATGGCTTCCAAAATTCCAGTTTCCATTTCCCGTGACACCCGATTCGTGAACCCAACAAGCAGTTATCGCGTCTTTGGAGGAATACAATCCTTGTTGGTTCAAACTGTAACCAGAAACGTCTTTTATATCTCCCAGAAGAAACATAAATAAATCCAAACCGTGACTCGCCAAATCATCAAAATAACCTCCAGAAGCTATTTTTGCATCGGTGCGCCAATTGTATTCTCCCGACAAATCTTGAGGCGAAGTTGTTTTTGTTAAATTCCATCGAATAGATCTCACTTCACCAATTTCATTGTTTTCTAACCAAGTTTTTATTTGTTCAAAACGAGGCAAAGTCCGTCTGTAATAAGCAGTGAATAAAGGAATATTTTTAGTTTTAAAAGCTTCGTAAATTTCTAAACTTTCCTTATAGCTTGGTGCTAATGGTTTTTCGATACAACAAATTTTTCCTGCGGCAGCGACTTTTAAACCGTAAAAAAGATGTGCGTCTGGCGGAGTTGCAATGTAAATCGCATCAATTTCTGGATCATTGATTAAATCATCCGCATTGGAATAATATTTTTCTATATGATGTCTTTTGGCATAATCGGCAGCTTTTTCAGCATCTCTTCGCATTACGGCTTCAATTTTGAAACCTGTAGTTTTTTGGTAGGCTGGCCCACTTTTTAGTTCGGTAACATTGCCGCATCCTAGGATTCCCCAACGAATTATTTTTGTGTTTTCCATTTGTATAATTATTTTATTTCTTTTCAAAAAATCGTTTGATAACTACCGCTGTAAATAGTCTAGCTCCCGCATCATTCATATGACCGCAAGAAGAGAAATATTGATCGCCTTCTACCACATTTTCAAGATTATAGATTTCGGGATAAATTTTGTTAGCTTTTTCAAAATAATCCAAACCTTTCACATTGGTACACATTGGTGTCATTACGGCAACTAATTTATAATTATTTTGCTGGCAAATTTGTTTGATTTCCTCGTAATATTTATTGCGAATGGGTTTCAAAGCTCGTATGTCATTTTTCATATTTCCAGGTTTATGACCCAAAGGATGATAACCCGCATTGTCTAAAATATTTGTCGGTTTGCCAACTGCTGAATTATACATTTCTCTAAAACCAATTAAAGCATCATAATCGATGTACCGATAAAATGGAATATAGTACAACTCTTTAAAATCGGCTTGACCAGAAAAATGCTCTTTTATAACTTCGGAATTGTGAATATAAGGTAGGAATTGTGCCGCAATGGATTCCGATTCTTTTTCGTTGCAAAGTCCTAAATCAGCTTCCAGAATTACGGTTTTGATTTTGTAGTTACGTTCCGCCATTAATTTTAGCAATAAAGAAGCTTCGAATAAATGCGCGCCACTCATTCCATAATTGAACGTTTTCAAACCTTTTTTCTCAAATAACTCGGGCACAAAATGATTGTTTGCTCTGGATGAACCTAAAATCAAGACATCATAATTTCTAGCTTTGGAATTGAATACATTTTCTACTTTTCCACGATTTGAAGAATGTAAATATACACTTGTATAACTCCAGTCCAACACTACTAAAAGCACTAGAATTGTGAGTAGAATTTTGACAACTAATAGTATAAATTTATTCATTAGAATTGAAAATAGATGAATGTTTTATAATCAGCATAAGTTCCCAAAGTGATAATCGCTAAGAGGCACAAAGCCATTTTTAGCCAACTGTATTTTCCCGAAATAGGTTCGATTTTGAAACGGCAACTCCATTCGACCAAAACAAAAGCTAGAATCATCCATAGCAATTCCAAACTGTACCTCTGATTGGATAAAAATTGTGAGCTGAAAGTTCTATTGGCGAAAATTTTTCCAATATAATCAAAAGCCATGTGAATGGTATTGGCTTTAAAAAAAATCCAGGCCAGACAGGACAAAGCAAAAGTACTCAAAATACTAAAAAACACTTTTATGGAATTAAAATCCCAATGCAGTTCTGCCGTTTCCATATTATTTCTGTTTGTTCCTAAAAGTAATGATGGCAAGAAATAAAGTGCATTAATGAATCCCCAAGCCAAGAAAGTCCAATTGGCTCCGTGCCAAAATCCACTAACCACAAAAATGACGAATACATTCCGTACTTGTTTGAGTTTACTTCCACGACTTCCACCCAAGGGAATATACAAATAATCGCGAAACCAAGACGATAACGAAATGTGCCAACGTCGCCAAAATTCGGCAATATCTCTAGAGAAATATGGGTAATTAAAATTGCGCAATAAATCCAAACCAAACAATTTTGACATTCCCAAAGCCATATCCGAATAGCCTGAAAAGTCACCATAAATTTGGAAAGCAAAATAAACCGCACCCAAAATCAACGACAACGAATTCATTGAAGTGTAATTATCAAAAATAGCGTTGACATAAGTCGCACAAGTATCGGCAATGACAACTTTTTTTACCAATCCCCAAATAATTTGGTAAACACCTTCTTTGGCTTTTTCAAAATCGAAGTTTCTTTTTACTTTAACTTGTGGCAATAAATGCGTCGCTCTTTCGATTGGGCCCGCCACCAAAAGTG
>JBBQSZ010000084.1:0-15157 GCA_038234745.1 Flavobacteriales bacterium | reverse complement strand
AACTTTACCAAAATTGGAAGCTTCTCGTTCGTTTTTCACATCATCAAAGACTCTACTACCTTTGCTATACTTATTAATAATATCATTTCTAAAATTGGAATATGAATTTTCAAATTCCTCAACTATTTCCAAAGTATTATGAAGGCGTACAGGACAAAATTGAAAATTAATACTGATTTCACTAATTAAGGAAATAATAGTTTTCATTATGCTAGTTTTTCCGACTCCAAATCCGCCTACAATTATTAATCCTTTGTCTAAAGAAATATTACAATTATCATATTTATAAATCAAGGGTGATTCTAAGAAATTTAGTTTTCTTAAAAAATAATACGCAATTGTAAATACAAGTTTTTTAGAATCATCGGTAACAATGAATTTTTTCTTATTTAAAACTTCAAAATTCACTAAAAATAATTTCCAAAAATCAGTTGGACTTAATAAATTGTCAAACTGTGGAAATCGTTGGGGATTACAAATTTTACTATTACGGTTCGAAAGAGTATAAACATAATTTGAAATTAAATTATTGTTATTATGTGGCTCCATTATGGTCGATTTTTACTAAATGATCTTTTTCCTTTTTTGTTTGTGAAGACAACCCAACTTTTAAGTTTTACCTCTAAATTCCATTTATTTTCTTCTTCAAATTTCAGCCGCCCAGTTTGCTTATTTTCAACACTCCAAAAATCATAAAAACCATCTAAATGATCTTTTGAAAAAAAATTTGAAAATTTTTGAATTTCATTTTTGAAAAATTCTTTTCTTTCTTCTATTTCTCTTTTTTCTTTATTATTCTTGTTTGTTGTGGTTTGTTTTTGATTTGTTTGTGGCTTGTCTGAGGTTTGATTCTGAATTTGTTTGTGGGTTAAGTCAACACTTTTATCGGGAGTCCCTAATTGTATTAGCTTTAACTTCGTAAATTTGTTTGTGGTAGTCTTTTTTAAAACACCAGATTTTTCTAGTTTAGATAAAGACTCACGAACTTTAAACTCGGACATCATTAATTGATTACTTAATTTAGAAATTGAACTAATATGCTCTCCTTCTAATATGTCAATTCCTCGCCACTTTGCAGGGGCATAATTAACTTTAATCAGTAAATGAATATACATTCTAATAACATCGGGATGGTCATACCATTCCCATTCTAAAATAGATCTAGGCAATTTGACGAATCCATTATTAATTTTTAACTGTTCCATAATTCTAACTATTAAAAATAAACAACAACACATTCTGAAGTATCAAAATATGGATTTTTACCAAACCCATTTTGGGGTAAGTTTTTCACAGGATAGTAACGCTTAGAAATTTTAGCTTCTAAATTCTTGATATCAGCTTTAGTTGCATGTCTGCTGTCAGGAAATAAAAAATTTTCTGCAATTCTAACTATTGCCGTTCCAGCAGCTGCATTACCTACTCCTGCCAAACTCATCCTATCTATTTTAGTTGAGTCTTTTTCTTTTGGGGCAGGAGTACTTAATCCCGTTTTGGGGTTTCTCAACATAAATGCTCTGGTTCGACAACTATTACTGCAATACTTTTGTACTATTCTTCTTTTGGGAATATAATCTTTACCACAGTTGTGGCATGTGTATGAATGTTTGTCCATGATGCGTAAATTTTTGCGTTAGTTTTACGGTTAAAATCAAGATAACTACTAGAATTATCTTTTGTAACGCAATGATTTAACTTCGTTCGTGGCTTCCTCTAAACTCTCATAAGTGATTAAGATTCTATTTCCAATTTTAAAGGCTTTCAAAATTCCTTTTTCAATGTAGTTCCTAACAGTTAAAGTACTTACCTTTAATTCTAAGGAAGTTTCTTTAATAGTGTAATGTTTCTTTTTGGTTTTTGCTATTTCCTGTTTTGAATAGAATTCTTGAATAGCGGAGTCTAAAGAAGATTTTATAATATCTTCTAACATTTCTGGAGTTGTAATAACTAGTTTCATAATTTTTAGTATTTAAATTATGCAAACTACCTTAGTGCACCTAGGCGAATTTGCTTGTTTTGATTTTGTAAATCTACAAGCACTCTTGATGTGTAAGGATATAAAAAATCTAATATATTTTATCATTTACAAAAACTCAATACACTGATTATAAACAACATAAAAATATTGTTTATATCACAAACTATAAAAAATCTAATACTAATATATTTGTTTTTACATTTTAAGATATATTTCTTTCTGTTTTTCAAAAAATTCATCTACTAAATCTAATTCTGGATCTGGATCGTCAGTCTTTAAGTTTCTAGGTTTCATATGATTGTTCTTAAAACTATCTGTTTTATTAATTTCATTAATTAGAAACTTAGATTTTATAAATTGCATTGGATTTTGTTTATAATGCAATACTAAAAAGTCAGATAAATTATAGAAAATTCTACCTATAAAACTATTCTTTTTTGGTTTTTCTAATGGCAACATTTCTTGATTCCCAATTATCATACAAGAATAAAAATATGACCAACCATAGATTAATAAATTATTTTTTTTAAGAAAATTGTACAAATTAAGCAGGAATGGCATATTATCACCAAAATAAGTTTGAGTTAAAATTATTTGTGATTTGTAATAATATTTATCAAAATATTCTTTTTCATTAATTAACTGAGAATTCAAGCTTTTGACTTCATATTTCAGTGAGTCTATTTCCTCTTTTTTCTCGTATAAAACATCTTCTATTTCGTGATTTTTTTTAATTTCAATGCGTTCAACTTCTAATTTACTTTTTCGTTTGATTTCGATCATTTCTAATGAATTATCCATCAAAACTCTAGTTAGTCCATTATCAAAAGTTTTCCACCCCCAATTAAAATCATCAATTTTAGATTTTTCATTTAAAAGATCAAAATAAGAAGTTGCCTTTGAAATGTAATTATTTATAAAATGAAGCTTTCTGCTATTTTCTATTATTTTCAATAAATTAAATTCAACAACGAAATCAGCCGATTTTTTGAAATCATAATAATCCCAAATATAATTAGCGAGATTATGAAATTCATTTGATTCATTCTTGTCCTCTAAAAAACAATATTCTTTTGAATCTCTAACTATGCTAGAAAAACTATTACTATTAAAATCACTAAATTCACTTTTAACTTTGATTAATTCTGATAAAATTTTAAAAACTATAATATCATCATTTTCAGTTTTTGCAATTTCTGCTATTGATTTTTCATATTGCTCTTGGAAGATTAACTCAGCATCCTGTTTACCCAAAGTAAATTCACTAATGATATAGTCTTCTAAATTTTCAATATTTAACTTTTTAGTTAAACCCTTTCTATCCATATATTTAATTTTTCTCAAATTATTATTTCAATAATCAACTTCATCTACAGATATTTTCTTTAAAGGAATATCTATTTTAAAAACTTCATCCATTGCTTCTTTCTTCTCAGGCTCACTAATTTGGTAATATTGATTTAGTGTTTTCATATCATTATGCCCAGTGATAGATGCTATCAACTTATCGCTTTTTCCTTGCCTTTTCATCATTGTGATAAATGTTCTGCGAGCTGTATGAGTGCTAATCCTATCGTAAAAAAACATATCTTCTTTTATATTTTCTTTCCCTTTAGTTGTTACTTTCTGAACCTTATGATTATATTTTAATTCCTGAAAAACTTCTTTTATGTACTCATTTTGTTTCTGATTAGCAATTAAAGGAAGTTTATAATCATATTTCAACAAAATATATCTTGAAAGAATCGTCAATGGAATTTCTCTAGCTTCTTTAGTTTCGTCTTTATCTTCTTTAAGAATGATAAAATTGTCATTTACATTAGATTTAGTAATTAATAAAAGTTCTCCGAATCTCATTCCTGTAACGCATGCAAACACAAAAACATCTCTCACTCTTTCAAGTTTACTACTTTCGAACTGATGCTGCATTAATTTATTTAAATCTTCTATAGTTAATGCTATTTGATTTGTTATGACCCTTTCAACTTTCTTAAATTCAAGAAAACTATCATTATAAGTATAATTTTTCTTTCTTGCTCAAAACATAAATGTCTTAAAAAGACCTAGATTTCTAGAATAAGTATTATTAATATGTTTTAAATCATCCATACAATAACTAGTAAATTCACGATGAAAAAAATCATTTATATTGCTAAAGGTTAATTTATACTTTTTTGCAGCTTCAAATTTTTTAAGAATATTTTTTATATTTTCATACCTCTTTATAGTTGCATCTGACCATTCTTTTCCCTTTTTCTTTTCTGACATAAATTCATCATAAGACTCAAAGAAAATATTTTTCCCAGTTGAAACTTTTTTAAATTCTAAATTAAAGGCTTTTTTTAAAATTACAGACGTAAATGGTTCGTTTATTCTTTTGTATAAACTTTCCGTTTCGAGGAATAAATCGGAGTAGCGATTTAACTGTTTTTTTTTACTCTCAGAAAATTTGGATTTGTTTTTACCATTTGTAAAAACAAATCTGTTTTCAAAATCCCAGTTCTTAGGAACTATTTTTTCTCCCGTTGAATAAACAAATTTTTTATTTTCTTCTTTGAAATAGCATGAAAATAAAATCAGTGTTTCATTTTCAGATTTAGGTTCTTTTAAATTAAATGTGTATTTCATACAGTTGACAATTTAGTTGACAATTTAGCTATATTTAGTTATAAAAACAGAATGATATCAAATATAACAAATCTATTAAATATAGGCTTTAAGGTCTTGATATTACTTGTTAACATATAAATTTAGTATAGAAAACACAATAGTCCCCGACTCCACAATAAGAAACCGTCTCAAAAAAGTACATGAGACGGTTTTCTTAATAGCAATCCATTGAAACGAATTTCAATATACTGTTTTAAACATTCAATTTTGTAATTTGCCGAAACAGAACAAATGCATCAGTTATTTTTCAACACAATCAACATTGGAAAACTTATATTTGACATTATCAAAATCGATAGGTTTGCCTTTTGCAAAATAGGAAGCTCCTAAATAGGTTTCTATTTTTCCGTTGCCCAAAATAAGTTCTTCTCCTCTTTTTAAAAGAGCAATCGGATTTTTATAAGTAGTTTTATCATTGGCACCCTGAATAAAAGTGTAATCGGCAAATAAAGTATCGCCACGCATTTCGCCAGCAATTTTTCCCGCTTTTATTGGCATATTTTCAAATTTCATCTCCATATCACCCGAAACTTTACTGTCTTTTAATAGGTTTATTTTCAGATCAATGGTGTCTTTTTCATAAACGGCTTTGTAGCATTTCATCTCTACTGGCGCTTCAGTCACAACTGGAGCATCGGCTTCTTTTTGTTTTTCTTTACAACTTCCAAGTCCAATGCAAATAAATAGCAAACCAAACAAGCTTAGATTTTTCATAGTTATTATTTTTAGTTTTACAATTAGCAATAGCTATTGCCAAGATACGAATAATTTACGAGTTGTAGCCCTACATAATAGAGTAATTTATCAGCGATTTACGGCTTCAAATTCTTTAGTATTGATTTTAAAAGTTGAAATTAGATTTTTCAATAATTTAGCAGAAAAAGACTAACCAATGCTACAGAATTAACAAAGAATTATGTCCGACAGCATCCCTTAACTTTGCAATTTTGATACTTTTGTAAGCAGTTTAAATTTTTGAAAATGAAATTATTTTTTCTGTTTGCATTTCTCTTTTCCATATCTCAATTTAGTTTTTCGCAAAGCGAAAAAAGAATTATTGGCAAGGTTCAATGTGAAGAATTTAGTGCTCAAAATGTTGAAATTGCTAATAGCATTACTAAAAAAAGCACAACTGCTGATGGTAATGGAAATTTTTCGATTTCGGCAAAACCGGGGGATACATTGGTCTTTATATCTAAAAATTATTATTATAAAAAAATAGGTCTAAAACAGCGTGATTTTGATACTAATAATTTAGTCATATTTCTAACAAAAAAGCCGATAGAATTAGACGAAGTCCTAATTACAAAGCTGCCCAATCTTTCTTTAAAACAACACATTCCATCAATAATAGGAAAACAATACATCCCCGACACCCAAACTTCGTTAAAAAATCCATCTGTTTATGACGGTGCAATCGAAAATGGAATGAACTTTATGGCAATTGGAGGAATGATTTTTAAATTATTTAAAAAAAAGGACGTCGATCAAAAAAATGAAGGTGCTAAAACTGATTTTAAGGAGCTTGTCATTCATCAATGTAATCCATCATTTTTCACGGACAGCTTAAAATTAAAACCTGAAGAGGTGAATCTTTTTATTGAATTTTGCGAAGTTGATCCAAAATCAAAATTAATAAATGAAAATAGTAATGTCCTGACAATAATGGATTTTTTATTTGCAAAAAAAGAGGAATTTAAAAAGTTGCCAAATTGGTAATATAGCATAAACCACAAACAAATAAGCCATCTCAGAACTGAAAAGGCTTATTTAATTTGAATCTAAAAATATTTATTTTTTATTATAGAGCACTCTAATATAATTGACTAATTTCCAGCGTTGGTCTTCGGTTAACAATTCATCATAAGAAGACATAGGTGGTTTTCCAGTGGTTATTTTCCAAAAAATTTCACCATCCGATTCGTTTTTAAGATTTCTTAAAGCTAAGAAATTAGCTGGTTTTTTTTCTAAACTTAGGCCAGCTTCTCCATTTCCTTTACCTGTAAGTCCGTGGCACAATACGCACATTTGACCATATATTTCCTTTCCTTCATTGGTTGCAGCATTATTTCCCTCAAAAGGATTTTTTAGACCTTTAGTATATTCAGGAACTGCCCAAGCTTTTTGTGCATGAACACTATTGCTTCCAAAAAACAGTATTGCAAGTACAACTAAAAACAAATAATTACTTTTCATGGTATCGAAGTTTAAAATTTACATAGTAAAGCTACTACATCTTTTTCAATAAAACACTATAAATAAAACGAATTATTTAAAATAAAACCATTATATCGCAAATTCCATAATGCAAATCGATTTTAGATTTTTAAATTCAATAAACTATTGTGAGTTTCACATTCTATTTCGGTACAATTACTAAGGAAGTATAAGACTTTAGAAAATATTTTAGCCAAAAAAACCGCAAAAGTCAAACTAATGCGGCTTTGCTTCTAATCTTAATTTGTACTACAAAATATAATCAGTATTGATAAAATTTGATTCTTTGCTATTCAATAATTCTTGCAAAATAGCATTGTTGTAGTCATTGTCTTTAGAAGCTACAAACGTCCGAATGGAGAACGAACGAAGTGCATCAAAAATACTCAATGTTCCGACAGCCGAATCTTTTCGACCTGTGAACGGATATAAATCGGGACCTCTTTGGCAAGAGCTATTCAAATTTACTCTACAAACAAGATTTACTAAAGTATCAATAAGTGGCGCAATGGTTTTGATATCTTGTCCAAACAAACTGACTTGTTGTCCATAATTAGACTCGGCCATATCATTCAAAGGTTCTTGAATGTCTTTGAAAGTCAAAATAGGAACTATGGGTCCAAATTGTTCTTCGTGATACAAACGCATTTCCTTATTTATTGGAAACAAAACGGCTGGAAAAATAAAATTATCCGAATGTTGACCGCCCTTAGCATTAATCACCTTTGCTCCTTTGCTGGTGGCATCATCAATCAAACCTTGAATGTATGCAGGTTTTTCGCTTTCTGGTAATGGCGTTAGTGAAACCGATTTATCCCAAGGATTTCCAAAAACAAGTTCATCTACTTTAGCCGAAAAACGTTTGTTGAATTCCTCGGCAATCAATTCGTGAACATACAAAACCTTCAACGCAGTACAACGTTGCCCATTGAAAGACAAAGTTCCTACCAGACATTCCTGAATAGCCAAATCTAAATCGGCATCTGGTAAAATTATTGCTGGATTCTTGGCTTCTAATCCTAATACCAAACGTAATCTGTTTTTGTTAGGATGTTGATCTTGAAGAGCAATCGCTGATTTACTATTTCCAATCAAAGCCAATATATCCACTAAACCAGATTTCATTATTGGAGAAGCCACTTCACGGCCTCTTCCAAAAATTACATTTATCGCTCCTTTTGGAAAACTATTTCTAAAGGCTTCTAATAAAGGTGAAACCAATAAAACTCCATGTTTGGCAGGTTTGAAAATAACAGGATTTCCCATTATTAATGCCGGAATTAGTAAGGTAAAAGTTTCATTCAACGGATAATTGTAAGGGCCTAAACACAAAACAACTCCAAGTGGTCCACGACGAATCATTGCGTTAACACCTTGGCTTTTAGTAAAATGAGCGCTATTTCGATCCAATTGTTTGTAATGTTCAATAGTATCATAAACATATTCTACCGTTCTATCGAATTCTTTTTCGGAGTCTCCCAATGATTTTCCAATCTCCCACATCAAAAGTTTAACCACTTCTGAACGAGTCGTTTTCATTTGCGTGACAAATTTTTCCATGCATTTAATGCGATCGGCAACTTTCATTGTAGGCCACAATCCTTGTCCATTATTATAAGCATCTGCAGCCGATTTGAGCACTTCCAACGCTTCTTTTTCGCCCATAAAAGGAATACTTCCTAACAAGGTTGGAGCATAATTTTCAGTCGAAGAAATAACCGAATAAACGGGTGTCGTTTCGCCTGTCCATTTCTTTAATTCGCCATTCACTAAATAGGTATCCTGATTCAGCAACGTATTTATTTGATATTCTTGAGGTATATTATTCATTTTTTTTATTTTTATTTGTTTGGTTAATCGGCAAAACAGTCGACAATTTAAACGGTACAGCGATTAAAAGTTTAAACTCTTAGACTATTTCTCCATCCCATTCTAAAATACCACCCAAAAGGTTATAAGTATTTTCAAAACCAAGACCGTCCATCACTTCGCAAGCTTTAGCGCTTCGGGCTCCAGAACGACAATAAACGTAATAATTTTTTGATTTATCCAAAGCTTCAATTTTGGCCATAAAATCCTTGCCTTCATAAATATCTATATTCACAGAATTGGGAATCATTCCTTCATCGCATTCGGCATCTGTTCTTACATCTATGATAAATGAGTTGTCATCGGCTTCCAACTGAGAAACCCAATCTTCTTGTGTTAAATTCATTTGTATTGTTTTTGGTAAAATTACAAAGTTTTTGTTGAACATTTTTTGTCCTTTTTGTGAATTGGATAATATATTAGAGAAAACGTTTTAGTACAAACAAAAAAACAACAAATTATGATTTTTTTAGATATTTTAGTCTAAAAACATCCATTAAATTAAAAATACTCCACCTAATTTAGTATTTATTGCTGTTTATATTTAATTTAAATAGTGTTCCTTCTGTCAATTTTACCATTGAAGCATAGAGTATTATGCGTTTACTGTTCTTTTATATAATGAAGGAGTGAATTTATTTTAACAAAAAATTAACCTATACATTTGTATATACAAATAAAAAACATATTACATTTGTACCAACAAATAACACATATACAAATATGAAAATTGAAGATGTTATTAAATCAACTGTAGCGATGGAGAATTCCAAAAAAATCATCCTTAACATTATGTACACACAAAACATTCTTGCTGAAAAGTTTAATGAAATTTTGAAGCCTTATGATATTTCTAGTGAGCAATTTAATGTTTTGAGAATATTGAGAGGTCAAAAAGGCAATCCTGCTAATATGTGTGCCATACAAGAAAGAATGATAGCCAAGACGAGCAACACCACTCGTTTAGTAGATAAATTATTATTAAAGGAATTTGTTACAAGGGAAGTTTGCCCTGTAAATCGTCGGAAGATTGAAGTTCTTATTACTCAAAAAGGATTGAATGCACTAGCAGAACTAGATCCAAAAGTAAGAGAACACGAAGAAGCTTTTTCGAAAAATTTAAACAGCGACGAGATAGTTTTATTAAACCAATTATTAGAAAAATATAGAAATCAATAAATTAAAAATTAAAAACCATTATGAGTACTTTTATTAATAATCAAAACTGGAGATACGCAACTAAGAAATTTGATGCGACCAAAAAAATTTCAACTGAAGATTTGAACACTTTAAAAGAAGCCATTCGTTTGAGTTCTTCTTCTTATGGTCTACAACCTTATAAAGTGATAATCGTTGAAAACCCTGAATTACGAGCAAAAATCCAACCTGTTGCTTGGGGACAATCCCAAATTGTAGAGGCTTCGCATTTAATTGTTTTTGCAAACAGAACAACTATTGAAGAATCGGAAGTAGATGCATTTTTTGACAATATTAGTAAAACTAGAGAAATTCCTTTGGAAGCTTTAGCAGGATACCAAGGTTTTATGAAAAGTAAAATCAATGAACTGTCTAAAGATGCTCAAAACATTTGGAATGCAAAACAAACCTATTTGGCATTGGGCAACTTATTAAATGCTGCAGCCGAATTGAAAATTGATGTTACGCCAATGGAAGGATTTTCTCCTGCTGATGTAAATAAAATTTTAGGCCTAGATGCTATGGGTTTAAACGCTACATTAATAGCTACCGTGGGATATAGACACGAGGAAGACGCGACACAACATCATAAAAAAGTTAGAAAATCAAACGAAGAATTATTTATAACCCTTTAATATTAAACCAAAAACAAATTTACAGTATGAAAAAATTAAAAGTAATTACAGTAGCATTCTTAGCACTTGCAACCTTTGCAGTATCTGCTCAAACAAAAAAAATTGATGTTTCAAAAAGTTCAATCAATTGGTTAGCAAAAAAAGTAACCGGACAACATAACGGAACAGTAAACCTAAAAGATGGCGCACTTGTTTTTAAAGGAAAAAAATTAAAAGGAGGAACATTTACAGTTGATATGCCTTCTCTTACGGCAACTGATCTTACTGGTGAATACTTAGTAAAACTGAATGGTCACTTAAAATCGGATGATTTTTTCTCAATAGCCAAATTTGCAACTTCAACATTAGTTTTTAAATCGATTTCAGAAAAAAGTAAAGATTTATATGCTGTAACTGCTGATTTAACCATCAAAGGAATCACGAATCCAGTAACTTTTGATTTAAGCGTAAACGGAAATACAGCAGCAACAACATTCAATGTAGATCGAACTAAATATGATATTAAGTACAATTCTAAATCATTCTTCGGAAGCATTGGCGACAAAGCAATCTATGACGAATTCGAATTAAAAGTGAATTTGAAATTCTAATTAAAAAAACAAATGAAATTATTTAAACCCTGACAAAAAATTGTTGGGGTTTGTTTTTTTTTTAACAAAATCATAAAAAAAAGTATTTTTAGTTTATTCTATTTGAATTATCAAATTTGATTTATATATTTGTCGAATGAAAACGATTTTAAAAAATACTTGGTGGTGGAACAATTTACGTCAATCGTCGTGAACAAAGCTCCTGTAGTATAAACTATAAATATAAAAAGGCTTGTCATTCACGACAAGCCTTTTTTTTATTCCCATTCCAAAAAGAAATTAAAAAATATGAATACTTATAAACTCAAAACTAATTTCAAGCAAATTCTTGCCGACACCATTACTCCGGTAAGTGTATATTTCAAAATTCGTGATCAGTTTCCAAACAGCTTGTTATTGGAAAGTAGCGATTATCATGGCAACGACAACAGTTTTTCGTATATCTGTTGCAACCCAATTGCTTCTATCAAAATCGAAAACGAAACGATTTTCAAATCTTTTCCCGATGGAACTACTGAAACTATTTCGATTGATTCAAAAACGGATATTCCTCAAGTAATTCAGGAGTTTTCAGGTCAGTTTAAAACTGAGAAAAACGATTTCAAATTCATTAATAATGGATTGTTTGGTTATATTTCTTATGATGCTGTTCGGTATTTCGAAAAAGTTTCTATTGCTAAAAAAGACGAAGAAACTACTATTCCCGATATGTTTTACGCAGTGTATCAAAATATTATTGCCATTAATCATTTCAAAAACGAAGCTTACATTTTCTGTCACAGTTTGGACGGAAAAAACAACATTTCCGAAATCGAACAATTGTTACAATCTCGAAACATTGCTTCCTATAAATTTACACGAGATGGCGAAGGAAGTTCTAACCTAACTGACGAAGAATTCAAACATAATGTAGCTTTAGCTAAGAAACATTGTCATCGAGGCGACGTTTTCCAATTGGTTTTATCTCGAAGATTTACACAAGGTTTTAAAGGCGACGAATTCAATGTTTATCGAGCTTTGAGAAGCATCAACCCATCTCCTTACCTCTTCTTCTTTGATTATGGCGATTTCAAAATATTTGGTTCATCGCCCGAAGCGCAAATTATCGTCAAAAACCGAAAAGCCGAAATTCATCCCATTGCTGGAACTTTCAGACGAACTGGAGATGATGAAAAAGATGCCGTTCTTGCCAAAAAATTATCCGAAGACAAAAAAGAAAATAGCGAACACGTAATGTTAGTCGATTTGGCTCGAAACGATTTAAGTCGTCACGGACACGATGTCAATGTTGAAAAATACAGAGAAGTTCAGTTTTTTTCTCACGTAATACATTTGGTTTCAAAAGTAACGGGACATTTACACGAAAAAGCGACAACCATGCAAGTCGTTGCTGATACTTTTCCAGCTGGAACTTTAAGTGGAGCTCCTAAACATAGAGCAATGCAGTTGATCGAAGATTACGAAAAAACAAACCGCAATTTTTATGGTGGTGCCATTGGTTTTATGGATTTTGAAGGTAACTTCAATCACGCTATTATGATTCGAACGTTTTTGAGCAAAAACCACCAATTATACTCGCAAGCTGGTGCTGGAATTGTAGCCGATTCTGATGAAGAAAGTGAAATGCAAGAGGTTTACAATAAATTATTGGCTTTAAACAAAGCGCTGGATTTAGCAGAAACAATTTAAAAAAGTAGAAAGTATTCAGTTTTTAGTGTTCAGTCAAAAACTAAAGCTATAAATAAAAAAAATGAAATGAAAAAAATACTTGTTATTGACAATTACGATAGTTTCACTTACAACTTGGTGCACTATTTAGAAGATTTGAATTGTGAAGTGACTGTTTACAGAAACGACGAATTTGATATTGACGAAATTGCACATTTCGACAAAATATTGCTTTCACCTGGTCCTGGAATTCCAGATGAAGCCGGTTTATTGAAAGCAGTTATTGCCAAATATGGCCCAACCAAAAGTATTCTGGGAGTTTGCTTGGGACAACAAGCCATCGGCGAAGTGTATGGCGGAACACTTTCTAATTTGGATAAAGTGTATCACGGCGTTTCCTCGATGGTAAAAACATCGGTTACAGATGAACTTTTATTCGAAGGTTTAGGAGATGAATTTGAAGTGGGACGTTACCATTCGTGGGTTGTTGATGCTACATTACCTGATGTATTAGAAACGACATCTTTCGATGAAAATGGACAAGTAATGTCGTTGCGTCATAAAACGTTTGATGTTCGTGGCGTTCAATTTCATCCAGAAAGTGTGTTGACTCCAAACGGAAAGAAAATTTTAGAAAATTGGTTAAAAAATTAATTTAATCCATTGAAAAAATCGCAATTTCATATATTTTTTTGTCTATTTATTTTCTGCCTCTTTTCTTGTAATCAAAAAAAAGAGCAAAGAGTAGAAACTATGACTATTTCTCAACCTGAAAAGGTTTTGGATTTATTGGATTTGCAATCAAAAAATAAATTAGGAAAAGATACAATTGTCGCCATTATTAATGATCCTGTTTATCATAAAACAAAAAAATATAAGGCTGTAAATGCATTAGAATTAATTCAAAATGAAATTGATTTAAGCAAAATTGATCCTAAAAACACTAAAATAGTTTTCGAATGTATCGATGGTTACAAACCTGAAATGCCTTTGGAATTGTTTTTAAAAGCAAAACCTTATTTGGCTTTTCAAGATGTAGATGCGCCAAAAGGAACGAAATGGGAAGCAATTATTAAAAACGGAAATGAAATGAATGCTGCACCATTTTACATCGTTTACGAATCAGTTTCAGAAAAAGATAATCGGTACAAATGGCCTTATAATTTGGTTAAAATTCATTTGGAACCGCTGAACAAATCGACAAAGGAATTATTTCCAGCTCAAGATAAAAAGCTGGAAACAGGTTATATTTTATTCCAAGATCAGTGCATCACTTGCCACGCAATCAATGGAATTGGAGGAACAATGGGACCAGAATTGAATTATCCGAAAAGTGTCACCGAATATTGGAAAGAAAATGAATTGGTCAATTATATTGTGAATCCAGCATCTTTTAGACATAAAGTAAAAATGCCAACGCTTGGAATTACAAAACAACAATCGATGGAAATTGTCGATTATTTAAAATATATGTCGGAACGTAAAAAAGTGAATAGTAATTAGTGAATAATCACAGTTTCAGTCCAAAATAAAACTTAGAAACTTAGTTCCATAGAACCTTAGCAACTTTAAAAAAAATGAAAACCATATTAAACCGATTAATCAATCACGAAATGCTATCGAAGGAAGAGGCCAAAAATGTTTTGGTCAACATCTCAAACGGAAGTTATAATCAAAGCCAAATTGCCTCTTTCCTAACCGTTTATATGATGAGAAGCATCAGCATTGATGAGCTTTCAGGATTTCGCGAAGCCTTGTTAGAATTGTGCGTTCGTATCGATTTATCAGCCTACAACACCATCGATTTGTGCGGAACTGGTGGCGACGGAAAAGATACTTTCAATATTTCTACTTTGGCTTCTTTTGTGGCTGCTGGTGCCGGAATAAAAGTGGCAAAGCACGGCAATTATGGGGTTTCCTCTATTTCAGGTTCGAGTAACGTAATGGAAAAACTGGGCGTAAAATTCAGTAGCGAAAATGACTTTTTAGAAAAATGTCTCGATCAAGCTGGAATCTGTATTTTGCACGCTCCATTATTTCATCCAGCTATGAAAAACGTGGGACCAATTCGAAAAGAATTGGGAGTCAGAACCTTTTTTAATATGTTGGGACCGATGATCAATCCTTCATTTCCAAAGAATCAATTGGTAGGCGTTTACAACCTCGAATTGGCTAGAAAATATGCGTATTTATACCAAAATACGGATGTCAATTTCATCATTTTGCATTCATTAGATGGTTACGATGAAGTATCTTTGACAAGCCCAACCAAAACCATTACAAAAAAAATGGAAGGTGCAATCAAACCCGAAGATTTTGGCGTTCGTCAATTA
>JBBQSZ010000083.1:0-15287 GCA_038234745.1 Flavobacteriales bacterium | reverse complement strand
TGGATACTACAATGGCTACATCGGAAAATGGCATTTAGATTCACCCTATAAACCCTATATTCCAACATCTAATAATGTAGGACCAGTGGCTTGGAACGAATGGACATCAACAGAAAAAAGACACGGATTTGATTATTGGTATTCTTATGGAACCTATGATGAGCACGACAAACCGATGTATTGGGACACTAAAGCTAAACGAGATGAATATAAATATGTAAATCAGTGGGGACCAATTCATGAAGCCGATAAAGCATTGGCTTATATGAAAAATGAAGACGGTAAAATTCGTAAAGAAGGCGAACCTTTTTCATTGGTCGTTTCTATGAATCCACCGCATTCTAACTACCAAACAGTTCCTGATAAGTATTACAATCTTTATAAAAATATTCCGCTAGAAGATTTGATAAAAGATCCCAATATTCCTGCTGCAGGAACGGAAATGGGAGATATTTACCGAAAAGATATTAAATATTATTATGCCAATATTACGGGTGTCGATGAGCAAATAGGCCGAATTTTAGACGGTTTGAAAGATTTAAAATTAGATGACAATACGATTGTTTTAATTACTGCAGATCACGGAAATTGCTTAGGAAAACATGAGGAAATTTCTAAAAATAATATCTACGAAGAATCTCTTAAAATCCCATTTATTATAAGATGGAAAGACCATATTACGCCACGAAGAGACAACGAATTTTTAGGAAGTTTACCTGATATTTATCCAACATTGCTGGATCTTATGGGATTAAAAAATAAAATCCCTAAAGATTTAGATGGAAAAAGTTATGCTCAATATTTCCTATATGGAAAAGGCGAAAAACCAACTGAGCAATATATTTTAGGTGCAATTGTAAGCTACAAGGTAGATCAAAATACTGGATTTAGAGGTGTTCGTACAAAGGATTACAAACTTTCTTATGTGAAGAAACAGAAGGAAGGGGAATATGTATTGTATGATTTAAACAAAGACCCTTTTGAAATGAAAAATATTTACAATCCGAATTTGCCAATAGTAAAAAAACTAAAACCAGTTTTAAAACAATGGCTAGAAAAAACAAAAGACGGTTTTATTATTGATAAAAAATAATTTTATTTCCAAACCAAAAAATACTAATATAAAAAAAAGAAATTATGAATTTATTTGATTTAAAAGGAAAAACAGCGGTCATAACTGGAGGAATTCACGGCCTAGGAATGGCGATGGCAGAAGGACTAGCAAACGCAGGTACCGAATTAATTATTACAAACCATACGTCACCTCAACTAGATGTTGCCATAGAATATTACAGAAATAAGGGCTACAAAGCGACAGGTTATGTATTTGATGTAACTGACGAAAAAGAATCAGAAAAACAGGTAAATGCAATGCTTACTGCTCACGGCAAAATTGATATTTTAGTAAATAATGCTGGAATCATTCTGCGTGAAATGGCAATAGATATGTCTGTTGCAGATTTTAGAAAAGTAATCGATGTCGATTTGGTGGGTGTATTTATCATGTCTAAATTGGTTGCCAAAGGAATGATAGCTCAAAAATCAGGTAAAATCATCAACATTTGTTCTATGATGAGCGAATTAGGACGTGATAATGTAAGTGCTTACGCTTCTGCAAAAGGTGGTTTGAAAATGCTGACTAAAAATCTAGCAACCGAATGGGCAAAACATAACATTCAGGTAAATGGTCTTGGACCAGGATATTTTGCCACTTCTCAAACCGAACCAATTCGCGTAGATGGTCATCCATTCAATGAATTCATTATTAGCAGAACACCAGCTGGACGTTGGGGAAATCCTGAAGATCTTGCAGGAACAGCCGTTTTTCTAGCTTCTCAAGCGAGTAATTTTGTTAATGGGCAAATTATTTATGTAGATGGAGGTATTCTGGCTACCATTGGAAAACCATCTAATGAATAATAACTAATTGAGTAAGATTTACATTCCATTTTTTTTACATTTGAGAATTATTCAACTCTAATTAATTGATTCCGATACTATGAAAAATATTAAATCCTTTTATTTTATTTTACTTTTCCTACCGATGATACTTCTTTCTCAGTCGAAGAGCATTGTCAGTATTCAAAATAAATCTGATTTGGAACGAAATGAAGCCGTTGTTGCCATCAAATGGGAAACGATTTTAGCTCATTTTCCTAAAATTGATACTACAAATTTTGTTGTACTAAATTCAGTTACAAAAAAACAGGTTCCGTTTCAATTAGAGCATAAAGGACTTTCTAGTATTCAAAATTTATTAGTTCAAGTAAGTGTTAAGGCGAAATCGACGCTAATTTTGTTTGTCCAAAAAGGAAAACCAAATATATTTCAAAGAAAAACATACGCCAGATTTGTTCCTGAAAGATTAGATGATTTTGCCTGGGAAAATGATCGCATCGCATTTAGAGCTTATGGAAAAGCCCTCGAAGGGACAGAAGGAGATGCTTTTGGACTAGATGTCTGGGTAAAACGAACTGACAAAATGGTGGTGAACGAGCGATACAAAAGAGGCGAATATCATATTGACCACGGCGATGGTTTAGATTATTACAAAGTTGGTTTTACTTTAGGTGCTGGAGCTATGGCACCTTACGTTAAAGATTCGGTTCGGTATTCAGGCAATTATCATCGATGGAAATCGTTGGATGTTGGCCCTTTGCGTTCCTCTTTTCAATTGGAATATGATTCTTGGAATGCTGGTGGTACAAATGTGAAATGTACTAGAACTATTTCATTGGATGCAGGTTCACAACTGAATCGTATCGAAAATAATTACACTTTCGAAGATAGCAAAGCTTTGCCAGTTGTCATAGGATTAAGTAAAAGACCTGAAGCCGGAGTACTATTACAAAACGAACAAAAGGGAATTATGGGCTATTGGGAACCTACTAATAGCGAAGATGGAACTACTGGAGTGGGTACTGTTATAAATACTGGCATTAAACACATGTTGGTAAAAAACAACCAATTATTAGCGTTAACAGAAGTGAAAAATAATGAGCCAATCGTTTATTATGCCGGAGCAGTTTGGGATAGAGCAGGTAAAATAGTCAGTTCAGACCAATGGTTTAAGTACTTAAGTAATTTTTCTAAGGAATTAGAAAATCCATTACTTGTAACTGTGAAATAAATAGACTTGATTTAGAACATGAAATACACCCTTACTACACTAGTTACATTATTTATGATTTTAGCTCAGGATGATAGTATTGCACAATCAAAAATAATAGATTTTTCAAAACCAAATATTATAGTTTTCCTTGTTGATGATATGGGTTGGCAGGATTGTTCTCTGCCCTTCTTTAAAGAAAAAACGAAATGGAATTCCACCTACAATACACCTAATCTTGAAAAATTAGCCAGTCACGGAATGAAGTTTACTAATGCCTATGCTGCTCCTGTTTGTACTCCTAGTCGTGTAAGTTTGCTCACGGGGATGAACCCCATAAATCATAAAGTGACCAATTGGACTTTTCAGAAAAATAAAAGTGAAGAAGGTCAATCCGATGCACTAACTGCTCCACAATGGAATATGAATGGACTAAGTCCAGACGCAGGTATTGAAAATTCAATTTATGCCACCACTTTTCCATCAGTTTTGAGACAAAACGGTTACATAACCATTCATGTTGGTAAAGCTCATTTTGCAGCTTATGATACCAAGGGAGAAAATCCTCTAAATCTAGGATTTGATGTCAATGTAGCAGGACATGCTGCGGGACAACCAAAAAGTTATTTGGGCACAGAAAATTTTGGAAACGAAGATGGAAAAGAAGACATTCGTGCGGTTCCAGGACTTAAGAAATATTGGGGTAAAAACATTTTTCTTACAGAAGCACTAACACAAGAAGCTATTTCTTCTATTGATTCAGCTCGTAAAATAAAAAAACCGTTTTTGCTTTATATGGCTCATTATGCTGTTCATACTCCAATAACATCGGATACTAGATTTATACAAAAATACATTGATGCCGGTTTGGATTCTACAGAGTCAAAATATGCCTCTTTGATTGAAGGAATGGATAAAAGTTTGGGAGACATTATGAATTATCTCAAAGAAAAAGATATTGATAAAAACACTATCATTATTTTTCTTTCTGATAATGGAGGATTAAGTGCTCATGGTCGTGGAGGCGAACTGAATACACATAATTCACCATTACGAAGTGGAAAAGGATCAGCTTATGAGGGCGGAATTCGCGTTCCTTTTGTCATAAAATGGACTGGTGTCATCCAACCAAATAGCAGTTCATCCAATAATATTAGTATAGAAGACGTATTCCCAACACTACTTTCGATGGCAGGAATAAAAAAGCACAAAGAAATTCAAACTCTAGATGGGAAAAGTATTGTTTCGCTACTCAAACAAAAACCTGTTAAAAATGACCGTTTTTTTTACTGGCATTATCCACACGTTTGGGGACCAGATGGACCTGCTCTGAAACTGTATAGCGTTGTGAGACAAGGAGATTGGAAACTGATTTATTTTCACGAAAGTCAACAATTTGAATTGTATAACACCAAAGAAGACATTGGAGAAAAAAATAATCTATTTCATGTTTATCCCGTTATGGCTAAAAAATTAGCGGCACAACTAGGAAGTTATTTAAAAAAAGCCAAAACTCAAATGCCGATAGTCAAGAAAACGGGTAAAATGGTTTTGTATCCTGATGATGCTTTTGGTCAAAAATAAGTGTTTTTGAGTTCTGTCACTTAGTACCGCGCAGTTGTTGGAAATAATTTAAAGAATAGAAACTGATTGTGAATCGTTAGATAATAAATTGAAATGAAAAAAAATAGCTATTGTGTCAATTCGATTCCGGTAGGAAAACTAGATATTACTGGAAAAGCTACTTGCAAAATGTGGCAGGAATCCGAAGTATTAACCCATTTTATTTCACCTTGGGATACTGAAGAACCTTCGAAAATTGAATTTAGAGCGTTGTGGGATGAAATCAATTTCTACTTTTGCTTTACCGTTTTCGATACCAAAATTCATATTGAAACCAAAGATGATAGCTGTGATAGCATCAATAATTCGGATCGGGTTGAACTTTTTTTTAGACCCAATGATTCATTGAACCCTTATTATTGTTTAGAAATAGATGCTGCTGCAAGAGTAATGGATTTTATAGCCTATCCCGATAAAAATTTTGATTTTAACTGGAATTGGCCAAAGGAAGATCTCTTTGTTAAATCCTCTAAAAATGAGGCAAACTTTACTGTAGAAGGCGCGATTAGTATTGAATCTCTCAAAAAATTCAATTTAATTAAAGACCATAAAATGGAAACTGGAATTTTTAGAGCCAAATACAATTCAAAAGATAATGTGCATTTCGAACCCACTTGGATTTCTTGGATCAATCCAAATACCGAAACTCCCAATTTTCATATTGCTTCTTCATTTGGAGTATTAGAACTAATGGATTGAGTTTATTCCATATAATAACTCGCATTTTCTGAGTTGACAATGTCTATTGGTAATAGAGTTTCTTGTTTAAATTGTTTTCCAAAAATAAAATGATCAACTAATAAACTTATTCCTAAATAAACCTGTTGTTTTGGGTTTTGATTAATCAAGAAATCGATAATACCTTCATTAAGGAAATTGATATTTTTTTCCAATAAATCATAACCAATAATACAAATATTAGATTGGACGGCTTCGTTAGTAATTCTTGCTATTTGATAGGCCTTTGATGTAGTAATAAAGAAACCTCTAATATCTGGGTTTTCTTGAAGAAAATCGGCGAGTTTTGTCTCGTAATTAGTACGCTTTAATTTTAAAGTAGTAATCTCGTAATCTGAGCTTTCTTTTTCGATAAAATAATTTCTAAACCCCTTTTCCTTTTCCTGCATGTGCCTTGCATTCTTGAACTTTTCGTCAATGTGAACAATGGCAATTTGTCCTTTTTGCGCAATAGCTTCCATTAATTTAGCTGCAACTCTACCACTTCTATATAGATCTTGTCCCACAAAATTTCTAATTGCGGTAGATTCAACTTGGTTGTTAAACGTATTAACAAGTATTTCTTGTCGGTTGTATTTTTCTACCATAATCACAGCCTCTTTATTAAACAAAGGTGCTAATAAAACGGCATCTGGAGCTAATTTTAAAACGGCTTCGTTTACAGCGACGAACGATTTGGTATCTTCTGGATCAAAATAATGAGCTTTTATAGATAAGTTGAATGCCTTAAACTCCTTCATGGCTTCTTCTATCCCTTTCACACAGGGTTGCCAATAGGAATCGAAAGCAGGATCGGGCATCACAACACTAATAGTGTAAATTTTATTATTCTTGAGATTTCTAGCAATTATATTGGGTTCGTAATCAATTTTGTCTAAAACAGCATTAATACTGTCTAGCGCTTTTTGAGAAACCTTTCCTCTTTTATGCAGAACGCGATCTACTGTGCCTTTTGAAACCCCAGCTAATTGAGCAATATCTTTTATGGTATGTATTTTATTCATAGTATACAAATATATGAAAGTTGATGTAATTTAATTTTCTAAATTTTTCGATTTCAGAATATCATTTTTTAAAACCTAATTCTTTCGAAAACAAAAAAACAGTATCCTTTTATTATCTTTAAATAGCTTCGCTAAATTTTCATCAATAATACGTATTATTTTTGGATTATTTTGTTTATTTGTGTTCGAGGACATTAATTTTATGTGCTCGAACACATTATTTGTCATTTTCCTTGTTTTAATAAAAATAAATATATAGTTTCGCAGTATCAAACTTGAATCAAACATTTTTTAAGTTCTTTCGAATCGAAATAAATTATTGTTTAACAGTATTTTAAAAATCATAAAATGAAAAAAATAGTATCATTAGCGCCAGGAAGAACTTGTCTCTTTGGTGATCACCAAGATTATCTTGGACTACCTGTAATTGCCTGTGCAATTAGTAGAAATATAACCCTAACTGCTGAGCAAAATGATACAGGCATTTTTAAGCTAAATATGGTAGATATTGATCAAGTAAGATTTATAGATATCAAAGAAGAATTTGCAGTATTAGAACCTCGTGATTATTTCGCCTCAGCTCTAAGAGTTTTGAGACGACGCGGTTGTGTACCCAATGTTGGATATGACATCACAATCACTGGAGATATTCCAATAAATTCAGGAACATCAAGTTCTTCTGCTTTATTATTAGCTTGGATTAATTTTTTAGTAACTGCTTACGGTGTTGATGAAGAAATAACACCTGAATTTATTTCAAACATCGGTTATTTATCTGAAGTTGTAGAGCACGGAGAGCCAGGCGGAATGATGGATCATTATAGTATTGGAGTTGGTAATATTGTGCATATTGACACCAGAAATCCATTTTCGTTTACTATTATTGGCACTCAGTTAGATGGTCTAATTACTGGAGTTTCAGGAGTTCCTAAAGAGACTATTGGATTGCTTGGGGAAGTCAAAGGAAATGCTCTTTGGGCTATCGACATCATAAAAAGTAATTTCAAAGACTTCGATTTAAATACAACAGAAATTGAAGATTTGTCGAAATACACAAATTATTTACCGGATCATTTAATTCCTTATTTCGAAGCAGCCATTAAAAACCATCATTATACCAAAATGGCGCTCATTGAATTTCAAAAACCAAATCTAGATTTAAAGGAAATTGGTGCTTTGATGAATCAACATCACGCTGTCTTGAGAGATTTACTTAAAATAACTGTTCCTAAAATTGACGCTATGATTGATGCAGCCTTAAAAGCTGGGGCTTATGGAGCCAAAATTGTAGGTTCTGGTGGTGGTGGAAGCATCGTGGTAATGGCTAAACCCGGAGAAGAAGCTAAGGTTTGTGAAGCTATACTATCGGCGGGAGCTGTTGGAGCTTATCCAGTTTCGGTAGATCCAGGAGCAAGAATACTATAAATAACTATTTTAAAATTTAAAAAAATATATTATGCACGACAATTTAGTAATATTAGCAGGAGGTGCTTCTTCTAGAATGAAAAAGCAAGTAGTAGCAGATAACTTAAGCCCAGAAGAAATTGCTCAAGCCAATGAAAGAAGTAAAGGTTTAATAGGTGTTGGCCCAAATGGAAGACCACTTATGGACTATCTTTTATTGAATGCAAAAAGAGCAGGATATAAAAATATTTATATCATTATTGGAGAACAAGGCGATTTATTCAAGGATTTTTATGGAAATAAAGACAAGAATAATGATTTTCATGGGTTGAATATTTCCTTTGCAATTCAATATATTCCAAAAGAAAGAGTTAAACCATTCGGAACTGCAGATGCGTTATTTCAAGCTGTAGAACAATATCCCGAATTAAATACCCAATATTACTCGGTTTGTAATAGTGATAATTTATATTCGGCAGAAGCATTATACGCACTTCGTGAAACGACAAGCCCTCATGCTTTTATTGGTTATGATCGCGATGCCATGTTGTTCCCGTCCGAACGTATTTCTCGTTTTGCAGTGGCAAAACTAGATAAAAAAAATCAACTACTAGACATCATCGAAAAGCCAGAACCTGCTGTTGTAGATTCGTTTAAAGACGCTTCTGGTAAGATTAGAGTGAGTATGAATGCCTTTAAATTTAAAGGGGAAGCTTTGTACCCTTATCTTAAAAATTGTCCCGTTCATCCAGAAAGAGACGAGAAAGAACTGCCAACAGTGCTTTTGAATTTTGTACACGATAATCCAGGAATGGCATTAGGAATTCCTTTTTCTGAACATGTTCCTGATTTAACAGCAAAAGAAGATATTGTAGAAGTAAAAGAATATTTGCAAAACCATTTCCCAGTTTTGGATTGGAACGAATAATAGTTATTTCCAAATTATACAAATCAAAGATTACAAAGTTGTACTACTTTTCTATCCCGACGAGTTACTACATAAAATAAAAACAAAGAATTCAATTGCGAATTAATTACTAAAAAAAACAACCACATGTCACAGACCAAAAGTGTTTTAGAAAAAAGTGCCGGAAATGTTTTCGTTCCAATGGCCATTTTAACTTTATTATTTTTTATTTTAGGATTCGTCACTTGGCTCAACGGACCTCTTATTCCATTTTTTGAAATTGCCTGTGACTTAACAGGTTCACAAGCTTATTTTGTGGCTTTTGCCTTCTACATTGCTTATTTTGTAATGGCGATTCCCTCCTCTTGGGTTATTGAAAAAGTGGGCTATAAAAACGGAATTTCATTGGGATTAATTGTAATTGCAGTCGGTGCATTTATGTTTTATCCTGCTGCCGAAATGCGTACCTTTTTATTATTCTTAGTCGCTTTGTTTATTATGGGAACTGGATTAGCCATTTTACAAACTGCTGCAAATCCTTATGTTGTGGTTATTGGTCCTAGAGAAAGTGCCGCAGCAAGAATTAGTGTCTTGGGAATTGCGAACAAATTAGCAGGATTTATTGCGCCATTAGTATTAACCGCTTTGGTCTTGTCGAATATGAAAGAGTATACCAAAGAAAAAATTGCCGCTCTTGATGCTGTCACTAAATCACATACTTTAGATGCACTTGCCTTACAATTACAAACTCCTTATATCTATATGGGAATTATAATTCTTGTTTTGGCATTATTGGCTAAATTATCTCCATTACCAGAAATTGATTTAGATGAGGATGGTCATGTTTCGCATTTAAGCGTTTTCAAACAAATGAAACAAGCTACTAAATATCCGCAATTAGTTTTGGGAGCCATTACGCTAATGTTATATGTAGCTGCCGAAGTTATAGCAGGTGATACTATTGGAAAATTTGGAAAACAATTAGGTGTTTATGGCGACAATGGTGATTTTTATTTAAAACTAACTTCATTTACAATGACAGCCATGTTAGTGGGTTACATAACAGGAATTACATTAATACCAAAATACCTTTCGCAAGTAAATGCGCTTAAGATTTCAAGTATTCTAGGACTTGTTTTAGTTTCTTTAGTAGTAATCCTTCCTGCATCAATTATGGTTCAATTGCCATTTATTCCTAATATGCCGTTGATAATTATTTTAGTAGCACTTTTCGGTCTTGCAAATGCTCTTTGTTGGCCTGCTATTTGGCCATTGGCACTTCAAAATTTAGGAGGCTATACAAAAATAGGGGGAGCTATTTTGATTATGGCAATTATTGGAGGAGCAATATTCCCATTACTGTATGGTTATTTAGCAGAAAGTATCAACTTATCTAATGAAGCTGCGGGAGTTGCAGCAACAGCAAAAAGTGGTAATCAAATTGCCTATTTAATGCTAATTCCAGCTTACCTAATGATTTTGTTTTTTGCACAAAAAGGACATAAATACACTCGTTGGTCAAGTAAATAAATGAAATTCTACACTTTTAACGTAGATAAATAAAATATCGAAATCAAACAAAAATAGTAAATAACATAGTATGTTAAAAAGTAATACAGACAAAGCAACAGGTTTTGAAAAAAGATTCGAAAACATTAATACGATAGTTTTCGAAAATTCAAATGAAGCTTCAAAAGCCGTTGCGCAGCAAATTGCAGCACTTATTAAGGCAAAACAACAAAGCAATGAATCCTGTGTTTTGGGTTTAGCAACAGGTTCATCACCAAAAGGATTGTACGCTGAATTAGTGCGTTTACACAGAGAAGAAGGTTTGAGTTTTAAAAATGTATTCACTTTTAACTTGGACGAATATTATCCAATGGATCCCAATTCTATAAATAGCTACGTGCGATTTATGAAGGAATTATTGTTAGACAAAGTGGATATTCTACCGGAAAACTACAACATACCGGATGGAACCCTTTCTAAAGAAGAAATTGCAGATTATTGTGCGAAATATGAAGAAAAAATTGAAGCTTTAGGCGGAATCGATTTGCAAATTCTAGGAATTGGAGGAAATGGACACATTGGATTCAACGAATCGGGTTCGCTTCAAAACTCTAAAACTCGATTAGTAGCTTTAGATCATATTACTAGAGTTGCTGCCAGCAAAGATTTTTCAGGATTGAGCAATACACCTCGAACTGCAATCACCCTTGGAGTAAAAAAAATAATGGAAGCCAAACAAGTCATATTAATGGCTTGGGGAGAAGGAAAAGCTAATATTGTTAAAGCTTCTGCCGAAGGACCTGTGACGAATTTAATTCCAGCCTCATTTTTGCAAGAGCACGCTAATGCTGTTTTTGTTTTGGATGAAGAAGCGGGTTCTAAATTAACGAGAATCAATTCGCCTTGGTTAGTTGAAAAAATTGTTTGGACTGACAAATTAACACGAAAAGCAGTTTTGGGATTGGCACTTAATCTAAAAAAACCAATTCTAATGCTTACCGATGCCGATTATATCGAAAATGGAATGAGTGACTTATTGGCCGATTCAGGACCAGCTTATGACATTAACATTAAGATATTCAATAAATTACAAAATACAATTACCGGTTGGCCTGGAGGAAAACCAAATGCTGATGATAGCAATAGACCCGAACGTGCTGAACCAGCTAGAAAAAGAGTATTGATTTTCAGTCCACATCCCGATGATGATATTATTAGTATGGGAGGCACCTTTATGCGCTTGCAACAACAAGGTCACGAAGTTCATGTTGCTTACCAAACTTCTGGAAACATTGCAGTTGCGGATGATGAAGCACTAAGATTCGCACGTTTTGTTTGCGATTACAATGATAAATTTGGGATTAAAAGTCTTGAAGCTAAAAATATTTATGAAAAAGCAATCAATTTTCTTAATCATAAAAAAGATAGTGAAATAGACACTATGGAAGTAAGACATATAAAAGGTTTGATTCGCCAAGGAGAAGCACGCGCTACGAGTAATTTCGTAGGTTTGACAGATGCGCAAATTCACTTTATGGATCTTCCTTTCTACGAAACAGGAACTATCGAGAAAAAACCTTTAGGACCAGAAGATGTCAAATTAACGATAGCTCTTATCGAAAAAATTAAACCACATCAAATTTACGCTGCTGGAGATTTAGCTGATCCACACGGAACTCATAAAGTTTGTTTGGACGCTATTTTTGAAGCTGTAAAAAATCTTAAATCAAAAGATTTTATGAGCGATTGCTGGGTTTGGTTGTACAGAGGAGCTTGGCAAGAATGGGGAATCGCCGAAATAGAAATGGCAGTTCCTATGAGTCCAGATCAAGTTTTAGAAAAAAGACACGGTATTTTTAAACATCAATCCCAAAAAGATGGTGTAGTATTCCAAGGTTCGGATGCTAGAGAATTTTGGCAAAGAGCCGAAGACCGAAATGCAGAAACTGCAGAATTATACGATCAATTAGGGCTTTCTCACTATGCAGCAATGGAAGCTTTTGTAAGATGGGAATTCTAAATAAAAGAAGTAATAGTAATTTTCAATAGATTAAAATGATTGAAAAAAATAGTAGTAGCGAATTGTCTTGTTTCAAATTTATTAAAACAGAGGAACTTTTAGACTTAACTATTTATAATAAGTTTATCAATTGGGTTGCCGGTGAATATGATTTAAATCTAATGAATGAGGAGGATGGATTAAAAGTATATTTCCCCAGTGGATGGTTTAGTATTCGAAGTTTCAATAATGATTCTAAGATTAACTTAGAAATTAAAGTTGAAGGTAAATCAAAAAAAATCTGTGATAAGATTACTGATGAATTATTAAATGTTCATAATCGAGTTTCAAATTATTTTGAACAAAAAGTTTAATTTGTTTACTGGTAATAAATACATTAAATCGATAATATTCTTATGTAATTCGCTTGTACAAACTTATTGTCCGATATAAAAGAAGTCCTAAAAAAGGCTACTTTTATATCGGACAACTTATTTGAATTGTATAATTGGATCTAATTTATAAAATAAATGAAAAAAATTATAGTCGTTTTTACTTTACTTTTTGGCTCAGTTGTCAATTATGCACAAACCCCATCCAATGAATGGGAAAATCCTCAAATTTTAGACAAAGGAAAAGAAACTGGAAGAAGCTCGTTTCTATTGTTTAGGTCTCATTTTTAATGTTTAGTTTTCAAAAAGACTTCCTATAAAATACGCTACTTTTATTCACCTATCTTCTAATCAATAACACGGGCAATCAAGTGTTTTAAACTCTTTTTTCCAATTCATACAACTTTCGAACAAATTTTGTCGTTTTTAAAATATTTTATAGTACTTTTGTTCACAAATAAAATCTGTTCACGTTTTCGTGAACATAAAACAGAAGTGAACGATGAACAAACAAGAAATAATTCATAACGCGCTAAATAATATCCTAACACAAGCAAATATCAAGGGCAATTGGAAGGATTTGGCTGATAAAAACCAGATTGACGGCCAACTAAAATTAGAAATTGAGAACCAGACAATCCAACTTTTTACGGATATAAAAACCGAAATAAGAACAATCCATCTTGAAAAAATTGAAGAGTTAGCAAAAAAACACCAACCATTTATGGTAATGGCGCAAAGAATATTCCCTAAAATAAAAGAGGAACTCCGTCACAGAAACATTGCCTATTTAGAAGCTAACGGAAATATTTTCTTGAAAGAAAAGGATATTTACCTTTGGATAGAGGCCAACAATCCTATTGAAATTAAAAACAAAACGACTAATCGTGCATTTACAAAAACAGGATTAAAAGTTGTCTATCAATTTCTATTAAACGAGGAATGGATAAATGATACGTATAGACAAATTGCTGAACGAACCCACACCGGAATTGGAAACGTAAATAACATCTTTACTGGTCTAAAACAAGAAGGATTCTTATTGCAACTAAACAAGGAACAATATAAAATTGAGAATAAAAAAAAGCTGCTCGAAAAATGGATTATGGAATATGAAAAACGCTTGAAACCAACATTAACAATCGGAAAATTTCGTTTTTTGAAAGAAGATGATTTTTACAATTGGAAAAAACTACAACTTCAAAAAGGTAAAACATATTGGGGAGGTGAACCGGCAGGAGATCTATTTACCAATTATTTGCGCCCAGAAGAATTGACCCTATACACGACAGAAACAAGGGGAGATTTAATGAAAAATTATCGTCTGCTTCCCGATATAAATGGAAATGTACTAATTTTAAAAAAATTCTGGGAGAATGATGAGGCAAATGATACTGTGGTTAATCCATTATTGGCCTATACCGATTTGATAACCAAAGGAGACAGAAGATGTACTGAAACAGCACAAAAAATATACGATGAGTACTTACAAGATAAATTTTAAACAGTTACGCCAAGAACCTCATATTTCAGAAGTGTTATATGCGTTAGAAAGAGGATTAAACAAATTCAATATCGATTTCTATTTGGTTGGGGCTGTGGCTCGTGATGTGTGGATGAGTGCCATAAATGGTATTCCACCAAGTAGAATTACAGGAGATATCGATTTTGCAGTTTTTATTGACGACAAAGGAACTTACGAAAACTTAAGAAATTATCTAATAAATACGGAAGGATTCGCCCCCTATTCTACTAATAATTTTGTGCTGATTTGGAAAAAAGTAATTCAAGTCGATTTGCTCCCATTTGGTGCTGTCGAAGATGAAAACGCAAAAGTATCCATTGGAAATCTCGGATTAACTAGTGTAAATATGCCCGGATTCAAAGAAATTTATGACGAAGGATTACCCGAATTAGAACTGGAAGAACAACATCGTTTCAAATTTTGCACATTACCTGGAATAGTCATTTTGAAATTATTGGCTTGGCAAGATAGACCTGAAATAAGGCGAGATGACATTAAAGACATCAGTAAGGTTTTAAAGCATTTTTTCGAAATGTATGTGGACGAAATCTATGAAAATCACAATGATCTTTTTGGTGAGGACAAACTCGACTTAAATCTAATAGCCGCTAGAGTAATGGGTAGAGAAATGAATAAAATTGCTAAGCGAAAGGAATCTCTTTTCAATAGATTAAAAGAATTACTCGAGATCAACACAAATAACAACAATAGTGAAATAGCTAAAATTATGATTGAATTTTATGAAAATACCATTGAAGATAATTTAGCCCTATTAGAGCAGATAAAAAAAGGATATTTAGAATAACACTCTTCTTTTTCAAACAATATTTTAAGACCGTATAAGGGAGATATTATCTCATTCAGCTATCTATGATTGACATTGTAAGGTCGATACTATAAAACAATTTTAAGTATTCCAAAACTCACAGCTACCATTTGCTTCATTTTGATAATCACATTTTCAATAACTAGAACACTCTTTTTTCGTTCGGTTGTAAAAAGACGTTTTACATTTCAATTGCCACTCCTTTGCCAACGCTCCAAAAAAAATTACTGTCACGGTTTTTGAACAAAAAC
>JBBQSZ010000082.1:0-15575 GCA_038234745.1 Flavobacteriales bacterium | reverse complement strand
AAGTAAGACTAATAGTACCGTCTGCAACTGCGTAGCCAGATCCCATAGTTTTAGGATTAACTGAATTAAGTGCCAATCCTGATGTTTGCCCTATTGCTGTAGCAGTAGTTCCTGCTCCTGCAGGAGCAGGCACCGTTACGGCAGTTGTATATTGCAAAGTTGCAGTTCCTGTTTGCGAATAGCCATAAATACCGCCAAGTACACCACCTATACCAAACGCTTGATTTCCAACTCCACCTGAACCACCAGTACCACCAGAGGCTGTAATTGTTGTAACTGCTCCGCCAGAAAATTCAGATTTCCCACCAGGTCTCCCAAAAGAATTTGAAGCTGTTCCTGAACCTGTAACCCCACCCGCTCCTACTATAATATTGTAAGTAGTCCCTGGAACAACGGTTACAGTATTGGTAACATAAGAGCCTCCTCCTCCTCCTCCTCCAACTTTACCTGTAGAAGCAGTTGCTGAACCACCGGCACCACCAGCACCCCAGCATTTTACTGTAACCGAGGTTACACCCGCTGGGCAAAGCCAAGTTCCAGTAGTTGTAGGTGTAGTAAATACAGCTGATTGCCCCCAACCTATAGTTGAGAACAGCAAAATAAAACTCAAGCTATAAAAAAGCTTTTTTAGTCTTTCTTGACCATGTAATTTTTTTTTCATAATAATAATTTTAGTTAGTTATTTTTTCTAGTTCAATAATTTAATTGTTAAAGAATTATACAATGCATAAATTGAATAGATATGCAAATAAACAATACTCACAATTTTAAGCATCCTGCACTGTACTGAAATTGTGCGATTTATGTTTAAATTATATAAATTAATTTCAGTTAACAACATTCACTATTTTGCTTGTCAGGCTGGAAGTGTTTCAACAAACGAGAGCAAAATAATGGAGACGCTTCTAGGGTGACAAAGAGTAAGAAAAAAAGAAAAAAAAAAAAAAACGAAAGTCCAAAATCCAAAGTCCAAAGTCGAAAAACGAAAAAGTATAGACAAAAAAACTTCCCTTAAATTACCGATTAACGGAAATCTAAGGGAAGTTTAAAAACTGTTTATTGTTTCCAATAAACAAAATGTTATTGGTTAGATTACGGTAGTGAATTAAAATAATTCAAATCATATCTTGAGTAATCTTCCATAAGGTGTGCTACAGAATTTCCATCAGAAAAAATGTAATTATGTAGTTTCACATTTCCTCCTTTTTTACCAACAGGAAATGTAGATTCTCCATTTGTTCCCAAAGTAAAAGTTTTACCTCTGCTTACAGAGAATTTATTAGCAGCACCCGTTGTGTAATAAGTAGTAAAAATATAATTTTTACCCGCAGTATATAATTGCGGCCCTTGATCTACATAAGCATCTAAAACATGATATCGCAATAAATTTCTCAATTTATTGATGTCCACTTTAGTGTTAGCAACACCAGTAAGAGGATCTATCAAGTTAGGAGTTTTATTTAATTCTACTAAAAAAATACCTGCCGATTTTGTCCAAGCAATGTCTTTTAGTAAAAAGTAGGTTTTTTTACTTCCTTTTCCATTGTATAATTCCTGTAACCCAGTTAAGTCAATCGCTTGCTTCATAATGGTAAACTCGCCTTTTGGGTTTGTGGATAACCATTCATAAGGTGTCATAGCTCCAAAAGTATAGAGTGGAACTACTCCGTTATCAAATTCAAACTTGGGTCTTGGTTCTAAATCGCATCCTGTAACAAATACTACTAAACATAGCAACAATACAGTTTTGATTCCTGTTTTAAATATATTTTTCATTGTTTATCTTTTTTAATTAGTAGTTTAAATTAATTATAGGGAAGTGTTTGCTCTAATTTTGTTGGGTTTCTCAAAATGTGGTCTACAAATATAGGCCAAATTAGGTAAGGTTCTGTTTGTCCATTTATTGGTCCCATTACTTCAACCGCTTTTTTAGTTCTTAGTAAATCCCACCAGCGTTGTCCTTCGCCCAATAATTCCATTTGTCTTTCGTCTAGGATTAAATTTTCTACCGCGTTTTTATCGGTTACATCCACATCTTTTATGATACCTGAATTTACTTTAGGCAATTGACGCGCAGTTCTAATTTGGTTTACATAATCTATAGCAAGAAGAGAACTACCTATTTTGTTTTCTACTTCTGCTCTCAAGAGTACAATATCCGAGAGTCTATACACAATAACATCGGTCTCATCATTAAGGGAGTTAGTGGCTACCCTGTGGTATTTGATCATCGATTGACCATTTTGTGAAATTAAACGAATTGCATTGTTCCAATCTACGCTTTCAAACAAACGATAATCGCCATAAAGCAAAGGTGCACCCGCTACCACAACAGGAGCTGGAGGAGGGAGAATCGTAGTTCCGTATTTAGCTTCCCATTCTGCTTGAGTAATTGGAAATTTTGCTTTCCATTTCGCTATAATGCTAGGTGCTACATAAAAATTAGCTACTCCGGGCATAAAAAGTGCATTTACTCTCGCAGCGTTATTCCCATCTTCGACTTGGGTATTTCTAATCGAAAAAATCAATTCGGTTCCTGTTTCACTCGTTTGAGGAAACATAGCATACCAAGTAGCTCTAGTAGTAGCGAGTGTATAAGTTGTTTTCATTCCTACTAAAATTCCGTCTAAAGCTGTTCTGGCAATTGCATAATTAGCGTCACCGCCCATGTGCATGTATATTTTGGCTTTCAAAGCCAAAACACTAGCTTTAGAGAATCTAAATCTATTGCTCTGTACATTTACCAAAGATTCTGCTTTAGCCAAATCGGAAAGTACTAATGCAAGCACTTCTTCTTTGGTGTTTTTTGCTCTATATGAATTTGCATCAAGCTTAGTCACTACTTCTGTAAAAATAGGCACACCACCCCAAACTCTGTAAGCATCGAAATAAGCAAAGGCACGAATGGCATAAGCTTCACCTAATAAATTCTGATCATACCCTGAAATTTTAGGTATTTTTTCTATAGCTAAATTGGCTCTACTTACCATAGTGTAGAATTCGTCCCAAGATAAAGAAGTTTCATCACGCGAAGTAAGTGTATTACGGATTAAATCGACTACAAATCCTGATGGTGTATTACCACTTACATAGTTATCCGACCTCAATTCTCCCCAGTAATAAAATTTATCATTGTAGGTTTTTTGCATACCGTCATAAATAGCGGCTACACCAATATTAGCATCGGTATTGTTTTGCCAAAACTGTGCATCCGAAATTAAACTTGGTGGATTTTCATCAAGGAAACTTTCACAAGAACTAGTTCCTAAAAGGATAAGTAAAAAACTTATACCTAGTAAAATATTATTTTTATTTTTCATATTAAAAAATTTATGTATTTATTAGTAAAAGCTTAAAAAGTAACATTTAGACCAAAAATAATATCACTTTTATTTGGATATTTTAAGGTGTCATAACCAGCAGTTAGTGAATTACCACCATTACCCAATTCAGGATTGTATCCAATATAATTAGTCAATGTTAACAAATTGTTCACTGTTAGTGAAAAATTCACAGAAGCTAAGTTTTTAATGCTTTTAAGGGTTTCTTTACTCAAAGAATAGCCTAATTTAATATATTTCAATTTGATAAAATCTCCTTGGTTTACATAATAGGAATTTGGTCCTAGAGAGTTCGCATTATTTCTTCTTCCTGAAGCAGGATAGTCTGTGATTTGACCTGGAGTAGTCCAAGCTTGTTCGATTCTAACTGGTCCAGGAACATAGATAGTGTTTTTTGAGGCATCTCTATTAAAGTCGTAATATCTGTAAATATCATTTCCTATATTAAAGTTAAACAAAAATCCTAAAGAGAATTGTTTGTAATTAATTCTGTTGTAAAAACCACCTGTATAATCTGGCAAACCATTTCCAATTACTTTTCTGTCATTTGCAGAATCGATAATACCGTCACCGTTCAAATCTTCATAATTAATATCACCACCTAGAAGGGTATAACTTCCTACTTTGTTACGAATAATATCCGAAGCTGGTCCAGTGTATTTTTCGCCGTTCAAAGAATAATCTACAAAAGTAGTACCATTAAAGTTAGGTGTTAATTGTACATTTTTTCCATCCACTTTCACATAAGCATTGGACTCATTGTATGGATAAACTCCTAATCTACCGTATCCAAACATATTTCCTACAGATTGTCCTATTTCTATTTTATAAGCATTATTAGCTCCGGTTGCAAAAAAACCATTTTCATCAAACAAACTAAGCACTTTGTTTTTGTTATTAGAAATATTAAAACTAGAAATCCATTTAAAGTTCTTAGTAGAGATTGGTGTTCCACTAATTTCAACTTCGATACCTCTGTTTTCTACAGAACCTACATTATAAGAAATTGTAGAAAATCCAGTTTCCTGAGGTACAGGAACATCATACAATAAATCGGTAGTTGTTTTAACATAACTGTCCACAGAGATATTTAATCTTCTTTTGAAAAAAGCTAAATCCAAACCATAATTGTATTGAGTCGTACTCTCCCAACGCAAATCATCATTTGACATTTGATTTGGAGCAATACCATTTACAGCATTATAAAAATAATTAGGACTATACAAAAGTTTAGAATCATAATTTCCGATTCGCTCATTTCCTGTTACAGCATAACTGGCACGAAGTTTAATTTCGGAAATCGCACTGTATTTTTTTAAGAATTTTTCGTTAGATATTCTCCAACCTAAAGAAAGCGATGGGAAATTTCCCCATTTGTGATCAGAACCAAAACGAGAAGAGCCATCACGTCTATAAGTTGCAGCTAATAAATATTTTTGATCGTAATCATAGGTCATCCTACCAAAGAAAGAAGCCAAACTATGTCCATCAGCCGTAGAACCGGTAGCATTCAAATTATACTCTAAGGCATTATTTGTTGTTTGAACATACTCATTATTGTATTTATTTACAGACACAATAAGATTCTCCGTACGCCATTTTTGTGTTGACGCACCTAAAAGTCCAGTAAAAGAGTGTTTATTAATTTTTTTATTGTAATTAAAATAATTTTCTTGTTGGATATCATATCGCATATTATCTCTCTCAGAACCATTTACAAACTTTGAAACATCCTGAACTATTGCAGGTTTAAAGTTATTGGATTTTTCTAATTCATAATTAACCCCTATAGTAGTTTTGAATTTTAACGAAGGTGTAATGGCATATTCAAAATAATTATAAGAATTTCCAATAAAACTTCTCACATCAGATACTGTTTCCAAAGCAATTGCTAAAGGATTGGATTGAGCACTTTGTTCAGGAATATAGGAACCATCATAATCTAACACCAATGCATCTGGAGTTCTATAAGACATTTCATAAAGAGATCTGTTTTCATTAGTCCCTTTTTTAATATCATAACTCATATTCGCTCGAGTTCCAGCAGTTAATCGTTTATTAACAGTAAAATCTACTTTTAAGTTCGAAGTCACCCGTTTAAATGAAGTTCCCACAAGCACTCCTTCTTCGTTCAAAATAGTGTTATTCCAATAGAATTTACTATTTTCTCCTCCTCCACTTACTGCAACATTTGCATTAGTAGTCAAAGACATTTTATACAGTAGCTTTTGAATATCAACAACTTGTTGTAAACGAATGGATAAGGAATCTGGTGTTTTAGTACCATTGTTATTAAAAAGCCATTGGTCTTTTTGTTTTGTATTTGCAACAGGAAGTTTACCACTAACCCAACCAAATCGGGTAGTATAATTCACTTCAATTTTAGACACTCCTGATTTTCCTGATTTAGTAGAAATCAAAATAACACCATTAGCAGACTTTGAACCATATATGGCAGCAGAAGCTCCATCTTTCAAAATTTCCATAGAAACGATACTACTAGGATCAATATTATCAATATTATCCATTTGTTGACCATCGACTACATATAAAGGAGCAGCACCATCTTTGAAAGTAGAAGTACCCCGAATTTGAATATCAGAACCTGCACCAGGACCACCATTATTCAAAATTTGAACCCCTGCTATTCTACCTTGTATTGCATCTACGGCATCAACTGGTGTCGATTCGGCAATTGTAGCCGCTTTTACCGAGGCTATAGATCCCAATACATCCGATTTTTTAGCAGTACCGTAACCAATTACAACTACCTCATCTAAATCTTGCGCGTCAGCTTTTAAAGTAACATTAATAGCCGATTTGTTTCCGACTACGACTTGTTCAGTTTTGTAACCTACAAATGTAAAAACAAGAACACTCGTTGAAGCACTCTTTAATTTGATGGTATATTTACCATCAAAATCGGTAGTTACTACATTTTTGGTGCCTTTTTCCATTACATTCGCTCCCGGAACCCCTAAGCCATCTGAAGCAATCACCGTACCGCTAATCGCTTTTTGCTGAGCAAAAACTGTCAGATTCCCCACTCCTAATAAAAACACTAAAAAACAACAAATGTTTAATGTTTTAAAACTCTTTTTTACCCTTTTTTTCATAAGTTGGTTAATTAAATAATTGATTAAAAATATATAAATGCTTCGCAGCAGATAAACAAAAATTTCAAAAACAATGGTTAATCATTTTATCTTTAACAAATTTATAAATTAAAGTTTTTTAAACCGTACTGTACTATCCTGTATAATGCGTTTTTTTTTGAAATTCAAAAAAAAAAAGAAGATTTAATACTTTTAAATCTTCTTTTTGTCCTTTATTCTGAGAAAAAAATATTTTTTAAAACTTGGCAACTCGAATTAGGGATTAGAGTTAAAGCCTTGCACCAATATCAAATAGAACCTCTATCAATAAAATAAAAAGGTACTTTAACTTTTTCTTTTTGATTATTTTCGATCAGAGAAGCTGTTTGTTTTCCCATAAATTTAAAATCAGTTGTGATTACGGTAATTCCCAAAAGTTCTTTCAGCGGGGTGTCATTATAGGATATAACACCGATATCCTGACCTAAAACCAACTCTTCATCTCTAATTTGTTTTACTAATTCAACCAAATCAGTTTCGGCGACGGTTATAAATAAATCACCTTGTTTTAAAATCATATCTTCATAGACCTTGTCTATTATTTCAAATTCAATTTCAAATTCAATACAAAACTTTTTGAATCCAAATAAAATTCTTCGAGGAAAAGGATAAATTAATTTTTCAGGAAAAACTAAAATTAATTTTTTATATTTTTTTATCTTTTCTAAATTTTCCTGCAATGCTATATAAATATCATTCTCAAAATCTTGATAAACCTGACTCACATTGGAATCAAAAGAAGGGCTTAAGTTATCTAATAAAATCAATTTTTTACTAGGAATTTTTTTTATTGCCTTAATCACTTCATCCGTATAACTGATGTGTTTTAAGTTCTCATCTTTAAAATGCAACGCAATCACATAATAATCATAAACGGATTCATTCTTGTTTAGTAAATTTAAAAAAAGGGACTCATCGCAATGGTACACTTGCAAATCGGTATTACAATTGGGGCCTATATTGTCCATAAAAGAATGAAACATATTCATTTTATAGTTGCTCAGTTTGTTTATCAAAAAAAGAATATTCACTTTTGAAACCATCTTTGTAGTCGAAATATAATATCCTTTACCTCGAATGGAATCTATAATTCTTTTGTCTTTTAGAATTCCATAGGCTCTTTCGACAGTATCTCTCGATAAATAATATTCCTCGCTAAGCGCATTAATGGAAGGGATTTTCTCATTAATCACAAGATTCCCAACAGTAATATTGTGAATAATAGAATCTACAATTTGCTTGTATTTGGGTATTCTTGACTCTTCCTGTATTTGAATAAATTTAAACATTCGGTGGTTGTTTGTTTCTGTCAAAAATAATTTTTTTATTTTTATTTTCTGTTAATAATGAAAAAAAATGATTGTATTCAATTAATATTTTTTTCAAATAATCATTAAAGCGACACTATTTTTATCTAAAATAATAATTTAAAATTAATTTTAAATATTCCATTAAAAAGAAACATTTACTTTTAAAACCACATTAATTTCTAGCATTTAAACTTTTTAAGAGATGATATGTGTAAATTATTTTTGGATTTCTCGGAGCTTTTCAGCTGGAGGATAAAGCAAAGCTTCCAAAGGTTTGAGTTTGAGATAAGCTTGAGCACTTGTGTCTAATAGCGTAACTCCAAGCGCAGTCGAAGCTTTTGAAAACAGGGGTTTCATATTCTCCTCAATAGCTTTTTCTGCTCCGCCGTCTGTTATTTGCTGTTTAGGCCATTCTTGTTGTTTTAGAACAAAAGGTACTAAATAGGCATAGGCGTTTTTGAGGCTTCTTCCGTCTTGGGTTTCATATGCCCATAAATCCACTCCGAGTTTTCGTCCCATTAGTGTTAACTCGGTCATCAACCAAAGATTTCCAGTGGTATAACTGACCGATTTGGTTCTTCCCATTTCTTTAGGTTGTGTTCCATCGGGCATAATTTGATCTGCAATTCTCGATTTTTTTGCGTCTTCAACTATTGCTTTTGCTTCGGCATTTTTACCCAAATACATCATTAACCCCACCACTTGTAGGTTGTAATAATTGGCGTGATTTTGTCCTGTTAATCCAGCAGAAATTGCCATTTCATTGGTAGTAAGCCAGTTTAAATAAGCACTAAACCATTGGTTCATACCACTTTTTACATCGGCAGGTAAAATTCCGGCAGCATCAAACAATTGTAAAGCCGTGATTACACTAATTTGAGGTGTCCATTCGTGAACTCCTGCATTTCTTCCTTCGGCAAGACCGGGAACAGCTTGGCTAAAATTAAGATTCGGATTCACTCTAGTTTCAGGATTGAGATACCAAATTCTCATTAATTCTATGGCTTTTTTGGCATATTTAGTATCGTCAGAAAAATAGTAAGACCAAGTTAGATTTTCGATAGCTTCAAAAAAAGCGGTCTTTCTATTGTTATCCGTGTCGGCACCACGAGAAACAGGATTGACAACACCATCTCGAGCCATCCACGGTAATCCATCTGGTTTTGAAGGATCCGGCCAACGATAAGGCGCATAAGTAAGATAATCGTGTTTGTCCTTGCTTGGTGGCATTTGCGTTTTGTTCGTTACAGGATCGGCCACATAATTCAATGCCTTGTCTCCCGATTGCAAAACTTCTTGATAGTTTTTTAAGAAATAAGCATCTTTAGCTTTGATTTTGGCTTTAACCAATTTTAGATGCGCTTGATTGTAATACACTAAATTCTTAGACACTTCAAACTCTTTAGTGGTTTCATTGCTCCCAGAAATTGCATTTGCAAAAAGTGAAATAGAACTCATTACAAGTAACAGGCAGACTGATTTTAGGTTTTTATTTTTCATATTTGTCAATTATTTTACAAAAATTGTGGATTATTTTACTTGATAAAAAGCTAATTTGTTTTGTTTATTTAACGGCAACAACAACAATTTTTTTTCTTTAATATACCATAAATCAGCAGCACCTCTTTCAGTATCCAATAATTCTTCGGAAGTTCCGTCTTTATAGACTTTAAAGACTTTTCCTTCTTTCCAATCGGTTACGAAATAACTACTGTTATCTAGAACTTGTAAACCATCAAGATTGCCCAGAGGATTTGGTGTAATATCGGATAACTTTTGAGTAGTGATATCCATTTTATGCAATTTTCCAATACCTGCATTAAGCGCTTTACCATCTGTAAAATAACCCCAACCACCTATTATAAGTTCTTTTCCGACAGCAAGAATTCCGTTGGCACTTTCAATTTTGGGAGAATCATACCATTCGGTGAAGTTTTTGTTTTTATCTAATTTATAAATTGACGATGCGTGCATATCGGTCACATAAACGTTTCCTTGTGAATCGGAAGTAACATCATTGAAATAACGCACTTTTGGACCGGTATATTTATTCACTACTTTTCCTGTTTCTAAGTCAATTTCGACTAATTCTAAAAGATCACCAACATACAATTTGTTGCCAACAATCGCCATTCCTTTTGGGTCATTAAGGCCTGAAGTGAATTTCAAATTTTGAATTTTCCCGTCTAATGAAACCGTAGCTATAGAACCATCACCTGGCACAGCAGCTGCTTGAATGGAAACATACAGTAGATTTCTTTTTTTGTCATAAATAACCGATTCAAGTGATGGCAAATCCATTGTTTCTCCTAGTAATACAAGCGATGTTTGTTTCTTTTCGAGTTTTGTAGCTTTTGATTTTGAATTCGATTTATTATCGGTTTTTTGACCATTTGAAACTACTGCACAAAGCAATAATAGTGTAATAAAGTAATTTTTCATAATGCTTAATAATTTAATTTTTGAAATGCTTTTAAAAAATTTACAAGTAATTTATTCTTATTGAGCTGAAAGACGCACTTTTAGCAACCCTTTACTTTCTTGAATAACATTGGCAGGAACTCTAATTTCAATTCGTTTTAAGTTTTTGATTTGTTTGTCAATTTCTAATGGAGCTGGGAATAAGGAAACAATCGACACATTCAAATCCTCTGGAGATAAAATATCTAGCTTCAATTCTTTGCCGTCTTGTTTTAAAATAGCGCCATTTTTAACAGGAATAACATCGGCTACTGTTATTAATTGCCACGTGATGTATTTTGTGTTTTTATTGATTTCAAAATGATCTTCAATCAAAACCGATTTATTGCTTTCTTTTACAAATCTTCTTGTGGATGAATTGAGGTTATCTCCGTAAACTGAAGACATATCTATAGTCACTTCTGGTTTTTCTCCCTTTTTGAAATCGATAATTGCCGCGTTTCCAATTACTTTAAATAACTCATCGTTTACTGTAATGGTACTGTGACCAAAATTATTTTTTGTCAATAAACTCCATCGTGCTCCATCTTGTTTGCTATTGGCCAAATCAAAATTAATCTTATTCAACAAATAATAGCTTTGATTTCCGGGGTCAACCACCCAACGGACATTATTTAACTCCAATATAAAAGTTCCCGCATCCATATTTCCGTGACTAATGAGTGCTGTTCCTCCTTTTACGGCTAAATAAAAATTGCCTTTATCCTCTTTTCCGCCTCTAAAAATTGCGAGTGGATTTTTGCTTTTTCCCAACCATTCCAATGGAATTTCAGTTTCTTTTTTATAATTACATTGCGACAACCAAACCAAAGAAACGCCTGCTAGTCGCCCTTCGTCTTGTGGAATTAAAGCATCTTCGCCTTCTAAACGCAAACTTTCATCTCTTGGATTTTCAAAAAATTGTTTGTTGATATAGTTTCCATTTCCAGTTTTAGCGGCAAACCAAGCCAATACGGCAGCGGCTTCTCCGTCGGTTTTTCCGTCAGAATCGGCATAATTAAAACATTCGCCAGAAGGAGCGGTTACTTGCAATCTATAATCGGCAGTTTCCATAAAACCGGGAGTATTTGAAATTCCAAAATCACTCCCCAAAGCGGTAGTTAAAACATTGGAAGCAAGTACAGCAAAACTGGTTCCAAATCTCCAATAAAAAGGACCTTCGGGATAAACGCCATCTGGTGCATATCCTTCCAAAGAATTGGGCAGTTTATCTAAAGCTCTCGAAATAGTTTTTGCAGCCAATGCAGGATCGACATCAGCAATGGCTAATGAAGCCGCAATCATTCCGCCGTGACAAACTGTATTCCAATTGTTGGTGCCATTTACCCAACCCATTCGAACTCCATTTTCATTATAACTTGGTAGAATTCCTTTTTCTATTAATGCTTTTTTGGCTAAGGCAATAGTTTCTTTTGGCAAGGCAAAACCAGTCCAATCGATTGCCAAAGCAACTCCAAAAGAAAGTTGGGCAGTATCTAAATAATGCTGATGATTCCAATCTTCGAAAGCGCAAATAGCTAGTAATTCGGAATTGATTCGGCTAAGTATTTTAGGATTTTTATCAATTCGGTAAACCATACATAGGGTTCCAAACCGTCGGGTAGCTTCACGACCAGCTCCCATTCTGAAACCTAAAAGTTCGTGTTTAATAAGTGGCAATGTTAAAATTCTTTCGGATTCTTCTTTTAAAAAACCATAATAATGTTGTAATGTGGGATCAGTTTTTAGCTTTTGCTTTAATTGTAGTTCAATAGCAGGTGTTAAAATTAATTTGGGCGATTCCGTTGAAAGATGCTTTATGATATAAGCCTCTGTAATTGGATTTTCTAATTTTGTACTCTTGTTTTCATGCGAATTTGTTTGTGAATTGATATTCAAAGTTAAAAAAATACAGATCAGAAAATAGATTACTTGCTTCATATGTTTGATATTTAATGGTTTGCTACTTTTTAATCTTTTATACTCTAATTATCAAGTTTATTTGTTGATACTTTTAGTTTCTAAAAAAAACAGATTAATTTTAATTCGAACAAAGCTGGCAACTTTTTAGAAATTTAGCTTAAAGCACATCAAATTTGAAATAATCTAAATCAACTTCAAAATCTTTATTGCCAGAAAACTTTAGATAGATATCTTTTTTGCCAAATACTTTTTTAATCGAAGAAGACAAGGTTTGAACTGAATTATTATCAGAAGATTTTATTGAAATAGTTCCCAAAAGGGCTCCTGAAAGACTTCCTTCTCGAATTTCGAGTTTGCCTTCGCCTCTGGTGTTTTTAAGCACAACTTCAATTTGAGATTCTTTGCCTGAGAAATTAACATTAGCAAATTTTAGCCAACTTTTATTTTGAACATTAGACAAATAAAAACCATCCGTTTTATTCCCTTTTTTATTGATTTCTGTAGATTTATCATAAAACCATTCCGCTTCAATTTTATCCCAAGAAGCATCATATTGACCTACTCCATTTTTGTAGTGTTTGTCTAAAAAATTGGTGTCGGTTACAATTTTTCCATCATCTGCAATGTGGCAATACGTTATGATAGTTTCTCTAAACTTAAATCCATTTTTTATGTAGTAACACCAAACATGATAAAACTGACCTTTCCACCAGAAAAAACTTCCGTGTGCCAATTCATTCAAATTATGACCTGTACCAAAGGAACCTACAGATTCATATGGTCCATAAACGTTTTTTGAAGTAGCATAATCTCTTCCCCAACTTAAATAATAGGTGTCTTTGTATTTGAATAAGTAATTCTTATCCATCCACTTTGGAGCCTTTTGCCAAGCCTCACCATTTATAATAATTGGTTTGGGTTTTTCGGCTGTCGAAATCATGTCGTCATTTAAAGCTGCAATGTAATACGCATCGGATTTATCCCCATAAACAATATATGGAGTTTTCTTTGCATCATCATCCACAAAAATGGTGGGATCGTGCATCGGACTTACCAAAGGCTTACCTAAAGCATCTTTGAAAGGTCCTGTCGGACTAGTAGAAGACATCACTCCGATACCTCTTTTTTGATCAGAAAAATAAAAATAATATTTCCCGTTTCTAGTAGCGGCATCACTTGCCCAACAATCTTTAGAATCGTCGTTCATGTAACTGTCTTTGGTCGAAATGGTTTGCTCTAATTTCCAATCTAATAAATTAGTTGTCGAAAAAACACGCCAATCTTTCATATCCCATAATTTGTCAGTAGGACTGGAATCGTGACCGCTGTAAAGATAAATTACATCATTAAACACCCGAATATGTGGGTCAGAAACGCCTAATTCTTTTGTAATGGGATTTTGTGCAAAGCCAAATTGTATTGCTAAAATTAATATTGGAATAAAAATCTTAACTATGTTTATTTCTGAAATTTTAAATTTGTTGATTGTAATCATTTTACTTTATAAATCTGTAGCGTAATTAAGTCCTATTTGAGTTCTAATTTGATCGACAATTGTTGTTAAATCAAGCATGTTAGCGTGGGACCACAACTTACTTTCAATTTGATTATTGCCAATACATTGATGACACTCTTGTATTTCATAGGTAAAACCCTGACCATTCGTTGGTTTATCAAAATTAATTCGTTTGTTATCAACATCTTTTACCACACTGTATCCTTGTGCTTCATACCACATTGAATTAATATCCAATCGACCAAGAGTGCCACTAACACTTGCCACCATATTAGAATGAGACATAAAACTACTATAAACTAAAGCTTGAGCAGAATCGTATTGTAAAATAATGGATGTTTGAGCATCGGCACCCGAGTCGAAAAACAAAGAAGAAGCTAGTATCTTTTTAGGTTTTCCTAGAATCATATAAGTCAAAAACAAAGGATAAACACCCATATCTAAAAGAGAGCCACCTCCTAATTCCATCTCGGTCATGCGACCACTTGGATTATTAATAAGATACGAAAAATCGGCATTAATATATTTTACCTCTCCTATGTCTCCCTGCTTAATTTTGGCGAAAGCCTCAACAAAAGAAGGATTAAATCGAGTCCAAAAGGCTTCCATAAAAAAACAATTGTTTTCCTTAGCAACTACAATCATTTCTTGAGTTTGAGCACAGTTCATGGCAATAGGCTTTTCGCACAAAACATGCTTTTTATTACGTAAAGCTTTTAATGTCAATTCATAATGAGCGTGATGTGGTGTCGCAATATATACAATTGAAACTTCTGGATCTTCCAGCAAAGCTTCATAACTATTATAGGCTTTTTTGGCTCCAAAATGGTTCGCAAAATCTGTTGATTTTTCAATATTTCTTGAGGCTACGGCATATAATTCAGCCTCTGGAACTAATAATAAATCCGTTACAAATTTATGCGCAATATTTCCCAGGCCAATGATTCCCCATTTTATTCCAGCTGTTCCCATCATGAACTATTTAATTTTATTTTCTATTCAATACTATATCTTGTAATGTACCAATTTTCTTTGTTAATTTCCTTTTTGATAATCTGCTAAAAATTGAGCCAAACCACTATCCGTTAATGGATGTTTTAATAATCCCATAATTGATGACAAAGGACCGGTCATTACATCTGAACCTATTTTTGCGCAATTAATCACGTGCATTGTATTTCTGATAGAAGCTGATAAAATTTGAGTATCAAATGCATAATTATCATAGATTTCTCTAATTTCTGAAATTAAATGCATTCCATCAGTACTGATATCGTCTAAACGACCTAAAAATGGAGAAACATAAGTAGCACCAGCTTTTGCAGCTAACAAAGCTTGACCCGCAGAGAAAACTAAAGTTACATTAGTTCTAATTCCTTTATCTGAAAAATATTTACACGCTTTTATGCCGTCAGCAATCATTGGTAATTTTACAACAATTTGCGGATGCAAAGCGGCTAATTCTTCCCCTTCTTTAATCATTCCTTCGAAATCTATCGAAATTACCTCGGCCGAAACATCTCCATCAACAATATTACAGATTTTAACATAGTGTTTCAATATATTATCCTTACCCGCAATTCCTTCTTTGGCCATTAGTGATGGATTTGTTGTAACTCCATCTAAAACACTTAAAGCTTGTGCTTCTTTAATATCTTCTAAATTTGCTGTATCTATAAAAAATTTCATTTGTTTATTTTTTTAAGTCTAACAAAAATTGATTTTCAATTCCAACTTTTGTTAGACACATTATTTATTTTATTATAATTTAAAATTTCTACCAAAAAACCGAATAAAGCGCAATCAACACTCCTATGATGATCATACTTCCAACGGCAAAACCATTAGAAACTTTAAACATACTGGTATC
>JBBQSZ010000081.1:0-15716 GCA_038234745.1 Flavobacteriales bacterium | reverse complement strand
TGGAGTTTTAGCAAAAGCTGATTTCAAACCTGTTATCCATAAATCTTGGACTGCTTTATTGGCTACCCAAAAGGAAAATGGCATGATAGGATATGTGCAAGGAGTCGGTTCAGCACCTGGACCTTCAAACGAAAATACTTGGTATAATTATGGCACAGGAGCTTTTTTATTGGCAGGAAGTGAATTCATTAAGATGAAGTAAATCATTGAAAAATAATACCGCTTTTAAAGTTGCTTTGTATTTAAAAGGCTTAAATCTAAGTTTTTAAAGAAACCTCTTTATTTGAATTTTATGATAAACTTAAAAATATCGAAAAAGAATTTTGCAACTTTTTGCTTGATTTTTTTCTGCGGAATAGTTTTTTCTCAAAATAAAATCTATTCTGATTTATGGGGAAAAAACGGAGAACTCTGGGATAAAAAAGGTCGAATTTCTGATTTTTCGTTTGCAGGTTATAATCAAGGTTTAATCTCTATTCCCAATGATATTGCCACGGTAAATCTAAAACTAAATTATGGCGCCGTTGGAGATGGAATTACCGATGACACTCAAGCATTCAAAAAAGCAATTGCCGAGAATAAAGGTGTGCTTTTTATTCCTCCAGGCAAGTATGTCATTACCGAAATACTGCGTATTAATCAATCAAATGTAATTCTAAGAGGCGCGGGCGAAAATAAGACAATTTTGTATTTTCCAAAAAGTTTAATGGAAATCGAACCTCGACACATTGAAGCAGAAAGCCGAGTGTTAAAAGGCAAAGCCCATTGGTATCACGGACAAGGCGGACATATTTGGGCAGATGGAAATTTTGGACAACAAAAACTTACCGCTATTACAAAACCCGCTTCGAGAGGTGACCAATCGTTGCAAATAGACAATCCCAAAAACTTGAAAATTGATGATTTAGTAGAAATTTTTCAAAAAGACGATACCGCTAAAAGTCTATTAAAATATCTTTATAATGACGATTTAGGCGACGTAACAAAGTTAAATGGTAAAGTTTGGCAAATTGTGAAAATTACAGCAATAAAGGGCAAAACTATTTCTTTCGATAGAGGGTTGCGCTTTGCTATTGATACCAAATGGCAACCCATTATCAACTCCTATAATCCTTAGGTAACCAATATTGGAATCGAAAATCTATCTATCGAATATCCAAATGTTGCCTACAAAGGACACTTTTTTGAGCAAAACAATGCCATTTGTTTCGGTAGTGTTGCCAATTCTTGGATTAGAAATGTTACTATTACTAATGCCGACGAAGCTTTTTTGATTAGTGGACGGTTTTGCACTTTGGATGGTGTAACTGTAAAAAGTGTTCGTGACGCTTCCGTCTTACAAGGGCACAATGGAATTTTATTAGATGCAGGTGGTGGAGACAATTTGGTTAAGAATTTTAATATGCAAGCGGTTTATATGCATACTATTTCAGTGAGAAATACGGCTGGAAACGTTTTTATGGATGGAAAAGGCATTGACATCGATTTGGATTGTGCCGCTCATGCACCTTATGCCAATCTTTTTACCAACATCGACTTGGGAAAGGGTTTGCATATTTGGCAAGGAAGTGGTGGACCTGGACAAGGAAAATCTAGTGCTTCTTGGAATGTTTTTTGGAATATTAGAGCGGAAAAATCGGTAGATTTTCTTCCTGCTCAGTATGGTTCATCGTTGATCAGTTTGATTGGTTGCAACTCATCAGAATCAGCCATTAAAGAGAAGGATGGAAAATGGTTCGAGCCTATAACTCCTTCAAAAATTTTCCCTCAAAACCTATTTCAAGCGCAATTTAATCTGCGTAGCAATAGTTTAAAAATCGAGAAAAAAGTTGCTGCAAAATTAAATAATCCAATTACGCCAGCCTATCTGAAACAGCATCTTTCAAAATCCTCTCCCAAATTGATGTTAACGCCTGAGTTGGTCGATTTAATACAACGAAAAGTAAAGACGGACACGCTAACTCGAAATTATTTCAATTATCTAAAAAATGAAGCCGATATACTGTTGCAAGATTCTTTGCCAAAGTATAAAATGACAGGTTTTAGAATGCAAGTTTCTCATTTTATTCCGCGTCGTTTGCAAATTTTGAGTATGGTTTACACGGTAAACAAAGATCCAAAACTATTAAAACGCATCAATGAAGAATTGCTGGCTATTTGTAATTTCCCAGATTGGAATCCGCAGCATTATTTAGATGTTGCCCAAACGGCGATGGGCGTGTCAATTGCTATTGATTGGTTAAAAAATGACTTACCCAAAAGTACTATTGCATTAGCCAAACAGTCTTTAATTGACAAGGCTATTTTGCCGAGTTTTAATCCCGACGGCGATAAATTAGGCTGGCGAATGGGTTGGATTGAAGGCAATAACAATTGGAATGCGGTTTGTCACGGCGGAATGATTATTGCTGCCTTGGCTGTTGCAGATATAAACCCTGATTTGGCTGCCAAAACCATTACAAGAGCTTTGGATAAACTGCCGAATTCTTTGGTGACTTATGCTCCTGATGGCGTTTATCCCGAAGGTCCTGGCTATTGGAAATTTGGCACTAATTATACTGTAGCTGCCGCCGAAACTTTAAAAACAGCTTTAGGTTCCGATTTTGGAATTACGCAAAGTCAAGGTTTTCTAAAAAGTGCTGAATTCCGTTTACTAACCACTGCACCTTCTGGACAATGCTTTAATTTTTCCGATTCTGACGGAATTTTAGATGGCGAAACATCGGTCTTACTCGCTTATTTTGCAGTAGCATCGGGCAACGGAATATTTTTAAACAGACCTTATTTTAATAATCCGCTTCCGACGGAAAACGTAACCAGAATTAGACGGGCAGAAGATCTAACCGACCCCGGAGATATTGGTAGGTTGGCAGGAATTGGCTTGTTGTGGCTTTCGGAAGCCAAACAGCAAAAAATAACGCCAATGCCTTTGGTTTGGCGCGGTAACGGAATAGATCCAGTCGCTATTTTTAGAAGTGATGATGCCAAAACTAATTCTCATTTGTATTTAGCTACCAAGGGTGGAAACGCAACCGTTAGTCACGCGAATATGGATGATGGTTCTTTTATTTTTGAATTGAATGGAGTGCGTTGGGCAATTGATCCGGGTAACCAAAATTATTATGACTTAAATAAAATTAACTTTCCACTGTCCGATTATAGCCAGAATAGTTTGCGTTGGGATTTATTAACCAAAGGCAATGAATTTCATAATACAGTGACCATCAATAATAGCCATCATAAAGTGAATGGTTATGTGCCAATAACGGATATTGTTGCAGGAGACAAACCAGAAATAGTGTTGGATATGACGGCATTGTACGGAGATAATATCAAGTCGTTTTTTCGTAAATTTAGTAAGGATAGCGATCAATCTGTTATTGTAGAAGACAAGTTCGATTTAAATGCAAACACCAAAGAGATCACTTGGCAAATGATGACGGTTGCCAATGTTGAACTTACCGATAAAGGGGCGAAACTCAAACAAGATGGAAAAACCTTGAATTTGGAGATAGTTGAACCAGCTAATCTTCATTTTTCAATTGTTTCATTAGATCCGGCGCCACAAGTTTTTGATAAGCAAATCAATAATTTAAAACGTTTAGAAATACGAGTTCCTGCTTACATTTTTAAAAGTTCTTTAGGTTTTATAAAAGTCAAATTATCGAGTACAGAATAAATAATTTTAATCATTTAATTAAAAAAATCATGTTTAGCAAATCACTAAAAATCATTGTTTTAGCCATGGTTATTATATCCAATGGTTTCGTTGCACAAGCACAGCTTAAAGCACCTAATATTACGGTAGAATTTCTTAAATCAAAACTCAAGGGAGCTTCTCCCAAATTAATTATTACACCTCAATTGGTCAAAAACTTAAAGAGCGAGGTAAAAACAGATCCTTTGGTGAAGGCCTATTATGAAAACTTAGTACTTGAGGCGGATAAAATTATGAAATCCCCACTTATTTCTAATAAATTAAATGGTTTTAGAATGCCGGCGGCTCGTATTTCTTACGGAAATTTAGGGATTTTAACTACGGTTTACTTGGTCAATAACGATCCAAAAATTTTAACTCGCGTTAATGATGAGCTTATCAATCTGTGTAATTATCCAAATTGGAATACCCAACATTTTATTGATACGGGACAAATGGCAATGGGAGTTGCATTGGCTATCGATTGGTTAGGGAAAGATTTGCCTGCAGCAACTATTGCTTTGGCAAAAAAATATTTGATAGAAAAAGCCATTTTGCCAAGTTTTAATACAACTGCCATTCGAATGGAAAACGTAATCAACACGCATCATTGGAGTGCGGCTTGTAATGGCGGAATGATTGCTGCATCGATTATGATTGCAGATGTAGATCCAGAATTGGCTGCCAAAACCATCAATGTTTCATTAGCCAAAATGTCTAAATCTTTGGCTCAATATGGTCCCGATGGAACACATCCCGAAGGAATATTGTATTGGCGGTTTTCAACTAGTTTATTTGTGTTAACAGCTCAAGCTTTGCAAACTGCATTTGGTAGTGATTTTGGTATTTTAAAAGCACCTGGTTTTAGAGAAAGCGCTATGTTTAGACTTATGGGTAATGCCCCTTCGGGAGAAATGTACACCTTTGCCGATGCGGATGGACCGATGGATGGAGAGACAAAATTGCTTTTGGCTTGGTTTGCAGCTCAAAGTGGCGATGCGTTATATTTGGATAAAAAATATTTTGAAAACGGTGCTAAAGGTGGCGGAAGAAATGCAGGTTATGGACTGCTTTGGCTATCCCAATTTAAAGAAAAAAGTCATTCTAGTTTGCCTTTGACTTGGGTAGGGCAGGGAGATAGTCCTGCTGCTATTTTTAGAGCAGAAGCTACAGATGAAAAACAATTTTATTTAGGATTAAAAGGAAGTTCTCCAATTGGCGACCACCAAGATATGGATGCAGGTTCTTTCATTTTTGAATTAAATGAAGTGCGTTGGGTAATTGATCCAGGCAATCAAGATTATGGTGCTTTGGATAATGTGGGTTTTGATGTTTATGGTCGTTGCCAAGATTGCGAAAGATGGACACTTTTTTCCAAAGGGAACCAAGGGCACAGCACTATTTTGGTCAATAATGAACGATTTAATGTCACGAAAACGGCTCCAATTATAAACTTCAATGATAAAAATAAACCAACTGCAACGGTCGAAATGACCCAGGTTTTGAATGGATTTGTGAACTCGGCTACCAGAAAATTTAGCAAAGAATCGGATGATGCTTTGCTAATTGAAGACAGCATTCAAGTCAACGATAAAACCAAAGAAGTGACTTGGCAAATCATGACAGTTGCCGAAGTTCAGCCGACTAAAAATGGTGCTGTTTTAAAACAAAATGGCAAAGAATTGTATCTCGAAATTTTAAGTCCATCAAATTTGAATGTAACAATTGTATCGCTTGATCCTCCACCTTTGGAAATTGACAAAAAAATTGAAAATTTAAAACGAGTTGAAATAAAAGTTCCTTCCTATGTTTTAAAAGCAAATGGAGGTGTAATTAAAGTTCGTTTGTCGGATCAGAAATCTAAATAACATAAAGTTATAAATTTATTTTTTGATTTTGGCAACAACAATTTAACCCTTAAACAGTATAGAGCAGGATAGTTTAATCTAAAGGATTTTGTTAATTGCAAGTGATTTTAAAAGATCATTTTTCAATTAATCATTTATATTAATATTAAAAATATCAGGCATTAATGTTTGATTATTAGTCAATTATGAAAAAAATATCAAGCTTAAACTTAAAACAAACCATTTCTCTGCTTGCATTTGCGGTGATTTTTTTATGTTCCAATGTAGTTTTCTCGCAACAGATTAAAAGTAATTCAGAACAAAGCAGAACGAAATACAATTTTAACCCTGCCTGGAAATTCATTAAATCCAATCCTGAAAATGCACAAAATGTCAACTTTAACGATGCATCTTGGTCAACAGTAAGTGCGCCACATACTTTCAACGACATCGATACTTTTGATGATTTAGCTTTGGGTGGTCACAACGGCGAAAAAAATCAATGGAGAGGAACAGTTTGGTACCGAAAACATTTTAAAATACCGGCTAAAGATGCTGGAAAAAAAGTATTTATAGAATTTGATGGTGTGCGTCAAATTGCAGATGTTTATATAAATGGTAAGCATATTGGACAAAACCAAACGGGTTTTATCCCTTTTGGTTACGATTTGACTCCTTACCTTAAATTTGGTTCAGTAGAAAATATCATAGCCGTTAAAGTGAATAACGACCGAAAAAGCGATGACTTTAGAGATAACGATCCTTTGGTTTGGAATCACGAACATTGGCATCCGACACATGGCGGAATTTATAGAGATGTTTTTCTACACGTGATGAATCCGTTACACATTACATTGCCACTTTACGATAATTTAAAAACAGTTGGAACGTATGTTTATGCCGAAAATATCAGCGAAAATAATGCAGATGTAACTGTAGATGCTGAGGTTTTAAACGAGTATAAAAAAGCAATGCAGCTAACTTTTGAAACAAAAATTGTAGACAAAGAAGGCAAAGTAGTTAGTGCAGCTACACAAAAAAAAGAGATAAAAGCGGGCGAAAAATTAACGTTTTCCACTACTTCTAAAGTTGAAAATCCAAAAAGATGGTACACTCGGAATCCATATATGTACAAAGTGCTAAGCATTTTAAAAGTAGAGGGTAAAGTTTTGGATACGTATGAAACGCCACTAGGTATTAGAAGTTTTGAATTTAATAAAGATACGGGGTATCATAACAATAGTGAATATGCCAAACTGCACGGTTGGGGACAAAAACCAACGAATGAATGGGCAGGATTGGGTGCAGCTTTACCGGATTGGTTGCGAGATTATACCTATAAATTGATGGATGATGCAGGTGGGAATTTCATCCGTTGGGGACATTGTGCTGGTTCGCCATCCGAGATTGCAATGGGAGACAGATATGGTTTTGTTACCCTAATGCCAGGAGTGGCTGGAGAGTCTCAAGATAATGGGGAAACGTGGAAAATAAGAATGGAAGCTTTCCAAGACATGATTATTTATTTCCGTAACAATCCATCGATTTTTATTTGGGAAGGTGGGAATTGGGCTGAAACAGAAGAACATTACAAAGAGATTTTAAATATAATAAATACCTATGACCCCAAAGGAAAACGTTTGATGGGGAATAGAAGAGCCGATTTGAAACCCGAGTCAGAAAAGTACGTAACTATGGAAGTGGGTACAGAAGGTTGGGAACGCGAATTTCCTAATTTGCCTATTGTAGAAAGTGAATATATGAGAGATGAAGCTCCTCGACGTGTTTGGGATAATCAGTCGCCAGATGATAATTTCTTTAACAATCCTAATTTATCTAAAAATACGTATAAATATGCTTCAGAGCAGTTTGCTATCAATGAAGTGACCCAATGGTGGGATAAAATAGGTAAAAAACCATACCATTCTGGAGCAGCAAATTGGTTGTTTACTGATGGCACAAGTGGCGGAAGAAGTCAAACAGAAATAACAAGAGCCAGTGGCGAAGTGGATGCGGTTCGTTTGCCAAAAGAAGCTTATTATGCACTAAAATCGATGTGGAGACCAGAAGCTCAGATTCACGTAATTGGACATTGGAATTACAAAACGGCTAGCAAAAAAGACATGTACGTTGTCTCCAACTGCGAAACCGTGAAAATGTATGTTAATGATAAATTAATAGCAACTGATTCCATTCCAGAAAGTGGCTACTTGTTCAAATTCCCTGATGTTGCTTGGCAAGAGGGTAAAATTAGAGTAGAAGGATATATTAACAATAAGTTGAGCGTTTCACAAACAAAAATCACAGTTGGCGAGCCTCTAGCTATCAAATTAACTTCTATGACAGGGCAAAAAGGATGGCTTGCTGATGGATCAGATATTGCTTTAATCGATTTTGAAGTGGTTGACAAAAATGGCAATAGATGTCCCTTAGATCACGGGCGTGTAGATTTTACCATTTCAGGACCTGCAATTTGGAGAGGTGGTTACAATAGTGGAAAAGCGAACAGTACAAATAATTTATATTTAGACACCGAATCCGGAATAAACCGTGTTGCAGTTCGATCTCTTTTAAAAGCGGGTACTGTTACCATTACGGCAAAAAGAGAAGGTTTGAAAGTGGCAAGTATTACCTTAAAATCGCTACCTTTTCAAGTAACAGATGGGCTTTCTAGCAAAATGCCTCAACTTTATAGAGAGCTGCCAAACACAGTAGAACCCTTGCCAGTTCATGTTCCAACAATGCCAGAATATATTCCGGGAGTGACCAATAAAAGCAAATTGTTTACCAAATTTAGTTACACTGGTGTTGGACAAGCTTTTTTAAGAACTGCAATGGATTGGGGTAAAAAAGCGTATGTAGATTTAGAGTTTAATTACACTGTGATCCCGAATTATCTTAGAGGTGGAGAATACGTAAGAATGCCAAATTCGGACAATAGATATTGGGCAAGAGATCAGTTGCAATTTGTTGCTGGTGTAGATATGAATATTTATGTAGGTCATGATGATCGCGCTCCTTTACCAGCATTTCTTAAAGAAAACTATGTGAAAACGGAAGACAGTATCGATTTGGGTGGTGTAAAAATGACGCTGTATAAAAGAGAAGCTAAAGCTGGAGAAAGTATTATTATGGCTGGAAACAGTGATGAAAATGCGCCAGAAAATGCAAGAATGTATGTGGTAATAGCTACTAAGAAATAATAGTATTTCTTGAAGATACATTTTAATAGCTGTTCTTCCTGATTAAAATTTCAGTTTGAAACCCTCCTTTATCTTTAGTATGATAAAGGAGGGTTTGAAATTAAGTGACTATTGGAACAGTATTTTATATCTTTCTTCTAACTGGGTTTTGTATTTGGTTTTGTAATTGTCAGTTAGAAATGAATTATTGATCCATTGGTTAGCGATAATTTTGTTTTTCAGGAAGCGCTTCGCAATTCCTTTTATTTATTTTTCGTTAAGTCCGAGGTTGATGCCGAGTCTTTCAAAATTTTCCCATTTGAGTTTTTTCTTTTTGCCTTCTATGGTTAAGGCGAGTTCCTCGGTGTCTTCCGGGTTTACTATGTCCACGTTCAATAGATCGTAGGCTGGAGCCAATGTCCAAGTTTCGCCAGAATGGATCATCGAGAAGTTCTTCAGGTGCATATCATTGTTCCCGGTAAGGAAACTCAAAATACCCAATTCCAGAAAATACAATTTATCTAACAGTGTGTTGTCCGAGTATTCATTTATGGCTTTGCCTACTTTTTCCATCGAGCTTTTGTATTTATCAAAAGCTTCCGTGATTTGGAACATATCGAGCATATGGATTTTCTCTCCAGTTGCTGTTCTGTCAATGCGTTTGGTGATGTATGATAGTTCACCCGATTGTAAACGAATTAAACTTGACTTTACTGTATTGATTCCAAAAGCTTCAGCAATACGCATAGTTAGGTGTTCATTTTCAGGCATTTCAGGGAATTGGTCGGATGGTGGTTTGAAAATATAGTTTCCTCCCAGTGCGCCAACTACGGTAAGTCGCCCTTTATTTCCATCTTGTATGGTATCATTTACTATCGATAAAGAAAGTTTAGGTTGTACCCCCGGAACTGCCACACTTCTTTCTACTACATTTTTAGCCAATTCTGCCATTTGCTTTAGCGAATGTTCAAATATTGGTTGTTGTTTGGTGCCAAAAAACTCCAGACTACATTGTTCGTGAAAATCAACAACACTATTGTCTTCCAACGTTTTGTAGCAATATAGACAGTTCTTACTCATTTTCGTTCGATATTGGTTGAATACTAACCGCTCCGATGCAGTTCTGGCAACAGGCCAATAGCAATCCCATACGGTCATTTTGATTTATTTTCCAGTTTTTGGATGCAATATCCAAAAGCCATCCTTCTGGGATCAATCCTTCAAAAAAAGGAAATAACCGTTTTTCGGTAAAGGTTTTTGATCGTACCAGCATCGTCAAGGTGATGCCTTCCTTGGGATGTTCTATCACATACTTTTCATCGTATTCGAAGGTGTAGTCTCCGTCATCCGTTTCGGTGAGGATGCCCGCCAGAAACTCTTTGTAATAAATGGCTGCTTTTCTCATTTTATTTAGTCTTCATTTTTGGATAATTCTCTCGCATTGACTGGAGCCAAGGTATGCCCAAACATTTTGAGCACCTGGTTTACTTTTTCGAGGTTAAGGTTTTCCTTTCCCTGTTCTATTTTTCGAATGACGGTAAGTGCCACTCCAGCCCGTTCCGCAAAGGCTTCCTGGGTGAGTTTTACTTCGTTTCTTTTCTCTTTAACAAAATGCGCTAGTGTGTTCATAATTATATGCATTTGCATTGATTTTAAGCAAATATAGGAAATTATATGTAAAAGCATATGATTTGTTCGAATAAAATATATTTATATGTAAAAGCATATAATTTATATTTGGATAGATTTCTAGAAACAGAGCGACATTTATGCCTTTAAATGACATTTATACCACTGTAGGTCATATGGAATATAGCTGCGTTCTAAATTATTAGTTTAAGTGTAATCTTTGTTTCGAAATCAATCTACAGCTGTTGCAACAGGATGATGATTGAAGGAATTTGAAACATTTATTAATTTAAAATTTTAGAAATTATGGCAAGGCAAAAAGGAATTATCAAATTAAAAGGTACTATCGGAGATATTACTTTTTACAAAACTCAGGATGGGCATTTGGCTCGCGAAAAAGGAGGCATCGATGCCAGCAGAATCAAGAATGATCCTGCGTTCCAGAGAACGCGTGAAAATGGGTCTGAATTCGGTAGAGCAGGGAAGGCCGGCAAGATTTTGAGAACGGCTTTAAGAGCTTTGCTTTTGAATTCAGCCGATGGTAGAATGGTGAGTCGATTGACTCAACAAATGATTAAGGTTATCCAGGCGGATATGGTGAGCGAAAGGGGATTACGAAATGTAATTGATGGAGAAGCAGAATTACTTTCAGGCTTTGAATTCAACATTAGAGGAAAACTGGGTACCAGTTTGTTTGCTCCGTATGTTGGAACAATCGACCGTGCAACGGGAGAAATTTCTGTTGATTTGGATCCCTTTGTACCAGCGAACATGATTGCAGCACCAAGCGGAACCACTCACTTTAAAATTATTTCTGCGGGAGCAGAAATTGATTTTGAAGCGGAAACTTTTGTAGAAACCCATTCAGAAACGGCGATTTTGCCTTGGGATGCGACACCAACGGTGGCGATTTCTCAAACCAATGCAGTAACACCAGCAAGTACAAAACCGTTATTTTTGGCTTTGGGAGTGGAGTTTTACCAAGAAGTGAATGGACAAATGTATCCTTTGAAAAATGGTGCCTATAACCCATTGGCTTTGGTTCAGGTGAGCGGATTGTAGGATGGTATTAATACTGTCAAGAACTTATTTCCCTGATGGAACCAACGGAAAACTCGAATGTAAAGGAAAATCCATTTGTAATACGATTGAATTACCGTGGAGAGAGAACAAAGCAAGAGTTTCCTGCATTCCAGAAGGGAAATATTTTATTAGAAAGCGGTATAGTCAAAAATTTAATTGGCATTTGGAGGTGGTTGGCGTAAAAGACAGAAGTTTGATTTTGTTTCATCCTGCCAATAATGCGCTTTTAGAACTCAATGGCTGTATTGCTCCCGTAACCAAGCTTTCTGGAGTGGGATTTGGTTTGATGTCACGTAAGGCTTTTGAGAAGCTTAAAACGGAAGTTTATCAAGCACTCGACCGAAAAGAAAGTGTAGCATTGATTGTTGAATCTGTAAAAATAGGATTATGAATATAGTTGAGAGAGTGAAAGCTCCCACCCCAAAGTTTTTTAAAGTATTACGCAGTGTTGGATTAGCCTTATTGGCTTTGAGCGGTACGATTTTGACAGCTCCCTTGGCTTTGCCCGTGATGCTGGTTAGTATTGCGGGATATGCCGCCGTTGCCGGTAGTGTTTTGTCGGCGGTGAGTCAAATCACGGTGGATCAAGTGGCGATTGATGAGGATGCGATTGTAAATCGCATACAAAAGGATAATGATAATTTAGCACGAGATGGAACCGAATAAAGAACTCCCAATAGGCACGATGTCAGGAACGTTCTTGAGCATTGCGCCGAATATTTTATCGCAGGATATTGAAAAAAACATTATCTTAGCAGTCATAGGAGCGACAGTTAGTTTTGTTGTTTCGGTCCTGTTAAAGTGGTTGATAAAACATAAAAGATAAATAGCCCGGTTATGACTGGTAACCTTTACTGAATTTTATGAGAAAGCCTAGACGTTAGTCCAGGCTTTTTTTTGTTTTTACGGACAATTGTATGGTGTCGTAGCGGATTACGTAGCTATTTCTTTCAAATAACCACTAATGCTCGGACGATTGACGAAACTCATAATCAGTACTGAACCCGCTATGCACTATACAAAATGTTGTGTGTAGTATTATCTCCAGAACAAAAGATCAATTGATATCTCAGTTATTTATGTTTTTCTGATAATAAATATTTCTGATAAAACTGTGATGCCTTCAACATATAACATTTTCCCTCAATCACAAAACCATCCAATTTGTGCTTTATAGTATAATCCGATAAATCGGAGATATTGTTTATAAATCCCTTTCCATTAAAATTTAAAGAAGTATTACACAAGACACCAAAACCAGTACGCTTTTTAAATGCAACTAATAAATCATACAAATGATTGTTAGATTTTGAGGAAACAGTTTGAATCCGTGCCGTCCCATTAACATGTGTTACTGCCGCAAGAGCATCAGTTAAAACCTGTTGTGTGTAGAGCATGAATGGGCTAGGCAATTCACAGTTAAACCATTTTTTTGAATCCTCTTCCAAACAAATGGGCGCAATTGGTCGGTACTGTTCTCGCTGCTTAATATCATTCAATCTTTCACGAGAACTGTCATTAAATGGTGCAGCAAGAATCGAACGATTTCCCAATGCACGTGGTCCAATTTCATATTTCCCATTTACCCATCCAATAATTAAATTGTTAGTCAACATTTCAGAAACTTTTTCATAATTGGCATCGAATACATCAAATAATGATGCATCATATACGCCATCAGTGTCGAATTCGCGACCAGAGTACACATCCCATTCTATTTTAGGGTTGCCAGAGAAATATAATTGGGCGTCAATAGCCGTTCCAATTGCTGCTCCTGAATCGTTAGCAACAGGTGGAACAAATACATCTGAAAAGAAATTAGTTTCCTTCCATTTAGTGTTCCAGTCACAGTTAAGTCCGCATCCCCCAGCAATTAACAAAGGCATGTTCCGTTTTAAATTTAGTTCAGCGTACTGATAAAAGCGATCAAATACGCGATCACTAAAAATACCTGCGAAATTTCGAAATTCGGGATCATCTAATCCAATGTTGTAATGGCAATAATCTTTTAATGTTTCACACTCTTGTGGTTTTAAATGAGGAGTGTTTTGCATCAGAAAAGAAATTATTTTTTCCTCTTCAATTGATGGTTTACTTCGTGTTGAAAATGAAGCAAGAGCCATTAGTTTACCTGCATCAGAAAACCTTGAAAATTCTGCATTTTTTTTATCGAATGTCGGATCCGCTAATCCATAGAGCAACGCATAACGATGTCCAGGCTCAGGCATTACATCCGCCAGTTTTGTAATATTTAATTCACTATCTATTTCGTAAAATGAGCCAATCACTCCTTCCCAAATCAACGCATAGCAAGGAGTACCCTTAGGAAGGTTTGACATTCCAAACGCACATAATATATGAGAACGTTCGTGTGAAGATGAGAAGTAGCCAATCTTTTTCCCAAAAAGGTTTTCTTTGCTAACAATAATATCATCACTTCCAGTGCCATGATACCCTGAAATTAGACGTTGTTCTGTAAGGTTATTATTTCCGGGCCACCAACCACTTCTACATAACACGTCTGGCAATTCTTTGATATCACCAAAAATACTTAACATATCTGGTATAGATAATGGTGAGTGACGATAGTGAGAGTCTTTCTCAGCTTCAATAGAGATAATTAGTCGACCATCTTCAATATAAGTTAAAGTTCCATCGTGACCTGGATTGTATGATAAAATTTTCATCTTTCGTATAATTTAAGTTTATTCGGTTTTATATGTTATGAAGCATTACCTTCAGATTCGCGTATATCAATATTTGCATCAATTTGGATCTGTCTAAAAACGGAAACAGTCGGTAGGTTTCTTGAATAAATACGACCTGCAAGTTCAGTAGAACGAGTTACCCAATTATTCGCATGGAGTGTCATTGGTAGATGTGGAATTGGAGTCGGGTCCCATACTACTCTGCGATGCACTAATTTATCATCAACAAACCATTGAATCTCGTTTGGGTTCCATTCTATTGTATAGCGATGAAATTCTTTAGATGCATCAAAACCAAGATTAACATAGCTGGGGGAACCTCTATAGCCATAATCAAAATTTGCCCCTACATCTCCCGGATTGTAAAAGACATTGATCAAAAGACGATCTGGTCGATTTCCTGCAATCTCAATATCAATTTCTTGTCGTGGTGAATTTCGGTGGAGAAAGAAACCTGTAACTACACCTGAAACATTGGATGCTTGGATAGTGGCTTCGAACTTTCCGAATAGGTATTGATCCTTACTGCTAATAGATGCTGCTGAAAAATCTCTAACACCAAGAGATTCTTCTTTAATCGAAAGAATTGCACCAATTTCAGAAACAAACTTTGTATTTGATGGTCGAAAGAGTGCTAAATTGTCCGTAAATGTATCGCTTCTTCTCAACCAGCGATTTGAATTGTAAATTTCCAAAGTATCTGTAAATTTCACTGTTGTACTATTAATGTTAGGACAACTTTCTCTCGTTATAGAATTAATTCCTTGCCATTTTTTTTTCGATTCAATAAGCCATGGAGAACCATCATGTTTCGATTGTTTTAAATTAAAATCTTGGTTCGTATCTTTGTTTTTATGGAGAATTGCTCTTTGCCCAATATCTTCAAGTTTGGGATAGCTACAACTGGGAGGAGCACATACTAAGTGCTCACAAACAATCTGCCATTTTTTCAACTCCCTCACGTGAAGTACCGCAATGTCAGCACCTTCAAGGGATTTTATCAGTTTATTGAATTCAATATCTTCTATATTATCTTTATTTCGAGTAAGAATATATTTAGCCTTTGGATATAGTACTTTAAGTTCTCCAACTCTATCATTCAATGATCCAATGTTTACGTATGCATCGAAAATCCTGTTATCACCTCCTTCGAAAAGCAGGTGTCTTTCACTATTCGGCAAATCTTCGAAATCACTGCAACATCTGTACCCTAGCATAGATAACGCCATTCCTAATGATGTATGACCTGATCCCTCAGGGCCAAAAGCAAAAACAGGTCGTTCCGTCGGACGAATATTAAAAAGTGATGCCCCCTCACTAGTAATAGCTCCGATTGTAGTTAGGGCTGGAAGTATCGAATATGAATTAGACGACTTAATATCTCTCCGCTGACTAATAAGTGATTGTTTAGATGCGAATACATTTAACTCCATTGTTGTCCGATAAAAAATCACGGAACGTTTATTTTTCTTTAGATTTCAGGACTTAGCAAGGTTTTACCTTGCTTTAGCTTGTTTTTGGCTACCTTCCTGAGAGTTCGATAAATGAAAAAATATTTTTTTTAATTTCA
>JBBQSZ010000080.1:0-15903 GCA_038234745.1 Flavobacteriales bacterium | reverse complement strand
TGCGTGATGAAGCGGAAATTCGGGGTCACAGAAAAACATATATTGGAGCGATGCCAGGTCGAATTATTCAAAGTTTGAAAAAAGCTGGAACATCAAACCCTGTTTTTGTATTGGACGAAATTGATAAATTGTCGAATAGTCATCAAGGAGACCCTTCATCGGCATTATTAGAAGTTTTAGACCCTGAACAAAACAATTCATTCTATGACAATTTCCTTGAAATGGGATATGATTTGTCGAAAGTGATGTTTATTGCGACCTCTAACAATATGGGTGAAATTCAACCTGCTTTGCGAGATCGTATGGAAATCATAAAAATGACGGGTTATACGATTGAAGAAAAAGTAGAAATTGCACGTCAGCATTTGTTTCCAAGACAACTAAAAGAACACGGTTTAACCACAAAAGATTTAGTTATTGGCGTGAAGCAATTAGAAAAAATTGTTGAAGGATATACTCGTGAATCGGGTGTTCGTGGTTTGGAAGCTAAAATTGCGCAAGTGATTCGAAATGCTGCAAAATCTATCGCGATGGAAGAAGATTACAACAAAAAAGTAACCAACGACGATATTGTAAAAGTATTAGGAATTCCAAGATTAGAACGCGATAAATATGAAAGCAATGATGTTGCTGGAGTAGTAACCGGTTTAGCTTGGACAAGTGTAGGTGGTGATATTCTTTTTATAGAATCATTAATTTCGCAAGGAAAAGGAGCGATGACCATTACCGGAAATTTAGGTAATGTGATGAAAGAATCAGCAACTATAGCCTTAGAATATATTAAAGCAAACACAGCCTTGCTGGGAGTAAATCCTGAAATTTTATCCAAATACAACATTCATTTGCACGTTCCGGAAGGAGCAACCCCAAAAGATGGACCAAGTGCAGGAATCGCCATGTTGACTTCATTAGTTTCGGTTTTGACACAAAAGAAAGTAAAGAATGGATTAGCGATGACTGGCGAAATTACTTTGCGTGGAAAAGTTTTACCTGTAGGCGGAATTAAAGAAAAGATTTTGGCAGCTAAAAGAGCCAACATCAAAGAAATTATCCTGTGTCACGAAAACAAAAGCGATATTGACGAAATCAAAGCCAAATATATTGAAGGTTTGACTTTTCATTATGTAAAAGAAATGAGCGAAGTTTTGAAAATTGCCATTACCGATCAAAAAGTAAAAAACGCAAAAATAGTTTAGTAACTATTTTTGACATTTATAAAATTCCATCTCGAAGCTTCGTGGTGGAATTTTTTTGAAAATAGAAATTGCGTGTAAACTTCAAATAAAAAAAAGGAATTTATTCTATTATAATTTTATCTTCGCATTTGCGTTTTACAATACCGAATAGCGATTTCAAATATGCCAAAAAAATTTATAATTTTCTTCTTCTTTTTAGTTTTTACCGTTTCAAATGGTCAAATAGGAGGGAAATATACCTATCAGTTTCTAAACTTGGTTACTTCGCCAAGACAAGCTGCGTTGGGAGGTAAGGCAATTACTATTTATGATGACGATGTCAATCAGGCACTTTATAATCCAGCGGCTATAAATCCTGATATGGACAACCAATTTGCAATTAATTATGGTAGTTATTTTGGTGAAGTTAAATACGGAACAGCTTCTTATGCTTATACTTATGATCGACACGTGCAAACTTTTCAAGTAGGTATCAATTATGTAAATTATGGTAATTTTGAAGGTTATGACGAGAATGGTCAAGCTACATCGCCATTTACAGGTAGCGAAGTGGCGTTATCATTTGGATATGCTTATAATGTTCCTAATTCTAATATTTTTTTGGGAGCCAATGGTAAATTGATTTCTTCCAATCTAGAAAGTTACAGTTCCTTTGGTGGTGCTGTCGATTTGGGAGCGGTTTTAATCGATGAAGCTAATGATGTTAATTGGGCATTGGTCATTCGAAACATTGGTACACAATTTACTACTTATAATGGTTTGAATGAAAAATTGCCTTTGGATATAATGTTTGGAGTTTCGCAAGAATTAGAAAATGTTCCAATTCGCTGGCATTTGACTTTAGATAATTTACAGCAATGGAATATTTCGTTTACGAATCCGAATCAGGCTCAAACGTCACTTGATGGAAGTAGCACTGAGAAGAAAACTTCATTTTTAGGAAATACATTAAGGCATGCCATATTTGGAGTAGAACTTTTTCCAAAAAGATCCTTTAATTTGAGATTTGGATATAATTTTAGACGTGCCAAAGAGCTGCAGGTTCAAGACATTCGAAATTTTTCGGGAATATCGGTTGGTTTTGGATTAAAAATTAACAAATTAAAGTTCAATTATTCCTATTCTAGATATACCTTAGCTGGAAATACGAGTTTATTTGGCTTGAACATAAATTTACAATAATACTATTTTGAATAAAAAAATTACCATAGCAATTGATGGATTTTCATCAACCGGAAAAAGTACTTTGGCAAAAGAATTGGCAAATCACTTGGGATATGTTTATGTAGACACTGGTGCAATGTATCGTGCGGTAGCTTTATTTGCGATGCAAAATGGTTATATAGCAGCAAATCATTTTGATATAGAATCACTTATTCAGCGTTTGCCTGAAATTAAATTAGTCTTTAAATTTAATCCTGATTTGGGTTTTGCCGAAATGTATTTGAATGGAATTAACGTTGAGGCAGCAATTCGTACCATCGAAGTTTCGAGTTATGTTAGTAAAGTTGCCGAAATATCGGAAGTTCGAGCAAAATTAGTAGAACAGCAGCAAGCAATGGGCAAAAATAAAGGAATTGTTATGGATGGAAGAGATATTGGAACGGTTGTTTTTCCAGATGCCGATCTAAAAATATTTATGACCGCCAGTCCAATTACACGTGCCGAAAGAAGATTCAAGGAATTACAAAAAAAAGGGGATAAAGTTACATTTGATGAAGTTTTAAAAAACGTTCAAGAGAGAGACTATATTGATACGCATCGAGTCGATTCTCCACTAGTTCGAGCAAAAGACGCCATTGAATTTGACAATTCTACCATTTCAAAGCAAGAACAGTTTCAAAAAGTTTTGAAATTTCTAGATTTATAAAATCCTTAGATTATATCTACCGAGTAGAAGCTCCGCAATTTTTGTGGGGCTTTTTTTTGTCAAATACCGTCCTTCAATGCTACCTGTAAGTTAAAATATGTTTCTTTTCAAAGTCAACCCCAAAACTTAAACTTATGATTCGAGTTATAAAGTTAATTAAATATTAAATTCGAGGATAAATAATTGTTTATTTTGTAGGAATTACTAAGATATAAATTTATTATTAGTGTAGTTTGTCGATTTTATTTGTATATTAAACGATAAAAACCTTAAATTTATACTATAATAAAAAGCAATCGAATAAACAACTTAAAGAAGTTTGCCCCACAATCTACTTTAAACCTAATCTACTTCAAATTATGAAATCAACTTTACTTCGTGGCTTATTGCTTGTGGCAATAATTTTCACAATGAATTCTTGTTCCTCTGATAGTTCAGAGTCTCCTGAAGCTTCAGTTCCAGATCAACAAGTAATGAGTTATACCTACAACTCAACCGAACTAGAAACTATGGCACTAATAAATGCTTACAGAGTTAGTATTGGCTTGAATGAATTAAAACAAATTAATCACATCTCTTTTAAGTCCGAAGAACACGATAATTACATGATTACCAATAATGTAGTAAATCACGATGATTTTGTTTCTCGTTCTGAAAACATTATGCAAGTTTTAGGCGCAAAAGCAGTTGGAGAAAATATTGCCTACAATTATAATTCTCCGCAAGCTGCTGTTGATGCTTGGTTGAAAAGTCCGGCTCACAAAGCTAATATAGAAGGTAATTATACAAATTTTGGAATTGCAATTAGGATTAGTGTAGATGGAAAAAAATATTATACCAATATTTTCGCAAAAATTTAAAAGTAATTAGTTGTTAATATTGTAAGAACTGTCATGAAAATGGCAGTTTTTTTTGCGTCTAATGTATTGTAAATAAATGTTTTGTAATCTTGTACTTATAATTAATTTTATTTAACTTAAAAATTTTCTGATTAATATTTAAAGTTTTGTTTTTTAATTTTATTTAATCATAAGAAAATTATATAATTTATATGAAAAATTGTGTATTTCATCGATAAAAAATACTTTTTAGATGCTGATTCGTTTAAATTTGCGCACATTTAAATTCAACGCAATCGATTGAAATTAATCAAGAATCATTTACAAGCAATTTTATTTTTATTTATTTATGAAGGTTATATTTTTTAAATCATTTTTTATTTTCCTATTAGTTTTTACATTGTTTTCTTGTTCTTCTGAAAGTTCAGATTCAGGCTCCAAAAATATAGAAGTTATTTCCCAAAAAAATAAAACTACAAATTATACCTATAATTCACTTGAAATTGAAACATTAAATTTAATCAATGATTATAGAGCCAAAATTGGTTTAAATGCTTTGGTTCAAAATAATTATATTTCATTAAAATCAGAAGAGCATAACGACTACATGATTACAAATAATGTTGTAAATCATAATGGTTTTGAAACTCGATCTGAAAATATCCTGAAAGTTTTAGGAGCTATTAAGGTGGCTGAGAATATTGCATACAATTATAATTCTCCACAAAATGCTCTTGAAGGTTGGTTGAAAAGTCCAACACACAAAGCTAATATAGAAGGTAATTTTACATTTTTTGGACTTTCAATTAGAGTTAATGCTGAAGGAAGAAAATATTACACCAATATTTTTGCTAAAATGTAAGAAGTCAATTTTGTCTTTAACAATTCAGAACTGTCATGAAAATGACGGTTTTTTTTGTGCTCAAAAAAAAGTTTTTCTAGCCAAAATGCAGCAGGTTTTATTCAAAATATAGTGTAAATCATAGCAATACAAAAATCTGGAATTTGATAGCCAAACGAAGTAAAGTTAATGTGCAGTTACAATTGGTATTATTTTCTAAATAAATAAAAATGTACAACTATTTTTTCTAAGCTAAACACATTAAATATTCATAACGAAATTGAATATTTGATGTGTTTTTAATGAATTAAAATTAAGTAAAATTTGGCATCCATAATTCCAAAATCATTTATTAATTTAGCAAAAAAAATAACTTTAATGAAATATTTACGAAATACTTGATAAATAGATTCACTAGTATTTAATAAAAATTTTTGTCTTTTAATAATAGGTTCGCCATAATTAGAACAAGACAATTAAAACTTTTAGCATAAAAGCATTACAATGTATAAAAAATCGATTCTTTTAGTACTTATCTCCGTACTATTTCTTGTTGTTTTCAGAGTCTTTATTGTTGACAGCTGCACTTCAAAATATATAAAATACACAGCTAACGAAGCATATTCAAAAAGCTATGTTGGGGATCAATCTTGCAAGAAGTGTCACGCAGTTGAATTTAAAGATTGGAAACATTCAGATCATTATATGTCAATGTTGCCACCCAACGATTCGACTGTAAAAGGCGATTTTAATAATGTAACTTTTACTGCTGATGGGGTAACGAGTCGATTCTTTAAAAAAGGTCCTAAATTTTTCATAAACACCGAAGGCAATGATGGTAAGTATCACGATTTTGAAGTCAAGTATATCTTTGGTTATAAACCTTTGCAACAGTATTTAGTTTCCTTTCCAGAAGGAAAAATGCAAGTACCACGATTGAGTTGGGATGTGAATAAAAAGAAATGGTTTAACCAATATGCAGGGCAAAAAATACCTTCGCATGATTGGTTGCATTGGACGGGAAATGCGCAAAATTGGAATACAATGTGCGCGACTTGCCATTCTACAAACCTCAGAAAGAATTATGATATAAAAACCGATACTTATAAAACCAGTTACAGCATAATCAATGTGAGTTGCGAAAGCTGTCACGGAGCTGGAAAAAATCATGTCGATTTTATGAATGGCGATTATAAATCTGGAAAAAGAGTTATTGGAAGTTTTATGAAATTGGCCAAAAATTCCAGTCAAAAAGAGGAACTAAATACTTGTGCTCCTTGCCACGCACGTATATCCGATGTTAGTGGTTCGCATCTAAATACAGGAGAAATTATGGATGATTATGTTCCTCAAATTCCTGACACTGAGAATTTTTATGCGGATGGTCAAGTTAAAGATGAGGATTATATTTATACATCATTTTTGCAAAGCAAAATGTATCATAAAGGCGTTAAATGTAGCATGTGTCACAATCCCCATTCTGTAAAACAAAAACGAATAGGGAATCAAACATGTACGCTTTGTCATGTTTCCACCAAATATGATGTTCCAAGTCATACTTTTCATCCCAAAGGTGGACCAGCAGCAGAATGCAAAAATTGCCACATGCCTGGAAATTATTTTATGGGTAATGATTATCGGCATGACCATAGTTTTAGAGTTCCACGACCAGATTTATCTGTAAAGTATGGAACTCCAAATGCTTGCAGCAACTGCCATAAAGACAAATCAGAGAAGGTTTTAGCCGAAGCTATCGTCAAATGGTATGGACCTAAAAGAAAATATCATTTTGCCGAAGATTTAATTCCTGGAAGTAAATTAGATGCCAATAGCGAACAACATTTAACAAAACTCATTGACAATAAATTTGTCCCAAAAATAATCAAAGCAACAGCTACTTTTTATCTTGGAAAAGTACAAACCAAAACTAGTTTGAACACGCTAGTAGCACGATTAGCAAGCAAGGAAGCTTTAATTCGATACCACGCGTTAAAAACTTTAGTTTCCTTTCCAGCAGCTAATTGGATAGAAGCCGTAGGGCCTTTACTGTCGGATCGCGTTAGAGCCGTTCGTATTGCAGCAGCAGATCTTTATATTACGATTCCAAAAGAACAATTACCATCACAATATGAAAAAGCATTTTCATCGGCTCAAATAGAATTAGAGAAATCACTTCGATATCAAGCTGACTTTTCGACTGGAAATGTAATGCTAGCTGATTATTATTTAAAATTAAAAGATTACAATAATGCCGAAAAATTTTATTTGCGAGGTCTAAAAAAAGATAGCAATATGAATTATGCTTGGCTCAATTTGTCTGCTACTTATAATTTGCAAGGCAAGAATACTCAAGCTTTGCAAGCACTAGAATCAGCTTTGAAAAATGATACTAAAAACGACCGAATTTATTACAATATGGCTTTATTATTTAATGAAATGAATAATATTCCTGCTGCCGAAAAAGCTTTTGCCAAGGCAGTAGTATTAAAATCAACAAACTCAAGAGTTTATTACAATTATGGATTGCTATTAAATCAAAACAAAAAAAATCAAGAAGCTGAAGCGGTTTTGCTAAAAGGAATCCAGATTAATCCATCGGTTGCTGAATTGTATTATGCGCTTACTTATGTTTATATTCAAACGGACAATACCAACAAAGCCTTGCAAACGGCGATAAAGTTAAAACAGTTAGATCCTAATAATCCAAATTACCAACAAATCTTTAAAAATCTTGGAATTTAATAGACTTCCTCTATAAATTAATGGTATGATAATTGCGCCTATTTTATTTTTAAAAATAGGCATTAAATTATTTTAAAAATTCCCATTTAATGACGTTTGATCCTTGTACATTTAGGATAAATGCCAATCAAGAAAACTCAATTAATAAAAAAAAATTAATAATTATGAAAATCAAATTATTATTATCGGTATTAGGAATCAGTTTACTATTTGGCTGCGGTTCATCTACTCAATTGGTGAAAACTTGGACAGACCCATCATTGGACGCAACTACGATAAAGTCTTATCAAAAAGTGTTGGTCATTGCACAATTAAAAGACGAATCTTCCAGAAGAATTGCCGAAGATAAAATGGTTGCCTCTTCGCCAAAAGGCAATTTTGTAGCTTCTTATAATTATCTAAAACCAGCTCAAACTGATAAAAATTTGGCTGTTGCTGATTTATTAAAAGATGGTATTGATGGAATTATATTAATGCGTTTGACCGACATTTCAAAAAGTAAAGATTACGTTCAAGGAGGTCCTTATTATGGCGGATGGGGCTTTGGTGGAGGTTATTATGGTGGTTATCGCGGCTGGGGTTATGGAGGCAGTATGTTTGGCTCTCCAGGCTATTATCAAGAAAACAAAACTTATTATGTGGAAACAACTATTTATGATGTAAAATCTAATAAATTATTGTGGTCAGGAACTACTTCCACATTAAATCCCAGTAAAGCAGATCAATCAATTGATGAAATTATTGCAGCAGTTAAAACTGAGCTTGCTAACAAAGGATTAATTGAAAAAGAGGAAGTTAAAAAATAATAGCAATTTATTTAGCATCAAAACAGATTATGAACTAGAATATTTAGTTTGTAATCTGTTTTTTTTGCAAGGAATTTATAGTTTTTCATTGAAGTTTTCTAAATTGAATATAGAAAAATGCGCTTGGTAATTGTACTATTTTCGTTTTTAAAATGATAAATTTGCAGAATGAAGAATAAATGTATAAATAGTTTTACTATACTGCTTATTGTTTTGATTCAATTTGGCATCGAAGCTCAAAATGTATCTGATTCATTGAAACGATGTTCCGTAAAGTCGCTGACCGAACTTTTTAAAAAGAAAGATACAGTTTCCATAAAGAAAAGAAAGAAGGATAATTTTTTTCTGGTTATTCCCATTATTGGTTCACAACCGTCAACAGGATATTCATACGGATTGGTTACGCAATACACTTTTAAAGGAAATAATTTAGACGACAAATATTCTTCTATTAATCTTGGGGCAACCTTAACCGAAAAAAAGCAGCTTCTGATTAATTTCAAAAACAGTATCATGATGAAGAATAATGATATTTTTTTGAGTGGTGATTGGAGGTATTATATTTTTTCACAACCCAATTATGGACTAGGAAGTGATATAATTCCGCCCAATTATAGAGATAAGGATTTTGATTTGAATTCTTTAGAAGAGCCTATGGATTATAATTACTTTAAACTTCATCAAACCATCTCGATAGAAATTAAGAAAAATTATTATGTAGGCGCTGGAGTTCATTTAGATTGGTACACAAACATTGCCGATCGTAATCTTGATATTGATAAGGGACAATTCACCAATCATTACAATTACAGCCAAAAATATGGCTATGAAGAAAATCAATATTTTGTAAATGGATTAAGTATAAATTTTCTATATGATTCCAGGGACAATCAAATCAATACGCATCGCGGAATGTATGCCAATATTAATTATCGGTTCAGTCCAGCCTTAGTTTCGAGCCAACATGCTAGCAATATGCTATTTATGGAGTATCGTTATTTTTTGCCTTTAAGCAAAAAGAATCCGGAACATATATTTTGTTTATGGACAACAGCTCAAATTTTAACTGCTGGAAAAGTGCCATATCTCAATTTACCGTCGATAGGATGGGATCAAAGGAGTAGAAGTGGAAAAGGATACACTCAAGGATTATTTCGAGGACAAAAATTGCTGTATCTTGAAACCGAATATCGATTTCCTCTCAGTTGTAATCAGTTAATTAGCGGGACTTTATTTGCAAATTTCACTTCTGCTAGTGATAAAGATCGTGAAATCAAACTTTTACAATACGTTCAACCTGCCGCCGGAGTTGGTCTGCGAATTTTAATCGACAAAGCCACTCGAACCAACTTGGTTTTTAACTATGCTGTCGGTCGTCATTCAAAAGCTTTTTATCTCAATGCTGGGGAATCGTTCTAAAATATAAAACTTAGTTTGAAGGTTATTTTTATTGAAAAATAGCCGTATTCCTTGATTTCAACTCTTTTTTTCAATATAATTGTTTAAATCTCTAAAAAAATAGTCGCTTTATGAAAAAATTAATTTTAACTGCAATAATTGTAGCCTTGACTTTTATGGCCTGCAAACCAAATCAAAAACAAATGATAGCTACTAATTCCTTAGAAGGAAATTGGGAATTGAATTATATTACAGGTCCAAGAATAGCATTTAATGGATTGTATCCCGATAAAAAGCCGACAATTGCCTTTGATTTAAAACAAAATAAGGTATCAGGAAATAATAGTTGCAACCAATATTTTGGAAATCTAAAAGTGGACGGAAATAAAATTAATTTCAAAGATTCGAAAATGGGAATGACAATGATGGCGTGCCAAGGAGACGGAGATATTCTATTTATGAATACCTTAGAAAAAATTGATTCCTATACAATATCCGAAGATGGAAAAACATTAAACTTCATTATGGGAGACATTGCTATGATGCGTTTTGAAAAAAATAATAAATAAATCGCTTTGCAACATGAAAATAGTTCTTTTATTTAGTGCTTATTTGTTGTTTTTTTCTTGTAAAAAAGAAGTAAAACCTTTAGAAAGCAAACCCGATACTATTGTAAATGTTGCTGCAGAAATTCCAGTTGATTCTCATAATACCAAAAACTCATTAGATTGGCAAGGAACCTATATAGGTGAAACTCCTTGCGCAGATTGCGAGGGAATTAAAACCAAAATCACCCTAAATTTAGATTTGACATTTGTAATCCAAACAAAATATCTTGGTAAAGGAGATGAGAAAATCTTGGAAGAAAAAGGAATTTTTATTTGGGACAAAATGGGAAGAAAAATTTCTTTACAAGGTTATAAAAATGGACCAACACAATATAAAGTGGGCGAAAATCAACTCATTCAACTCGATGAAGATGGAAATAGCATCACGGGAAATTTAGCTGAAAAGTATATTTTAAAAAAGTAAAAGTGTTTGTTTTTTAAGATTAAACCTTTTTTTAATTAAGATTTTTTTATTGTTGCTTCAACGACTAAATCGTCAACCGAAACAAAGCGGCTGATGTGTCCTAATATTTCTTCCAGATTTTCAGAGCGCAAAATATCTCGAACTTCGGAACGAGCTTCGGCAATTTTCAAGACTATTTCTTTTGCTTTTAAATCTATAAAAAGGTGTTTTAAAAATCGAGCTCCTGCAATATCTAACGATGGAGAAGAATTCAAATCCAGTATCACTGTTTTTATAGAATTGCTTTCATTGTTGATTTTATCCCAAATTTGTTCTTTAATATTTTCGACGTTAAAATAAAGAATGGATGATTCTACTCTAATAATGAGAATACCATCTAAACTTTCGTTATCAGGATGTCGCTTTACATCGGTATATCGTTTGGTTCCTGGGATTCTCCCTAAAAAAGCCACGTTTGGTTTTGAGGTTGCTTTTAACATTATCAACAACGTAAAAATTGCAGCTAGTAAAACTCCTGTCAAGATGCCCCAAATAAGCACACCAAGAAGAGCAATCAATGCAACATAAAATTCTTGTCGATTAATTTTATACAAATGTTTCATTTCTTTTAAATCGAAAAGACCTCGAATTGCCACCAAAACGATTGCCGCTAGAATGACCGATGGTAAAAACTGGAGCATTTCTGTTAAAAATATAAGGCAAAAAGCAATTGCTAAAGAAGCAAAAACTAAGGCTAAAGGCGTTTTTGCACCAGCAGTATCATTGACCGCTGATTGTGACAATCCTCCCGCAACTGGATATCCCTGACCCAAAGCCACAGCAGCATTTGCAATACCAAGCGCTAGTAATTCTTGACGAGGATCGATAGAATAACTATTTTTTTGTGCCATTGCTCTTGCGGCTGAAATACTTTCGATATACGATAAAAGAAAACAAGCAGTTGCTAGTGGTAGCACGCCGTCAACATCCCTAATTTTTAGAGTTGGAAAGTGAAATTCAGGAAGTCCAGAAGGAATAAAACCTACAGTTGTAATGCCTTGCGATCCTAAAGGAGTTGCATAAATTAACACAATAGAAATAATTACGATTATAATTGCAACAGGTTTACCAGGCATCTTTTTTTCGCCAAGAATTAGAATAATAATGGCAATAAGTCCAAAGAATAGTATTGCCATGTTGGTTACTGGTAGCTGCTGGAAGATTGTAAAGATGCGATCCAAGAAATTTTCACCTCCACCTTTTACACCAAACAATTTGGGCAATTGAGTCAGTCCAATAGTCAAGGCAGCACCTGCTTTGAAACCAACCAAAACAGTTTCGCTAATAAAATTTATAATACTATTCAACCGCAATAAATAAGCAAGAATTGCAAAACCCGAAAATAGTAACGCAGTAAGGGAAGCAATATCCGCCCATCGATGCACATCTCCGTTTGCCATTCCTGCAATTGTAGTTCCAATAACCAATGATATCGCAGAAGTGGGTCCGATGGCCAATTGCCTACTGGTTCCCAACATTGCATAAAATAGACCACCAATAAGATAGCCATAAACTCCATATTGGGGAGGCAATCCAGCCAGAGTTGCATAAGCCAACGAGACAGGGATTGCGTACGCTGCCAAAGTTATTCCGGCTATAAAATCCTTTTTTGCTATCGATGACGAATAACCTTTGAGCCATTCTAAAGGAGGAAATGTTTTATGTAAAAAGATCATAAAATGAATATTATTTATTTTTCCTCAAATAATGCTTTTTTTACGGCTTGTAATTCAGCCAATTTTTCATCGCTTACGGAAGGATACTCTAAATCCATTTCGTCTAATGCAGTAATAATTGCCGACGCAATTGCAATTCGAGCATAGGATTTATTATCGGCAGGAATTACATACCAAGGTGATTTTTCGGTCGATGTATTTCGGATTAATTCCTGATAAGCGTTCATATAATCATCCCAATATTGTCGTTCTTTGGCATCGGCAGCACTGAATTTCCAGTTTTTATCGGGATTGTCAACCCGCTCGATAAAGCGTTCTTTTTGCTCTTCTTTAGAAACATTTAAAAAGAATTTAAGAACTATAGTTCCGTTTCTGTTCAAATATTTCTCGAAGTGGCGAATGTCTTGAAAACGATCTTCCCAAATATCTTTAGTAATTAATTTTTCGGGCAATTTTTGACCTTTTAAAATTTGCTCGTGAACCCTTACCACTAATACTTCTTCATAATAAGACCGATTAAAAATACCAATTCGACCTCTCTCTGGCAAATGGGTCGTGCATCTCCACATATAATCGTGGTCTAATTCTTCGGAACTGGGCGCTTTGAATGAGAAAACCTGACAACCCTGAGGATTTACGCCAGACATTACGTGTTTGATCGCTCCGTCTTTTCCAGCAGCATCCATCGCCTGAAAAATGATAAGTAATGACCATTTGTCTTGAGCATATAAAACGTCCTGCATAGCTGCCAGTGCTTCAACGCCAATTTGTAGTGTATCTTTAACCAACTGTTTCCCTTCGTCACCCAAATCGAAACTGGCTCTAGTTTCATAATCTTTCAGTTTAAAACCTTCGTTTTTACCAATTCGATATTGCTTAGAGAAAATTTTAGATTTTTTTACTAACTCTTTTTTATTAGAATTTACTAATTTCCTAGCATTTTCCTCAAAATTATTTGATTTTTCCGAATTTGATTTTGACATATTTTTAAGTTTTGATTTTTAGGTACACTAATTTTAAATAAAAATAGTGAAATAGAAATCAAAACGGAAAGTTTCTTTGTAATTGTATCAGAAATTTAGTTTTTTTACTTACACAGTGCAAGCTGAGCTCACATAAAATTTTTTAAACTGTAGAAATTTTCAATTTTAATCTAAAAAAAAAGGTCGCTATTTCTTAAAATAGCGACCTTTTATGGAATTAAAATGATTTACTCTTTGATAATTTGTTTGGTTAACGAACCATTTTTTGTATCAATCTTCAAAAGATAAATTCCTGTTGCTACATCTGAAATATTCATTTGCGTCGTACCTTCTTCAACGGTTTGGGATTTTAATACTCTTCCATTCAAATCATACAAAGTGGTTTTAGCAGTATTAAAATGTGTCATTTCTATATTTAAAACAGCTGATGCTGGATTAGGATATATTTTGAAATTAGCGTTCAATTCAAAATTTGATGTATTTATAGCAATTAAAATTATGCAGGAAATGTATTTACACTTTCTTAGGTAAGTAGATGAAAGTTAAAGAAACTTAATTTAAATCAATTAGAAAGTATAAAATACGCAATATTAAAACAAAAGCACCTTGATATAAGATTCTAAAAATGCAAAAATAATGCGTTTAAAACATAAGTTTTTTTTTGATTTTTTTATCCTAAAGTAAAAACCTTTTGTAATTTTGAACACTTTTGTATTCCAAAAAAATCTTAATTTTTATTATATCTGAGAATTTAAAAAAATTAACCTATATAATTAGTCCATTCGCTTAATCAAATCACTTTATGAAATTCACATTTATTTTAGTATTCTGTTTACTATTCTTTCCTCTTTCTAACGTAAAGGCTCAAACCGATTTTAAAATCATTGAAAAACAGGTTTTAGAAAACAATAGAAATAACAAGCAAGAAGAAGCTTTTCGAAAACTTCTGGACTATTTGAATGATGATGAGATTTCCAATTTTGATAAATATCAAGCCTATCTATTAAAAGCAACTATTCATAAATCTTTGTTTGATTATGATGATACCTTTAAATCCATTAATCTTGCCGAAAAATTTGGTTTAAAAAGTGACAGGATAGATGAAGTCAAAGCTAATATTTTGGCAGAACGAGCATTAGCCTATTTTGATATCCAAAAATATGACAAAGCAAAGTCATTAATGCAACGACTTAGAGCTTCCAATTATGCACATTTGGAAGGAGCAACTACAGCAATGCTAGTTATGCAAGAAGGATATTTGGATTTAAAAATTAAACAATTTAAAACAGCTGAACAAAAATTTGATGAAGCTATTTTGCTAATGCAAAAGTTTGATATTCAAAATTTGCCCATAGTTTATGGCAAGAAAATCGAATTATACAAACTAACCAAAGAGCAAAATAAAGTACAACAAGAATTTAAATTAGGCTTGCAATCAGCACAAAAATCAAAATTAGTAAAATACCAAATATATATGTACGAACAGTTGCGAGAGCAACAAATGTCTGTTAATGACTGGAAATCTGCATTTAAATCATATCAGATTATTGATCAACTCAAAACAAATTATGATGCCGAGGAATCTAATAATAAATTAAACTTGCTTGAAAAGAATATCGAAATTCAAAGAAAAGATTTTGAGTTAGAAAGAAGTATTATTTTTCGTAATTACTTAATTGCATTTTCTTTAGTTTTAGTAGTGGGATTGTATTTGGCTATCCGACTATACAAAAGCAATAAACAAAAAAGTATATTATTAGATAAAGAATACAAACGCATTCACGATGAATTAGAAATTTTAACAAAGGAGCTTACCAATCAAGGTATTACGAAAGTTAATTTCGAAAAATATAATTTAACACAACGGCAATTAGAAATCATCGAACTCATCCGGAAAGGTAAATCAAACAAAGAGATAGCAACTCTGTTATTTTTATCAGAAAACACCGTTAAATACCACCTGAAAGCAATATACGATATTTTAAAGATTGAAAATCGAAGTGAATTTCTGAAATTGATTAATTAATTGTTTTCTTATTCTGTATTTGCAAAAAAAAGGACTATTTCAAATGATGAAATAGTCCTTTTTGTTTAAATTGTATTCATTTTATTTTGCAAATAGCAAGATAAGTAATTGTGCTACTAAAATTCTACTAATAGTTACCAAAGGATAAACAGTAGCATAAGATTGATTTGGGATATCAGAATCTAAATATTTAGTACTAAAAGCTAATGCTGCTGGATCTGTATATGATCCACTCATAATTCCTACCATTTGATAAAAATTAAGTTTAAACACAAAACGGCTAATTAAAACTAAAAGTAGTAACGGAATAAAAGTGATATAACAACCGTAATAAATCCACATCCACCCATTATTTTCGACAAAGCTTTCATAGAAACCATGTCCTGCTTTGATACCAACAGCGGCAAAAAACAAACAAATCCCGAAATCCTTCATAAAGTGAATTGCACCATTGT
>JBBQSZ010000079.1:0-16214 GCA_038234745.1 Flavobacteriales bacterium | reverse complement strand
TCTCCAGATTTATTGAATATTCGTCGGGAAATGAATGCTGTTCGAGGCAAAGTAAATCAGAGTTTTGGAGTCGCTTTAACGCAATACAATTCATTAGGATATTTAGACGACATCAAGGAAAGTTTTGTTCAAAATCGTAGGGTTTTGGCGGTTTTAGCAATGTATCGTCGCAAAGTTAAAGGATCAATTTTGGGAAGTTCCAAAACAGGAAGTATTGCTTATATCGAACCCGAAATGACGCTGAAATATTCCCGAGAATTAAGTAATTTAGAATACGAAGAGAAAGAGGAAATCACTCGAATTCTGAAACAATTATCCAATCAAATTCGTCCATTTTTGCCTTTGCTTATTCAATATCAGGATTTCTTGAGCGACATTGACGTGATTGCTGCCAAAGCAAAATATGCTAACAGAATCAATGGAATTTTACCAACAATAACTGAAAATAGAAGATTATTTTTCAGGGATGCCTTCCATCCTATTTTGTATTTGAATAACAAACAAAAAAACGAAATTACGCATCCTCAAACTATTGAGTTGAGTCAAGAAAAAAGAATCATTGTCATCTCTGGACCCAATGCTGGAGGAAAAACGATATCGCTAAAAACTATAGGATTGTTACAATTAATGTTGCAATCCGGAATGTTGATTCCGGTTCACGAACGTTCTGAAACATTTTTATTCGACCGAATCCTAACTGATATTGGAGACAACCAATCCATTGAAAATCATTTGAGTACCTATAGTTACCGATTGAAGAATATGAACTATTTCTTGAAAAAATGTAATCAAAAAACGATGTTTCTAATTGATGAATTTGGGACAGGTTCTGACCCAGAATTAGGAGGCGCTTTGGCTGAAATTTTCTTGGAAGAATTTTACCATCGTGAAGCTTTTGGAATTATTACCACGCATTATTCGAATCTAAAAATTCTGGCTAACGAATTGCCATTTGCCATAAATGCCAACATGTTGTTCGATGAAAAAACCTTGGAACCAATGTATAAATTGGTTTTGGGACAAGCAGGAAGTTCGTTCACCTTTGAAGTAGCTTTGAAAAATGGCATTCCGTATAGTTTAATCAATCGAGCTAAAAAGAAAATTGAAGTCGGAAAAGTACGTTTCGACAAAACCATTGCCACACTCCAAAAAGAACGTTCAAAATTGGAAAAAACTTCTATCAATTTGAAAGAAGAAGAAACCAAAGCGCGGGAAGAGAGCAAGAAAATGGAGAATATAAATGTCAAAATCAAGCAAAAACTAGAAAGTTATCAGGAATTATATGACAGCAAACAAAAAACAATTTACATTGGACAAAAAATAGAAGATATTGCAGAAAAATATTTCAATAATAAAAACAAAAAGGATTTAATTGGCGAGTTTCTAAAAATAGTAGAAATCGAAAATTCGAAACGAATAAAAGCAACGCCAAAAGAAGCAAAAGCAATTATAGAAAAGAAAAAAGAAATCATCAAGGAAGTTGAAGTCAAGGTCGAAGAAATTAGAGTTGAGAAAAAAGAAAAAAAACTTAAACCCGTTATTGAAAAAGCAAAACCAATTCTAAAACTTGGCGATAGAGTTCGAATGTTTGATGGAAAAGCTGTGGGAAGTATTGACAATATTGAGAAAAACAAAGCCACTGTCAATTACGGAATTTTTACATCGAAAGTGAGTTTGGATTTATTGGAATTTGTAGAAACAGCTAAAAAATAGTTTTCAGTGTTCAGTCACAGTGTTCAGTCTCGCAATGACAATATCAAATAATAGGATTTTTATTTTTCAATTCAATAGTTTAAATTTATACAAAAAATTATTACAATGATAAATATAAAAACCAATATAATACTGTTTTTCTTTGCCTTTATAACAACAATAAATGCGCAAACAAACGAATTAGAACTAAAAATAATTAAAGCAAATAATTTATATTCTGAATTAAAAGAAAAAGAACACAATCCTATTTATGTAATAAATGGAGTTATTTTAGAAGACTATTCAGTGATTTATAATATTATTAATCCTGAAAATATTAAAAGCCTTGATATACTTGAAGACCAAATTGCACTTGAAAAATATGGTCAAAAAGGAAAAAACGGAGTAATTATTGTGACTCTCAAAAATTCTGATGCTAGAGAACTTGAAAAATTAGAAAAACAAAGTAAACCAACTAAATTTGAAAAAAGAAACTATAAAATAACCGTTTTAGGAGTTGTTACTAATTCTGACAAACAACCTATCTCGGGTGTTATAATTTCAAATCTTACAAAAAAAGAAGCTTACTACACTGATCTTGAAGGGAAATATAAAATAAATGTATCAAAGAAAGATATTTTGAATTTCTCTTGTCTCGGGTTTGAATCGAAATCAATAGAAATTTCAAATAATAGCAATCAAAATATGGTTTTAAAAGAAATAGATGCCAATAAGTTAGGTGGTATTTTGATAAAAAAACCTGTAATTTACCTTTATCCAACGTCAAAAACGGATGTTACATTTTCTTTAAATTTTAAAGGTACTCTATTAACTACTTTTCCAAAATATCAAACAAACTGGCAAATAACAGCATATCCAGACGGAAAACTTTTAGACAAAAAAACCAATCGCTTTTATTCTTCTTTATTTTGGGATGGATCACAGACTTTTCTTAAAGAACATTACCAATATACAACTGGTTTTGTAGTTTCGAAAATTAATTTGGCTAATTTTCTTATAGAAAAACTAGAAACCATTGGACTAAACAATTCTGAAACCAATGATTTCATTCAATTTTGGCTTCCAATTTTAGAAAAAAACGAAACAAATTTTATTCATTTTTATACTAATTCTGAATACGATGTTTTTTCAACAAACAATGTAAGTCCAAAACCTGATACTTCAATCAGAATTTTTATGGAATTTTATGCTTTAAAACACCAAATCGAAATTCCAGAACAAAAATTTTCGAAAACAGAAAGAAAGGGATTCACGCTTGTAGAATGGGGAGGTGCTGATGTTACAGAACAAGTGGCGACTTTTAAGCAATCAAATTTATAAATATTAATGCTAAATTTACCTCCATATAAAAAAATAATACTCTTTGACGGCATTTGTAATTTATGCGAATCGTCCGTGCAATTTGTTATTCGACATGATAAGAAAGATGTGTTTCGATTCGTTTCCTTACAATCTGATTTAGGGCAAGAAATTCTAAAACATATTGGAATCAATCCTAAAAATATTGATAGTATTATTCTCTATGAACCCGGAATTGCCTATTATTACAAATCTTCAGCAGCAATTCAAATTGCACAAAGTTTGGGTGGAATTTGGAATTTAGGTGTGCTATTTAAAATAATACCAACAGGAATTAGAAATGAGTTATACGATTACATTGCCCGAAATCGATACAAATGGTATGGCAAAAAAGAAAGTTGTATGATACCAAAACCAGAATTACAGGCAAAATTTTTATAAAATTCATCAATTATGATATTTATCATATTTAATGTTTAGCAATTCTCTTAAATTTGAACAATCTTAAAAAATAATAATTATGGGAAATATACCATTATATTCATGGGGAAATGGGTCATTTATAATGATTTTTGTTTTTGGTTTAGTAATAATTGGTTTAATTGCAGCCGTTTTCTTTATGATGAATTCCGATAAGAAAAAATAATAAGATTATTTAATACAAAAAGAGGATAACTAAGTTCGTTATCCTCTTTTTATTTTCCAATAATTTCCGTTCCCGAAATATTTATTATCAGTAAATTAGTTATTAATTTCAAACCAATTCTTCTTCTTTTTTAAATTCGGAAACTAATTTTTTCTGCATATCAAAAGAAACGGATTCATAATGATCAAATTTTGCAGTAAATCTCGCTCTTCCTTGAGTAAGAGAACGCAAATCACTACCAAATTCCTGCATTTCTGCAAATGGTAGAAAAGCAGTAATCAAAGTAAATTGACCTTCGGCATCCATACTTTCAACCGCAGCTCTATGCGTTTGAATATTACTCATAATCGCACCCGTTAATTCCTCGGGAGCTTGAATTTTAATGTGATAAAATGGTTCCAATAATTGTGGATCGGCTTTGATAAAGTTCTCTTTGAAAGCCATCATTCCAGCAGTTTTAAAGGCTAAATCATTACTATCAACAGGGTGCATTTTACCATCAAACAAAATGACACGAACATCTCTAACATAAGAACCTGTTAGCGGTCCTTTGGTCATTTTTTCCATAATCCCTTTCAAAATCGAAGGATGAAAACGAGTGTCAATCGCACCTCCAACAATGCAATTATAATAAATTAATTTTCCACCCCAAGGCAAATTAATTTCTTCTTTTCCTCTAATATTGTAGCCTTTTGGTTCCTCCATTCCTTCATACCAAGGTTCAATTTTCATCGAAACTTCGGCAAATTGTCCTGAACCACCCGATTGTTTTTTATGACGATAAATAATTTCGGCACTTTTTTGAATCGTTTCGCGATACGGAATTTTTGGATTGCGAAACTCCACCGATAATTTGAATTGTTTTTCCAATTTCCATTTAATAATAGCCAAATGCAATTCGCCATGACAGTGAATTATGGTTTGGTTCAATTCTGCCGAAACCTCGATTTTAATGGTTGGATCTTCTTCGACCAATTGATGCAATGCCATAGATAATTTTTCTTCTTCCCCTTTTTTAGTACCTTCTACTGCAATGGAATAAGTCGAATTTGGAAATACGATTGGCGTTATTTCAATGTGTTTCCCTTTTTCGTGAAGTGTGTTATTGATGTGTGTGTCTTTCAATTTTAAAGTAGCACCAATATCTCCAGCGGTCAATTCATTTACAGGAGTTCTTTTGCTTCCTTCTACTTCAAACAATTGATTGATGCGTTCAATTTGACCTGTGTTTTCGTTAGTTAATTCGTCTCCAACTTTAATTTTACCTGATAAGACTTTGAAGAAACTTAAATCGCCAATATGAGGCTCTGAGAGGTTTTTGTAAATAAAGATGGCAGTTGGCCCTTTTTCACTGCATTCAATTTCTTTTCCATCAATAGTTTTTTGATTTGGCATTTCATAAGCCGATGGGCAAACATTGTCAATAAATCCCATGATTCTTCCGCTTCCCATATTTTTCTTGGCAGAAACGCAAAATACAGGAAAAATTTCGTGTTTTATCAAGGAGTGATGTAAGCCTAATTTCATTTCATCTTCACTCAATTCTCCTTTTTCGAAATAAAGTTCCATCAAGTTTTCGTCATTTCCAGCAATAGTTTCAATTAATTCTTGATGCAAACGATTGGCTTTCTCTAATTCATTTTCTGGAATGGTCAATTTTTCTGGTTTTCCTCCATTTACAGGATATTTGTATAGTACCATATTCAAAACATCAACAATAGCATTAAATTCAGCTCCTTGATTTAATGGATATTGAACCACAACCACGCTATTTCCAAAATGATCTTTGGCTTCTTGTATGGTTTTTTCAAAGTCCGATTTTTCATTATCTAATTGATTTACAGCTAATAAAATAGGTAGTTTATATTCATTGGCATATTCCCAAATAATATCAGTTCCCACCTCGACACCCATTGATGAGTTTAAAAGCATCAAACCACAATCGGCAACTCGCATGGCTCCAATTATTTCACCTGCAAAATCATCGTATCCTGGTGTATCCAAAAGATTTATTTTGAATCCTCTCCATTTTGTATTGACTAATTTCGAAAAAAAAGATTTTCCTTTCTCGTGTTCAATATCCGAATAATCGGCAACAGTGTTTTTTTCTATTATTGAACCCCGTCGATTGATTAAACCAGCTTCAAATAACATCGATTCAATTAAAGTAGTCTTGCCGCTTCCGGTATGTCCAACTAAAACAACATTTTTAATGTGTTTGATATCAAAATTTGCCATATCTCATTGATTTAAATTAGATTAGTATATCAAATTTCAAAAAAAATAATTGTTTTGAATATGATATATATCATATTTTGTATGGTATATAAATACTATTTTTTGGAAGAAAAATTTTATTTATAAAACAACTAATGAAGGATGGTTTTGATTGATTTTATGACACTAAAATATCGTGCTTGAAGAGTAAACCTTTTACTTCGTTCAATGAAAAAATAGCTTTTTTCAATTTTGTTTTAGCGGGGTCAATAGTGTAATTATAACTCGTTTTAAAATTGGCTTTATTCGCATTAGCTTTTAAAAATACAGAGCGATACAAATCACAATTATCAAAAAGGACTTCGGTCAAATCGGCACTCATAAAATCAACAGCAATTATGCTGCAATCCACAAATGTGGTTCCTTTAATTTTAAGCGTATAAAATTTAGAAAAATCCAGCACACATTCCACGAAATGAACTTCGAAAATAAGTTTGTCACACATCGAAAAATTCACATCTTCCATTTTACAACTATTAAATAAAACGGTTCTAAACGCTACGTGATTGATTTTGGCGCCGCTAAAAAGACAATCATTAAATGTACAATCGATAAAAACGACACCAATAAAATTGCATTCCGAGAAATCACAATGGTTGAAAACACAGCATTCGAATTCCTTTAAATTGACATCTTGTTCGCCATAAATCAGGTTGTTGTATTCGATGTCAAGGAAATAATCGGTCATAAATAAAAGGTGAAATAGTTTACAAGATCAAAAAAACAAATCTATATAAAAATAGAACATCATTTTGTTCCTATTTTTAATCATTTGTTGTTTTTCAATTTTATGAATTATTGGGCTCTAATTCCAAATTTAATGGTTTAAAAAAACAGTTTTTTCAATCAATGATAAATCCAATTTCTAATTCTTAAATCCTTATTTTTGTACTCAATTGAAAATTTTTATGCAGAAGTACATCGACCAACTTAACGAAGCCCAACGCGAACCCGTTCTCCAAAAAGACGGGCCAATGATTATTATTGCTGGTGCTGGATCAGGAAAAACACGTGTTTTGACCATTCGAATTGCCTATTTGATGAGTTTGGGAGTCGATGCTTTCAGTATTTTATCATTGACATTTACGAACAAAGCGGCACGCGAAATGAAAAAGCGTATCTCCGATATTGTTGGTTCTAATGAAGCTAAGAATCTTTGGATGGGAACTTTTCACTCGGTTTTTGCTCGAATTCTACGTTCCGAAGCCGATAAATTGGGCTATCCTTCTAATTTTACAATTTACGATTCACAGGATTCTGTTCGATGTATTTCAGGAATTATTAAAGAAATGCAATTGGATCGCGATGTTTATAAACCAAAACAAGTTTTAAGTCGAATTTCTTCTTATAAAAATAGTTTAATTACCGTAAAAGCCTATTTCAATAATCCTGAATTACAGGAGGCCGATGCGATGAGCAAAAAACCTCGTTTAGGCGAAATTTACCAGAATTATGTAGATAAATGTTTCAAATCTGGCGCCATGGATTTTGATGATTTATTATTAAAAACCAATGAATTATTGACACGTTTTCCTGAGGTTTTAGCCAAATACCAAAACCGTTTTCGCTATATTTTGGTCGATGAGTACCAAGATACCAATCATTCGCAATATTTAATTGTTCGAGCTTTATCAGATAAATTTCAGAATATTTGCGTTGTGGGTGATGATGCGCAGAGTATTTATGCCTTTCGTGGAGCGAATATCAACAACATTCTAAATTTTCAAAAAGATTATGAAGGCGTAAAAACCTTTCGTTTAGAACAAAATTATCGTTCGACCAAAAATATTGTAGAAGCTGCAAACACGATTATTGACAAAAATAAAACCAAACTCGATAAAATTGTTTGGACAGCTAATGATCTAGGGCCTAAAATAAAAGTGCATCGCAGTCTAACCGATGCCGAAGAAGGACGTTTTGTAGCCAGCACCATTTTCGAACAAAAAATGCAGCATCAAATGATGAATGGGAATTTTGCTATTTTGTATCGTACCAATGCGCAATCTCGTGCGATGGAAGATGCGCTGCGAAAACGAGATATTCCGTATCGAATTTATGGTGGTTTGTCCTTTTATCAAAGAAAAGAAATCAAAGATGTTTTGTGCTATTTGAGGTTGGTTATCAACCCAAAAGATGAAGAAGCTTTAGTTCGCGTCATCAATTATCCAGCTCGTGGAATTGGGGATACAACGGTCGAAAAATTGACTGTTGCAGCCAATCATTACAAGCGTTCTATATTTGAAGTGATGCAAAACATTGATAAAATTGATTTGAAATTAAATTCGGGAACCAAGCAAAAATTGCTAGATTTTGTAACCATGATTCAGAGTTTCCAAGTTATTAACGAAAATCAAGATGCTTTCTATATCACCGATCACGTCACTAAAAAAACGGGATTAGTTCAAGAATTAAAGAAAGATGCTACTCCTGAAGGAATGGCAAAGATTCAAAATATTGAAGAATTATTAAACGGTATCAAAGATTTTACAGAAGGTCAAAGAGAAATTGATGGCGCTCGAGGTGCATTGTCCGAATTTATGGAAGATGTAGCTCTGGCAACCGATTTAGATAAAGACACTTCTGATGAAGACCGAGTAGCTTTAATGACGATACATTTGGCGAAAGGATTAGAATTTCCACACGTTTTCGTTGTCGGAATGGAGGAAGATTTGTTTCCAAGCGCAATGAGTATGAGCACTCGAAGCGAACTCGAAGAAGAGCGTCGCTTGTTCTATGTTGCTTTGACTCGTGCTGAAAATCAGGCTTATTTGACTTATGCACAATCGCGTTATCGGTGGGGAAAATTAACCGATAGCGAACCATCGCGTTTTATAGAAGAAATCGATGGACAATATTTAGAATATCTCACCGCTGAAGAAAACAATTATCGGTATAAACCAATGATTGATAGTGATATTTTTGGCGATGTGGATAAATCGAAATTGAGATTAGCCAAACCCATTGCTGGAAATCCTCCAAATAATGGAACAAATAATGAAGCAAGACCTGAAAGTATCGTCCGTAAATTGAAACCCGTTTCGAGTAATTCAAATTCAGGAGGAGCTAATTTATTTGATAATAAATTGGCTGCTGGAAATATCGTAATGCACGAACGTTTTGGAAAAGGCGAGGTTTTAAATCTTGAAGGCGTTGGAGCTGATAAAAAAGCAGAAATCAAATTTGAAGTTGGCGGAATAAAGAAATTATTGTTGCGTTTTGCTAAATTGGATGTGATAGGTTAAAAATATATTGTTTTTGCACATCTGTTCGAGTGATTTTTAAAGCAAGATAAATGGTTAATTGAAAAACAAAACGCAATGCTTTAAAAATTGTATCGAGAACTATTTATCTAAATAGAATTAATATGAAACAGTCATACGTATATATTCTAAAATGCGCTGAAAGTTCATATTATACTGGAGTTACGAGTAATTTAATACAAAGACTTTTTCAACATCAAACAGCTTTTTATCCAGATTGTTATTCTGCAAATAAAAGACCTGTTGAATTGGTTTATAATTGTGAATTCACAGATATTAATTATGCAATAGATATTGAGAATAAAATCAAAAAATGCTCGAGAGCAAAAAAAGAAGCATTGATTAATGAAGAATATGATAAACAACATAATTTAGCAAAGAAGAAATTTTAAGAAAATTAAAACTTCTCGATACAATTTTTAATAGTAAAGCTTTCGCATTACTTATAAAAATCACTCGAAGAGACGAGTAAATATTGAAAAAATAAAATAATGGCACAATTTATAAAAATATACGAAGATAAACCCAACGAAGCAGCAATAGCCAAAGTGGTAAAGGTTTTACAAGATGGTGGCTTGGTGATTTATCCAACAGATACCGTCTATGGTTTGGGTTGCGATATTACCAATTCAAGAGCATTGGAACGTATTGCCAAGATAAAAGGAATAAAATTAGACAAAGCAAATTTCTCTTTTATCTGTTATGATTTGAGTAATCTTTCTGATTATGTGAAACAAATTGACACTGCGACTTTTAAAATCTTAAAAAGATCTTTGCCTGGACCTTACACCTTCATTTTGCCTGGAAATAATAATCTACCAAAAGAATTCAAGAAGAAAACCACAGTTGGGATTCGTATTCCCGATAATTCTATTGCCTTGGAAATTGTGCGGCAATTAGGAAATCCTATAGTTTCGACTTCCATTCGAGATGAAGATGAGGTAATCGAATACACGACCGATCCAGAACTTATTTTTGAAAAATGGCAAAACCTTGTGGACTTAGTTATTGATGGTGGTTATGGTGATAATGTGGCTTCAACTATTATTGACCTATCCGGTTTTGAACCCGTTGTAGTAAGAGAAGGTAAGGGAAGTTTGGATATACTTTAAACTGACTTTTGGTAAAATTTAGTAAATTTTGTAAAAACCGTTTTCAGATGAAAGCGGTTTTTTTACGCTTTTTAAAATAAATTCATAAAAATTAAATAAAATATTTCTTTTTAAACATCTGTTATTCAAGGCTCTTATTAAGAAAGGTTGATTTAATTAAATATTAATTGAAAATTTTTAAAACCATATCAATTACTCCGTCGTATATGATAGAAATTAATCTTTAATAATTAAATTATGAAAACTACAAAATTTTTATCAGTTGCATTTTTTGCATTAGTATTTGGAGCAACGTCTTTTGCTCAGAAAACAGTTGTTGTTGGTGGCGCACCAATGTACCCAACTAAAAACATTATTGAAAACGCGGTCAACTCTAAAGATCACACAACATTAGTTGCTGCAGTAAAAGCTGCTGACTTAGTAGAAACTTTGCAAGGAAAAGGTCCTTTTACAGTTTTTGCACCTACAAATGCTGCTTTCGACAAATTACCAAAAGGTACGGTTGAAACTTTATTGAAGCCAGAAAACAAAAAAATGCTTCAAACAATTTTGACTTATCACGTGGTGGCGGGAAAAATGAGTTCGATGGATATTGCTAAGGCTATTAAAAAAGGAAACGGAAAAGCTACACTAAAAACAGTTAGTGGTGGTACTTTAACAGCTTGGATGAAAGGAAAAAAATTGTACATCACGGACGAAAAAGGCGGAATGTCTCAAGTTACTATTGCTGATGTAAATCAATCTAATGGTGTGATACACGTTGTAAACGCAGTACTTTTGCCAAAATCATAATTCAAATTGATTTATAGGAATAATGAGCTCGATTTATATCGGGCTCATTTTTTTTGAAGTTTACTTTGTACTTAAATTGTCTTGCGATTTTGGAGATAAGATATGTGGTGTCTACAAATTGGTTTCTATTTATAATGGCCTTTTCCAATAAGATTATAAACAAAAAAAAAACGTCCCAATTTCTCGGGACGTTTTTATTTTCAAATAAAACTGAACATTTAAAACTGTTCAATTAAAAAAATTTATTGTTTTTGCTTTTTCATTTCTTTTTCAATCATTTCGTAAAATTGGTCAATTTTTGGTAACACAACAATACGAGTTCTTCTGTTTCTGGCTTTATTTTCAGCAGTATCATTTGAAACTAGAGGAACGTAAGAACTTCTTCCTGCAGCAATCAATTGTTCTGGTTTAACACCTAATTGATTCGTTAAAACACGAATAATTGAAGTAGAACGTTTCACACTTAAATCCCAGTTGTCCAGTAAAATTCCGTTTCCAATATAAGGAACGTTATCAGTATTTCCTTCAACCATACATTCAAAATCTGGTTTGTCATTTACCACTTTAGCAACTTTGGCCAAAACTGATTTCGCTTTGTCTGTTACTTCATAACTACCACTTTTAAATAATAATTTATCAGCGATTTGAATAAAGACAACTCCTTTTTCAACATTAATTTCAATATCTGGATCAGAAATTCCAACAGCACTTTTCAAACTCGTTACAACAGCAAGCGTAACACTGTCTTTTTTAGTCAAAGCATCTTGCATTCTGCTGATTTTTAAATCTTTTTCTTTGATAGATTCCAATGCTTTTTCAATGTTTTCAGCACCTTTTGTAGTTAAAACAGTCATATCTTTAGACGTAGAGATTAAATGCTGGTTTTGATCTCTTAATCCATCAACACTAGCTTTAAGACCTGCTTTTTCTTCCAAACAAGAATTCAATTTTACAGTACAAGTATTCAATAAATCTTGTGTTTCTTTGTTCTTAGCTTCTAGCGCAGCATACTGTTTCTTAGAAACGCAAGAAGTTAAGAGCATCAGTACCGATAAGGTTAAAACAATTTTTTTCATAGATCATAAGTTTAATTAAACATTAATTACAAAGTTAGCCTTTTGAGATTAGATTTCGTGTATAAATCTTTGTTAAAATTACTTTTCAAAAATGGTACCAGCTTTAACAAAATACTGATAAACGATACTTTTAGTTTTGTAGTATTTGTTAGATTGATATTTCCCTCTCTTTTTTAAATTTTTAGAAATAAGAACATAAAAAGCAAAATGTGCTTCCAAAATTGCTTCTAAATGTTTGAATTTCCCTTGAATTAAGAATTGAATTCCTGCAACTCCATCCAGAAGTAGACGAACAAAAAACACGGGAAATAATTGATTTGTAGGGACGTTTTTCAACAACATCAACAAAGAATTTCTAAAATTTAAAAAGGTTTTCTTAGGATTTCCTTGTTGCAAAGTAGCTCCACCAACGTGATATACGACCGATTGCGAATTGTATTTTATTTTGTGTCCAATATTAAAGGCACGCCAACATAAATCAATTTCTTCTTGATGCGCAAAAAAATCAGCATCGAAACCTTTTAACTTTTTATAAACCGAGCTTCTTATAAAAAAGCAAGCACCCGAAGCCCAGAATATTTCGCAATTATCGTCATATTGTCCGTTGTCTTTTTCCAAAGTTTCAAAAACACGTCCACGACAATACGGATAACCATATTTATCTAAAAATCCGCCTGCTGCTCCAGCATATTCAAAGTATTCTTTGCGTTTGAAATCTAAGATTTTGGGTTGGATAATGGCTGTTTTAGGTTCTTTTTCGAAAGTTTCGATGATTGATTTCAGCCAGTTTTCTGTCACCTCAATATCGGAATTAACCAAAGCATAAATCTCGGCATCAATGAGTTTCAAAGCTTCGTTATAGCCTTGGGCAAAACCAAAATTACTTTCGTTTTCCACAATTTTTACTGTTGGAAAATTTGCCTTTACAAAAGCTACAGAATCATCGGTTGACGCATTATCGGCAACATAAATATCCGCTTCGGGAGAAAAATTCACAATCGATGGTAAGAACTGTTCTAAAAGTTTTATTCCATTCCAATTGAGTATGACAACGGCTATTTTCATTTAAATCTTTGTGTTTTTCAATTCATAATCCGGCAATTCTCTCAAAAACTCATATTTTTCATTCTCAAAATCCATTTGGCAAAAGTAATGATTCAAACCATTGGTTACCATTAAATATTGGGCTTTCAAAGTCATATTGTATCGAGCAATTTGGTCAAATGTAGCTTGAGCAGTTTTGATTTCGGGAGCTTTGCATTCTACTAAAACAAAAATAGAACCATCGGGATTGAAAACCACAACATCATATCTTTTTCGCAATCCGTTGACGTTTAAAACTTTTTCGACGTTGATTAATGATTTGGGATATTTTTTTTCTTCTAATAAAAACCGAACTACATGCTGACGAACCCATTCTTCGGGTGTGAGAATGATAAATTTTTTCCTGATTTCGTCGAAAATAGACACTTTATTTTCGCTATTTTTGAAACGAAAAGAATAAGAAGGAAAATTGAGTTGTTGCATATGGCAAAAGTATTAAATAAGTTGAAAGATTACAGTTTTCAAATCTGAATTCTGCACTCTAAAATCTGTAATCTAAAAAATGGAAGAAGTTTTAAAAATAGTAAATGACATCAAAGCGGGAAACATCAAACCGATTTATTTTTTGATGGGAGAAGAACCGTATTACATTGACAGATTATCGGATTTTATTGAAGATAAAGTGTTAACCGAAGATGAAAAAGCCTTCAATCAAACCGTTTTATATGGTCGGGATATTACGATTGAAGATATCGTTTCGACCGCTAAACGCTATCCTATGATGTCGGAACGCCAAGTGGTCATCGTCAAAGAGGCACAAGATTTATCGCGAACTATTGACAAAATCGAAAGTTATGCCGAAAACCCAATGCCATCAACGGTTTTGGTTTTTTGTTATAAATACAAAACCTTGGATAAACGAAAAAAAGTGACCAAACTTTTAGCCAAAAACGGAATCGTTTACGAAAGTAAAAAATTGTATGAAAATCAAATTGGCGATTGGATTAAAAGGGTTTTGGCGGGCAAAAAATATTCGATTGAACCCAAAGCAAATGCCATGTTGGTAGAGTTTCTGGGAACAGATTTAGGTAAAATCAATAACGAATTGGAAAAATTGCAAATCATTTTACCGAAAGACAGCACGATCACACCCAAACATATTGAAGACAATATTGGCTTTAGTAAAGATTTTAATAATTTTGAATTATTGAATGCTTTGGGTTCCAAAAATCAACTGAAAGCGTATCTAATTGTGCAGTATTTTGCTGATAATCCAAAAGCAAATCCATTAGTTGTAACAACGGGAACGGTTTTTGGATTTTTTATAAAATTATTGAAATACCACGGATTGAAAGATAAAAATCCCAATAACGTTGCGAAAGTATTAGGGGTAAGTCCTTATTTTTTAAAGGATTATGATCTTGCGCTCAAAAATTATCCGATGCGAAAAGTCAGTCAGATTATTGGACTTTTGAGAGATATTGATGTAAAAAGTAAAGGTGTGGGAGCGAATGCCTTGCCACAATTGGATTTAATGAGGGAAATGCTTTTTAAAATATTTAATTAGCCGATTTAATTTTCCGATATTTGCACTTCTAAAAATTAATACCGAAATAAATATGGGAATGAACAAAAACACTATTTTAGGATGGGCAACCTTGATAATGGTCATAATGGGATTGTTATTGATAGGATTAGGAGCCTTTAAGTATAGAGATGTGTCAGGCTGGGGTTTTGCTGCCGTTGGCGTAGGATTCTTGGCTAATGCTTGGGTTTTTAGTTCGTTGAAAGGAAGAGTTTAAGCAATTGCAAATAGCAATGGAAATAACAATATCAATTGCAAATAATGCGATAACAAATACAATAAAAATCAAACAATAAACATAATAATGGCAGACGATAAAAAAGTAATTTTCTCAATGCAAAAATTGAGTAAGACCTACACTGGAGCAGATAAACCAGTGCTTAAAAACATCTATTTGAGTTTCTTTTACGGAGCAAAAATCGGAATTTTGGGTCTAAATGGTTCTGGGAAATCTTCCCTTTTGAAAATTATTGCGGGAATTGATAAAAATTATCAAGGTGATGTGGTTTTTCAACCAGGTTATACTGTTGGATATTTGGAACAAGATCCACAATTAGACGATACAAAAACAGTTCTTGAAATCGTTCAAGAAGGTGTTGCCGAAACGATGGCAGTTTTGGACGAATACAATAAAATTAATGATTTATTTGGTCTTCCAGAAAACTATGAAGATGCCGATAAAATGGACAAGTTAATGGATCGTCAAGCGGCTTTGCAAGATAAAATTGATGCACTTGGTGCTTGGGAAATCGATACTAAACTTGAAATTGCAATGGATGCTTTGCGCACGCCAGATGGAGATACGCCTATTAAAAATCTTTCGGGTGGAGAGCGCCGTCGGGTGGCTTTGTGTCGATTGTTATTGCAACAACCTGATGTTTTACTTCTCGATGAACCTACGAATCACTTGGATGCAGAAAGTGTTCTTTGGTTGGAACAACACTTGGCGCAATATGCTGGAACCGTAATTGCTGTAACGCACGATAGGTATTTCTTAGATAATGTTGCAGGTTGGATTTTGGAACTCGATAGAGGAGAAGGAATTCCGTGGAAAGGAAATTATTCGTCTTGGTTGGACCAAAAATCTAGCAGAATGGCTTTGGAAGAAAAAGTAGCTTCTAAACGAAGAAAAACGTTAGAACGAGAGTTGGATTGGGTTCGTCAAGGTGCGAAAGGACGTCAAACGAAACAAAAAGCGCGTTTGCAGAACTATGATAAACTCTTGAATGAAGACCAGAAAAAATTAGACGAAAACTTGGAAATCTATATTCCAAATGGGCCCCGTTTAGGAACAAATGTTATCGAAGCCAAGAATGTTGCCAAAGCTTTTGGAGATAAATTTCTATATGATAATTTGAATTTCACTTTGCCACAAGCTGGAATTGTTGGAATTATCGGGCCTAATGGTGC
>JBBQSZ010000078.1:0-16293 GCA_038234745.1 Flavobacteriales bacterium | reverse complement strand
TATTAGAAATGAGAAAATAGGATTCATTTTTCAATCTTATAATTTATTAGCTAGAACATCTGCACTTGAAAATGTAGAATTACCACTTATATATAACAGTAAAGTATCTACAGAAGAACGTAGAGAAAGAGCCATTAAAGCCCTAAAAATGGTTGGCTTAGAGGATAGAATGGATCATACACCTTCTCAACTTTCAGGGGGACAACAACAGCGTGTGGCTATAGCTCGATCGCTGGTTAATAATCCCGTGATGATTTTAGCAGATGAAGCTACAGGAAACTTAGACACCAGAACGGCCTACGAAATTATGTCCATTTTTCAAGATTTAAACAAACAAGGTATTACTATCGCTTTTGTAACGCACGAGCCTGATATTGCAACATTTAGTTGTAGAACTATTGTGTTAAAAGATGGAAACATCATTCAGGATTTCAAAAACCAAAAGGTGCTTTCTGCAACAGAAGAATTAGCAAAATTACCTAAACTAGACAATTAATTATGAGACTATTAAATTTATTCAAAATCGCTTTTAAAGCCATCGTTCTTAATAAAATGAGGACGTTACTTACTATGTTAGGCATCATTATAGGTGTAGCATCGGTAATTGCGATGCTAGCCATTGGAGAAGGCTCAAAAGAAAGTATTCGCGCCAACATTTCAAGTATGGGTTCAAATATCATTACTATCAAACCAGCATCTGCTTCAAGTGGTGGTGTTCGCGCAAGTGCAGATGAGATGCAAACGCTTACACTTAAAGATTATGAAGCCATTAAAGCACAAGCGACCTTGTTAAGCTATTCAACGCCATTGGTGACTGGTAAAGGACAAATTATAAACGGTTCTAACAACTGGCCATCAAGTATATATGGCGTAAATCCTGATTATCTAAAAATAAAAGTAGTCGATTTGCAAAGTGGTAGTATGTTCACAGATGCCGAAGTAAAATCAGCTTCTAAAGTGGCTCTTATTGGTCAAACGGTAGTGGACAATGTATTTCCCGATGGACAAGACCCTGTCGGACAGATGATTCGTTTTAATAATATTCCGTTTAAAGTGATTGGTGTGTTAGAAGTAAAAGGCGAAAACACCTTTGGGCAAGACCAAGACGATGTTGTTATTGCACCATATACAACCGTACAAAAACGTATTTTGGCTATTAATTATATCAGTCAAATTATGGCTTCGGCAGTAAGTGAAGACGATGCGCCAAATGCTGTAACTCAAGTCTCAGAAATTATGAGAGTACAACATCAAATATCTAATCCAAATAAAGACGATTTTAGTGTACAATCTATGGAAGAGCTTATTTCTACATTTAGTTCTACCAGCGAAATGTTGACCATTCTTTTGGTGGCTGTAGCAAGTATTTCGCTACTAATTGGTGGTATTGGCATTATGAATATTATGTATGTTTCTGTAAAAGAACGTACAAAAGAAATTGGTTTAAGAATGGCTGTTGGAGCAAAAGGAGCTGATATTTTAATGCAATTTTTAATAGAAGCTATTTTAATAAGTGTAACAGGTGGTGCTTTAGGCGTATTTTTAGGACTTGGTTCTACGGTATTTATAGAAAAATTCTTAAATTGGCCCACAAGTGTAGCAATGTACTCTATTGTAGTTTCTTTTGCTGTTTGTGCTGTAACAGGAATCTTTTTTGGATGGTATCCTGCAAGAAAAGCATCGGCTTTAGACCCAATTACTGCATTGCGTTATGAATAAATTAATGATGGAAAAAAATAAAAAAATAACCCTTTTTTCGCACCTTATTGTTTGGTTTACCTTATTTAGTATTCCTTATGTGCTCTCTTATGGTCAAGAAGAAGAAATTAACAGAGTTATCTCTCGTTTTTGGATTCCCTTATTTTTTTATGCCATTCTTTTTTATACTAATTATTTTGTGTTAATTGACAAATTTCTTTTTAAGAATCAAACCATTAAATACATCCTAATAAATGGTGCTATTATTATGGTGTTTTTAACAATAAAATCGCAAATTGATACACTTTTTTTTACTGATATAATTAGAAAACCATCAAGCAATACTAGTGTTGGACCACCATTTAAAATGATTGTTTATGTGCAAATGCTATCTTATTTAGCTCCTGTACTTTTTTCAGTTGCCATTAAAACCATTAAGCGATTAATAAAGACAGAAGCACAACATAAGGAAGCGACGAATTTTAAACTAGAATCAGAATTACAACATTTGCATTACCAGCTGCAACCGCATTTCTTTTTTAATTCGCTTAACAATATATATTCTATGGTGGATATTTCGCCAGAACAGGCAAAAAAATCCATTCATAGTTTAAGTAAATTAATGCGTTATATGCTGTATGAAACCAATATGGATGTATTGCCACTTTCTAAAGAAATCGATTTTATGAAAAAGTATATCGATTTAATGAAGTTAAGAGTTTCGGATAAAACGGAAGTTAGTTATAGCTTTCCAATAGAAGAAACAGGTATTCAAATAGCACCATTGTTATTTATTTCATTAATTGAAAACGCATTTAAACATGGTGTGTCTGCAACTAAAGAAAGTTATATTAATATTTCTATGACATCAAATGAAAAAACAGTTCAATTTGCCATTGAAAACGATAATTTTCCTAAAAAAACAGACGATAAAAGTGGTTCTGGAATAGGGCTTCAAAATGTTGAGAAGCGGTTACAATTACTTTACCCTAATAAACATAGTTTTAATACGCGTATAGTGAATAATCGTTTTTTAATAGATTTAAAAATAGAAACAGCTTAAAATATGAGTAACTTAAAAATTACATGTGTTATTGTAGATGATGAGCCAATGGCGTTGAATCTAGTGGAAAATTATGTCGAAAAAACACCATTTTTAGAGCTTAAACAAAAATGTAGTAGTGCTATTGAAGCGATGGAATTTTTAAAAACAAATCCTGTAGACTTACTCTTTTTAGACATACAAATGCCAGATTTATCCGGAATAGAATTTTCTAAAATGCTTCCCAAAGAAACACGAGTTATTTTCACTACCGCTTTCGACCAATATGCTTTAGAAGGCTTTAAAGTAGAAGCATTAGATTATTTATTAAAACCTTTTGACTATGCAGAATTTTTGGCAGCAGCAAACAAGGCACAAACTTGGTTTGAACTGGTAAATGCAAAAACAAATAATCCCGTTTCTGAAGAAAAAGACTTCCTTTTTGTAAAGTCTGAATACAAACAGTTGCGTATAAAACTAGCAGATGTATTATATTTTGAAGGTTTGAAAGATTATATAAAAATTTGGCTAAAAGACAATCCAAAACCTATCTTAACTTTAATGAGTTTAAAATCATTAGAAGAGGAACTTCCTGAAAGCCAATTTATGCGTGTGCATCGTTCATTTATTGTATCGTTAAAAAATGTTGAAACTATTGAGCGTAGCCAAATTATTATTAATAAACAGCGTATTACGGTTTCGGAGCAATACAAGCCTAGGTTTTTAGAATTTATCAATAAAAATTCTTTGTAATATAAGTCAATTAGTCTTCGTCGATAAAAGTTTCTTATTCATAGATACAATTTTATCAAACCTCTATTGTCTTTTTATTTCAGAAACAATTCAAATACCTTTAAACTATCAGTAGTAAATAACGTTTAGTATTGAGAAAAAAAGTATAATAATTAAAATCTTAAAATTATGAAATCAATTATTAAAACATCAGTATTAGCTTCATTATGTTTAGTGGCTTTTGCTACAGAGGTTTCAGGACAATCTCGTAGAAGTAGTACAACAACTGGAACTACAACAGTTAAAAAAAACATACCAGTTAAAAAAACGACAACGACACCAATAAGAAGAGTGTCGAGCACAAAAGTTACTTATAAAAAACCCACTAAAAAAGTTACTTCGTTAAGGTCACTTCCTAATAAAACGGTTGTAAAATACAAAGATCAGAATTACTATTATGCAAATAACAGATATTACACGCAATCTCGAGGAAGTTACATTGTTATTGCACCAAAAGTTGGGTTTAGAATAAATGTATTGCCTTCATACAATAGAAGTGTACGTTTTAATAATCGTAATTATTATAATGCAGACGGCATATTTTATGTTCAAATAAACAACCAATACGAGGTTGTTGATCCAGAAGTTGGCACCATTGTTTACGAACTACCAGACGATTACGAAAAAGTGACCATAGACGGGCAAACCTATTACGAATACGCAAACATCTTATATGAAAAAGTACAAATAGATGGTATTCGCGCTTATGAAGTGGTTGGCATTATAGATATGGAATAAAAAATTGATTTGATTGATAGTGATTGAAAAGTGGGTGGTTATTTTATAATTACTCACTTTTCTATTTAATAAATTTGAATCTGGTTTTATTATCGCTACAAAAAGCTATTAATTTCCTATCGGAATTAATGTTATTCAAATAACCTACAAGTAATATTTTAAAGAAAACAATTGGGTCAATACTTTATCTCACTTAACTTTTATTATTTAAGAGGTGTTCGATGATATGCTTCGCAGTTCTTGACCTTCCTTTCCGTAATACTTTTTTGTAGCTTTTCGTAAAAAATGTAAGTCGAGTTCGTTCCCTACTCGTCTATAAAAATTAGCCGCTGGAACTAGGTCAAAAAGGTTAACCGAAACGAATAATTGGGGCGTAAAATTCTTTTTTCCTTGCATGCTTAAAAATACAAAAACGAGCGTTTTTATGCAAAGTTTTTTAGGTGTATTTTAGGGTTGTGCAACAAGCACAGCCGTTACAAGATATTTGGGTTTTAGTGGAATTACATTTTCAATTAACGTATGCGTTCAACTATGAATACTCTTTTATCAAGTCCACCACATCACAAAGTGACAATACGTTGGCAGAAATACGCCCTTGAGCGAAAAAAAAATGGAGCTTTATAAAAAAACAAATTCGATAATTACCATTTTGGGAATTTTTGATTATCTTTGTAAAAAAGACATTGAGAGTTATATCTAAAAAAATATTACGAGATTTTTGGGCAATGCATTCAGATTGTGAACAACAATTGAAATCTTGGTTTCGTGAGGCTTGCAAATCGGAATGGGAAAATCCAAATCAATTAAAAAAAGAATATCCAAGCGCAAGTATTTTAGAAGAAAATAGAGTCGTTTTTAATATTAAAGGAAATAATTACAGATTAATTGTAAAAATAAGCTACGAATATCAAATGATTTGGATTCGATTTATTGGAACTCACGCAGAATATGACAAAATAAATGCTAACGAAATATAATTATGAATATAAATTTAATAAAAACAGAAAATGATTACAATCAAGCTTTAGAAAGACTTGAGGTAATCTTTGACGCTAAAAAAGGAACTACTGAAGGGGATGAATTAGAAATTTTGGGAATGTTAATTGACCAATATGAGAATGACCACTTCCCTATTGACTTACCTGACCCAATCGAAGCGATAAAATTCAGAATGGAACAAATGGGTTACACTCAAAATGATTTGGCAAATATTGTTGGTTTTAAAAGTCGTGCAAGCGAAATTTTAAATAGAAAAAGAAAATTATCTTTAGAAATGATTAGACAAATTCATATTAGTTTAAAAATTCCAACTGATGTTTTGATACAAACATATTAAGAAAAACAAGTACTTCTGCCAACAGTCGTAACTGTTGCGCAACCACTTTAAAAAATCAAGTTTTAATAAAATCAACAAAATACAACCTCGTTTTAGCATTTCTAAGCGAGGTTTATTTTTGGGTTTGGGTACTTTTTTCAAAATTCAGATAGCTTAAAATGGATTGTTTTAGTTGATACAAAAAGGTTTTGAGTATAGGGCTTACTTTCCTTTGTTTTAGCTGCATTTTTTGTACTTGTATTGTTGGTTTTTTGACTATAAAACGCAAGTATTTCTTCATGTTATAGGTTAAACTTGCCATCAGTACGTGTTTGTTTGCGTTTTTAATGCCTCGAGTATTGACCCCAGCTCTCCGAAGTATCCCCGCTCCCCGAAGTATCCCTTAAAAAACAAATATTTTTAAAAGCACTGGCTGCTGTGCGAAGTCTCCGACTTCGTACCCACAACTATATGCCAATACAACTTTAGAAACTAATTTTCCTGCTTGTGTTTGTTGTCAATTGCAATAGCTACGAAGTCGGGAGACTTCGCAGAGCAAACTCGAAAGTATCAAACACTATACATTACAAAAAAAAGTTACCTCTAAATTGGGGCAACTTTCTACATTTCTTTCAGCATTACAAAACTAACTGTTGTGCAGTTTTTATCGCTTTTGGAGCTCAATTTCGTACCTACAACAATACCTCACCCCTTCTTGTAAATACTAGTGTGTTTTTTTTAAAAAAATTATTGGTGTTTTAAAGAAATCGTTACTATAAAATAAAAAGTGTTCCTGATTGTCGGTATCGACTACAGAAACACTTTGTTGTAAACAATTGTGCTAATTGTTGTTTTCTTTAGATTATTTATCTGTAAAATAAGATACCTTACCTCCAGATAAGAAGTCTTCTCGTACAGGGCTAAATGTATCAATTAATTGTCCTTCTTCTAAACAAACTGCACTGTGCAATAAATTAGGCTCAATGTATACGCCATCTCCTGCTTCTACAATTTGCTTTACACCATCAATTTCAAATTCAAATTTACCTGATACAACAAAGCTAGCTTGTGTATGAAAATGTTGATGTGGTGCGCCTAAAGCTCCTTTATCAAATTTCACACTTACCATCATGATTTGATTATCGTAGCCTAGGAATTTTCTTGATACTCCGCCACCAAGTACTTCCCATTCCATGTCTTTTGCAATTATGTACTTTTCACTAAGTCTTTTCATTTTTTTAAATGTTTGGTTTTATAATTTGTTCTAATAATTTATGTTTCTAATAACCCAAGCAAGATACATAATTTCTAACAAATAGAATAGACAAACCAGAAAATTTATAACTCTTTTAATAATTACAAACCTAAAGTATTCAGACAAAATAAAAATTTATTTTATTAAAAATTATTTGAATTCGATTAGAAAAAAAACCATAAATAACTGAAATAAAAGAATACTAATTTCATTATTTCCTTACTATGCAAAGTCTCCCGACTTCATACCCGAAGCTACATCTCACTCCTCTTATAAACTCAATTAACTATAAATTTAGAAGAGCACTAACCCAGAAGTAACAAAGTAAAAACTATAAATTTTGAATTAGAAGATCGTTATTTCTATTCAACTATATTATATTCATAATTGGTATATTTTGGTTAACAAATTAAAAAATGTTTTTATGATCGGCATAAATAATACCTGAAAGCAAATTGAAAACGATTATAAGTAATGAGAATAAAATAATGTAATATTTATTCAAACTTATCTTTTTTGTCATTTAGACAAAGGACGGAATTACTATTTTGTGTTTCAAAGTGTAATGCGACAATAAAAAATTCGTACTACTTATCTATTTAAACTCATTATAAAATACATTTTTTTATCACATTTTTTCCTGTTTAGGAAGTCTAATCTAATTTCTATTCGTAATTTTACGAACAGAATAAAAACCCACAATGGAAAATTTAAAAAAAGACTATTTTACCAATCATCAAATTGATTTAGCTCGCTTTGCCAAAGCCTTGGGACATCCCGTGAGAATTGCTATTTTACAATTATTAAACTCGCAATCTTGCTGTTATCACGGTGATATGGCAGAGGAATTACCCATTGCAAAATCTACACTGTCGCAACATTTGAATGAACTGAAAGAGGCTGGCTTAATTAGGGGAACTTTCACGCCACCAACAGTAAAATATTGCCTCAATAGAGAGAAATGGAATTTGGCTATCGATTTATTGAATGGAATTGTATCCCCAAATTTAGAACACAATGTTAGGGTTGTAACGAATCCAGATCAATTAATAATTGAGAAATAAAACCCAATGTTCTGGATTTCTAAAACTAAAATATGAAATATGAAAACAATAAAAGTATTAGGTCCCGGTTGTCCTAAATGTAAAACCACTTTTCAGAATGCAGAAAAAGCCGTTGCTCAATTAGGAATCGAAGCCGAACTCATTAAAATTGAAGACATCGAAGAAATGATGCGTTACAACGTATTAACAACTCCCGTTTTGATGATTGATGATGTGGTAAAAATTAAAGGTAGAATTGCCCAAATAGACGAAATTAAAGAATTTTTAAAATAATAAAAACAATGGAAAACCAAGTAAAAGTAACAGAAATTTGCCCAACCAAAACACAAGCTTTGATAAAAAACGGAGCTTTATTAGTTGATGTTCGGGAAAAAGAAGAAGTAGCACAATTAGCTTATGATGTGCCCAATATTATCAATATTCCTTTAAGCGTTTTTGAGGAAGAATACACTAAAATCCCCAAAGACAGAAAGGTTGTAATGGTTTGCAAAGCTGGAGGAAGGAGCTTGAGAGCCGCTGCATATCTAGTAAATCATGGATACGAAAATGCAATCAATATGAAACACGGAATGATTAGTTGGGCACAAAAAGGATTTCCAACTATTGGCGATACTGCAACTGTATTAGAAAATGCTCCTGAATCTTGCTGCGATTCTCATTCTCATGATCACGACCACGATCACAATCATTCACACGAAGGCAACCACAAATGTTGCCACAACGAGCCAAAAACTGAAGGAAGCTGTAGCTAGGATAATGCACTTTATATAAAATTACAATGTTCGACTGGATACAAAATTTTGCCGACTGGCTAATTTATACCGTCTTCGCAATAGAACAACATTCCAAACTAGGAGATGCATTGAATTTCTTTGTTTATGATACGCTGAAAATTGGGTTACTACTTTTTCTAATCACAATTGCTATGGGAATTGTCAATTCCTATTTTCCAGTTGAAAAAGTGCGTAATTTTTTGAGTCGCAACAAACTATTTGGTTTGGAATATCTTTTTGCCTCCACTTTTGGAGTCATCACACCGTTTTGTTCTTGCTCATCGGTTCCTTTATTCATCGGGTTTGTCAAAGGAGGAATTCCACTTGGAATCACTTTTACCTATCTCATTACCGCTCCATTAGTTAATGAAGTGGCAATTGCAATTTTTTTAGGTGCTTTTGGATTCAAAATTACCGCCATTTATGTAGTAACAGGAATCGTTTTAGGTATTTTGGGTGGTTTCACTTTGGGAAAATTAAAATTGGAAAAACACCTTTCGCCTTGGGTTCAAACCATAATCAACAATTCCGAAACGGAAGAAGAACTTGAAGAAGAAAAACTGACCTTAAGTCAACGAATGCCAGAAATTATAAAAGAGGCTTTCTCTATTGTCAAAGGAGTTGCACCCTATATTATCATTGGTATTGCCATTGGCGGCTTGATGCACGGTTTTATCCCAACAGGATTTTTTGAAGCCTACATCAGCAAAGAAAATCCTTTGGCTGTGCCTTTGTCTGTTATTATGGGAATGCCAATGTATAGCAACGCTGCAGGAGTAATTCCGGTGATTCAAGTCTTAGTTACCAAAGGGGTTCCGCTGGGAACCGCCATTGCTTTTATGATGGGAGTGGTTGGTTTATCCTTACCCGAAGCAATGCTCTTAAAAAAAGTAATGAACTGGAAATTAATCGCCATTTACTTTGGAACTATAGGTTTCTTTATGATTGTATCTGGTTATTTTTTCAATGTAATTTTATAAATAAACTACTATGGGCTTAAAGTCCATAGATTTGGTTTGGCAGACTGAAAGTCTGCAAAGCTGAATTATGGACATTGACCGCAAATTCACAAATTATTCCAATACTGAATAATTTAAATTTGCGAATTTGCGGTGTGAAAATTTTTAAAAGCTAAAGCGAAATGCACTAAAGTACAAAGTTTTAAACTCTATTTGAGAACAATAAATACAAAAAAAAATGAAAAATTTTATTCTACTACCCATTTTTGCAACGCTAATGTTGCTATTTGTTTCCAATGAAGGAAACGCACAGTCCAAAGCAACTTCAACAGTTCAAGTTATTCAATTTCATTCAGAACATCGCTGTATGACTTGCAACAAAATCGAAGAATTAACTAGAATTGCTTTGAAAAAATACACTACAATTCCGTTTTCATTGGTCAATGCCGATGACAAAAAGAATGAAAAAATGTGCACGCAATTTGAAGCTTATGGCAGCTCTTTATTTCTGTACAATAGCAAAACCAAAAAGAGTAAGAATTTAACCGAAATGGCTTTTATGAATGCCGGAGACCAAGATAAATTCATCAAGGAATTCAATAAAAATATGGATGCTTTCTTAAAATCCTAAATATGGAATGGTTAAATGATTTAGCACAAAACAGTGAAATTCCTTTATTGGCAGCTTTGGCTTTGGGATTGCTGACAGCCATTGCACCTTGTCCGTTGGCAACCAATATCACAGCAACGGCTTTCATTGCCAAAACTATCAACAGCCGAAAAAGGGTTGTATGGAGTGGTTTGCTGTACACTTTAGGAAGAATGTTTTCTTACACAATTATTGGTACTAGTATTTATTTTGGTGCCAGCAAATTCCAAACAGCGAAACTTTTCCAAGGAAATGGCGAAAAATATATTGGATTTGTACTCGTTATTTTAGGTTTGATAATGCTGGATATCATCAAACTCAATTTTATTAAAGGTGGAAATTGGATGGAAACCCTTTCGGATAAATTCAAGACAAAAGGTTTGTTAGGTGCGTTTTTTTTAGGAGCCTTATTTGCCTTAGCCTTTTGTCCATATAGTGGCGCATTATTTTTCGGAATGCTAATTCCGATGACTGTAAAATTTGGTTTGACAATGCCAATACTGTTTTCTGTCGGAACCGGATTACCTGTTGTTTTCTTCGCTTTTGTGATCGCTTTTAGTATGGAAAAACTGGGAATCTATTTCAAAGCCATAACCAAAATCGAAAAGTTTATGCGTATTTTGGCAGGAATAACATTTATAGTTACAGGATTGTATTACATCAATATCTACTTCAAATTCATTTAGAAAAGATTTAACCTTTATCCACAATCATATAAAGTGGATCTTCCATAATGTTCACATCGATAATCGCTTCGGCATTTTTTAATAATGCAATGCAATCTTGGCTTAAATGTCGCAAATGAACAATTTTGCCTTCTTTGTGATAGCGATGAGTTATCGCATTTAAAGCTTCAATAGCCGACATATCAGCGATTCGACTTTCTTTGAAGTCAATAATCACTTCGTTTGGATCGGTAGAAACTTCAAATTTTTCGGCAAAAGCGGTTACAGAACCAAAGAATAATGGACCGAAAATCTCGTAATGTTTTATTCCATTTTCATCCGTATATTTTCGAGCACGAATGCGTTTGGCATTGTCCCAAGCAAAAACCAAAGCCGAAATAATCACACCAATCAAAACCGCCAAAGCCAAATTATGAAGTAAAACAGTAATCACCATAACCACCAACATCACAACAATATCAGTGGTTGGCATTCGTTTGAAAATGCGCAAACTTGTCCATTCAAAAGTGCCTATCGCTACCATAATCATCACTCCAGTCAAAGCTGCCATTGGCAATTTTCCAATTACAGGAGCACCAACCAAAATAATGGCTAATATTGTTAATGAAGCTACAATTCCCGAAAGTCTCGCTCTTGAACCTGCCGAAAGATTCACTAAAGTTTGAGCAATCATTGGACAACCACCCATTCCAAAGAAAAAACCATTCAGAATATTTGCACTTCCCTGAGCCAAACATTCTCTATTACTATTGCCTTTTGTTGCCGTAATTTCATCCACCAAATTCAAAGTTAGCAAGCCTTCGGTCAAACCTACTGCTGCCATTATCAAACCATAAGGAAGAATTATTTGAAGATTTTCTACAGTTAAAGGAAAATTAGGAATATGAAATGGAGGCAAACTTCCACTTACTGCTGCAATATCTTCGACTTGTTTGGTATCGATATTAAAAATCAAAACCACAGCAAAAACAATCATTATCGCAACTAATGAAGCAGGAATTGCTTTTGTAATTTTAGGAAGCAAGACAACAATAGCAATGGTAAGCGCTACCAAACCAGCCATAATCAAAAATGGAGTTCCAGTCATCCATTCGGCTTGTCCGTTTATGATGGTTTTGAATTGCTCCAATTGCGACATAAAAATGATAATTGCCAATCCGTTGACAAAACCAAACATAACGGGTTGTGGCACTAACCTAATAAATTTTCCTAGCTTAAAAACACCCACTAAAATCTGAATCACACCTGCCAAAGCAATCGCTCCAAATACAAATTCAATCCCGTGCGATTTCATCAAAGCAATTAAAACAATTACTGTTGCTCCTGCTCCACCCGAAATTAATCCCGGACGACCACCAAAAATGGCGGTTACAATTCCCATAATAAAGGCACCGTAAAGTCCCATTAAAGGAGGGAAACCCGCTAAAATAGCAAACGAAAGCGATTCTGGAATCATAGTCATCGCCACGGTTAATCCAGCTAAAATTTCGGTTTTATAATTGACTTTCTGAGTTAAATCAAATAAGTTAAATACTTTATTCATATAAATAATTTAATGATACAACTTCATAAGCCGAAATAGTATCGAAATGTTTTTAGAAAAATAGTTTGGGATTATAGCCTCAATTAAAAATTTATAAATTAAGGCGAAAACTACTAAGTAAAAGAAACGTTTCTTTTAATCAAGGCTGCAAATTTAGTTTTTATAAGTTAGTCTTGCAAACAGACTATTTTCATTAGTGATTCTTATTTTAACACAAAACATCATCAGACAAATTATCACTAATTATGTTTTGAAATTATTTTATCATTTAAAATTGTACAATAAAAATTATATCGTAATATTGCAATATAAAAATATAACGATGGGAGCTTCCAAAACAGACAGTTTTTCTGAAAAACAAAACGAACTAGCCATTCTTGCCAAAGCCTTAGGCCATCCCGCTCGAATTGCCATAATTGAATATTTACTCAAAGTGGATTCTTGTATTTGTGGCGATATTGTCAATGAATTGCCTTTGGCACAGCCTACGATTTCTCAACATTTGAAGGAACTAAAAAACGCAGGTTTAATCAAAGGGAACTTTGAAGGAATTTCAAGTTGCTACTGTATTGATGAAGTAGGATTCAATAAAATCAAAGGATTTTTTCAAGAAATTTCCAATTACATAGAAAAAACAAAAAACCAATGTTGTTAATTTAAATATATCAAAATGAAAATATCAGAAGTAAAAAACATTTTGAAGTCGATTGATGCAGTCAACTTCATCTTGACCGATGGAACTTCGGTTCCAGAACATTTTCACGTAACCGAAGTGGGTTTGATTACCAAAAACTTCATTGATTGTGGTGGAATTGTACGCAAAGAAACAGTAGTTAACTTCCAATTGTGGGATGCTAACGATTTTGAACACCGATTGAAACCTCAAAAATTATTGAACATCATCGAATTGTCTGAAAAAGTTTTGGGTATTCAAGATTTTGAAATTGAAGTTGAATATCAATCCGTAACCATTGGAAAATATGATTTGGATTTCAACGGAAACGATTTTGTTTTGCTTAACAAAAAAACAGCTTGTTTAGCTCTAGACCAATGTGGAGTTCCATCCGAAAAACCAAAAGTAAGATTGTCTGATATGAAAGACGAATCCAGTTGCTGTACTCCAGGTGGAAGCTGTTGTTAAATTATAAATTTTTAAATTAATATAAATGTCATCTAACAAAACTATCCTATTTCCAGAAATTGAAAATGTAATTGCTGCATTAAAATTTGAAAGTATATCCGAAGAACGCAAAATCGTTTTGCAACCACTTGTCAATTTTATTCAAGAAAAAGCAATAAGCCAACAAGAAATTAGACTCAATCTGATTTGTACACACAATTCCAGAAGAAGTCATTTATCACAGGTTTGGGCGCAAACTGCTGCAGCTTATTATGGCATTAAGAATGTTTTTTGTTACTCCGGAGGTACTGAAGCCACAGCTATGTTTCCTATGGCAGCTAAAACTTTGTCAAAACAAGGATTTCAAATCAAAACCATTGCCGAAGGGAACAATCCTGTTTATGCCATAAAATACAATGAAAATGCACATCCCGTTATTGGTTTTTCTAAAACTTTTGATGATAGTTTCAATCCTCAATCTGAATTTGCTGCGATTCTAACCTGTTCTTCTGCCGATCAAGGTTGTCCGTTTATTGCAGGTGCTGAAAAAAGAATTCCAATTACTTTTGAAGACCCAAAAGCATTTGACAACACGCCTCAACAAGCAGAGAAATATGAGGAAAGAAGCATTCAGATTGCTACTGAAATGTTTTATGTTTGTGCACAAATCAAACTTTAATTATGTCAGCAAATAATTGTGCACCAGCAATCGAAAGAAAGAAATTAAGTTTTCTCGACAGTTATCTTACGCTTTGGATTTTCTTAGCAATGGCAATCGGAGTATTAATTGGCTATTTCATTCCCTCAAGCGGAAATTTTATCAATTCTTTTTCTAGTGGGACAACGAATATTCCGCTAGCTATTGGTTTAATACTAATGATGTATCCACCATTGGCTAAAGTGAAATACGAGCGAATGGGAGAAGTTTTCAAAAACACAAAAGTACTGGGAGCTTCCTTAATTTTGAATTGGATTATAGGTCCTATTTTGATGTTTTCCTTAGCCTTATTATTTCTAAATGGCTATCCAGAATATATGATTGGAGTCATCCTGATTGGCTTGGCACGTTGCATTGCAATGGTGGTAGTTTGGAATGATTTAGCCGATGGAAACAGAGAATATGCAGCAGGATTAATAGCCTTGAACAGTATTTTTCAAGTGTTGTTGTACAGTGTTTATGCTTATGTTTTCATCACCATACTTCCACCCTATTTTGGTTATACCGGTTTTGAAGTCAACATTAGCATTGGTCAAATTGCCGAAAGTGTGGGAATCTATTTAGGAATTCCATTTGCATTGGGAATCATCAGCCGTTATGCCTTGATTGCACTAAAAGGTTCAGAATGGTTTGAGAATAAATACGTTCCTTTTATTTCACCTATAACATTGATATCTTTATTGTTTACTATTATTTTAATGTTCAGTCTAAAAGGGGAATTAATCGTTCAAATTCCGTTTGATGTCTTGCGAATTGCGTTGCCATTGGTTATTTATTTCGCTATAATGTTCATCATTAGTTTCTTTATTGGAAAATATTTTGGAGCCGATTATTCGAAAGCTACAGCCATTGCTTTTACTGCGACAGGAAACAATTTCGAATTGGCGATTGCTGTCGCCATAGGTGTTTTTGGTATCAATAGTGGTCAGGCTTTTGCTGGAGTTATTGGCCCATTAGTAGAAGTCCCAGCATTAATAGCATTGGTAAACGTAGCTTTTTGGTTTAGAAAAAAGTATTATTCTACGACTACATGAAACTAAAAAAGCTCTTTTAAAATTGTACGTTTTAAAAGAGCTTTTACTTTAAAAATATATGTCTTATTCTTCCTCGTGCAAATGTCTTATAATTTCAGCGATAAGTCCTGTCCAACCCGTTTGATGATTGGCACCCAAACCTTTGCCAGTATCTCCATCAAAATATTCAAAAAATAGATTGTTTTTATTGAATGATGGATCTTTTTGGAATTTTTCATACTCGCCATACATTGGAATTTCACTATTAGAATCGGGAAGAAATAGTGCCAGAAGTCTTTTCGCAACTCCATCTGCAGCTTCTCTTAAATTCATCTCATTTTCTGATCCAGTCGGGAAATCTACTTTAAATTCTTTTCCATAATAGCTATGAAATTTTTCTAAGGAGTCTAAAATCAAATAATTCATAGGAAACCAAATAGGACCTCTCCAGTTAGAATTCCCCCCAAACATATCACCAGTGGCTTCTGCTGGCGTGTAATCGACTTGTATAGTTCCACCATCGTGTTTGAAAATATAGGGGTTATTTTTGTGGTATTTAGACAAAGAACGAATACCAAAATCAGATAAAAATTCTTCTTCGTCAAACATGCGCTTTAGAATCATTTTCATTCGATGTCCTCTAAGTGTGGATAGCAAACGAGTTTCTCCTTTTCCTGGAGTATCCCAACTAGAAACTAAACCAGCCAAATCTGGGCGATTTTTTAAAACCCATTCTACGCGACGTTTGAATAATGGTAATTTTTCGAGCAAATCAGGTGTTAAAACCTCAACTGCAAATAATGGAATCAAACCTACCATCGAGCGAATTTTCAGCAGTTCGGCATCGCCATTATTTTTATGAAGCATATCGTAATAAAACTGATCATCTTCATCCCAAAGACTTAAATTATTTTCACCCAAGGATTGC
>JBBQSZ010000077.1:0-16780 GCA_038234745.1 Flavobacteriales bacterium | reverse complement strand
GAAATTAAAAAAAATATTTTTTCATTTATCGAACTCTCAGGAAGGTAGCCAAAAACAAGCTAAAGCAAGGTAAAACCTTGCTAAGTCCTGAAATCTAAAGAAAAATAAACGTTCCGTGATTTTTTATCGGACAACAATGATTTTCTTCATTTAAAATCATTTTATTTGTTAATAAAAGTAGTATAATAATTATCAAAATTTCAATAAATTAAAACAAAATTCCCAAAACTTACATTTTTAAAATGCTGTTTTGGGAATTTGCTAGTTATAATTATTTTGTTTTTTTCAATTTCTCACTGAACTTAATAACGCCATTAAAATTGAAATCTTATTTCCTCATAATCCTAACATTCATTTCTTCTACCTTTTTATCAGATAAAATCGATGGTGCTCCGAATAATAAATCTTCGCTAGAACCAGTTTTTGGAAAAGCCATAACTTCTCTAATCGATACTTTTTTCTCTAAAATCATCATTAAACGGTCAATTCCCCAAGCGATTCCTCCGTGTGGTGGTGCTCCGTATTGGAAAGCTTTGTACATTGTTCCTACACTTTTCATCATTTCTTCTTTGTTGTAACCCATATTTCTATACGTTGCTTCCAGAATTTCCGATTTATGTGCACGAACTGAACCTCCACCAATTTCATAACCGTTCAAGATAATGTCGTATTGTTGTGCGATGATCGTTCCAATTTTTTCATCATCTCCTTCCATATGTTTTTGCAAATCATAAATAGCCGGCATCGAAAACGGATTGTGCGTAAACGTCCATCGTCCTTCATCTGTTCTTTCAAACATTGGAAAATCAACTACCCAAGCCGGACGTAATTCCTTCGGATTAATCAAGTTTAATATTCTTCCCATTTCTTGGCGAACGGCATCCAAAGCTTTGTTTGCCGTAGCATAATCTGCCGCAGAGAAGAACACGATATCACCCACTTGTGCATTAGTCGCTTTGATGATTCCTGCTGCAATTTCTTCTCCTAAAAACTTAATAATTGGCGATTGTAATTCGTCTTCATTAACGATAATATAAGCCAATCCACCCAAACCATTTTGTTGTGCAATGGCGGTTAGGTTTTCGATTTGACCTTTAGACATACGCTTGTTTCCTTGCTCTGCTGCCGAAACTTTGATGCATTTTACAATTCCACCGTCTTCAATTGGTTTAGAAAAAACTTGGAAGGTCGTTTCTTTTACAATTTCGGTAATGTCTTGCATTTTCAAACCATAACGTAAATCTGGTCGGTCGCAACCATAGAAATCCATAGCATCTTTATAGGTAATCACTTCAAATGGACGTAAAATCCATTTGTTGCCATATATTTTTTTCACTACTTCATTAAACATTTTGGTGTTTAAATCAATAATTTGCTGCATACTGGCGTAGGCCATTTCTAAATCTAATTGGGTAAATTCAGGCTGACGATCTCCACGAGAATCTTCATCTCTAAAACAACGTGCAATTTGGAAATATTTTTCATAACCACTCACCATCAACATTTGTTTGAACTGCTGTGGCGCTTGTGGTAGCGTATAAAACAAACCAGAACCTTTACGCGTAGGAACAATAAATTCACGCGCTCCTTCATCCGTTCCAGCACTTAAAATTGGCGTTTCTATTTCTAAGAATTCTTCTTCGTCAAGAATGTCACGCAATAATTTAATTACTTTATGACGGTTTACAATAGCTCTTCGTACTTCCTCGTTTCTATGATCTAAAAACTTGTATTGAAAACGCAAGGCTTCATTTGTTTTCGCCGCTCTCTTGATTTCGAAAGGCAATGTTTTAGACAAATTTAAAACCTCTAATTCCGATGTTTTTAATTCGATTTTTCCAGTTCGTAAACCCGCATTGAAATCATCCTCGTTACGACCCACCACAATTCCTTTTACAGCAATTACCGATTCTGGTTTCAATTTGACCAATTCATCAATATTCGGAAAAGTTTCTCTACTAATATTGACTTGAAAAATCTCATAACTCGAATCACGTAAATCGATAAACATCAACTCACCGTGGTCACGAACACTCGCAATCCATCCCGACAACAACACCTCTTCATTGATGCTTTCTTCTGATAATTGTGATATTTTATGTGTTCTGTAGGCATCTTTTATTATAATTGGAATTTCAGGAAGCGTTTCTTCTAGAATTTCTTTGTTTTCTACTATAGTTTCTTTGGCAACATTTTCAGCTGTTTCTGTTTTTTCTAAAACAGCAGCCGCACCCAATTGCTCCAAAATAATTTTACGAATTACTTTTCCATCAGCACCTTTGCCAACTACTCCTAAAACTTTACCCACTAAAATACCAGCTTTCCCTTCATTTCCCGCTTTGATATCATTAGCCACAGCTTCATTTTCTGAAAGTACTTTCGAAATTACTTCGTTGATTCTATCTTCTGAAATGGTGTTTTCTTCAAAGTATTTGTTATAGTCAAAAGTTCTGTCTTTTAAATAGCCTGTAATTGCATTTTGAACTAAAACTGCCGTGATTTTCTCCGCTTTAAATAATTTAAAAATATCGGTTAATTGTACCACACTATGAATATCTGCATAATCTTCGGCCTTTATATTGTTTGCCAAAGTTTTAGCCACAAACGAAGGGTCTTTGATTTCGCTATTGATTTCAACAAAGATTTGCGAACGCAATTTATCCGCGGTAAAGAATTTAGCATCTTGCGGCAAAACTCCACCGTTTATCAAAATCGATTCTACCGCATAAGGCAACGCACTTGTGTCGACTTTTATCGCTTCAATTTCCTTTTTGATATTTACAAAAGGCAAATCGGGCTCCGAAATAAAACGATAATCCGCTTCGAATTCCTTTTTACGCATTACTTTGGTTTGCTTCAAATCGGCATCCCATAAAACCGTGGTTTGATCGGGTCTAAACGCTTTGTTTTCTACAAAATAGTTGAATTGTTTTTCTACTTCTTCCTTCAACGCTTCCACCATAAACTTAAATGAATTCAAGTTTTTGATTTCTGTTCTTGGATTCAAATCATAACTGTGTTTTTTACGCAAAGACACCGAAACATCCGACTTGAATTCTCCTTTTTCCAAATTCGCTTCAGAGATTCCAAGGTTTTGAACAATACGTTGAATGTATTGCGCATAAGTTGACGCATCTTCGATATTTCTTATACAAGGTTCGGTAACAATTTCGATTAACGGAACACCTGCTTTATTAAAATCGACTAACGAAATTTTCTTTTCGTGTACCAATTTTGCTGCATCTTCCTCGATATGAACCTGAGTAAGATTTACGGTAAACTGAGTTCCATCATTACGGTAACAAGAAACGTGTCCGTCAGGAATTATCGGATTGTGAAATTGGGTAATTTGTATGTTTTTTGGATTATCCGGATATTCGTAATGCTTTCTATCCCAAGAAATAATCTCATTACTAAAAGACGAATCGACTGCTTTTCCAAAGTAAATAGCTTTGGTAATTGCCTCTTTATTCAAGGCAGGCAAAATCCCCATTTGTCCCGTACAAACCGAACATATATTTTGATTAGGTGTTTCAATTTCTTGATTGGGACAAGAACAAAACAACTTGGTTTTGGTATTCAATCGAACGTGAGTTTCGATTCCGATGATCAACTCTAAATCGTGGGCTTTTAATGCCGCAGTTAATTGCTCCAATTCCATTATAGTGTATCTTTTAAGAAGTTAGCAAATTGTAAAACTAACTCATCATTATTTTTTGCTGCTGATAGTTGCAGTCCTGTGCTTGTTCCTTGTGGCACGGTTAAAGTTGGTAATTGACCCAAACTAAAACCAACGGTATACGCATCTGATAAATACATCGCCAAAGGATCTTTAAGACTATCTCCAATTTTTGGCGGCGTACTTGGTGTAACTGGTGATAATATAATATCGACTTCTTGAAAATCTTTAGTAAAATTTTCTGAAATCTGATCTCTTACTGCCAATCCTTTCAAATAGATAGCATCCGAAAATCCTTGAGACAACACTTGATTTCCACCAACAATTCTACGTTTTGTTTCTTCCGAAAAATTTTCAGAACGAGTAACAGCGTAGGTTTCGATTAGATTTTCTGCTTCAATTCGGTTACCATAATTTGTCCCGTCGAGACGAGATAAATTCGAAGCTGTTTCTGCCATTGCCAACGTATAATAAGTAGAAACTAAAATATCAGATTTAAAAAAATCCAACTCTTTTACTTCAATTCCTTTGGCTTTTATTTTTTCGATTACCGCTAAAAAGTCTGCTTTTACTTGAGCGTCTATCGCGTCGCTTTCGATAAAGTTTTTAAAATATCCAATTGTTTTTACCGTTGAATTTGCAATTGCTTCTTCGCTAATTTCAATTGAAACGATTGAAGTTTGATCTTTTGGATCTTTTCCGCTCATAACATTCAACACTATTCGGATATCTTCAATTGATTTTGCCAATGGTCCCACGCAATCCGTAGAAGAAGCATAAGCCATTAATCCAAATCTTGAAACTCTTCCGTAAGTGGGTTTAAATCCGTAAATATTATTATAACCCGCCGGTTGACGAATCGAACCTCCTGTATCTCCACCAATAGAAAAAACCGTATAGTCTTTTGCTACATTCACAGCAGAACCTCCGCTGGAACCACCAGCTACTAATTCTGGATTAACTGCATTTTTCACAGCACCAAAAATGGTGTTTTCACTTGAAGAACCGTGACCAAAACTATCGCAGTTTTCTTTTACCAAAGGAATTGCACCTGCATCCAATAATTTCTGAATCGCAGTTGCCGTGTATGGCGATTTATAATTTTTCAATAAATCAGAACTTGCTGTTGTGTAGGTTCCTTGCACCATATACACATCTTTAATCCCGAAAGGAATACCTTCTAACAATCCTATTTTTTCTCCGTTTGCAATTTTAGCATCTACTTTTGCTGCCAATTCTAAAGACAAAGTCTCTAAAACTGAATTTACAGAATTGTAGGTGTTTAGGTTAAGTAAGTATAATTTTTCCGTTACCAAAGCGGTACAAGTTATTTCTTTTGACACCAATTGTTGGTGTATTTTTTTTATTTGAGATTCCATTTTATCCTTCTATAACTTTAGCAACTACTAAAAATCCATTTTTACTGTTCGGGAAGTTTTCCAAAATTATTTGTTTCTCAATAGCCGAACTCTCTATCACAACATCTTCTCTTAAATCATTTAATGAGACACAATTATGATTGACATTATTTAAGGGATTACTATTTGAAGTAACTGCATTTTTAATTACCTCAAATAATTGGTTCACGCTCTCCGAAGGTTGTGCTCCTTTAATACTCGACAAAATGTCGACTGTCATAATTTTGCTCATAATTTCATTTGGTTTTAAAGTCAAACTTTTAAGGTGGCGAATTTACGAAAAGTTTTTTTAGGGAATGGAGTTTTTTAATGGATTTCAGATACATAACCACCTTAGAATCTCACAAAAAAAACAGATTTTGTTCTTTTTGTTAATTTCGAGATTAAAAGCAATCGTTTAAGAAAAAATTAAGCTATTGGATTTCTTCTATTAAATACTTTGTCCCATTAATCTCAAAATTAAAACCAACTTTGTTTCCCATTAAATGAGAACCTAAAGGAGATTGTGGAGAAAGGGCAATTACATTAATTCCATCAATTGCAATTTTTGGAAGCGCGGCGCTTACATAAAGATAAATTCCATTGGCTTTGACCAAACTTCCCACAATTATCGTTTTGGCAATGACTTCTGCATCAATTTTGTCTAAAATGCCTTTTTGAGCTAGTACTTCTTTCAATTTATGATTGAGTTTTTCTTGTTCAATGTGCATCATTGACAAAGCTGTTTCGTGTTTATCACCGGCAGAACCTTTGGCATCGTTCTTTGAATCTTCGGTTAAAGCCGCAATCATATCTCGAAAAGCATCTTCTCTGTCCTGAACAAGCTGTTGGTAATGTTGGTGTGTTTTTTGTTTGAAAGTCATAATAATTGGGCCACAGATAACACGGATTTAACTGATTCTCACAGATTCTCACAGATTTTTATTTTTAAGAAAACAAAAACATTGCGAACCTTATGACTTCTTTGTGCACCTCGTGGTTAAAAAAATTAAAAATCAAATTTATAATTTGCTCCTAAAACCACTTGAAATCCTTGAACTGGATAATTCAACCATTTTTGATAGTTTTGATTGGCAATATTATTCAGCTTTAAAAAAGCGGTTAGTTGCGCGTTATATTTGTAACCAACGTGTGCATTTACATCAAAATAACTAGCTAAAGTAATTGGATTTGGAGTAATAATATAAAGAATATCTGTATTTAATTTTTGATCTTTTCGTTCTCCTACATAAAAAACGTTTGCACCGGCATACCATTGTTCAGTAATGTTAAAATCAACTTTAGCATTTAACTTTAAAGCAGGCAAATTCCACGCTTCCTCTTGAAATTTATTAGTGTAACTGCTAAATGTTCCATCAATGCCAAAGGTCACATCATTAGAAATGTCCGCTTTTAATTCGCCATAAAAACTCACTGTTTTGGTATCATCATAAACCACTTGCATCGAATTTCCAAAAGCATAATTTTTGTTAGTATTGTTTTCGTTGAAATCGTTGCTTTTGAACAAGGCTTTATCCCTCTCGTTCACATAAGAAGCGCGAAGATTATAACTCACATTATTTGCTAATTTCCCTTTCAAACCTGCAAAAATATCATATTGTTTGTCGGTTGGAGACACATTTAATGTTGGAGACAAAAAAGAATTTATATTCACAAAATCCGAATAGGTGTTTTGTTCTAAATTTCCTTCGGCGCCAGCATAGAAAATCATTAAATCGTCCACGACTTTATAAGAAGCATTTAGCTGCGGATAAATTAAAAATTTGTTTTTGGTATTTTCTAAATCCTTACTATAGAACAATCCAACTCCAATTTTCAAAGTCCAATCGTCTTGATTCATGACGAAACTTGGAGCAATTCCAAAATTGGCAAAACCATATTTTATCGCGCTGATGTCTGCGTAATCTTTCTCGAATCTTCCACTCAAATAATCGACAATTATATTCGTTTTAATTGACGTTTCATTCACATCAAATTGCAAAGTTGGCTTTATATAAAACCTGTTTTCCGACGAACCGAAATTGTCTGCGAAATGATTGAATTTAACACTTGCATCTTTTAAAATACCTTCGCTTACATCTATTTTACTTCCTACATAAAGGTTGTTATACGCATGCTGAGGATTGATTCCATCGATCAAACTCATTCTATTATTTGGAGTTAATGTGGATCCAAAATCAGTTGGGAGTCCATACCAATTATAGATTTGATTTTGATAACCCAAATCCAAATTCCACGTCAAATCTTTTTGCCGAATTCCATAAGTCAAATCAAGGGAAGTGTCATAAAAAGCATCGTCCAATTCGACATCTTTAATTCTACCTTGAGAAGAAAGATGACGGAACATTCCGCCTACATAATCATTGGTTCCCAAATCCTGATTCACGAATAATTCTGCATTTAAAGTGCCGTTATTCCCTGCTCCCACGGTCGCGTAGTTATTAAACAAATGTGCTTGTTTTTCTTTTTCTACTCCTTCCGCTTTTCCCTTAGCTGGTGTAAAAGTGGATGCTACCGGAAATGAGAAAATGGAATACTTGATGACTTCCTTTTTGGAATTATCCGCGTCATCGAGCACTGGATTTTCGCTTACTTTTGTGGCATCAGAAATTGTGGGAGTGTATGGTTTTACCACATTTACAACTTCTGTTCCAATATTTTCCTGCTTTTTTTGGGCAAAGGATAATTGGAAGATTAGTAACAAAGTAAAGGCAATTATATTATTGAAATTGATTTTCATATTTTTTATTTTAATTCAGTTTTGTCATTTCGACGAAGGAGAAATCTTATTAGTTGCTTTCGTTTTGCGATTGCTTAGTTCCTCGCGCTGACAATTTTAATTAGTTATAGATGAGTTTGTTTTGGCTTCTTCGCTTTTAATATTGTTTAATTCTTTTTGAGCTTCGGTAACAACATCAGGATAATCGGTGAAGTTTTTGATGACACTTTCTAAAATATAAGTTGCTTGAAAACTATCTTTTAATCCATAAAAATTCTTAGACATTAAGATTAACCCTTTGGCTCCAAAATATTTATAACTAGAATAATTCTTAGCTAATTTTTGAACTACTGAATTGGAATCTTCAAATTTTCCATCTTTATTTTTGAAATACCCTTCGTAATACAAAGCTTCCGCAGCCAATTCTCCTTTGGCAATAGTTTGTAATTTGGCGTAAGCCGAACGCGCTTTTACTTCATCCCCAGTTTGAATAGCCGCTCGAGCAATGATAATCTGAGCATCACTTTTTACATTCGTATCTGTTTTTGGGTTTGTCAAAACTTTCTCGGCATAAACAACCGAGTTCGGATAATCTTTGCTGTCATAATACGATTTCATCAAATTAGATTGGGCAAAAGTTTTGTTTTGTGCACTATCGGCTTCATTTTCTAATCGTGTTAAAACGGCAAGCACTTTTGATTTATCATCATTTTTCAAGAAAATCTGTGCCAATCTATTCAAGGATTGTTCCGTGAATTCACTTCGAGTTTGTGCAATTACATATTCATAATTTGGAACCGACTTGCTTTCTTGTCCATCTGAAAAATAAGATTGTGCCAAGTAGAAGTTAGCTTTCAAAGCGTGAATTCCTTTTGGAAATTGAGCAACATAACCACTTAATCCAGCAATAGCTTGCTTAATATTATTTTGCAAATATTGTTTTTCGGCTCCTTCATAAGTGTCATTATCCAATTCGGCATCGGTAACCGTAACGAAATCCAAGGTGCGAACCCAAGTGGCATATTCATCTACTTTTCCGCTATCGACATAAATTAATCTTGCTGTAGAAACAGCTTCGAGTGCTTCGGGTGTTTTTGGAAAATCGGCAGCTACTTTCTTGAATTTTGTCAAGGCTTGCTCATCTTTATCAGAATTGTAATAAATCAATCCTTGTCGCAAAATAGCTTTCGAAGTAAAAGATCCTTTTGTAAATTCAGCATTCAAACGGTCATAGGTTTTGATTGCAAGATCTTGCTTATTGACTGCAGTGTAAGTATTTCCAAGTTCAAAAAGCGCATCATCACGATAATCAGATTTTGGATACAATTTCAAAAAGGTATTGAGTTCTTCAATTTTGCTGTCATTTTTCGACACAAATCCGTAAGATATAGCTTTTTGGAAATAAGCATAATCGGAATCAACACTTTTTAATTCAATTACTTTATTATACGCTTCGATTGCAGCTGTATATTTTGAAGATACAAATCGGCAATCCGCCAAGCGCAAGTAGGAATCATTCAATCGCACTTTATCCTCTTTCCCATTGTCAATTTGGTTTTGAAAATAATTTCCTGCTTGGTCATATTCTTTTAGTTTGAAGTAAGAATACGCCAAATTATAATTACTGTTTTTATATTCGGGAGTTGCTGCCGCTTGAGCCAAACCTAGGAATTGTTTGTAACTCAAAACTGCATTTTTAAAATCTTCCAAAACATATTCGGTTTCGCCTTTCCAAAATGTGGCTCGAGCTGTGAATTTCGCCTCTTTTTGAACCTCTAACGATTTATCAAAAAGCATCGCCGCTTCCTTATATTTTCGGTCTGTGTACAATTCTAATCCACGATAAAAAGTTACTTTTTGATACGCTAATTTATTTTCTGGCGATTTATTTTTCTCCAATAAAACCAATGCTTCCTTATAATTTCTAGATGAAATATAGGAATCAATCAACAATCTTTCAATCTCTGATTTGTTAGCATTGTTGGGATATTTTTTCATAAATGCAGTCAAAACATCGGGCGTACTTTGGTAGGGATTTCCAATTTCATAACTCAATTTGGCGTAATTTAAACTTGCATCTTCTTGAATGGCAGCATCAAATCCCATTTCGGAAGCATTTTTGAAAGCGTTTAATGCTTGTTGTTTTTTATTTAATTCCAAATAGCTTTCACCCAAGTGATAATAGGCATTTTGAGCTACAGAATCTTTACCTCCAATAATTTTATTGAATTGTGAAATGGCTTTTTCATACTCTTTTTGCATATAATAAGCATAACCCAATTGATAGAAATCAGTGTTATTCCATTTTCCTTTTTTGCCTTTATACAATTCAAGATATGGAATAGATTGATCGTATTTTTTTAAATTAAAATAGCTTTCGCCAACGATTTTATTCAATTCTGACTGCTCAACGACATTGGATTTCGTCATTGCTTTTGAACCTAAATCAATCGCCTTTTGGAAATTTCCCAACTTGAAATTCATATCCGCTTGATAATAGGACAATTTTTCCTTGTACTTTTCTTCGCCAGAAACTTCGTCGAAATATTTGTTCGCTTGTTTATAGTCGTTTCCTTCGTAAGCCATAAAACCAAGGTAATATTTAGCTTGCGAACCATATTCAGTAGAATTGGCAACTTTATTAAAATAGGTTGTCGCTTCCTTTTTATTCTTAGAACTGAAAAAACTATAGCCTTTCTGGAAGTTATATTGATCCTGATCGCTGTAACTTAAATTACTCTCGTCTACTTTTTCGAACCACTCCAAAGCTTGAGGATAACTTCCTTGATTGAAATAATAATGAGCCACTTCAATAAAAGCCTGATTTTGTTTTCGGCTCGTTGGATAATCAGTCACAAAACGCTGCATCAGTGCGTCTCCATTAGGTTGATTTGTTCTAATGGCACAAGTTGCAACATAATACGAGCAATCGGATTTCAGTTCTTCATTGGCTGTAGCCGACTTAACTTTTTCAAAAATGAACTGAGCCGAAGCATATTGATTGTCATTAAATAATGCAATTGCTTTATCGAAATCTTTCGAATCCTGAGTGTAAATAGCTGATTTTTGGGCAGTAATTATGCCCGATGTAATAAAAATGAAGAAGAATAAAACTTTAGAAAATATTCGCATTGTTGTTTAATTTTAATAATTCAAATGTATCCTATTATGCTCAGTATAACGAAACGGTTTGGGGTTTTATTATAAACATTTTCTTAACATCTTATACCAACAGCGTTTAAAATAGTGTTTTACAAATGATTATTAGATTTTCGAATTTATTTTTCGCATTTGAAATTTGGAATTAATTTTTTGAAATTTAATTCCTTACTTTTACCAAATAAAACAAATTGTACTATGTCACTACCTGTATTGTCTTTAAAAAATGTTACTATTGTCCAAGGCGGAAAAACCATTTTATCGAACATAAATCTTGATGTCGATCACGGTGAATTCATTTATATCATTGGAAAAACAGGAACTGGGAAAAGTAGTTTTATGAAAACACTTTATGCCGATTTACCTCTGGCAGAAGGCGAGGGCAGAATTATGGATTTTGATTTGGTTTCATTAAAAGATGATGACATACCCTTTTTAAGAAGAAAAATAGGATTTGTTTTTCAAGATTTTCAATTATTGCCTGATCGCAACGTCACAGACAATTTGCATTTCGTATTAAAAGCTACCGGTTGGACAAATGAAACCGATATTCAAAATAAAATTAACGAAGTTTTAGAAAGTGTTGGCGTAAAAACGTATGCAGAAAGTATGCCGCATCAACTTTCTGGAGGTGAGCAGCAACGTGTGGCAATTGCAAGAGCATTGCTCAACAACCCTGAAATAATTCTTGCCGATGAACCTACTGGAAACCTTGATCCGCAAACAAGTGTTGAAGTTCTTGAGGTTTTGAAGAAAATTAATGCCACAGGAAAAACGGTTATAATGGCGACTCACGATTATGCTTTGCTAATGAAATTCCCATCGAAAACTTTGAAATGTGAAGACGCACAAATTTTTGAAGTCGTTCAAAAAACGGTTTAATGCTTTCGGTTCTCATTCCAACTTATAATTATAATGTAGTTCCACTAGTCTTGGAACTGCAAAAACAATGTATAGAATGTAAAATTAGCTTTGAACTCCTTGTTTTTGATGATTGTTCCAACGAATTTACAGTTGAAAATCAAGAAGTTAATACCCTAGAAAATTGCAGCTATCAAAAACTAGAAAAAAATATTGGCCGAAGTGCTATTCGAAATCTTCTTTCTAAAACTGCTCAATTTGACAACTTACTTTTTCTGGATGCAGACACCATTCCCATTCACAATAACTTTATAAAAAGCTATATTTCTCATATAAATGAAGAGGAAAAAGTGATTTATGGTGGCATAAAATACCAAAAAGAAAAACCCAAAAAAAGCAAACTTTTGCGTTGGATTTATGGTCATGACAGAGAAGCTCTAACAGTTGAAAAACGCAAAGAAAACCCGTATTTATCTTTCTTGACTTTAAATTTTTTAATTCACAAAAACATATTCAAAAAGGTTGCTTTTAATGAAACAATTCCCAATTTAAGGCACGAAGACACCTTGTTTTCGTATAATCTAAAGCAAGAAAAAGTAAAAATAGAACACATTGACAATCCAGTTTTTCACTTGGGATTGGATGATTTTGAAGTCGCCATAAAAAAGGAAAATGAATCTATTTTGGGCTTAAAATACCTTGTAGACCACAATTTATTACCACCAAATTATGTTCGACTTTCTAAAATTGCTGCAAAAATCAAGAACCTAAGACTCATTTTTGTTTTCGTTTTATTTTACAAAACGACTCGATTTCTTTTTCTAAAAAATTTAGCGAGTAACAATCCTTCGTTATTTATATTTGATTTGTATCGTTTGGGGAATTTATGCTATATTAGTAAAGAATAATTTGGGTTAAATCCTCGAGATTAAAAACTATAAAATAAATTGAAATGCCATTTTTCACTGTCATTATTCCACTATTCAACAAAGAGACTTTTATTGAAAATACTGTAAAAAGTATTCTAAATCAAACTTTTAAGGATTTTGAATTGCTGATAATTAACGACGGTTCGACAGACCAAAGCGAAAAAAAAGTATTGGAATTTAAAGACGAAAGAATTCAGTATTTTTATAAAGAAAATGGAGGCGTTTCCTCAGCTAGAAATTTTGGAATAGAAAAAGCAAAATCGAATTACATTACTTTTATTGATGCCGATGATTATTGGTATCCCGCTTTTCTACAGGAAATGTTCAAAAATATCAATCGCTATTCTAATCTTAAAGTATTTTCGGCAGCGATTGAAGTGGAAACTTCAAAAAAGGTAATTCCTGCACAGTATTCCATTATAAAATCCAACGATTGCGAGATTGTTAATTATTTTGATGCGAGTTTAAAAGAAACTGTAATTTGTACTTCCTGTGCTGTTTTCCATAAAAGTGTTTTTGAAGAAACAGGAAACTTTGACATTCATTTAAAAAACGGAGAAGACACTGATTTATGGATTAGAATTGGATTGAATTACCCAATTTTATTTAGCTGGAAAGTTTTGGCTAGATATGTTTATGATGAAAAAAGTCTTTCAAAAAATCACAGATTAGGCATCGAAAATATCGATTTTTCTAAATATACTTTATTAGAAAAAACAAATCTTAAGTTGAAAAAATTTCTGGATTTGAATCGATTTTCTTTGGCAATAAAATCAAAGTTACTCGACGACAAATTGAATTTTCTAAAATTTTATAGTGAAATCGATTTAAACCATTTACCTCTTAAAAAAAGAATGCTACTCCATTTCCCATGGTTCATACTAAAATCACTTATTGGATTAAAAGCTAAATTGGCAAACTTAGGATTTGGAAATTCCGTTTTTAAATGATACGAATTCTTCAAAATCTCTGATATAATCTTTCTCATCAAACTCCGCTGAAGCCAAAACCAAACAAACGGAACCCGACGAAAAATTTTGCAATTCTCTCCAAATTCCTGTTGGAATTAACAGTCCAAAATTGGGTTTGTTGAGTGTAATAATTGTTTCGGAAATCCCATCCTTTAATACAACATCAAAACTGCCACTTAAAGCGACGATGAGTTGTTGCAGTTTTTTGTGTGCGTGACCGCCACGAACACTAGAAGTAGGAATATCATACAAATAGTACACTCTTTTTATCTCGAAAGGGATCGTATTTCCTTCAATAACTGAAAGATTTCCTCTTACGTCGTGCGCTTTAGGAACTTCAATTAGTTGAATATCAGCAACAGTAGTTGTCATTACTTTAAATTTTCTAGTTCTTTATATTTTTGAATCCCCAACATTCCCACTTTATATTTTTTGGAACATTCATTCCAATTTATATAATTATTTCTGGCAAGAAAAAACACATATTTTAGAAGCCAAATGTAAGCTAATTTACCTTTTGTTTTTAAGAATAAAGCGGCTCGTGCAAATAAAATTTTGTCACTTCCTTGATTTTCTCCAGAGGATAATAACGGATGAGAAACAATAATTAAGGGACAAAACAAGGCCTTCAAATTCAATTTAATTGAATCTCGCAAAAATAAATATTCTTCTGCAGTTTCAAAATGAGATCCTAATCCGAATTTTTCATCAAAAAACAAATTATTTTCTTTGATAGAGTCAAGTTGCATGGCAATCTCAATAGAACATACGTTTTCAATACTTTTTTGGGAATGACTATATATTATTTTTGAATTATGCTGTGCTGTCTTCAACCCTTCTCGTTGATGATTGAATGTAATTATGGCAGCATCAGGATTTTGATTGAAAGAAGAAATAATATATTTGTCAAAGTCTGAAAAATAACTAACATCGTCATCAGCAATTAAACAAATCTTTTTGTTGGCATTCTTAATAGCTAAATTTCTACTTTTCGAAATGCCTTTTTCGTCTACATTAATTACTCTAACCTTTTCATAATCAGATTTTAAACTATTCTCATTAGATTGATTAATTATCAGAATATTAAAATTGGAAAAATGTTTGAAAGGAAAAATTAAAGTTAGAAAATCAAGAGTATTCCTATTTTGAGTAGCAATTAATATTTCTAAATCATTTTCTGAAAAAACATTTGTCATTTTCTTATATATTTACGTAAATATAAATATTTCTATCAAAAAAATGAAAATACTTTTAGTTGGAGAATACAGTAGGCTGCACAATTCATTAAAAGAAGGGTTAACTACTTTAAATCAAGAAGTTAACATTATAGGAACTGGTGACGACTTTAAAGAATTTCCTGTAGATTTTTCGATAGCTCCTAAAATTATGAAACGATTTTCATTGCTAAGGTTTCTAAATAAAGTATTTTTTAAAATTTTTAAAAAAGATTTGCACCATTTAGAAAACGGAATTCGTTTTTATTTTTTATTACCAAAATTAAAAAATTATGATGTTGTACAATTAATCAATTCCGATGCCTTAGAAACATACCCCTTTGTTTCAAGATATTTATTGAAAAAACTTTTTGCTCAAAATAAAAAAATAAATCTATTAGTTTGTGGAGAAGAAACTCCAATTATTGATTATCTTTTAAAGAAAGAATTGAAATATTCTATCTTAAATCCTTTATTTGAAGACCCAAAATTAGAAAAGAGTTTCAATTACACGCTAAAATATGCGCAACCTGATTATAGAAAAACATTCGATTTTATTTCGGACAAAGTGACTTCAATAATTACATCCGATTTAGATTATAAAATTCCGATGGATGCCATGAATTTTAAATCGCAATTGATTCCGAATCCAATAAACACTAATAAAATAGAATTTGAGCCTTTACAAATTGAAGATAAAATATTTATTTTTCTGGGAATTAATAAAAGTAGTTCAGTAAAAAAAGGGAGCATTTATTTCGAAAAAGCATTAGAAATAATTAAAGAAAAATACCCAAAACAAGTTGAAATTATTGTGACAAGAAGTATTCCATACACCCAATATATCGAAGCTTACAACAAAGCGCATATTTTGCTAGATCAGGTGTATAGTTACGACCAAGGTTACAATGCGCTAGAAGCTATGGCAAAAGGAAAAGTAGTTTTCACAGGAGCAGAAAGGGAGTTTACTGAACATTATAATTTACTTGAAAAAGTAGCCATCAACGCGTTGCCAGATGTAGATTATTTAGTGTCTGAATTGTCTTTTTTGATTGAAAATCCAACAGAGATAATAGCTATTGGAAAACGGGCAAGAACTTTTATCGAGAATGAACATCACTATATCAAAATTGCCAAAAAATATATAGAAGTTTGGAATAATTAATTAAAAGTATTTTAATTCAAAGAAGCAGAACTTCCGTATTCATCAATTGCTTTGTACACTTTTGTAAAATCGGTAGAATCATAGCAATTGTAACTTGCATCAGGCTGAAGATGTTGCAATAACGTTTTATCTTCACTCAAAAAAGAGAAAACAATTCGAAATAAATTAACGGAAGTTTTTAATTTAGAATCATATTCTGAATGTTGAGAATTATTCCATTTTATAGCTAATTTTGCTCCAAATATTGACTGAATTAACAAGGGATTAGTCACCTTTTTTTGAGCTTCTAAAGCATAATCAAAGCCAACAAATCCACCGTGATCAGCGCCAATAATAATGATTGCGTTTGGATCATTTTTCTCAATAATAGTTATGGCGTTCTTTAACCAAACATTTGCAATTTGCAAACTTTTAAGATACTCTAACCTTTCCTTTTCTATACTACTTCCTTTTATTTTACTTGGACTTATATGACCCGGATTAAACTTTTCGATGAAGAAAAAATTATTCGTTTTTTTATTTAATAATCATTGTTGTCCGATAAAAAATCACGGAACGTTTATTTTTCTTTAGATTTCAGGACTTAGCAAGGTTTTACCTTGCTTTAGCTTGTTTTTGGCTACCTTCCTGAGAGTTCGATAAATGAAAAAATATTTTTTTTAATT
>JBBQSZ010000076.1:0-16841 GCA_038234745.1 Flavobacteriales bacterium | reverse complement strand
AGTAATGGAAACAAAAGCGGAAACTCCATTCGAATTCAATCGAACGGGAGAAATATCGCCGTAAGTTTCATCTTTCGACAAAATCACGTTGATGGCATCACGACCTTCTTCGACTTCTGCCAATAAATTTGGTAAATCTTTATACGCATCAGGACCTACAACTAGGTCAACGATTTTTTCTTCTTCTAGAAACTGACTTTTCAATCGTTCCGCCATACAGCCCAAAACACCCACTTTCATCTTCGGATTCGTGCGTTTCACCGCATTGTATTTTTCCAATCGTTTGCGAATGGTTTGCTCTGCTTTGTCACGAATGGAACAAGTATTTACCAAAACCAAATCGGCTTCTTCAAGGGTTTGCGTAGTGTTGTATCCGTTTGACGATAGGATGGAAGCCACGATTTCGCTGTCCGAAAAATTCATCGCACAGCCGTAACTTTCTATAAAGAGTTTCTTTGTGTTCTCGGGTTTATTTTCTAAAACTAGACTTTCGCCTTGTTTGCTTTCTTCAATAATCTTTTCCATTTGTATTTTAAAAGTGCAAAGATAAGCGAAATTCAATAAATATGACAAGATGTCAGATTAAGAATTAACACTATTTTAGGCATTTTTTTATCCTGCAGAGCGCAGTCGAACAATGTAGCTATTTCCAACTTTGTCAGGCAAAATAAATTTTCTTATGCTTACTGAAAATAATAGTAAACTGGAGTAATTTTTCTGTATATGAAAATAAAAAGAAAATGGATTTCCACGACAACTTGGACGAAATTAAGTAGTTTAAATTTAATCAGTTTTCAGTAAAAGTTCATTAAAGAAGTTTAAAAACGAATTCAAAATCCCGATATTTAAAAAAAACTTCTACTTTTGTCCCAGAAAAACATAACTATGGCAAAGAATTTAGTAATAGTAGAGTCACCAGCAAAGGCAAAAACAATCGAAAAATTTCTAGGAAGCGACTATCAAGTGGAGTCAAGTTATGGGCACATTGCCGACTTGCCATCCAAAGAAATTGGAGTGGATGTAGAAAATGGGTTCAAACCAAAATACGAAGTTTCGGCCGATAAAAAAGCATTGGTTTCTAAACTAAAAACTTTAGCCAAAAAAGCCGATATGGTATGGTTAGCAAGTGATGAGGATCGCGAGGGAGAAGCTATTTCTTGGCATTTATCTGAAGAATTAAATTTGGATAAGAAGAAAACCAAACGAATTGTTTTTCACGAAATTACCAAAACGGCTATTCTAAAAGCCATTGACAATCCACGAGAAATAGATTATAATTTGGTCAATGCCCAACAAGCCAGAAGGGTTTTGGACCGATTAGTAGGGTATGAATTATCGCCAGTTTTGTGGAGAAAAATCAAAGGAGGGCTTTCGGCTGGTCGTGTGCAATCGGTTTCTGTTCGTTTGATTGTGGAGCGAGAAAGAGAAATTCAGAATTTTAATGCAGTTGCATCCTATTCAATTGTAGCGGAATTTACAAACGAATCTGGTAAGTCATTCAAAGCCAAACTCCCAAAAAATGTCAATACCAAAAAAGAAGCAGAAGATTTTCTTAAAAAAAATATCGGCTCTACTTATAAAGTTTCGGATTTAGAAACAAAACCAACCAAAAAATCGCCAACTGGCCCGTTTACCACTTCTACATTACAACAAGAAGCCGCAAGGAAATTGTATCTTCCGGTAGGAATTACGATGCAATTAGCACAGCGTTTGTACGAAGCGGGACTCATTACTTATATGAGAACGGATAGTGTGAATTTGTCGAAAGATGCGATGGAAGCAGCTCAAGCCGAAATCATCAAGTCCTACGGAAAGGAATTCTCGAAACCCAGAACTTTTGTCAATAAAAGTAAAGGAGCACAAGAAGCACACGAAGCAATTCGTCCAACTGATATGTCGCTACATACTGTAAACATTGACAGAGATCAGGCTCGTTTGTATGATTTGATTTGGAAAAGAACCTTGGCATCACAAATGAGTGATGCTGAATTAGAACGCTCGAATGTTAAAATTGCTGCCAATAATCATAGTGAAATGTTTACCGCTTCGGGTGAGGTTTTGCTTTTTGAAGGATTCCTGAAAGTTTATTTAGAAGGAAATGATGACGATGACGAAGAGCAAGAAGGGATGCTTCCTGCAATGAAAGTCAACGAGAAATTACAAAATAGTTATATCACAGCAACCGAAAGATATTCACGCCCAGCTGCAAGATATACAGAGGCTTCATTGGTTAAAAAATTAGAGGAGCTAGGAATTGGTCGACCTTCGACTTATGCGCCAACAATCTCTACCATTATCAACAGAAATTATGTGGAGAAAGGAAATTTGGATGGTCAAGAGCGAAATTACACCCAACTGACTTTGCAATCGGGTAAAGTTTCAGATAAAATATTAAAAGAAAACACCGGCTCTGATAAAGGAAAATTAGTTCCAACAGATATTGGAACAATCGTCACCGATTTCTTGGTTAAAAATTTCGAAAATATTTTAGATTATAATTTCACTGCAAAAGTAGAGCAGGATTTTGATGAAATTGCCGAAGGAAATATTGTTTGGACAAAAATGATGCAAGAATTCTACGATAAATTTCACCCAACAGTGAAAGATGTAGAAGCCAATGCGGAGAGAGAAAGTGGCGAAAGAATTCTAGGAACAGATCCAAAAACCGGAAAACCAGTATCTGTTCGTTTGGGAAAATTTGGGCCAATGGCGCAAATTGGCGATGCAGAAGATGAAGAAAAGAAATTTGCTAGTTTGATGAATGACCAAAACATTGGAAACATCACTTTAGAAGAAGTTTTGGATTTGTTTTTATTGCCTAAAAATTTAGGAACCTATCAAGATGAAGAAGTAGAGGTTAGTAATGGTCGTTTTGGTCCTTATGTGCGTCACGGTAGCATTTTTGTTTCTTTGCCAAAAGGTGAAAACCCATTGGATGTAACCCTAGAAAGAGCCAAAGAATTAATTGATGAAAAAGCAAAAGCCGATGCGCCAATTGCTACTTATAAAGGGGAAGCGGTTCAAAAAGGAACTGGTCGTTTTGGACCCTTTATTAAATGGGACGGAATATTTATCAACGTAAGCAAAAAATATAATTTCGATAAATTATCACAGTCTGATATTGTAGAATTGATTGAAGATAAGATTCAAAAAAACATTGATAAAGTACTCCACAATTGGATTGACGAAGGAATTTTGGTCGAAAAAGCACGTTGGGGAAGATCGGTGATTACGAAAGGGAAAATCAAAATTGAATTAAGCAAAGATATTGATGCTGCAAAATTGACATTAGCAGAGGTTCAAGAAATGATAGCCAAGAAAACGCCAGCCAAAAAAGTTGCCGCTAAGAAAACTACAGCTGCAAAAAAACCAGCGGCAAAGAAAGCAGTTGCCAAAAAACCCGCTGCAAAAAAGAAATAAGAGATGGAATTTGATTTTCTTAGACCTATCGATTCTGAAATTCTTGAAACTATCAAGGGTTTTTCCTCTCAACAGTTGGGAAGTAAAGTAGTGTTCCATACTGCTGATGAATTTCCTGATTTGAATAAAATCAATATCGCTATTATTGGAGTTTTAGAAAATAGAGGCAATGCTAATCAAAACCAAGAAGTAGATTTAGCACATATCAGGCAAGAATTATATGGTTTATTTCCTGGAAATTGGAATGCTTCGATTGCCGATTTAGGAAATATTCTGGAAGGAAATTCAATTTCTGACACTCATTTTGCGCTGAAAAAAGTAGTGTCGGGTTTAATCAAGAAAAAAATAATTCCTATTGTTATTGGCGGCTCACAGGATTTGACTTATTCGCTTTACAGAGCTTATGATGAACTGGAACAAATGGTGAATTTAGTTTCAATTGATAGTAAATTCGATTTTGGAAAAGAAAGTGATGCCGTTTCGTCTAATTCCTATTTGACTAAAATAATTATCGAAGAACCTAACAATCTTTTTAATTTTAGTAATGTTGGCTATCAAACCTATAATAATTCGCAAGAAGAAATAGATTTGATAGACAAATTGTTTTTCGAAGCCTATCGTTTGGGTGAAATTTCGAATACTATAGCCCTTGCCGAACCTGTTTTTAGAGATGCCGATTTAGTGAGTTTGGATTTAACATCGGTACAATCCTCGGCTTCTGGAAATTTTACAGCTTTTTCTCCTAACGGATTTAGCGGAAAAGAAATTTGTGCATTGTCGAGATATGCTGGAATTAGCGATAAAGTTTCGCTTTTTGGTATTTTTAATCACAATAATACGAAACAAGAATCGATCTTAATTGCACAAATAATTTGGTATTTCATAGAGGGTTATCATTATCGTTCGAATGAGTACCCTTTTGGAAGCCGCGAAAACTATATCAAATATATTATACCACTCGAGGAAGAGTTGGTTTTTTATAAAAGTAATAAAACCGATCGATGGTGGATTGAAATACCATTTATTTTAACCGGTAATAATAAGTTAAAGAAAAGCTCGTTATTACCTTGCTCTTATGATGAATATTTGGGCGCTTGCAATCAAGAAATTCCCGAACGATGGTGGAAAGCACAGCGAAAAAATATTTTATAAGCTATTAGTTTACCTAATAACGGTTGAATAAAATCAATTTGTTGTTTTAAAACTAGTTCAGTAAATTAGTAAGATTACAATTACAAAAAACAATAATTTGTGTTTTTTATCGTAAATTTTAGCCTTTTATCGATAATAAATTTTTTTATTACAAAATTTAATTTTAGTTTTGACCTATGTAATAAATAGTACTCTAAAATATTGTTTTATTAAATAATAATAAATAGGTTTACAAACTGAATAATAATGAATAATCAACCCTATTAATATGAAGAAGTTTATTGCGTTTGCTGCAATTTTAACAATACTAATTGGATGTAGTAAAATATCCGACAAAGGAGAGCTGATTGGCGTTAAAGGTGCAAAATGGCATCCTGAAAAACCTTATGGAATGACATTAGTTCCAGGAGGAGCTTATATAATGGGAAAATCTGATGAAGATGTTGCCAGTGTCGGAGATGCAACTACAAAAACGGTTACCGTTCGTTCTTTCTACATGGACGAAACGGAGATCACTAATAGAGAATACCGTCAGTTTGTAGAATGGGTAAAAGATTCCACAATGCGAGTTCGTTTGGCAATTCTTGCTGATGAATCGGGCATCAAACCAGGTGCTACAAATGGTAAAGGTAAAAAAGGAGGAAGTATTGGAGATTTTGCTTTTAATGATCAAGATCCTGCTAAAATGACTGCCTATGACAAATATATGTACGACAACTATTATAGTATTGGTACAGATGACGACCCTTATGCCGGACGTAAACTCAATCACAAAGTCAAACTGATCAAAGACACAAAGTTATATCCTGACGAATATTATACAGAAGTTATGGATTCCATGTATTTGCCTCTTGAAGCATCCTATAATGGATTAAGAACTATAGATGTTGATAAATTGAAATTCAGATATTCTTGGATGGATATTCAGGCTGCGGCAAAAGCTAAAGTGGGTAAAAGAAAAGATTTTATCAAAACGGAACAAGTAAAAGTGTATCCTGATACCACAGTTTGGATCAAAGATTTCTCTTATTCTTATAATGAGCCAATGCACAACGATTATTTTTGGCATCAAGCCTATGGTGATTATCCTGTGGTAGGTGTCAATTGGAAACAAGCAAAAGCCTTTTGTGCTTGGAGAACTTTGAATAAAAATGCTTGGATTAAATCCAAAAAGAAAGGTCACGATCAAACTAATAATTTTAGATTACCAACAGAAGCAGAATGGGAGTATTCGGCTAGAGGTGGTTTAGAATCAGCGACTTATCCTTGGGGTGGTCCTTATACAAAAAATGATAGAGGATGTTTCTTGGCCAACTTCAAACCTATGCGAGGTGACTATGCTGCCGATCAGGCTTTGTACACTGTTGAGGCAAAATCCTATGAGCCAAATGGTTATAATCTATACAATATGGCAGGAAATGTAGCAGAATGGACAGAATCTGCTTATGACCCTAATGCTTATGAATATGTGTCTTCAATGAATCCAAATAACACCGATACTTCCAACAAACGTAAAGTAGTTCGTGGGGGATCTTGGAAAGATGTTGCTTATTTCCTTCAAGTGAGTACAAGAACTTTTGAATATGCAGATTCTGCAAGAAGTTTCATTGGATTTAGAACGGTTCAAGATTATATGGGAACCCAATCAACAGAAAAAATCAAAAAGAAAAAATAAAAAAACCCAATTAAATTAAAATTTAACCTAATAAAAAAAACATTATGGCATTAATTAGTAAACAAAAGATGAATTTTGCATACGGAATGGGAGCAGCAGTAGTAATTATTGGCGCTTTATTTAAAATTACGCACCTTGAATTTGGTATCATTACCGGAAATTTAATGCTTACAATTGGTCTTGTTGTTGAAGCTGCAATTTTTGCTCTTTCTGCATTTGAACCAGTAGAAAATGACTTAGATTGGACATTGGTTTATCCTGAACTAGGAAATGGTGAAGCTAGAAAAAAAGTTGCTAAAGTAGCAGAAGTTCCTGTTGAAGATGCTCAAGGTTTGTTGTCTAAAAAACTAGACGCCATGTTAAAAGATGCAAAAATCGATGGTGAATTAATGGTCAGTTTAGGAAACAGCATCAAAAATTTTGAAGGTGCGGCAAAAAGCATTATGCCTACGGCGGATTCTATGGCTTCTACCAAAAAATACAGCGAAGAATTGTCATTAGCTGCTGCTCAAATGGAATCATTAAACAGTTTGTACAAAGTGCAACTTCAAAGCGCTGCTAGAAATGAGCAGATAAATGAAGAAGTTCTTGAAAACAATTTAAAATTAAAAGAGCAAATGAAATCATTGACTACCAACTTGTCTTCATTGAACAATGTTTACGGAGGAATGCTTTCTGCAATGGGTAATAAATAATTAGTTCACACTTTATATAAAAACAACAACTAATTATTAGAAAATATGGCAGCAGGAAAGTTAAGTCCTAGACAGAAGATGATAAACCTAATGTACTTGGTTTTTATCGCGATGTTAGCATTAAATATGTCCAAAGAAGTTTTATCAGCATTTGGAATTTTGAATAATAAAATCATTGAATCCAATTCGTTGACCGACAATAGAAATCAATCTTCGTTCGATCAGTTAGCTCAAAAAGCCGTTGATCAACCAGGACAATTTGGAGACAAGAAAGTTAAAGTGGAGAAGATTAGAGCTTTGTCGAAAGAATTTAACGATTATATTGAAGGAATTAAAACAGATGTTACTAAAAAATTCACAAGAGATGCCGAAGGAAATCTTCCTTATGAGGAAATGGACAAAGGTGATTTGATTGATAGAATGTTTTTTACAGGAGATAAAGTTTCTACAAAAGGGAAAGAATTTTTAGATAAAATAAATAGTTATCCAGCTCAATTAAAGGCAATTGGGGGCAGTTCAATCGCTGAGATTGAAATGCAAAAGATTGAAAAAAGATTTGCTACAAATCAGATCTATTCTGAAAAAGCAGGTGCAAAATTAGATTGGATTGATTATAACTATAAAGGATTTCCACTTATAGCTACAATAACCAAATTATCTCAATTGCAAGCCGACATCAAAACAACAGAAAGTGATGTAATGACCGGAATGTTTCAATCAGACTTAGTTGCAGCAGCGTCACTTACAGCTTATCAACCTATGGTTCTTCTGGATAAATCAGTTTTCTTTCAAGGAGAATCTGTAACAGGAAAAATTATTTTGGGAAAATTTGATCCAAGTTTAAAGGCTAAATCTGTAATTGTGAATGGTGCAAGTTTAAGAGCGGAAGCTGGTCAAGCAAAATTCTCATTTGGTGCAGGAAATATTGGAGAACACCCAATTAGTGGAACATTTAATTTTGAAGAAAATGGAAAATTAGTACCGTTAACAATTCAAAAGAGTACTTATGTAGTTGTGGCAAGACCTAAATCGGCTACAATTTCTGCGGATAAAATGAATGTTGTGTATCGTGGGGTTGTCAATCCAATGACAATATCATTTGCAGGTATTTCGCCTGATAAAGTGAAAGCTTCAGCAGCTGGATTAGCACCTTCAGGAAATGCGGGTTCTTATAGTATGCGTCCAGGTTCAGGAACAGAAGTTGTCATTAATGTTACAGGAACACTTCCAGATAATACAATAGTTTCTGATAAAAGAACATTTAGAATTAAAGGAATTCCGGGACCAACAGGAACTATCAGAGGTGAAATGGGAGTTGTAAAAGGTCCTAAATCAAGTCTTGAAATTTCCACTATTGGTGCTAAATTAGTAGATTTCGATTTTGAAGTTGGTCTGGACGTAGTTGGTTTCAATTTTAAAGTTACAGGTCAACCAACCGTAGTTGTTACTGGTAACAAATTAAATCCACAATGCAAATCAGTTCTTTCAAAAGTAGGTAGAGGTGACCAAGTTACTATTTCAGAAATTAAAACAAAATTAGTTGGAGCAGGAAGTTATTTATTGCCAAGAACTGCACCGGTTATTTATGAAATTCAATAAATAAAAGGTTTTACCTAAAATGAATTCAAAAGCTTACAATGTTAATATGATGAATATGAGAAATTTTTTAATAGTTGTTATTTCCATTTTTGGGAGTGTTGCTTCTTATGCGCAACCTAATTTGCTGAATGCAAAAATACCCGAAGAAATTGGGCTAAAGTCTGCTGCACAACTCATTTCAGACAATGACAAACCACTAGAATATGGCTATGTCGATGACAGAGATGTTTTGATGGGAAAAACCGTTTGGGAAATTATTGACTTAAGTGAAAGAATAAATTTTCCTTTGTATTTTCCAATTGACACTGCAAATATTGGTCCTAATCGACGTTCTTTGTACGATGTTTTGACCAAAGCAATTAAAAACGGCGAACTTACAGAAGTATACTCTGATAGTTATTTCAATACTAAAAAATCGTATAAAGATATTCAGGCTTCGTTGACAAGAATCGATACTACCGATGCGGGAAGAGAGCAAATTAATGCAGGTCAGAAAATTTCGCCAGAATACATTGTCAAACAAGATCTTACTGCTCAGGATGTTACTCAATATAAGATTAAGGGATATTGGTATTTTGACATTCGCCAGAGTGAATTGAAATATAGATTACTTGGGATTTGTCCTGTAACGCCGGATGTTTATACGATGAATAGTGATGAAAAAGATTTTATTGAATTGTTTTGGGTATTTTTTCCATCTGCAAGAGATGTTTTGCATGAAGCTAAAGCATTTAACAATAAAAATTCCGCAATGCCAGTTTCTTTTGACCAGATATTAAATTCGAGACGATTTAATGCGGTTATTTATCAAGAAGAAAATGTTTATGGCGATAGAACGATTGAGAGTTATATGAAAGATAACGCACAAAATCAACTGCTAGAATCAGAAAGAGTAAAAGAAAAAATTCGAAATTTCGAAGAAGATATGTGGAATTATTAATTCCAATTTTTAATACAACAAAAAACTCTTGCATTCAGCGAGAGTTTTTTATTTATGACATTATCTTAATTTCAGAACGTTCCACTTTTTACCTCTAACTTTATATGATTGATTATCTAATAGTAGGCTCTGGATTAGCTGGCATTTCATTCAGTGAAATTGCTTTGCAAAACAATAAATCAATTTTGGTGCTAGATAATGACTCGCAAAATTCTTCAAAAATTGCTGGGGGACTCTATAACCCTGTCATTCTAAAAAGATTTAGCGAAGTATCTCAAGCTAAAAATCATTTGTCGATTATGAATGATTTTTTTTCAACTTTGGAAAAAAAACTAGATTGTAAAGTGAATTTTTCAAGGCCAATTCTAAGGAAATTTTTCTCCATCGAAGAGCAAAATAATTGGTTCACAGCTTCAGATAAGATCAATCTAACTCCTTTTTTGTCAACCAAATTAATTTCTAGAAAATATGCGGAAATTGATTCCCCTTTTGGATATGGCGAAGTACTGCAAACCGGATACGTTGACACTGCGCTTTTGTTAGAAAAGTACAAAGACTATCTTTTGAATAATAATTTGTATAGGAAAGAATCTTTCGATTATTCGCTTTTGAAAGAAGAAGAAAACGGTATTCGATACAAAGAAATTAATGCAAGAAATATCGTTTTTGCCGAAGGATTTGGAATGCACGCCAATCCTTATTTTAAAAATTTGCCTTTAGACGGGACCAAAGGAGAACTTTTTATCATCAAAGCAACTGCATTAGACTTAGATGTAATAATCAATACCAGCCTGTTTATCTTACCTCTTGGTGATGATTTATTCAAAATTGGAGCAACCTATAATTGGACCGACAAAACAGATCAGCCAACCGAAGAAGGAAAAAACGAATTAATAGAAAAAATTAAAGAATTAATTACTTGTGATTTCGAAATTGTCGAACATTTGGCTGGTGTTCGACCAACAGTAAAAGACAGAAGACCTTTGGTTGGAACGCATCCAAACCATAATTCGATTCACATTCTCAACGGTTTGGGAACTAGAGGTGTAATGCTCGGACCTGCAATGGCAAAAGCATTGTTCGAAAATATTGAATTTCAAAAACCATTGGATAGGGAAATTGATATTCGGAGATTTATTAAAAAATAGTGCGATATTAATTTTTGTATTTCTTGTCAAATTTCACAAACAAATTGATGTAAATATTCCTGGACCATCTCAAGACAAAAGGAAACAAAAGGATATTAGCAATAAAAATAGCGATGAAAGACGTTTTTATACTAGAATTAAAAATAAGATATGAAACCACAAAAGTTGCAATACTTAGTCCAACATTCAAGCCATAACTGACATACATCGCACCATAAAAAAACGAAGGTTCGATTTGATATTTGAGTCCACAATGACTGCATTTTTCGTTCATTTTAAGAATTTTAGAAAAATGTAGCGGATTTTTATCACAATACATACTCTCATTCTGACATCTTGGACAACTTCCTGTTAAAATACTATTTAGTTTGGATCCTTTTTTTAACATTTGCAAAAAATTTAATTTCATTCCGTTCGGTCTTATGACCTCGGGTCAGCGAAGGTACAATTTTGTCCTTCTTATAATGTAACATTAGTAACAAATCATGCTCAATATACACAATTTGTCCGTTTCTTTTGGAGGAACTTATTTGTTTGAAGAAGTAACCTTTAGATTAGGAGCTGGAGACCGAGTTGGTCTTGTCGGTAAAAACGGAGCTGGAAAATCAACCATGCTTAAGATCTTGGCTAAAGATTTTGCTCCAGATTCTGGAGTGATTTCTCAGGAAAAGGAGGTTCGAATGGGGTTCTTACGTCAAGATATTGATTTTGAACAAGGAAGAACTGTTCTCGAAGAAGCCTACGAAGCATTTACCGAAATTAAAATTGTGGAGAAAAAACTGGAAGCAATCAATCATCAATTGGTTACAAGAACCGATTATGAAAGTGAAGCTTACAGTCAAATTATAGAAGATTTATCGGACTATACCCATCGTTTCGAATTATTGGGCGGTTACAATTATATTGGTGATACCGAAAAAATTCTTCTTGGTTTGGGATTCAAAAGGGAAGTTTTCAATGATCAAACTGATACTTTTTCGGGTGGATGGAGAATGCGTATCGAATTAGCAAAATTATTATTGCAAGCCAATGATGTTTTGCTTCTCGATGAACCTACCAATCACTTGGATATTGAGAGTATCATTTGGTTAGAAGGGTTTTTGCGGAATTATCCGGGAGTTGTGGTGATTGTTTCGCACGATAAAATGTTTTTAGATAATGTAACCAATAGAACAATAGAAATATCTCTAGGAAAGGCTTACGATTTTAACAAACCCTATTCAGAATATTTGGAATTGAGAGGAGAAATCAGAGAAAAACAATTGGCAACACAGAAAAATCAAGCCAAAAAAATTGAAGAAACGGAAAAATTAATTGAGAAATTCCGTGCTAAAGCATCGAAAGCATCGATGGCACAATCACTCATCAAAAAATTAGACAAAGTAGAACGTATCGAAGTGGATGAAGATGATAACTCCGTGATGAATATTTCTTTTCCAGTTTCAAAAGTTCCCGGCAAAGTCGTTATAGAAGCCGAAAATGTAACCAAAAAATATGGAGAGAAAGTAATTTTAAAAGACATCTCACTTTTGGTCGAGCGCGGCAGTAAAATTGCTTTTGTAGGTCAAAATGGTCAAGGAAAATCGACTTTTATGAAAGCGATTGTCAATGAATTTGAATATCAAGGAAGCATCAAATTAGGACATAACGTTCAAGTGGGTTATTTTGCCCAAAATCAAGCAGAATATTTAGATGGCGAAATAACTTTGTTGCAAACTATGGAAGACGCTGCATCGGATTCCAATCGTGCTAAAGTTCGGGATATGTTAGGTTCTTTCTTGTTTCGTGGCGACGAAGTCGAAAAAAAGGTAAAAGTCCTATCGGGAGGCGAAAGAAATCGTTTGGCGCTTTGTAAACTGCTTTTGCAACCCATCAATGTTTTGGTAATGGATGAGCCAACGAATCACTTGGACATTAAATCAAAAAATGTCTTGAAAGCCGCTTTGCAAAAATACGAAGGAACGCTACTTTTGGTATCACACGATAGGGATTTTCTGCAAGGAATGTCAAATCTTGTATATGAATTCAAAGACCAAAAAATCAAGGAATATTTAGGCGATATTAATTATTTTCTAGAGCAAAGAAATCTCGAAAATATGCGTGAAGTGGAGAAAAAAGATGTGGATAAATTAGCTTCTCAATCGCAATCTAAAGATCAAAAGGGAACTAGCAAAGCATCTTATGAAGATCAGAAAAAAGGAAAAGCATTACAAAATCGGTTGAGTAAAATAGAAAGTCAAATCAAGCAATTGGAAAAAGACCTTTTGCACGATGACAAAATGTTGGCTTCAAATTATGACAAAAACATTGAAGACGCGGCTTTTTTCATGGCATATAATAAGAAAAAAGCGGATTTAGACAAACTGCTATTGGATTGGGAAATAGTTCAAGAAGAAATAGACAATTTCTAATAGTTCTGTGTTCAGTAATGCATTAAGATCATTCAATCATACCAAGTAATTTTGAATGTGCAATCGCTTCTTTACTGTGTTTAAAATAGCATACTGAAACGTTTAAAGTCTCTATGTTTTTCAAAACTATTTCAATTTTTTCTTTCTTCAGAGTTCCCGTTTGCCGGATGTAAACCGCTTTTACGGTAACAGGAAAAATTTTGCAAATTGTTTCATAGAGAAACGCATCCTCTTGTGAATCATCGCCCAATAATATGTAGGTTAGATTGGGATAAAACTCAATAATGTGTTTTATTTTTTCGAATTTATGATTGTGTCCGCCTCGTCCTGTAAAGAAAAAATCGGTCAAACTGGTTTTGATATCTTTTAATAATAACACTGCTTTTGGCAATTTGTGAATTTCAGTGAACTTAACGATAAATCGGTACAAGTTCCATTCACTGCTAGAAACGTAAAAAAAGGCGTTTAATTCATCCTCTTTATGACGTCCAGAAGAACTCAAGGCTTGATAATGAGCAACAACGTCTTTAAAAACCTTTCGTGTATTAACATTTCGAAATAGCAAAAAGTAAAGTTTTTTTAAAGGATTTAGGGTGTAAGAAACGATAAAAGTATCATCAATATCGGATATGATTCCTAAATTTCCTTTTTTTGGGCGAATGTAACTTTCCTTTGAAACGATTGTTTCACTTCCGTGAATTATGCTCACCTGATAATCAATCCAGCCATAATCCTCTTTTTTTTCTAAAGGAACACAGAATTTGAAATAACCGTCGGTCAGCGTTTTTGTATGTAATTTTGTTTGGTTATAATCCAAATATACATCGGCATTGGATTGTGTTTTCACCTGAAACAATCTGATGATTGAAGATGCATTTTTAAATTTTTTTTTCTGAAAGTCGTATTCTTGCGTCTTTGTAGGTTTAAAAACGTGTCCCATTACAATTAATTCCTGCTCGTTCGCATATCCTCGATATAATCTCAAAATGGGTTTCATGTATTCCGGGTTTTGTACTGTGCTTAAAAATAGCTAAATTTATCCAAATAAAGAACCTATACTTTGAAAAAAAATGTTTTTCTGATTGTCAATCCAATTTCTGGGGCTGTTGATAAATTGCAAATAATTGATACAACAGCTGATTTTGCTTCAAAAAAAAATCTAAACCTTATTCTTTATAAAACGTCTGGAGATGATGATATTTCAAAAATTCAAACACTTTATGATAAATATAAACCCGAAAGAATTATTGTTGCTGGTGGAGATGGAACTATAAAAATGGTCGCTGAAGCTATGGAATATCACGACGTAATTCTCGGAATTTTGCCGGCAGGTACAGCAAATGGATTAGCAGTCGAATTAAATATATCTACAATGCTAGAAGAAAGTCTTGAAATTTGTTTTGGCGACAATTTTTTGGAATTAGATATCATTGTTATTAACGGAAAAAAATGTTTTCATCTTAGTGATTTGGGAATCAATGCTGAGCTTATTAAAAACTATTCTGAAAATGATTCACATGGAAAATGGGCCTATTTTTCAGAAGCCGTAAATACCCTAATTGATTTAGACGAGCCATTTTCGGCAACAATTACGGCTAATAATGAAATCATAAAATGCCAAGCAAGGATGATTGTTGTTGCCAATGCAAAAAAATATGGAACTGGAGTAGTCATCAATCCTGATGGTTTAATGAATGATGGAAAGTTTGAGTTAGTGATTATAAAGAATTTAGATTTAGTAGTACTTGGAAAAATTATTTCTGGAAATATGCCAATAGATTCGGGAGAAATCGAAATTATTGCTACTAATAAAGCAACCATTAAAACCGATTTTCCGGTCAGTTTTCAAATTGATGGTGAATATTGTGGCGCTCAAACAGAATTAGATATAAAGATTTCTCCAATGAAGATAAAAATCGCAATTCCTTAATACTACAGTTATTTAAATGGATTTCGCTCCGTCCATTCTGCTTTTGGCTCCAAATAACAATAAATTTTATCGAAAGCGAGGTCGGCAATGGGATTGCTATGTTGTGCAAAACTGTACATTTCCTGTGGCACTGCACCGATAGAACTCTTTATTTCCAAAGCAGTTCTGGCAAAAATAATTTCCTTAAACCCTTTATTGATGGAGTAGGCGACCATATCGTATAACATATTCAAATACAGCATTTTTTCGCGCTGAATACTATCGTCATAACCTAAAAAATAAGTATCCATAACGTCTCCATTTTTAATAATAGTATTAAATCCAATTAATTTATCATCAAGAAAGTAGCCATAAAAAAGAAATTTGTCCTGGAGGATTTCTTTAAAAACTCTAAAATGATTTTTAGTCAAGAAAAAGGTGTTGAAATGAGCGTTTTTAGCGACGTGGAAGTATAAATCATAAATGGTCTCTTCGTGTTTTATAATATCGTCAAGTTCCAATTTTCTTTTTTCAATTCCTAGTGCTTTTTTCCGAGCACGTTTGTATTGATCTCGATATTTTTTGGACAAAGCATCAATATAATCTTGTTCGGATTTCCAATGATTTGGAATGTCGAAAAGCATATTGGGTTGAGCAGAAAATTGGAAAAATTTTTTGAATCCAGCGTGGTCGAAAGCTGTTAATTCTTCTTCAGGAAAGTCTTTAAAGATGGTTATATGGACTTTTTGTGCTTTGTTTTTGAAAATAACTTTTAGCTTTTCGGAAGCCAATTTTAAGGCAAGTAATAGCTGAACTTCTTCAATTTTTTTTGAAAAAGAAATCGTGTTTTGACCTGTGAGCATATTGTTTCCCAAGATTAAAATATGAGAACAAAAGTTTTTCAAAATAGTATTTCGAACTGCATTTTTGACACATTTATCACGTTCTCCAAACGATTCTAATGTATTCAAATCTAGAAATTGTGAAATAGAAATACCTACCAATTCGTCTTTCTGAAAAAATCCAATAAAATGGCAAACCATATTGGTTGGAGCTGATCTTTCTAATATTTCTAAATATTCCTTGCTTAGAAAAATGTTTTCCATAGCAAAATCATTCCAATTATTTGGAAGTTCTGCAATTGATGAATATATTTCTATGGATAATGGTGTTTTCAAATAAAAAAAATCGCCCACAAATGTAGAGCGATTCTATTGTAATTAAATGTTAATTTTATTTCCAGCCACAAATAATAGCACCCATTATTGTTAAAATTACTATCCAATAACCTGCTTGAATGGCCATGTATTTCCACGATTTTTGTTCAAATAGCCCATTTATTGATATTATTGGTAATGCAATACAGATTCCTGAAATAAAACCATGTAAAGCACCATGCTTAAAAGTCCGGAAAGAATTTCCATAATCAGCAAAGAATGCCGCAAAAGACGGTTTAGCAGTTGCAATGGCATCTGGACCACCAATCAAACTTATTGCGCCCATTTGGTGAATAACTATTGTTGACATCATAAATGCAATCATAAATGAATAGACAAAGGTAAGTCCCAAAATTTTCAGCATATTTCCTTTTTTAGATTGCTCTTGGGTAAAACCCGCTTCTTTCATCCAAATTGTTCCAAATACTTTTGGATTGTACCATACAAATCCGACTACAAATGAGGATAAAGCTGCGACTAAAATTGCTAATAAGTTAAATTCCATAATATTATGATTTTAAGTTAGATTTCAAATGTAATATTTTTTTTCTTTGGTTGTTGAATGTTTTTCCAGTGTAAAATAATTCAGATTTATAAATACAGTATTTGTAAGATTTAAACTTATTTTATTTATATTTTGTGTATTTCATCGATTATTTTTGAGGTTTAACCACT
>JBBQSZ010000075.1:0-17094 GCA_038234745.1 Flavobacteriales bacterium | reverse complement strand
TATTATAAAACAATGGGAAGTCGATTTTAGTACCGAACCCGTTCAATTTTCAATCATTCCGAGTGATGATGTACAGGATGTTATAATGGATTTTATTCTATTTAAAGACATCGACATATTAGCAATGCTTACTTATAAAAGAAACTTTTTTGTCGAATTATTTAAACCTAGTTTGACACTGAAATTTTCTAACAAATTAAATATTCCAGTTTTGGCTTTGCAGGAATAAAATTTTTAAAACTAATTCTATTTTAATTGTCATTGAATTTTCCATTGCTACTGCGAATGATATTGTTCTTGACATTGCCATTGAAATTGCTTTTTCCTACATTTGTATATCATTAAAACCAAAAATGGAAATATACAAAAGTAATAGTCTTAAATATTCAGAAGAATTAAAAGCAATCAATATAAAATTCAATAGAGTTAGTTTTCTCAGGTTGATTAGTGTTTTATTTTTATTGGGTAGTTTGTTTTATTACATAAAAACTAGCGAATCAGTATTTGTTGCTCTTGCAATTTTTCTGTTTGCTAGTTTTGTCTTTTTAATGCGAATCCATTCTAAATTAGCCTTTCAGAAAAAAATAAAATCGGCATTAGTTAAAATCAACGAAAATGAAATCAATTATTTGAATCGAAAATCAATTCCTTTCGAAAATGGTGAAGAATTTAATGATTTTCACCATCCATACGCGTATGATTTAGATGTTTTTGGTGAACATTCTTTGTTTCAAAATCTTAACAGAACTGCCACTTTTATTGGTAAAAAAACAGTGGCCAATCAATTATTGACTCTGAATAGCAACGAAACTATTCTAGAAAATCAAGAAGCGATACAAGAATTGGAATTCAAAATAGATTGGCGTCAGGAGTTTTTAGCATTAGCAACCTTATGCAATGATTCCAAAAAAGTGTATGATTCTTTATTGCTGTGGAATTCAAATATAAATAATAGATTATCTAAAGTTATAATTTTACTATCTTTTGTAATGCCTTGCTTGTTTTTTGGGCTTTTGATTGGCTATTTTATCACTTCCGCAACGATACTCCTTTCTTATTTAAGCTATGTTTTTATAGCTAATTTAATGATTGTAGGCAGGCAATTGAAACGAATTCAGTCTGAAATTGCCAAAGCAGATAATATCGATAATATCATCAAAAACTACAGTTTCATAGTTCAGAAGATTGAAAAGGAAACATTTCAATCTAAAAAACTGATTGATTTGCAAAAACAATTAATTGTTAAGGAGAGAATTGCCAGCACTCATTTAAAAGAATTGTCGGAATTATTTTCTAGTTTGGATACCATCAGTAATTTGGTAGCTGCAACGCTTTTCAATGGTACGTTTTTGTATCATCTTCACGTTTTAAAATCGCTATTAAAATGGAAAGAGAATTATTCTGATGCGCTTGAAAAATGGATAAATGTGGTTGGCGAATTCGAATTGCTCAATAGTTTAGCTAATTTGTCCTATAATAATCCCGATTTTGTGTTTCCAACAATCAATTCCGAGTATAAAATTAGCTTTTCAAACTTGAGCCATCCCTTGCTGAACCCTGCGACAAGAGTAGGGAATGACACTAATTTCTATCCCCAATCTTTTATGATTTTGACAGGTTCGAATATGTCTGGAAAAAGTACTTTTCTACGCAGTTTAGGAATCAATATGGTTTTGGGGGGCATTGGGTCAGTGGTTTGTGCTTCGGACGCTAATCTTCATCCTTTACCAGTTTTGGTTTCGATGCGATTGTCCGATTCCTTATCGGACAGTGAATCCTATTTTTTTGCGGAAATTAAACGTTTAAAGCAAATTATGGATGCGCTCGAGGAGAAACCAGCTTTTGTATTATTAGATGAAATTTTGCGAGGAACTAATTCCGATGACAAACGCAACGGAACAATTCAAGTTATCAAAAAGGTAATAGCTAAAAAAGCGATTGGAGCCATAGCCACTCACGATATTGAAGTTTGTTTGACTACTAATGAATTTCCAACTATTTTGACCAACCAATGTTTTGAAGTTGAAATTAAAAACAATGACTTGTACTTTGATTACCTCCTCAGAAATGGAATTTGCAAAAACAAAAGTGCTACTTTCTTAATGGAAAAAATGGGTATTATATAAGAGACGAGGTTTGAGAGAAGAAATAGGAAGATTGATATAATTTGAATTCATTTTGTCATATAAAGTCAAAGATGAAATCCTTAACTTTATAACATTGATGCACAACAAACTTGAGAAATTGTTGGGAGACAATAGAATATTTTGATTTTTAATTGACAAAAAAAAGACCAATATCTAGTTAGGAAATTGGTCTTTCTATAGTCAAAATATTTTGATGCTTTATCTGTATTAGTTGTTCAACATTACTGGCATTACCAGCATTGTTACGGTTTCTCCTTCTTCCAATCCATCAACTGGAGTCAAAATTCCAGCTCTATTTGGCAAAGACATTTCCAACATAATCATATCCGATTGTAAGTTGGTCAACATTTCTGTCAAGAAACGAGAATTGTACCCAATTTGCATATCGTCGCCTTGATAATCACAAGTCAATCGCTCTTCGGCTTTATTCGAGTAATCAATGTCTTCAGCAGAAATATTTAATTCGGCACCCGCAATTTTCAAACGAATTTGGTGCGTAGTTTTGTTAGAGAAAATCGCAACACGACGAACAGAATTCAAAAATTGAGTTCGATCAATCATCAATTTATTTGGATTTTCTTTTGGAATAACCGCTTCATAGTTTGGATATTTTCCATCAATCAAACGACACATTAAAATATAATTGTCGAAAGAAAAAGTGGCATTCGAATCGTTGTATTCAATTTTAATTTCAGCATCCGAAGAACCCAATATATTTTTCAAAATAGTCAAAGGTTTCTTTGGCATAATGAAATCGGCAACTTGTGAAGCCGTTACATCTGTACGAGCATATTTAACTAATTTGTGAGCATCAGTAGCAACAAAAATCAAACCTTGCGGCGAAAACTGGAAGAAAACGCCAGACATTACCGGACGTAAATCATCGTTTCCAGCTGCAAAAATCGTTTTGCTGATCGCTGTTGCCAAAACATCGGCTGGAACTAAAGTTACGGAAGGTTCGTCTAGGTTTACTGATTTTGGAAATTCTTCTCCTGGAGCATAAGCCAAAGCATATTTTCCTGAATTGGAACTAATTTCTATCGTGCTATTTTCTTCAACAGTAAAAGTCAAGGGCTGTTCTGGAAAAGTTTTGAGAATTTCCAAAAGTAATTTTGCAGGAACTGCAACACTTCCTTTGCTTGTAGAATCGATGTCTAATGTGGCAGACATTGTAGTTTCTAAATCCGAAGAGGAAACGGTTAATGTTTTGTGATCCAATTCAAAAAGGAAATTATCTAAAATAGGCAACGTATTGCTGCTATTGATAACATTTCCTAAAACTTGTAATTGTTTTAATAAGTACGAACTCGATACTATAAATTTCATCTGTTTTGTTTTATGGGTAACTATTTTTAACTGAATTTCAAAATACGATACAGTCTACAAATATATCGTAAACTAATGTAGAATAAAAACTTTTTTTATTAACATTACTTCGCATATTTTTTCTTCCGCAGAAAGGTAAATACAAAGCCAAAAACCACTAAAATTGCGATTGGAAGTCCGATTGTTATGAATTGTGTTGTCGAGTAACTTTCGTACACTTTTTCTTTATCCAACAACGGTAAATCTAAATCCTTGCTTCGAATGTTAATAAGTCCGTTGTCATCTAGTAAATAATTGACACAATTCATCAAGAAATCTTTGTTGTCATACAAATTTCCAGATCGTTGATCATATCCCAATTCTACAGGTTGAAAATTTTTATCCAATTGATTTTTGATCAAATCACCATCCGAAATCACAATCATTTTGTTTGAAATTCCAATCGATTGAAATGATTTTTGTTGAAAAGGTAAAACCCGATTTTCAAACATCGAATGAAACGAACCTTCCAATAAAACCGAAAGCGGAATATTACCCGTATTCAAATAATGATTAGGCGAAGTTTCTTCTTCTACCATATTCAAATTGATTTCTATAGGTGCGCCAATTTTCTTCGAATATTGAGAAGATTGCAACAAAACAGTTTTCTTAATTCCATTCTTCAAAGTATCAATTCCATTGGCAAAATCAAATTTGATTCCACCCAAGTTTTTCACGATGGGATGTTTGCTAATAGGATAAACCTGAGGCGCAAATTTCCAATTAAATTCCTGAAATTGAGTCGCACTTCCTTGTTCGCCAGTAGCCAGTTTTATAGGGCTTCCTCGTTCGTCTTTAACCAAATCTGGATTAATTCGAAAGCCATATTTAAAGAACATATCATTCAAATTCAAATCTCTTGGAAACGCCAAAGTTGAGCCAGAATCGTTATATAAACTATCCATCTCCATATTCACTTGGTCAACAAGCCAGAGCGTTTTTCCACCATTGATGATGAATTGATCTAAAACTTGTTTTTCAGCATCTGTAAAGGTTTCTGTGGGCTTTGCAATAACCGCCAAATCGTATTTTTCTAAGGCTTCTAAACTTCTGGTAGGATTTTTAGCAACCGAATCTAAAGTAAAAGGACCAATTAAATAGCTTTCGTGAACTTGCATCAAAAATTTTGCAATATATTGCTCTCTAAGTTCTCCATTTCCTTTGATTATGGCAATCTTTTTTTGTCTTTGTTTGGTAATTTTATTGATGGCATCGGCAATAGAATATTCTAAATGTTGCACCGAACTCACTACTTTTTGTGTGGTCGAAGCACCCATAATGTTTTTCAACAATGGAATATTGACTTCCTTATTGTTATAAACTGCAATAGCCCACGGAAAAACCATTTCTTGCGATTGTTTTCCTTTGTCATCAACAGTTATATTTATTGGAGTTAGCCCTTTGCGATACAACTCTTTGATGTTGTCCATACTTTCGTCTTTGTTTTCCAAAGGATCCACAAATTCAAAAATAATATTTTTATTATACGCCTGAAATTCTTCGAATAAATCTCTGGTTTCACTTTGCAAACGCTTGAATTCAGCGGGTAAATCGCCTTGCAAATAGATTTTTACATACAAAGGATTTTGCACTTGTTTAATAATGTTCAAAGAAACAGGCGAAAGCGTGTATCTTTTATCCTTGGTTAAATCAAAACGATGAAAAAAATATCCGCTTATTACGTTTAAAACCAATAAAATAGCAATGAGAATTAGTAACGATTTTATGTTTTTTTTCTTAGAAGTATTCATTACGATTTAATAGATTTTAAATTATAAACAGTAAAGGATAGAAACAAGAAAGTAATACTTGCAAAATAAATTACATCGCGCGTGTCAATCATACCACGACTCATACTTTTGAAATGATCTTGCATTCCGAAAGGAGCTATTAAACTTTGAAAATTGGGTAGAATTGTTGCCAGACTTTCAAATCCAAAGTAGAAAAAGAAACATAAGAATACTGAAACAATAAAAGCTACAATTTGATTTTCGGATAGAGTAGAAGTGAAGATTCCAATAGCAGAATAAGCCGCAATCAAGAATAATAATCCAAAATAAGAACCAATAGTGCTGCCCATATCAATATTGCCTTCGGGCATTCCTAGGTCTGAAATTACTTTGACGTAAATCAATGTTGGAATAATCGCCATCACAATTAACAATAGCGAGCCTATAAATTTTCCGTTCACGATCTGCCAGATACTCAAAGGTTTGGTTAATAATAATTCGAGTGTTCCTTGCTTTTTTTCGTCTGAAAAACTGCGCATGGTAACTGCTGGAATTAAGAAAATTAGAATCCAAGGAGCCAAGGTAAAAAACGGACTCAAATCAGCAAATCCGCTGTTCAAAATATTGTATTCTCCTTCGAAAACCCAAAGGAATAATCCGTTCCCAATCAGGAAAACGGCAATCACCAAATAACCTATTGGCGACCCAAAAAAGGATTTTATTTCACGTAATACTATTGATTTCATTCTTTATTTTGTTTAAAGTTTCAGGTTTAAAGTTTCAGGTTGCTCAACTTGAAACTAAAAAAATTACACTAAAGAAGCAAGTTTATCAAGACTCCAAGCTTCGGGTTTATCGTTGAATAATTTTTTTGTGAATGCCCAAACTTCGTTAAAAAGCTCCGATTTTCTATAATTTTCTAAATCTTCTTCGGTTTCCCAATAACTGTAAGTGAAGAAAATACATTTGTTAGATTTGTCCTGATACAATTTCAACAAACGGTTTCCAGGCGAGTTTCGTATTTTATCTTTATTCAATTCGAAATTCTCCAAAAAAGCTGGGATATTTTCTACGTGAAAGGACATTTTTACAATTCGTGTAATCATATTTTTGTTTAAACAAATTTTATAGTTACTGTATCTCGATAATTCAAACCTAATAAACTATTTGCCGAGCCTAATTTATTTGGATTACTCTTAAAAATAGCAATTTCTAGAAAACCAGCTTCATTGAAAACGGCTAATTTTTCGCCTTCATATTTCTTGAGAGAATAATTTTTACCACTTGCAATCGCAGAGTAATTAGGCAAAATGGTTTTGATATTTTTATTTTTAAAAACGATTTCATAAGGTCTTCCTTTGGCCACTTCTAAGAATTGTTTTTTGGAAATATTGGTTACCACATTACCAAAATGGTCAATATAAATGACATATCCTTTAATCGAACTTGCGTCATTAGCGGTTACAGCTTGTAATTCTGTAACTTGTTTAATAGTTTTTATCTCTTTGCCAATAACATTCAGCAAACCGCCTTTGGCAATATGACAAGCCACTTTTACAAAAACATCCAAATCGACGGAATCGCTAGGCAAACGATCGTGAATATTGATTGCGACAATTTTTTGGGGAACAATTTTTTGGGTGAGCATACTCAAAATACCATTATCGGCTGCTATGAAGAAGTGATCGTTCCATTGCATCACGATATGTTGGTTTTCTTGGTTGAATTCCATATCCACACCAATGAGATGCACTGTGCCTTTTGGAAAACTCGAATAAGCTGCTCCAATAATGTAACTCGCTTCTACAGTGTTGAATGCGTCAATGTGATGCGAAATATCAATAATTGAAGCCTCGGAATACTCGGATAAAATTTTCCCTTTCAAAGCGCCAACAAATTGGTCTTTCAAGCCGTAATCGGTGGTAAGGGTAATTATTGACATAAAATTGTTTATAAATAAAACGAAAACTCTAGCTAAATCTTATTAAATTTGAGAAATGCAAAGCTAAAGTATTTTAAGCTTTTTCATTCGAATTTTCATATTGAATTTAAAACATAATTAATGACAAAACAATTCTTTTTCCTATTACTATTCTTAAGTACATTTCAAGCTTTTTCACAAAAAATAGTTTACAAGTCCAACGGAAACATTGTAAATTCTGAAAATCAAAAAATTTCACCCAATCAAGTTAGAGATTTATTAAAAGATAATCAACAATTATTATCGGATTATAATGCTGGAGGGTCTAAAAAAACAGTTGGAAATATATTGCTTTATGGAGGGATGGGACTGTTTTTATTTAATTCTTACTATCAAACTTTAAACTCAAATTCAAATTATAATGATAATAATTATGACAATGGAAACCCATTTGTTCTATCAATAGTTGGTTTGGCTTCAATGGTAGTTGCCATTCCAGTCAAGATTGGCTTTTCAAAAAAAATACGAAATGTAGTAACTGAATATAACAATCAAACTGCTACAGGATATAACGAATACAATAAACAAAAACTAGATTTAATTGCCAATTCAAATGGAATTGGATTGCGACTGATTTTAAATTAAAAACAACCTAAAAACTTCAAAATTTGAACGAAAGAATCATCGAGCTCATAGACATCGCTCCAAAAGATTTTTGGGGCGCTCAAGACACTCATCTTGAAATGATTAAAAAGTATTATCCCAAATTAAAAATTGTTGCAAGAGGAACAACATTAAAAGCTTTTGGTGAAAAAGAAGTTTTGGATGAATTCGAAAATCGATTTAACCGACTGATGGTTCATTTTACTCGGTACAATAACATTGACAATAATGTAATTGAACGTGTGCTTGAAAATACGGTTCAACAAGACGGTCCAGCTTTTGGTAACGACAAAATTTTGGTTCACGGTGTTGGTGGGAAAATTATCAAAGCGATGACACCAAATCAGCAATTGCTGGTGGATACAATGGGGAAAAATGATATGGTTTTTGCCGTTGGTCCAGCAGGAACTGGAAAAACGTATACCGGAGTTGCAATGGCGGTAAAAGCATTAAAAGAAAAACAAGTTAAGCGAATTATTTTGACTCGTCCGGCGGTAGAAGCTGGGGAAAATCTAGGTTTTCTTCCTGGAGATATGAAGGAGAAACTAGATCCGTATATGCAACCTTTGTATGATGCTTTGCGCGATATGTTGCCCAATGAAAAATTGGAAGATTATATAACAAAAGGAGTTATCCAGATTGCGCCTTTGGCATTTATGCGTGGACGAACTTTGGACAATGCTTTTGTGATTCTTGATGAAGCACAAAATACAACACATTCTCAAATGAAAATGTTTCTGACGCGTATGGGTAAAAATGCCAAGTTTATGATTACAGGCGATCCTGGTCAAGTCGATTTGCCAAGACGAACTATTTCTGGTTTAAAAGAAGCTATTTTGGTTTTGAAAGACGTGGAAGGAATTGGAATTATATATTTGGATGATAAAGATATTGTGCGTCATCGACTGGTTAAAAAAATAATTGATGCGTATAAGCAGATTGAAAATCACGATTAGGAACGGCAGAGCCGTTAAATATTTATAGAATTTGAATTGATTTGTAATAATATTCGACCCCAGCTGGGGTCGAATTCAAATAAATGATTTGTTATTCTATAAATATTAAATCCCGCTGGGATTTCTGGTATCATTATTTTTTTTCTATAAATATGAAATCCTACTGGGATTTTTAAATTTAAAACAAATGGCGGACACTTATTCTCAAATATATATTCAAGTTGTTTTTTCTGTTCAAAATCGAAAAGCATTAATTCAAGCTTCTTGGGAAGATGAATTGTATAAATATATAACGGGAATTATTCAAAATAAAGGTCAGAAATTGATTGCCATAAACGGAATGCCCGATCATATTCATATTTTCATTGGAATGAAACCTAATTGTTGCCTTTCGGACTTAGTAAGGGAAGTAAAGAAATCTAGTAATTCTTTCATAAACGAAAAGCAATTCACTACGATTCCATTTTATTGGCAAGAAGGATTTGGCGCGTTTTCGTATAGTTTTAGTCATATTGATAATGTGGTGAAATATATAAAAAATCAAAAAAAGCATCATCAGAAAAAATCTTTTAAAGTAGAATATCTTGAGTTTTTAGAAAAATTTGAAATAGCGTATAAGGATGAATATTTGTTTGAATGGCTGGATTAATTTTGGAATAAATAGATTTTTCCTCCCAAGATAAAGCCTTAAATTTGCCATTTATAAATAGATAACATGAATTTAGACTTTACCAAAATAAAAGTAATAATTTGCGATTTAGATGGCACATTACTCAACAATGAACATCAAATTTCAAATTATACTAAGACCGTTTTTCAAAAACTTCACAATGAAGATTATTTATTAATTGTTGCCACGGGACGACATCATCTCGATGCGTTGCCATTAATTGGAAGTTTGGATTGTCCTGTATATTTAGTGAGCTCGAATGGAGCAAGAATTCATTCGCCCACAAAAGAGCTAATTTATTCATTTAACATAAAAAGTAAAGCTATAAAGTCGATTATAGATATCGGAATTGATCCCGAATTTACCACAGTTTTATTTAAAGAAAAAGTTTGGACAACAAACAAGGAAAATAAAAAGTTGAACAGTTTTCAAGCTATAATGAATTATCCGTTTGAAATTGTTGATTATAGTGTTATGAAAGATTTTAGTGCTACAAAAATGTTTTTCACTCATAACGATCATCAAAAATTGGTTGAGTTGAGAGATAGAATACTGAAAAAACATTCCAATGAATTTCACTCTGCTTTTAGTCTTCCGTTTTGTTTAGAGTTTATGGATAAATCGGTGGATAAAAGTGTCGCTATTGCTAAAATATTAAAAATAGAAAATTTTACTTTCGAAGAATCTATCGCTTTTGGAGATGGTTTTAATGATGAAAAAATGCTTTTATGCGCTGGAAAAGCTTTAATTATGGAAAATGCTGTCGAAAGTTTTAAAAGTAAATTAAACCATTTAGAAGTGATTTATTCCAATGAAGATGAAGGAGTTGCGAAATATTTGGCAACTAATTTATTGGAGTAATTTGCACTTAAAAACATCAATTATCTTTCAAATAGAATTTTGGGTTTTCTTTGGGTTCTCTATAAATTAGTTTTAAATTTGCATTTATAAAAAACAACAATACTATACCGATGAGTAATACAATTACAACTACAAACTTCAATTTTCCGAATCAGAAATCAGTTTACCGCGGAAAAGTTAGAGAAGTTTACAACATCAACGATGAACTATTGGTTATGGTTGCCACCGATAGACTTTCGGCTTTTGATGTCGTTTTACCAAAAGGAATTCCATACAAAGGACAAATCTTGAATCAAATTGCCACCAAATTTATGGAACTAACTAAAGATATTGTTCCAAATTGGTTAATCGCAACTCCAGATCCAAGCGTAGCTGTTGGTCATTTGTGCCAACCTTTCAAAGTAGAAATGGTAATTCGTGGTTACCTTTCTGGTCACGCTGCTCGCGAATATGCCGCAGGAAGAAGACAAATTTGTGGTGTTACAATGGTTGAAGGTTTGAAAGAAAATGACAAATTTCCAACACCAATTATAACTCCAACTACCAAAGCGGATAACGGTTCGCACGACGAAGATATTTCTCGTGAAGACATTCTATCAAAGGAAATTGTTGCCGAAGAAGATTATTTGGTTTTAGAAAAATATACAAGAGCTTTATTTCAAAGAGGAACTGAAATTGCTGCCAGTCGTGGTTTGATTTTAGTAGACACGAAGTACGAATTCGGAAAAACTAAAGAAGGAGTAATTGTTTTGATTGACGAAATTCACACGCCAGATTCTTCTCGTTATTTCTATTCTGAAGGGTATCAAGAAAGACAAGATAGGGGAGAAGAGCAAAAACAATTATCAAAAGAATTTGTACGTCGCTGGTTAATCGCTAATGGTTTTCAAGGACAAAATGGGCAACAAATTCCAGATATGACTGACGAGTATATCGAAACAGTTTCGGATAGATATATCGAATTATACGAAAATATTCTTGGAGAAAAGTTTATAAAAGCTGATATCTCGAATATAAACGAACGTATTGAAAACAATGTTTTAGCTTATTTGGACAGTTTGAAATAAATTTAATACTAATTAGGAGAACCGCAAATCATTATTTGATTTGCGGTTTTTTTTATGCTAAAATATTGTATTACAATCGTTTACCATTTATAAAAATATATTTCTTCAATACTATTTGTTAAAATAATGTTAAATTTAAGTACTATGTAAAACAAGATACTGTTTTAAAGATATATATTTGCATAGAATAATATTAGGTATTAATATTTTAAAAATCATCAATCATAAAAAGAACAATTAATCAAAAAAAAATTATTATGAAAAAATCAATCGTTTATTTAGGAGTAGCAGTATTAGCTTTTACAACTGTTTCCGCAGCAACAAGTTTTAATTCTAAAATAGGTAACAAAATCGAAACATCTTATTATGAAGGAATTTCGCCTCTTAACAATGCCATCGTAAAAGGAGATCTTGAAGCGGTACAAAAGTTCATTAATTATGGTGTAGATATAAATGAAAAATCAAACGGAATGAGTCCGTTAATGGTAGCAGCACGTTACAACAAAATACAGATTATAAAAATATTACTTGCCAACGGTGCGAAAACTAAAGCTAAGGATGAAAATGGTTTTACCGCTTTAAAATACGCCGAATTATCGAATGCAAAAGAAGCAGCTCAAATTTTGAAACAAGCCTAATCAACTTTGATAATTATTTGAGTTATATAAGACTTTGCAAAGAGAACTAAAAATCGCAATTCTATACAGATTTGCGGTTTTTTATTTCCTTTTCAATCCAATTAATCCATTCTTTAACCGATATTTTACTAACCAGTTCGCCAATTAAATCAAAAGGTATGAGATCCAGCTTTTTAAAACGAATACAACTTTTCCCCATATCTAATTTTTGGTTAGTGTGTTTTGGATACTCATTTAAAAACCACTCCATTAATTTTGGATTCACGTAAATTCCCATATGATAAATAGCGATAAAATTTTTCTGTGAAGCAATATTTATAAAAGGCAAAGGAAGTTTTGGATTGCAATGATAGCCACTTGGATAAGTTGAATGAGGAACTACATAACCAATCATTCCGTAACTCATCTGCTCAACAAAACCATCTGGAATATTGTTAATTATGGTTTCTCTTAGTTTAAGAAAAACTTCTTTTCGTTCCGTTGGAATTTCATTTAGATAATCTTTTACATTAATTTCTAATGATTGCATTTGGCTATTTTTTTTAGATTATTTCAATTGATTTAGTGCTTTATCCTGAATTTTAGAAAATAAAATTAAACCAGTAATAGCACCAATGGTAGCAAATAACATATCCGATTGCGTGTCCCAAACATCGCCTTGTGTTCCCAAAAAAGCATCGCCACCATCGCCAGTTACAAGAGAAACCCACCATTCAATCCATTCATAAGCGGCGCTGATTGCCAAACAAATTGAAACAATAATGAAATTGAAAAAACTGGGATTACTAATTACTTTTTTTCGAATAAACAATTCTCGGATAATCATTGCTGGAACTAAACCTTGTGCAAAATGCCCAACCTTATCGTAATTATTTCGACTTTGATGGAAAATTTCTCGAATAAAATCGAAAAAAGGAACTTCGGCATACGTATAATGTCCACCAATAAAGAGAATAATACAATGAATTAGAATTAGAAAATAAGTGAAATTAGTAAATCGAAAGGATTTGAATGTGAAAGCTAAAACTAGAACCCCAATGATTGCTGGAATAATTTCCAAAAAACAGGTAAAACCTTCTTTCGGATTGATGACAGACCAAATTAAAGTCATAAAGAATACTGCCAACATTATATAGATATTTCTCATTCGGTTTAGAATTTAGTCATGCGAAAATATAGAAATAAATTCATTAAAATCACAATAGAATCATTTTAATAAACGTTGTAAATTTGCACCTTTAAACATAGAAAATGCTTCAGATAAAAAAGATTTCTTTCACCTATATTGAAAATCCCGTTGTTGATAATGTAAGTTTCGAAATTACTAAAGGTCAAAATATAGCTGTTATTGGCGAAAGTGGTTGCGGCAAAAGTACTTTGCTTAAACTTTTATACGGTCTGTATAATTTGGATAACGGAGAAATTTTATACAATGACAAACCTATTCTTGGACCCAAATTCAATCTGATTCCTGGAGAAGATTTTATCAAATACCTAGCTCAGGATTTTGATTTGATGCCTTATATTTCTGTCGAAGAAAACGTAGGGAAGTTTTTGTCTAATATTTATAAAGACCAGAAAAAAGCGCGAGTTCAAGAACTTTTAGAAATGGTAGAAATGACAGAATATGCCAAAGTAAAAGCAAAATACTTGAGTGGCGGTCAACAGCAAAGAGTAGCTTTGGCAAGGGTTCTGGCATTAGAACCTGAAATTCTTTTGTTGGACGAACCATTTAGTCAAATTGATTCTTTTAGGAAAAATTCGTTGCGACGTAATTTATTTAGTTATTTCAAGAAAAAAGAAATCACTTGTATTATTGCAACGCACGATAGTAATGAAGCTTTGTCGTTCTCAGACGAAACAATAGTATTACAAAATGGAAGCTTAATCGCCAAAGGAAATTCAAAACAACTCTATGAAAATCCGCCCAATTTTTATGTAGCTTCACTTTTTGGAGAAGTAAACGAGTTGAAACGATCTAGTTTTTCTGAGGTTCAAGACATCGATGAAACACTTTTATTATATCCACATCAGTTAAAAATTGCTGAAGAAGGAAAAATGAAAGCCATCGTAAAACAATGTTATTTCAAAGGAAATCATTATTTAATCAAGGCAGCTTTCGAAGGAAAAGCTATTTTCTTCGAACATAATTCAGAGTTACAATTCAATCAAGAAGTGATTATAGCGATGTAAACCGAATCTCCTTCTTTTACAGTTTTAGTTACGCCTCCAATGGTAAATTCAAATTCTCCACTGGCTACATAGGTTGTTTGTGAATGATGATGTTCGTGCTCGTATCCAATTCCACCTGTAGCAAAATCAACTTTAACAAGCATGATTTTATCATTATACCCCAATATTTTTCGTTTAACTCCTTCGCCTACTGTTTCCCATTCTTGGTCAACATCTAATAGAAACTCTTTGCTTGCTCCAAAACTTTTCGTATGTTTAATTTATTTTGATTAGTAATTAATTTGTTTTTTGATAAGGTCCAACCCATTTGTATTCCTTATTTTCAATTGTTATTTGATGTTTGCTATTTTTATTAGCATCTTCGAAAGAAAAAATAAAAGTAGTATTTCCACCCTTAATACTTTCAATTTTTATAGCAATATATTTTTCGTCTTGATAAATTATTTCTAGTTTCTTAATATTACTATTTGAATTCGTTGCCGTTTCGCCTACTGGATCATAATGACCATGAGATTCAATTGTAGTAACAAAATAAGCATCTTTGCAGTTGTTTTTTCTAATAATAAAACCAGGATCATTTCTAAGATTAAAATTAGGATCATTAGCACCAATGCGCGCAAATATTAATTTATCCCCATTTGCTACAATTGATGAAAGTGTATAAAACCGTTCGTTATTAAACCACGATACTTTTGCATTCCCATCCGCCTGTGTTCCTTCACCTTCTTTCCATAAATGTTGATACCCATTTTTTGTTCCTAAAGGTTCTAGTGTTTTTGGCGTATTGTATTTAAAATTAGTCGACATCATTTGACCTAAATAATAATAAGGTAAGTCGTATTGATTTTCAGTATTCGATTTTACTTTGATAATATCTAATAAATACGGATTTTCAAAATTGTCTTCTTTTATCAATGCCATCACTCGCTGCATATCAGTTCCTGGATAAGCATTGGATTCTTTTGCACTTACAATTTGTAAATCTGGATTCGATGCATCAAAGAAATATCGCTCCGGATGAAATTCATCTCCTATTTCAAATTTACCTCCAAAATTGGACGTTTCGTTTTGTGTAATCGTGTTATGAGCTATAGTTTGTTTTGCCCAAGTGCCATTTTCTTTCAAATAATTGCCACCACCTTTTTGCTCTATGTTTACAAAACGAGCCAATCCATAATCTTGTATAATCTCATTTCCTCCTTCATAATATGAAAAAGACAATTTGTCAAAATGGCCATGACTTGATCCTTGAGCTGTATATTTCATTACTAAGGCCAGTTCCTCTTTCGAACCTTTAGATCTCAAGATTCCAATTCCTCCTTGTTCTCCTTTTGGACCATCAGTATATTCTACAGATTTTTTTAGGATTGGCGTTTCTAAATTATCTCGTATCGCTATGGCCACAGCCAAACCCGCATCATCCAAGGTTACTTCTCCTTGTTTTTTTGCAATGGATAATAAATCCGATTTTCTACCTCCATAAAGATAAGCAATATCGACTGAAAACACTAATTCTCTTGAATAGTAGGACATCCCTTTTTGGCCATCATTCAATGGGAAAAATTCCCCATCGGCATTAGTCAAATTCAATAAAGTGTTTACAGATTTTAGCAAAACCCCATTTTTATAATCAAAAATTTTCATTTCTGGTTTTAAATTATTTAATGCTTCTGCAAAAACAAGATAAGGATACATTGCGTATCGCTGGTAATATGGCCCTTCGGTAAAGTAACCATCTGGCGAAAAAGGCTCATCGACATTGGCTAAAAAACCAACTTTTTGACCTGGTTTTTTAATTAAACCACCATCATTATCTCTAGCTCCTTCTTTGATACCATCTTTTTTCAAACCATATAAAGCTCTCTGAATTAGTTCTTTGTCATTCATCACTAAACCTATCATTCCAACGGCAACATTTCCCCAAGTGCTATGATTATGGACGCGGTTATAAAATTGTGGATTTCCAATAGATATAAAATCGGCAAAAGGTCTAAAAAGATTTTTTTCTAAATCTTTTCTCTCATTTGGACTTAAATAATCATAAACACAATCATAAGCCTGACTTACGTATACTAACCAGTTCGAATCATTAAGACATTGCCAAAAAAGTTTGCCTCGCGCATACGATCGTTCTTGCGGATGAATAGGCAAAGTAGGATACATTTTCGCATAAGCAAAAAGCATGTCTTTTACATATTTAGCATATTTTTCATCGTTCAAAATTTGATACAAAACACCCGCTTTTTGAAGCATCAAAAAGTTCTTTTTGTGTCGTTCGTGTGTGTATCCTCCTGAATAATCTTTAGGAATGGGAACATCAATTCCAGTTAAAATTTCAGCATCAACTTCGGCTTTTACTTTGGCTAAACTTTGATCAAAAAGCGGAATTGTACCTAATTGCAATTTTATGTTAGCAACTCCTTTTTTGGTTAATACCAAAGAAGGATGTTCTTGTCCCATTGAAAATTGAGTCATTAGAAATAGAAATCCGAAAACAAAAACGTTTAATTTAATTACTTTTTTTATCACAATAAATTATTTTTAGGAGCGTGGCATTATTCATCCATAATTTCGATTATCAAATAATTTTTTTATTTTCACTTCAATTCATATCATTGAAAAGTTGTGTCGAATTACAAAAAAGAATTATCTTTAACTTCAAAACAAAATTAAAATCGGAAATAATATAATAACTTTTACAAGATTAATATTGGTAAACCAATTTGGTTTTCCAAATGTATTGTTTATTTTTGATTTTGAAAACTAATTGATATAAATTTTTTAAAATTCGTATAAAACAAAAAATATAGTATAGAATTTAATTTTAGGATTGAATGTCTACTTTGATATACTAGTAAGAGAAAATATACTAAGTTCAAATAT
>JBBQSZ010000074.1:0-17443 GCA_038234745.1 Flavobacteriales bacterium | reverse complement strand
AATTAAAAAAAATATTTTTTCATTTATCGAACTCTCAGGAAGGTAGCCAAAAACAAGCTAAAGCAAGGTAAAACCTTGCTAAGTCCTGAAATCTAAAGAAAAATAAACGTTCCGTGATTTTTTATCGGACAACAATGATTAACAATAATAACTAACCTTTAAATTAAAAATTATGAAAAAAATTGTATTCGTATTGGTAATGATGATTTCGTTTTCAGGAGTATTTGCTCAAAACAAAACACAAGAAAAGAAGATCAAATATTTTGTTGAAGCTGCGACTAAAGAGTATAGTTTAGACGCTGCAAAGTCAAAAGAATTGTTGGCTGCAAGAAATACCTACATCACAAATTTTATGGATGTGAATGGTAAAGTAAAAAGCGGAGCAATTAGTGAGGATGACAAGAAAGCAAAATTGAACGATGTGAATAACGAATTCAACGCTGTTTTTTCTAAAATTACTGGGAAGTCTGCAATTGAACTTAAACCATTTTTTGAGAGAATGCGTGAGGAATTAAAAAGTATTTAGTAAAATTCCCGGACGGAAAATTTAGATTATTTATTGAAAGCCAGTATTGTTGTAATGACAGTACTGGCTTTTTTTTGGTTGTAGAGCTAAGCTTAGAGAAGTGACGATAAATAAAATAAAGGGATGAGAATACTATTTTCATCCCTTTTTTTATGCCAATTAATCTCATTTGAATTTATAAATACAAGATAATTACTGTCGAACACATCAAATACTATATTTTATAGAATCTTTACATTTCTAAAATTGTAATACAAGAGTTCAAATGAAGAAATATACCAAATTAGTTCATGACTTAGTTTTAATTTTATTAATTGGCTTTTCATCCATTGGAAATAGTCAAACTAGAATAGGAAATACAGTATACTTTGATACTAACATTACAGCCGATGCTACTGCAGCTGTTTTAGCTCAATTTATGGCAGCAAAAGACAATCCATTTTCGGAAATTAAGTTCGAAAAAGGGACTTACCATTTTTATCCGGATAAAGGTTTAGAGATTTATGCGCAAATTTCAAATCATAATAATGGTTTGGTTAAAACAGCATTTCCGATATTCAATATGAAGAATTTAATCATAGACGGGCATGGTTCTACGTTTATTTTTCATGGGTTGATTATTCCGTTTTCTGTAGAAAATTCCTCAAATATTATAATTACAAACCTTTCAATAGATTGGGGAATGTCCTTTCATAGTGAAGCTTTAATTGTAGCCAATGATTTGGTTAAAAAAAACTTTGACATGCAAATTTCAAAAGAATATCCGTATGAAATTAGAAATGGTCAGTTGATTTTTATTAAAGAATATTATGAACACAACATAGGACAATCGATTCTTTTTGATCCAAAAACGAAAGGAGTAACTTTTGATACTGAATCCTATACTTCATTAACAACTAGAACTAAAACTAAGATTCAAAATGGGGTCAAAGAGATCAAATACAACTATCCGATTGATCCAAGAGCTCCTGAGAATTCTAGGGTAGGCATGGAGGATAAATTGACCGTAGAGCAATTAAAACCGGGTTTAGTTCGGGTTTATGGACATACTAAAAAAATACCCGAAGTGGGTAACATTTTGACTATGAAAGGAGAACAAGGACAAAACCGCTTCGCACCTGCTTTTCATGTGGTGTCTTCTAAAAACTTTTTTGCTACAAATGTAAATGTACATCATGCTTGCGGAATGGGAATTATTGTCGAAAATACCGAAAATGTGACTTTAGATAATTTTAATGTTACTCCTTCTCAAGGGCGAATAGTGTCGACAACAGCTGATGCTACACATTTTGTAGGATGCAGAGGTAAGATCGAAATCAAAAATTGCACGTTCAATAACCAATTAGATGATGCGGTAAATGTGCACGGAACCTACCAAGAAATAGTAGCTATTTTGGGCGGTAATAAAATTGGAATCAAAGTAGGTCATTTTCAGCAACAAGGATTTAGTATTGGTGTTCCAAACGACGAAATAGGTTTGGTTAATTTGCATCATTCTTTTTTTGAATATGATAAATTGACTTTGCAATCTATAGAAAAAATAAATGGTCGTTACCAAATAATTACCTTCAATGAAAAATTACCAGCTACTTTAAAAATAGGGGATTATATCGAAAATCTTTCGGCTTACCCCGAATTAGTAGTTCAAAATTGTATTATTGGTAAAAACAGAGCCAGAGGATTACTGATTTCCACACCAAAAAAAGTTGTAATCGAAAATAATACCTTTAGTACAGAAATGGAAGCTATTTTGGTTCCAGTCGAAAGTGGTTATTGGTACGAATCAGGAAGTGTTTTAGATTTAACTATTCGTAATAATACTTTTCAGGATTGTAATATTGGAGGGCAAAACAGAGGTATTATCCGTTTTGAAACAGATGATGAAAGTAAAAATATAGCATTCAAGAATATTGTGATTTCGAATAACAAATTTAATCAATTTGATAATCTGATATTAGAAGTTAATAATACTGATGGACTGAAATTTACTGGAAACACCATCACCAATTCAGGTACTTACAAGATGTTGTTTCCTGAAAATCCTGCTTTTTCAATTAAAACCTCGAAGAATATCCTATTTAAAAAAAATAAATACGAAGGGAAAGCTACTGAAATATTAAAAACGGATGGTTCCGTGCCGAATTTAAAATTTAATTGATTGAGCTGTTGTAAAGTGATTGTAATTATTTCACTGTAGCATTGTAATTTGAAATATTTTGCGTTTTAAACTTAAAAATACTGCCATTTTTCGAAATGACAAAAAAGTCTGATTGTTCTCAAAATGAAACGACATTGATTGGTATATCTATATTTTGTGGAATAAATGAAGCTAGATAAGGACAGGTGAAAATGTACGAGATAAGTATATTAAGCCGTTCGCTTCCTTAAAATAGCGATAGAAGAAAGTTGCTAAAGTGTAGTTTGTAGTTAAATGAAAAAACCCTGCCCCAATTAAGGAGCAGGGTTTCAATTTTGATATAGTTTCTTTATTATAACGTTCTATTTTGTCTTCTGGTTTCTTTTGCTTTTATAGCTCTGAATCTCATAAAAACAATAATAATACCTAGTATTGCAAGAATAGGAATAAAGTCATCGATTGGTGCGGGTGGATCTCCACCTTCTAAAGTTCCAGTTCCATCATCAGTTCCTGGTTGTGCAAAAAGTATGAAAGTGGAACATAAGTACACGGCAACTATATAGTATTTTAATAAATTATTTTTCATTTTGTGTGTTTTTTAAAATTTAAGAATTAGAAAATTAATTAATTACTTTTTTAGTTACAACTGAATTATCTGCAGAAGTTACTTTTACCAGTAAAACTTGGTTTGAAGCTTTCAAATTGTTGACAGTCGCTGTGTTCGCATTCACATTTTTTTGTTCTGCGATTACTCTTCCTTGAATATCATATACTTTAATGCTGCTAATGGCATTTGCACCCGAAGTTACGTTTATCGTTCCACTGTTTCTGTAAACCGTTACGCTGTTATCGTTAAATGTGTTTGCATTTACACCCAATGTTTTTTGGTATTTCAACGAGAATCTTGCATTACTAACTCCTGCAGTAGCAGTAAATGTGTAGGCATCTGTTTGTAAGTTGGTTTCAGTTCCAGTGGTTGCATCAACTAAATATACATCTTGACCTGCAGCAAATACACCATCAGCGTGATCTTTTGCAATGGTATAAGTTCCTGCATTAGCTGTTTTGAAGTTCAAAGCAACAACATCTGAAGCATCAAAAGCTGGGCGACCTTGAATTACGTATTCGCCACCATCGATATTAGAGGTTAAAGCCGTTGCGCTATCGTTGATGTATTTTCCGTCAATACCATTATCAACTCCTGTGGTTGCACCATCCATATAGCCTACTAGCATTTGATTAACCAAATCCGTTCCTTGCGAAAGGTTTAACCAAACTCTGTCTGGTTGTGCGACTGCTTTTGTTCTTAAAAATGGAGAAGATGTATTTGAAGTACGCATTGCATTTGTAAAAGAAACAGGAGCAACTAAAGGAGAACTTGTATTATTTACAAAAAAACCTTGACCTACTTGAATATTTTGTAGTGGTGTAATACCTCCATCGTTTGCTACAGCTCCTAATTTAGTATAAGTTGCATATGCTGATGATACGATAGGTGCACTATTTCTCTTTCTCCAAAAGTACAACGTTCCATCAATACTTTTATTAACCGTACCCGTACCAATAAGATTAGCATCGATAAAAGCATTTGCATCTAATGTAGAAGGATATGGATTTCCAATTGCATTATAACCAGCAACTGTAGTTAGGTTTACATTTCCATTATTAGGAATTCCAGTGAAACTTCCTGTCCAAGATGCAGAAGTACCAGGATAATCAACCCAAGTGTTTGGCATACGGATTAAATATCCTGTTCCTGTTGCAAAAGGTGTATTATCCGCAGTAACATTATATAAATTTGTTGATGAATTGTATGTATAAAAACGACCAGTATAAGTGTCAGGCGAAAATTCGTTTAATTTTTGAGTTATTCCTGTTGGAGAAGACCATAATGAGTAATCTTCTCTAAACAATGAAGCACTAGCACGGCTTATTGTAATAGCACCTGTATTAGCAACATTATTAGTTTGAATTAAGTTAGCATTGTTTTCGATAACAATACCATTTGCTCCAGCATTATTAATTACTTCATTCGTAACCGTAACATTAGTCCCTGAATTGATAGTCAATGATCCTAGAGGCGAAGCACTTACTGTTAGTTTATTAGCAGTAATAGCGCCATTAGTTGTTGTGCTATATGGTCCAGCGATGATTGCTTCAGCTCCACTAGTTGGCGCGTTATTAGACCAAGTCGAACCATCCCAAGTAGTTGTATTAATTTCTAGGTATCCACTTGCATCTAATCTTACTGGTCTTTTTGCATCGCTACCTCCTAAAAGAGTGATTTGTGCTAATTGTGCTGCGCTTAATCCCGTATTATCTGTACCAAAACGTATTTTTCCTGGAACAAAACCTGTTATTTGTAATTTACCTGTTCCCCAAGTGTCAGTTTGAGCATCGAAACTAATTGTTTTATTAGTAGCCATAGTCATAAAAAGTATATCTCCAGGTACTCCTAGTGTAATACTTTTCATTCCACTCAAACTTTTGTTAACATTAAGTGTCAACTTTTTACCTCCACTTACGGTTAAATTAGAGGCTAAGGAGTTGGTAGCATTCACATTCAAAGTTCCATCATTTGAAGCCCAGATAGTTCCAGAATATAATAATTCGTTGTCATTCATATTTACATTTACAGTACCTCCAGAATTATAAAACCGTAAGGTAACACCTGAACCTACCGTTGCACCTGGTAAAAAGTTATAAGTGGTAAGGCTTGTGCTAAACATTAATCCTTTTGTACCTATTATTGATCCCATGAAATTATAGGTACCTCCGTTGACTGAATGAGCTAATAAATCGCCACCATTTGTTGGACTAATATCTAAAACACTATTTGATCCAAATTCCATTGTGTGTCCACTATTATTTGTCAGAAATATATTTGAGACACCACCTGCACCACTACTAGCTACTTTCACTTTACAATCTATTACTAGTTTTGCTGAATTAGCTGTTGGATTAATTATAAATACTGAATTAGTACTATTTATATAATTAGTATTAGTACTTGCAGGGTCTAATGTCAGCACATTTGTAGAAATAGCACCGCCAGAAAGATTACTTGGACCAGTACAACTAACATAACTTGTTAAAGTAACCGCATTGCCACCAGTACCATCTTTTTGAGCAACTACTATTACGCTACCTTGATAGCTATAGGCTGATACTTTTCCTAACGTACCTGTTCTTGTGTCCGTACTAATTGCTGCCGCCAAAGCAGTTGCATCAGCGTAATAACTTCCACTATAATCCCATTCTCCAGGATTTGCAGGTGTGCCATTTACAGATGTATATACCAAGCCATTGATAGTAACTCCATCTCCAGCAGCTGTTGATCCAAGATTAGCGCCAAAAGGTATTGCTACTGTTGCTTTTGCCTGACCATCAGAATAAATTCTTGTTAATGGATTTACACTGTTACTACAAACAACTTGTTTTGTAGTAAAATTTGCATCCACAATTGATCCAGTTGAGCTTATTTGACTAAAAGTGGTTGTTCCTGCTGCATTTGGTAAAGTATAACCCGTTCCAGTTAAAGTCCAGTTGGCAGCTGCATTCCATAATGCACCACTAGCAGGGGTGGTTTTCCATGTTGCATTCTGAGCAAACGAGACGCTTACTGCAAAAATGCATAATAAAGATAAATAGATTTTTTTCATAATTTTTTGTTGTTTTTAATGTTAGTTAAATAATGTGTGCAATTTAGGGAGTAAGTCTCAAGTAGAATTGTCATTTGTTATCTCATACTTATCATTAATTACCTTGAAAAAAAAATAGTATCAAGAATTAAAGTGTTAAAAAATAGTATTAAATACCAAACCACATTCAAAAAAAAACATATTCCTAAAATTACGTCATCTTGGCAAAGGTTGAGGTAATTCTGTTTTGTTTTGTTTCCTGGGGTAAATAAGTTGTAGTTATCAGTAATTACAATAAACGAATTAAAAGCTAACAAAAAGAGTTGGATAAGATGGTAAAGTGAATGGTGGTGCGGTTTTATAACAGTAAGTAATTAAAAATAGTCTTTATAATGAGTTCATTATTTTTTTACTATTTCTTAAATAAAAGGTAATTTTTAATGCAGAAAGGGTAAAAACTGCTATTTCGATTGCGTTAATTGTTCTTAATTTTACCAAATGCTAAGCGTGTGTCATTTCTATTGTTATTAGCAAGGGTAATTATACATAAAAGCAAATTATTTAATTTAAACTAACTTAATTTAAACTAAAATCAAATGAAATTGAAAAACGTATTAACAACTAAAAAACTACTGGGTAAATATCTACTCTTGTTGCTTTTAGTAATGCATTCGGGATTGTTTGCACAAGTGCAAGCCAATCAAATCACAGTAAATGGAGTTGTATCTGGATCGGATGATGGTTTGCCTATTCCTGGTGCCACCATTTTAGTGTCAGGAACAAAAATTGGTGCTATTACCGGTTTTGACGGCAAGTTTACTATAAAAGCTACGATAGGAAACACGCTAGAAGTTAGTTTTATAGGGATGACTAAAAAAACAGTAAAAGTTACTGGAAATCAAATCAAAGTCGTTTTAACCTCAAGTGTTCAAGGACTTGATGAGGTCGTAGTAATTGGATATGGAACTCAAAAAAAGAAGGAAGTAACAGGGGCAGTGTCAAGCCTTAAAGCAGATGACATAAACAAAATCGTAACTTCGGATTTAGGAAATGCGCTGCAAGGTCAGATTGCTGGTGTAAACGTTGTGAGTTCAGGTGAACCAGGAGCGCCTTCTGAAATATTAATTAGGGGGGTAACTTCAATTTTGGGCGCTAATACTCCCTTATATGTTGTTGATGGAATTCCTCAAGAAGGTGATCCGGGAATTAGCCCAAGTGAAGTAGAAAGTATCGATGTATTAAAAGATGCCGCATCGGCCGCAATTTATGGTACTCGTGGAGCTGCTGGGGTAATATTAATCACTACTAAAAAAGGAAAAGCAGGAAAAATGAATGTTAGGGTGGATGGTAGTAGAAGTATGGATCGATTAGGTGAAGGTGTGTCCTTATTGAATGCAAAAGATCAAACCTATGTTGATTTGCTAGCACAAAGAAATTTGGGAGTTAAAGATGACGTTATCAATTTGGCTAATTTGACTAATAGTCCCGATCGATTTCAATATGATAACAATATATCAAGATTACTATTTATCGATAACGCATATACTCAAAATTATAACGTAAATGTTAGTGGGGGAAATAGTGATTTAAAATATTCTATGGTTGCCGGTTTTTTTGATAAAAATGGAGTTATTCTAAATACTAATTTCAATCGTTTTAACACCAGGACTAATGTAAATTACAAAAAAGACAAATTTTCCCTTGACGTGGGTATTGGCATCACAAAAGAAAATAATGATAGAGGAGCCGCTGGTACTGTGAATCAATTAATTCGGTACCAACCTACACAACCATTATTAGATGTGAGCGCTGATCAAATAGATACTTTTGGGGGGGCAGATCAAAACACAACGACTAGCATTGTAAATAGTTTAAATGTAAAAGACGTAACCAAAGCAACTAAATCTTTCGGAAATATTAGTCTTGGCTATGAAATATTTAAAGGTTTAAATTTGACAACTAGGGCAGGTTTTAATGATTTCTATTCCAATAGAAAAAGGTTTATTCCTTTTCAGTCTTTTATAGATGCAGGAACAGGTCTTGCAGTTGTTAATCCAGTAGCTAGCTCAGTTTCTAATGCTGATGTAAGGCTTACCTCTATCACTTGGGACGCTGCCTTAAATTATGAAACTAGAATTAATAAAGATCATCATTTAACATTTACTCTTGCAACCTCTAGAGAGACTTATAAAAATAGTGAATATGTAGTTACAAAAACAGGCGTTTCAGATAATAATATTCAGGGTTTTAACGGTGCTACTGGTGTAGCTAATGTAGTTTCAGGGCCAGATTATGTTACAAGATTAGCAGGTTACATTGGTAGATTGCAGTATGATTATAAAGGAAGATACTTAATAAGTTCAAGTATTAGAAGAGATGGCTCATCTAAATTTGCTCCACAAAATCGTTGGGGACTTTTCCCTTCTGTTTCTGCCGCTTGGAATGTGTCAGAAGAAGATTTTTTCAAACCACTGAGCAATAAAATCAATAACTTAAAAATCAGAATAAGTAATGGTACCGTGGGGAATCAAAGTTTTGATAATTACACATATGGATCAACTGTTTATAGAGATTTAGTATATCCTTTTTCAGTTAATCCTAATGCAGTTATACAGAATACCTTAGGGAATCCTGATGTGAAATGGGAAACTTCTATCCAAAAGAATATTGGAGTAGATATTGGAATGTTTAAAAATAAATTGACAATTAGTGCGGATTATTATGAAACAAATAAAAAGGATATGTTGTTTCAATTAACTCTTCCTGGTTCTGCAGGATTAAATGATGCTTCGCCAGGAGGAGCTAATCCTACACTATCCGTAAGACCACTTTCAAGTAATAATCAGGTTGTTTTGAATGTGGGTAATATGACTAATAAAGGATTGGAGTTAGCAGTAGGTTACCGTGACAAAATTGGAAAAGTAAAATATAGAATGAACGGAACCTTCACTACAAATAAAAATGTGGTAACAAACACAGGTACTAGTGCTAGGTTTAGTTTAACTACAGATTCTGGTATTGTACCAGGTAGTGGGTCTAACTCTACAGTAACTAGCATTACGGCAATAGCAGAAGGCTATGAGGCTGGCGCATTTTTTATCTTAAAAACGAATGGTATTGCAAATACTCCTGAGAAATTGGCTGCCTATAAATTGATCAATGCACAAGCAAAAATGGGAGATTTAATCTATATTGATCAAAATAATGATAAAAAGATTGATGATCAAGATAGAGTATATGGCGGCAGCGGATTGCCTAAAGTAGAAATTGGTTATAATTTAAGTATTGATTACAACAATTTTGATTTGTACGTGAATATGTATGCTCCTTTAGGGCAAAAAATTGTAAATGGATCAAGAGCAACTGCTGTTGGTTTGAATAGAAGTGCAGAACTTTTGAATGCTTATTCAGATGTAAATCCTACTGCAACACTTCCAGCCAATAGAGGAACTTATTTGACCTATCCTAATTATCTACCAAACTCTGATTCGTTCATTGAAGATGGTTCTTATTTAAGAATTAGAAACATAACCTTAGGGTATAGTTTATCTAAAAAAGGCCTCAAAGCAATAGGTGTAGAAAAATTGAGAATTTATTTAACGGGTCAAAACTTATTCACATTTACAAAATATACAGGTTATGATCCTGAGGTAGGGGGAAGTATTATTAGAAGAGGTTTAGATAAAGGGAATTACCCCTTAGTTAAATCTTATTTATTAGGTTTTAATTTTAATTTTTAATTTATTTAATGATGAAAAAAGTTTATTATAAATATATAGCAATGGCTATACTGGCAGGGTTGTCATTTAGTTCATGCAGTCCAGACTTGACGGAGGTCAATCCAAATTTCACCACAAAAGAAAATTTCTGGAAAAATCTAGACGATACAAATCAAGGTATAACAGCACTTTATGTAACTCTTTTAAATACCACAATATTTAATGTAAGAGAAGAGATGGTTCGTTCTGATATGGCTTATTTCTCTAATACTCGTCCTACTCCTAATCCAAATGTTACCGATCAATCGGTTACTTTTTGGTCTCAAAATTTTTCTGGTGATACGAAAGCAGTTTTCCAGAAATGGGATGGCTGTTACAAAGGAATCTTTAGAGCGAATCAGGTAATCGAGGCATTAAATAAAATAAAAACTTCCTCAGATCCTGGAAAATGGACTTATCAAATGGCACAGGCGCGTTTTTTTAGAGGTTTATTTCATTTTTACCTGCACAACTCGTATAATAATGGGAATGTAGTTATTGTAGACCACACCCCTGTAACCAATGCCGATTTATTCCAATCAGTATCACCCGCTGATAAAGTTCGTGATTTTTTTAGAGCCGATTTACAATATGCGGTCGATAATTTACCTACGACAATCAGTTCAGAAAAAGGACGTGTTAATCAGGCTACTGCAGCTACTATTTTGGGAACTAGTTATTTATATGAAGGAGATGACATACCAAAAGCCATGATTAATTTTAACAAAGTAATTTCAAACCCTATATATAGTTTAGAAAGCGATTTAACTAAAATGTTTACTGCAGCAGGCGAGTTTAATAAAGAATCTATTTTTGAAGTGAATTATGATGGAACTTTTAGACCTGATTTAGGTCAATTTGATGAAGAATCGACAACAAATAGATTAGCATTTTTATCTATTAGCAGCGCTATCGATTTCATTCCAACAGCTTGGGTAACTTATGCTTACAAAACGGAACCTATGGATATGAAAGATGCTAGAAATTATAAAGCTGGAATTGCAACAAATGTAGTCGCTGATCTTCGTGCGGTACCTTTGAGAGCTTCATCAATGGTAATTTTGCCCGAAGATATGCAAACAAAAGTGTATTCTTTTCCAAATGCTGTAGAAGCTGTCGCTACGCCAGCTCTTGGATTAGGAAGTCAAAGAAATCTTAGTCTTTATAAAAAATGGTTAAATACAGATCAAGTATCTTGGACAGGAGAGAACTCAAATCCATTAACAAGTCAAAAATCATCAAAGAATTTTATTATCAATAGATTATCGGACGTTTATTTGATGCAAGCAGAATGTTTAATGAATACTGGAGATGTTTCCGGTGCTTTAAATCTTATCAATAAAATTAGAGCACGTTGGGGATTAGTATTGTATGGTATAACTGGTGAATTTTCAGGTACACGTACTTATGATGGTGTTAATTATATTGCACAACCACAATTACTTATACAAAAATTAAGGTTTGTAGATCGACCTTTAGAGTTAGCTGCAGAAGGTTGTTCTTCTCGTTTTTCAGATTTACGAAGATGGGGTGTCTTAAAAGCACGTTTTGAAGAATTGGCAGCTACAACCTATTATACTAAAGCATTCGCCTACACAAAATCAGCAGGTGGTGCAGGAAACTTAATTAATGGTAGTGTTGTAAATGCTGCAGGAACTGGAACTACTCCACTTCCAAATGAATTTTCAACGCCTTCAGCTAATTTGAATGCATCGAATGGTAAAAATAATTATTTACCAATACCTAATAATGAGCTTACTAGAAACCCTAACATTTTTAAATAATAAATAAGATGAAAAAATTATTAATAGTAATAGTAGCTATAGGTTTCTTTTTTACAAGTTGTGAAAAAGATTCCTTATCAGGCACACCAAACTATTCAGATGTTACTTGGTATGCAAGTACGCCTTTGAAAGTTAACGCTGCAGTTTCGATTGCAGCTGGAAAAGCAATTTCCATTTATGATCTTTCGCAAGGTGCCTTGACGCACGAATGGAAAATTAGTACTGGAGCAAGTTTCTTGAAAGCTGGTTTTAACAATGGTAGTGGGACAACAGGAGTGATTCCAAATCTTACTCCTTATATTGATGCTTCTAAAGGATTATCAACAACAGATACAACAGTTTTTATATTGTTTCCTACAGCAGGAAATTACACCATAACTTTACATAATACATTTAAAGATCAAGTTACTTATAATGGTACAATTCCTGTACCTTCGGTTTTAATAAATGGTGTATGGGATTTTAATCAAGTCTTTAACATTACGGTAAATTAGACATTAGGATTTTTTTTTAAAAGAGGTTGTTTCAATTCAATTTGAAGCAGCCTTTTTTTATGTGCTTATTTTATTTGGATAAAGTGAATTATCAGAATCAGTTGCCATCAAGTTATTTTTCAAGATAGTATTATCCATTATTACTTATTTTGCAAGGTATTTGAACCAATTATATTGCATAATTTAAACTTGCTATCTGTAACGCTATAAGCATCCCAATTATGTTGCTCTCGATTGTTTAGACCCGTGCGATTGGACTAAAAGTCTGGTAGGTGTTTATAAGGTGCAAGCTAGCAATTAGATACTGCACAATTCATTATGATTGGCAAAATTATATTTTGACACTAATTCATAGGCATTACTATAAAATTACCACTGAGATCTGAAAAGCTTTTTATGCAGTTTTTATTTGAAGTGAAGTATGGCAATGTAGTATTAGCTATTCGTTTCGGGTCTAATGCTGAAAAGGTCAAAAAAAACGAGGCTATCTTTTGGGATAGCCTCGTTTCATTACATGTTTATGGTTTAGAAAACGGAATTATTGTATTTAAACACAACATTTATTTTGATTTAAACGATTACTTAGAAAGAATCACTTTTTCAATTAATTTGGCATTTGTAGTACTTGGGATTGAAATGAAATATACACCAGGTGTTAAATCGTTCAATGATATAGAAATTGAAAGATTATTGGTCGACATCGTTTTTACTTTTTGACCTAAAGTATTATAAACTACATATTCACCATTTATAGTATTTTCTATTGTTACCACATCTCTGGTTGGGTTAGGGTACATTTTATAAGGTTTCGTTTCTGCTTCGGTAAATGATTTTGTTGCTAGTGAAGTTCCTGATTTAACAAGCAAAACATCATAAGGTTTCATTACAAAAGTTTCAGCAACTGCAGTACCATCTATCATATTTACATAAGTGGTACTTGCAGGAAGTTTAATTTGTTTATCAGTCAAACTCAAATTTATAAGTGACAGTGCCGCTTTCCCATCAGGAGTGTTTCCTTGTGCAGCCAAAACACCAAATGCTTCAGTTGAAGTTCCAACATTTTGTATTTTAAAATCTATTGAAGGTACAGGAATAGCTAAATTTGCCCTTAGGTTAGCAATTAATGTAGTAATTATTGCATTTGCGTTGTTCGAATTGGTACTGATTTGGGTTGTTGTTGGAGTAGCAGTTGATGATAAATAAGTAAAAGAACCATTATAAGTAAAATTTGTAGTTGCAAAACTAATATTTCTTGAAGTGTTAGGAGTTCCTTTTTCGTCTTTTACAAAATTAGTTGTTCCATTGCGTTTTATTTCAAGAATTGCTACTGAAGAGTTGTTTGTCTTGTAGGTATTCAATGCATCAATACTACTGTTTTTTATATTTAATGTAGGAGGAATGATGATTGCTTTAGGAATGTAACCTAAACTATTAATTTTGTTTTCAGTAGTAAAACCAACTTTTACATTCAATAATTTCAATGCTTCATAAATTTGCGCCATTTGTTGCACATAGGTAAAGTCTTGGATAGCAGCTTCATTAGAATAATAAATCAAAAAATCTCTTTTTGTTGGCGCCAATGTAGCCACTGTTTCGCTAAGAGCATTTACTTCTTTCATTGCTCTTCCATAATCATCAAAAGCAATAGCTTGATGTTGAGGGGAAGACATAGTGTTTCCAACGGTGCCTGTTTTACTTTCTAAATCGCCTTTTGTGGTGCCGCTAGTTCCGTCTTCGCGGTACCACCACCAACCATTAATAACATCTAGACCTGTCGAAAAGGCATGCCAAAGTCCAGAGCGAACAAATCCTTTGTCGAGAATAAAGTTATACCAAGCATTGCTAGAAATGCCATGCCATTCCGAGTCAAACATAGGTTTGTTAGGATATAAAGATTTAAAGAAATCAATATTAATCGCTTGCTCTCTCCATTCTGTTTTATAGCGTCCCAGCCACCAATCTCTATAAAAACGGGCATTTCTACCATGTGTTGTACTAGGTGTAATTTGACTATCAAAACTGATGATGTCTAATAAATCGCCTGTCGCTTCTAAATCAATACCGGAATCTCTGTCTGGTGCTTCGACCTCATTTCCAATAATTTTTATAGATACTTTTGCTATTGCATCGGCTTCTAAAGTATATTTTTTTAAATTCGAATGCCATTTAGTAACTCTATTTTGATTAAATCGTAACCAATCATACCAGATAGGAGTTCCTTGTAAAGCAGCTTGATTCGTTGTTGTAAAAAGTGCAAGTGGCGATGATGATGAGGTTTGTACTGGAACCGTTTTTAGTTGGTCGAAAGTGGTGTAGTTTGCATTGCCATTAAAAGGGTTGTATACCGCATTCAAATTACTAATATTATTGCTGTATTCTAGTTTCAGATACTCAGCAAAAGCAGTTCTAGTATAAGGTGACAATCCCTTTGACGCATCATCTGAACTAGATGATGAAATTAAATCCCAATGGGGCTCATTCGATAAAACATAAATAAGCGGACTAGATCCTGCAGCTGTTTTTATGCTTGGAATATAGGAGGTAAGCATTTTTCTGTTCCAATTGTTGGTGTTGGTATTGTCTGCAATTACGGGGTAGTCAATGTCATAGGCCACAAACGCTCTCTTGTAATCTGCTATTTTGTAATTGGCAGAAGTAGCATCATTAGAAGCCGTTGTCATCCACGATGCCAGAGGATTATGAGTGATTTGCACTTGTACTGGAGATTGTCCTGCAGCGACACTAGATGAAACGAGGCTTACCTGAGATGAAAGTTGTCCTGAAGAAAAAACAGCATTGGGCGAAGTAGTGGTTTGAGGAGACAAAAAGCTAGAACTTAAGTAGCCAATGGTTTTCATTAAATCTGAATTGGCAGACATACTCCATAATGAACTTGGAAAGATGATCTTTCCGTCTTTGGTGTATGTACTTGAATTAGCAGCCAAAACAGGAAATCCAGAGGTGGTAAAATCTCTCACAGGAGGAATAATAATAGTTCCTGCTAATTGTTTATCCGCTTCGGCTATTGCATTATCCAATACTTTTACGCAGTCACTTAATTCTTGAAATGGGTCAAAAACCGAAAAATCGGAAGTAGTTACAACACCTGGCTCTTTTAGTAATTGTGCCGAAAAGGCATTGTTGAAAACCGAATAGCCACTCCCTGTATAAACAGTTTTCAAATAGGTTGAGTTTGCTCTATCTCGAGCAGCATAGGTTTGAAATTCGTTAGCAGTTACCAAAGACCCTTGCGCATATCTTGATTCTAGGCTAGCGTTTGTCAGTAGCGTTATTTTGCTGCTCAACGTTGCTTTTTTAGTGTTAATTTGAGTATTTAGTCCGTCCCAAGATGTTTGGTCTAGTGCACCAGTATAGAAATTGGTTTGAGAAAAACATAAAGAAGAAACTATAAAAAAACCAAAAAGAAATATTGATTTTTTTGTGATGATATTCTTAGCTAATTGTTTCATAGTAATAGATTTTAAGAGAAAATAATTTTGATTTAATTGTAAAATAATAGTCTTGAATTTTGAAATTGTAAAAAGTGGATTTTGATTAGAAATTATCGAAAACAATCCATCAAAATTAAATATAAATTAAAGGTAAAACACTGTTAATCTTATCTATTAACGCTATTAAATTATCTTTTTCAGTGTGATTAATTGCCATGTTAAAATCAAGAATTACTTAATTACAAATGAATCTTAATTTTTTAAAAAAAAGGGAAAGACTTTTTGAGCCTTCCCCTTATATAATCAATTAACCATAAAATTGATTCAAACTAACTTAATTTTTAATGATTTTTTTGTTGGTAACACCTTTATCTGTTGCTACACTTATGATGTAAACTCCTTTTGTTAATTCCGATAAATTTATTTCTTTACTAGCACTAGGAGTTAATACAGTTCTACCTAATAAATCAGTAACTGAAATTTTTTGAATGGTATCCTCTGTATTGATGTTTAACATATCAGTAACAGGATTAGGAGTTAATTGGATGCTATTTTCTACTTTAGTAAAATCATTGGTTCCTAATGGAGCAGCAATAAATTTAATTTGATCAAGCTCGATAGTATCTCCGGCAGCAGTGGTTCCAGCTCCAAAAAATATTCTCCAACCATCTAATGTCCCTGTCCATAATGCTAGTCCAGTAAGAGAAATGGTATATGTTTTAAATCCGGTATCTCCATTTGTAATTGTTATAGGACCAGCAATAACAGTACCGGTTGAAGTTCGAAAAGTAAAATTAGTAAATCCTGAATTATTTTTAAGAGTTATACTTAAAGTATTTGAATTAGCAGTATTTAGAGAAGTTCCACCATTAGCTACGGTTTTTTGGTCTAAATAAAAATTAGTTCTGCTCCCAGTAATAGTACAGGTTTCAGTAGTTGCATTTGTAACTACCGATACAGCTCCAGTAGGAGTAAAGTTTTCTGTTGAATTGGTAAAATCAAACGTTTGAGCATTTGATAAAGAAGTAAATGCGAAAACAAATAGAATAGTTGCGTAAATTTTTTTCATTTTTATTGATTTTTTAGGTGTTAAATAATATAGATTAATATGACTGCAAGATACAATGGAAGTTTATCGCAGTGCAGGCAAATTTTATCTTAAACTTATCTCTAATTACCTTTAAAATTGAAGATCTAAAAATTGAAGATCAATATTTTTTTAAAGGAGTGAAAATTCACTAAATAATTGTAAGTTAGTCTGTAGCGATGTGTTTTTGTAGAATAATTCTCTTTTAAATGTTAAACGGATACTTTTGGAGTATTAAAATTATGATGTTTATTAAAATAATGTTTATAATTTGTTAACTTCGTAATCCAAAATAGCAATTAAGTCCTAATAATTGTATTTTTATAGGTGAAATAGTTTTGGTTTTAAGCTTTATTTGTCTTTAGGTAAGTTAAAATAGTTTAGATTTATGAAATTAGTTTTAAAAAATCCAGATAGCTTTGTTAGTCAAAGAATCAATATCTTTAAGAAGGAAGTACCTTGCTTAGATACTGCGTGGCACTATCATCCAGAATTCGAATTATTATATGTTTCTAAAAGTACAGGTATTCGTTTTATAGGAGACAATGTTTGTCCTTTTTCTCC
>JBBQSZ010000073.1:0-17484 GCA_038234745.1 Flavobacteriales bacterium | reverse complement strand
AAATTGTCTTAAGTTATTTTCAATTGAGTGCTTCGGAGAAAAAGCCAATCACAGTCAAAAAATTGATTGAAGCAGCCAATTCAACTTCATCGATTATTAAAGCTTTAATTGAGAAAGAGATTTTTGAGGAATATTTTATTCAAGTAGACCGTGTCAATTTTTCAGATAAAACGAAAGAAGAAAAACTACAATTAAGCGAAGCCCAACATGAAGCATTCGAAGAAATAAAAGAAAATTTCACTCAAAAAGAAGTCTGTCTTTTACACGGAGTCACATCCAGTGGAAAAACCGAAATTTATATTAAACTCATCGAAGAATATATTGCATCCGGAAAACAAGTGTTGTATTTATTGCCAGAAATTGCGTTAACAACCCAATTAGTAGGAAGATTGCGAGAGCATTTTGGAAATAAAGTGGCCGTTTTTCATTCAAAATACAGCAACAACGAAAGGGTAGAAGTCTGGAAACAAGTTTTGGAACAATCGCCAAAAGCACAAATTGTATTAGGAGCACGGTCGGCGTTGTTCTTGCCATTTTCCAATTTAGGATTAGTAATTGTCGATGAAGAACACGAGCAAACTTTCAAACAAGTCGATCCAGCGCCAAGATATCATGCTCGAGACGCTTCGATAGTTTTGGCAAACAGTCATAAAGCAAAGGTAATTTTGGGTTCGGCAACGCCAAGTATTGAAACTTATTTTAATGCGCAATCTGGAAAATATGGTTTGGTAGAAATTTTCAAACGATATGGTAATGTCAAAATGCCTGTAATAGAATTGGTAGATTTAAAAGACAATTATTTTCGCAAGAAAATGTTGGGTCATTTCAGTGCTACTTTAATAGAGGAAATTACTAGCGCTTTATCATTAGGAGAACAAGTGATTTTGTTTCAAAATCGCAGAGGTTATTCTCCAATTATTGAATGTTTGACTTGTGGTCACGTGCCACAATGTTCGCAATGTGATGTGAGTTTGACGTATCACAAGCATAAAAATCAATTGCGTTGCCATTATTGTGGTTATTCTATGGCGAAACCAACCAATTGTCACGCTTGTTCGAGTGTTCATCTCACTACAAAAGGTTTTGGTACGGAACAAATTCAGCATGAATTGGTCGAATTATTTCCCAATACTAAAATTGGTCGAATGGATCAAGACACGACTCGAGGAAAGTTTGGTTTCGAAAAAATTATTGATAGTTTCAAAAATAGGGAAATTGATATTTTGGTAGGAACTCAAATGCTTGCCAAAGGTTTGGATTTTGACAATGTGAGTTTAGTAGGAATTATGAATGCCGACAATATGCTGTATCATCCTGATTTTAGGGCTTTTGAACGAAGTTACCAAATGATGACTCAGGTTTCTGGTCGATCAGGACGTTCCGAAAAGCAAGGAAAAGTAATTATTCAGACATACAATACAGAGCACAACACGATTCAACAAGTGGTTCACAATAATTATATAGGAATGTATAATGAACAATTGTATGAAAGGCAAATTTATAAATATCCTCCTTATTTTAAACTTGTAAAATTGACTTTGAAACATAGGGATTTTGATAAACTCAAAGAAGGGTCAATGTGGTTGTATCAAGTGATGCAACAAAATTTGAATATGCCTGTTCTAGGTCCAGAAGAACCGCCTATTTCGAGAATTAGAAACGAATATATTAGAACCATAATGGTCAAAATACCGACCAATCAGTCCTTGCAAGGCACAAAAAAAACTATCCAGAAAATGCTGAATAGTTTTGATGTCGTTTCACAATACAGAGCTATAAAAGTTGCTGTAAATGTTGACTTTTATTAGTTAACAGCCAAAGCTCTGACTAAGTCCTCTTTTTTGTGTCTACTCAACGGAATTTTTGTCACTCCAATTTCGGCAAATCTGCTGTTGAAGCGTTCTACTTTATCAATATTGATAATGTATGATTTGTGTACTCTGACAAATTTATCTTTTGATAAATCTTTTTCGAAAGATTTCATAGTCGAAAGAACTAAATTACTGTCGTCTTCCGTAACTACTTTTACATAATCGCCAAAAGCTTCGATCCACTTAATCTTTGAAGTAAAGATTTTTAGTTTTTTTAGATTGCTTTTTATGAAAATGTGTTCGCCATCTTCTTCATGAGTTTCAGATTTTAGCAAATGCATATCTATTGCTCTTTTTACGGATGCGTTAAATCGATCTACAGCAATAGGTTTTTGCAGATAATCGGTAGCATCATAATCAAAAGCTTTCATAGCATATTCAGCCTTAGAAGTAATGAAAATAATTTGGGGTTTAATCTTTAAACCATCCAAAAAATCAAAACCACTAATTACAGGCATCTCAATGTCTAAAAAGATCAAGTCCACATTATGTATGGTCATGCATCCTTTTGCTTCAATTGCGTTAGAAAAATCTCCAATTAAATGTAAATTGGGATGATTATTTACTAACTTTGTAATGATCATTCGCTGAATGGAACTATCATCTACTACAACACAATTTAGTTTCATATTTCTTAAAATTTAGATTCGGGATAGTAAAAGTAGAATATCAAATTCTAAAAACCTAATCTTTATCGGCTTTTTTTGCCTTATGACGATTAAAGTTTGATTTCATTTGTATATTAGAAATAAAAGATTACTTTTGCACCCAAATTAACAAATAAATATATATTTATGAATCATTATGAAACTGTTTTCATTTTAAATCCCGTTTTATCTGAAGTTCAGGTAAAGGAAACAGTAAGCAAATTTGAAGATTTTCTTACAAGTCGAGGAGCACAAATGGTATCTAAAGAGGATTGGGGTCTGAAAAAAATGGCTTACGAAATCCAAAACAAAAAAAGTGGTTTTTACCATTTATTCGAATTTAATGTTCCAGGAGAGGTTTTAATTGCTTTTGAAACTGAATTCAGACGTGACGAAAGAGTTATGCGTTTCTTAACTGTAAGTCTTGACAAACATGCTATTTCTTGGGCTGAAAGAAGAAGAGCGAAACTTAAATCTACTAAAGCTTAATTATCATGGCAACATTACAACAATCTGCTTCAGGAAAAAAAGACGGAGATATCAGATATCTTACTCCTTTAAATATAGAAACGAACAAACAGAAAAAATACTGTCGTTTCAAAAAATCAGGTATCAAATATATTGATTATAAAGATGCTGATTTCTTATTGAAATTCGTAAATGAACAAGGAAAAATTCTTCCTCGCCGTTTAACAGGAACTTCATTAAAATTCCAAAGAAAAGTGTCAGTAGCTGTGAAAAGAGCTAGACATTTAGCTTTAATGCCATATGTGGCTGATTTACTAAAATAAAAAATTAACTAATTAAAGTTGTTGTCCCGATAGCTATCGGGACTAACTTCTCAAATAAAGGACAACAACATGGAAATTATATTAAAAAAAGACGTTCAAAACTTAGGTTTTAAAGATGATGTGGTTACAGTAAAAAATGGTTACGGTCGTAACTTTTTAATACCTCAAGGTCACGGACAATTAGCAACTCCTTCGGCAAAGAAAGTATTAGCTGAAAACCTAAAACAAAGAGCGCACAAAGAAGCTAAAGTAGTAGCAGATGCAAAAGCATTAGCTGATGCTTTGAAAGCATTAGAGATTAAAATTTTCGCAAAAGCGGGTGGAGAAAAACTTTTTGGATCTATCACAAATATTGATATTGCTGCAGCTTTGGAAAAAGAAGGTCAATCAATCGATAGAAAATTCATCACTAGCGGTATCGTAAAACGTACTGGTAAATATGCTGCAAACATTCGTTTACACAGAGATGTAGTAGTTGAATTAGGGTATGAAATCATTGCTGAAAAAGCATAATTTCTAAACTTATAGAATCAAATCCCGATGAAAGTCGGGATTTTTTTGTTTTTAAAATAGCCATGAAGCCACAAAGACCCTAAGGTTTGTTTGTAATTGTAAATTTTGTTTCAATAATAAATTTTCTTATAACCTTTCGGGCTTTATAAAACAGTTTTATTTTTAAGTAGGTTTTAAAATAATTTGTGACTTTGTGTCTTCGTGGCATAAAATAATATTTATATGAAATACTCAAGATTAACCAAAGAACAATTCGAAGAATTGCATCAAGAATTTATTAATTTTCTGTCAACACAAGCTATTGATAAAGAAGAATGGGATAAAATAAAAATTGAAAAACCGGAAGTTGCCGAACAAGAATTGGATGTTTTTTCGGATTTGGTTTGGGAAGGTGTTTTGGGTAGAGCCGAATATTTAGAACATTTTTCTAAAAATCATATTTTCCTTTTTCAATGTTTTGATACTTATGTGCAATCTATTGTGTTGAAATCATTGATTCCCGAAACAAATTTTTTGACTAAAGAGGGACTGCAATGGCTAAGCGACAATATGTTTACGGAAACTATTGAAATCAAAACGGGTAAAAAAGTATTTACAGAAGAACGCAACAGTTCCATATTTGAATTGATTCAACAGGGTTCATTTTTGAGCGACGGACAATTATTCAAACAAATAATTTCGATAATTGAATCCTAATTAATTCATTGTTTCGTCAGAGCTAAGAGCAAAAGCAAGAGTTCAAAAAACAAAAAAACTAATTACACGAATTTCACTAATTTCCACGAATTTGGCTGTTGTAAAATTGCACAAAATCAGGTTAATATGAAAAATTAGTGTAATTAGTTTTTGGAATCACTGAACTTGGTGCAAATTAGTGTAATTCGTGTCCGAAAAATACTGTTGTGTTTACTCAGGTTATTTCGTTTAATTGGTTATTTTAGTCTTTTATTTCAAAAACTAAAATAGCCAATTTTATTTTCTATGGATATTCAAAATACAATTCAAAAATTAAGGGAAGAATTAAACCAACATAATCATAATTATTATGTTTTGGATACTCCCACCATTTCCGATTTTGAATTTGATTTGAAGCTCAATGAACTTCAAGAGTTAGAGCATCAACATCCCGAGTATTTGGACGAAAATTCGCCAACGCAACGTGTAGGTGGCTCCATTACTAAAAATTTTAAAACGGTAAAACACGACCACAGAATGTATTCTTTGGATAATTCTTATTCCAAAGAAGACTTGAAAGACTGGGAAATCCGAGTTCAGAAAGTGCTTGGAGATATTCCTTTAGAATTCACTTGCGAACTGAAATATGACGGAGCATCAATAAGTATTACTTATGAGAATGGAAAACTAAAACGCGCTGTAACCCGTGGCGACGGAGTGCAAGGCGATGACGTGACCAATAATATTAAGACTATAAAATCAATTCCATTACAATTAAAAGGTAATTTTCCAGAACTTTTTGATGTTCGTGGCGAAATAATTTTGCCTTTTGCAGGTTTCGAAAAAATGAATCAGGAATTGATTGAAATTGGAGAAACTCCCTATTCCAATCCAAGAAATACAGCCTCTGGGAGTTTAAAATTGCAAGATAGTGCGGAAGTAGCGAAAAGACCTTTGGATTGTTTGTTGTATTTCCTTGTTGGAAATAAATTGCCTTTTAAGTCTCAATTTGAAGGATTGGAAACCGCTAGAAATTGGGGTTTCAAAGTGCCAAAACAATCCAAATTGGCAAAAAGTATGGAAGAAGTTTTCCAATTCATTGATTATTGGGATATTCACCGGCACAATCTTCCTTATGAAACCGATGGTGTTGTGATAAAAGTAAATGATTTTCAACATCAAGAAGAACTGGGTTTTACGGCAAAATCGCCTCGTTGGGCAATAGCTTATAAATTCAAATCTGAACAAGTTTCCACTCATTTAAACTCCATTTCCTATCAAGTGGGACGAACGGGAGCCATTACTCCCGTTGCTAATTTAGAACCAGTACAATTAGCCGGAACTATTGTAAAACGGGCTTCTTTGCATAATGCGGATCAAATCGAAAAATTAGATATTCGTATCGGAGATACCGTTTTTGTGGAAAAAGGCGGGGAAATTATCCCAAAAATTATTGCGGTTGATTTAAGTAAAAGACCAGATAATTCAGTAATTACAAAATACATTACGCATTGTCCAGAATGTCACACGGAATTGATTCGTGGTGAAGGAGAAGCCAATCATTATTGCCCTAATTTTTATGGTTGTCCACCACAGATTATAGGAAGAATTCAGCATTTTATTTCCAGAAAAGCAATGGACATCGAAGGACTCGGTGGAGAAACTGTCGCTTTACTTTTTAATAACAATTTGGTTCAAAATTACGCTGATTTGTACGAACTTAAAGTAAAAGATATTTTGCCTTTGGAACGAATGGCTCAAAAATCGGCCGAAAATTTAGTTAACGGAGTCGAAAATTCAAAAAACATTCCTTTTGAGAGGGTTTTGTATGCTCTTGGTATTCGATTTGTTGGCGAAACGGTTGCTAAGAAATTAGCCAAACATTATAAGAATATTGACGCTTTGAGTCAAGCCAGTTTGATGGATTTGGTTTTAGTTGACGAAATTGGTGAACGCATTGCACAAAGTGTGATCGAATTTTTTGAAAATCAGGAAAATAAAAGTATTATTGACCGATTAAAAAGTTATGGCGTTCAATTTGAAACCATAGAAGTTGTAAATCCAAATGCAACTGACAAACTTTCCGGAAAAACTTTTGTAGTTTCTGGTGTATTCGAGCAATTTTCGAGAGATGATTTAAAAAAAGCTATCGAAGATAATGGTGGTAAAGTGGGAAGTTCTATTTCGGCAAAAACAGATTTTGTTGTTGCCGGAGCTAATATGGGACCCGCAAAATTGGAAAAAGCCAACAAACTGAACATTGTGATAATTACTGAGGTCGATTTTAAAAACATGTTGAATGAAACCCAATAGGCCTTCGCTATTTCTATATTTTACAGCCTGTACCTTAGTTATCTTATTTAAAATAATGAGGTGGGATTTCTATGTTCTTTATGCTAAATCATTCATTATACCTTTGATTTTTTGTTACTATTTAGTTACAAATGAATATAAAATAGCGGGAATTAAAACTTTGATTTTTTTATTTTGCTTCATTGGAGATATTTTTAATTTATTGAATTTCAATATCTCGGCTGTAGGAGCTTTGATTTCTTTTTTAATCGCTTATTTATTGTTGTTGAAACTTTCCTATACAGATTTTCGAAGTTTAAACTATAAGGAAAGAGATCGGTTCCCAATTTTAATTTTATTTTTGTTCGTTGTTACAATTGCTAGTTCGATTCTAAGTTTGAATTTTGAAAATATAGCATTCAACTTTTCATTATATATAATTTATGGAATTGTTTTATCCCTTTTAATTTTTATATCTATTACTAATTACTTAATAAAGCCAAATTATACTTTTCTAAATTTGACAATAATGTGTATCTGTTTTTTGATTTCAGATGCTTTTTTTATGATTAGTAAATTTTATTTGAGTTTATTTGCCCTGAGTTTTATAGGTAATGCTGTTCAAGTTTACTCTTATTATTTTATGGTTACTTATTTTATAGAAAATGATAAATACCTTACTAAACAGACAAAATATGGGGAGTATTAATCAAAAAATATTCACAGAAAAAATATTTGTTATTCTATTTTTCTTTGTAGCTACTAGTGAACTTGTTGCAGAATTATTTTCATATAAGCCATTAATCTTTGCTTTCAAGCCTTTGATTCCCATTATATTGATGGTTTTATATTGGAAAACGTCACAAAAAAGAGAACCTATTTTTTTTCTACTTATAATAGCTTCCTTGATTACAGGTATATTCTTTATTAATAATTCTGAGATTTCGATTTTTTTAGGATTACTATTCTATTTTGTTTATCGAATTGTATTAATCTTTTACATCCTCAAGATAATCAAAATGAAAGATTATATTCCATTGTTTATTGCAATGCTTCCATTCCTGTTTTTTTTCTTCTATCTATTGAGTCTGCCAGATGCAGTTCCATCAAGGATTTACTACGTCGTAATTTTGCAAAACATTTTAATTTCCGTTTTAGCAGGGATTATTCTATCGCATTTTATGATGTTTTATCAAAAAAAATCAACTTGGTTTTTTATATTTGGCTTGCTCTCTGTTTCTCATTACTTTATAGTGTTTATCGAAAGATATTACCTTTCTGGTACTTCTGCTGCATTGGTATTCAGAGTGTTGGCAATGATATTGAGCTCGGGAGTTTATTTTTCGCTCTATAATTTTGTAAAATCGAGCGAGAAATTAAACAACAATTGATTTGCCATTGGACATTTTTGATTTGTCGTTATCAAAGTAGAAATCAATTCGACCTAAATTGATGCCATAACATCCTACTTGATTGACCAAAACATCCTTTCCATCTAGGTTTTTTACAATAGTGGGTTTGTCTAAAAAAGTATGAGTGTGACCACCAATTATTAAGTCGATGTCCTTTGTGAGTGCTGCCAATTTCAAATCCGAAATTTTGTTTGCATCATCCTTAGAATACTTATAACCAATGTGTGACAGGCAAATAACTAAATCACATTTGTTTTCTTTTTTTAGAATCCGAACCATATCTTGAGTAATTTCAAGAGGATCGTTATAAACGGTTTCTTTATACATTCTCTTATCAACCAAGCCATCAAGTTCAATTCCAAGTCCAAAAACTCCAATTTTTATTCCATTTTTATTGAAAATCTTAAACGGTTTTACAAAACCATTCATCGAAGTATTTTTGAAATCATAATTTGCCGAAACAAATTCAAATGTAGCATATGGCATTTGAGCCGTTAATCCATCGACACCGTTGTCAAAATCGTGATTGCCAATGGCAGACAAATCATATTTCATCATACTCATCAATTTGAATTCTAATTCTCCGCCATAATAATTAAAATACGGAGTTCCTTGAAAAATATCGCCTGCATCCAATAATAAAACATAGGGGTTTTCTTGTCGAATGGCTTCAATTAATGAAGCTCTTCTTGCAACGCCACCCATATTTGGATTCCGAGGATCATCCAATGGAAATGGGTCAATGTGGCTGTGAACATCGTTTGTATGAAGTATTGTTATGTGTTTACTATCGGAACTGAAACTGCTTAGTGACATTCCTAAACTTAATAGTGCTGTACTTGCAGCCGTTTTTTCTATAAAATCTCTTCTTTTCATCATTTCTTTTTATATGCAGTTCTCTAATTAGAGTTGACCGATTTCTATTAAATTTTCATTGTTAAAAATACTAAATTTTGGTTTAGAAAATAATTTATTATTTAACCAATTTTATTCAAAATTTACTGGACTTAGTCTCTGTTTATTATTATGCTGTTTCGTGTTGTTGTGTTGATAATCATATTTATAAAATTGAGTTTTTAATTATTCATAGTTTTTAATTTTCGAATAATTTAAATATCCTTTTTTAATTGTCTTATTCATTTTTTCCATATCAGTGTTGTCTTGTGCTGAAATTGCCATGAATATTTCACTTTTATTTGTTTTCAACAGTTCAATATTATCTTTAGAAATATATTGTGCGCCTCTATCTGAATGTTGAATTTGATACGATTTATAGTTTTTAAATACCATTTTCATTTCTTTAGCAATTCCAGTTCATACTCTTTTGACTAATGTAGTTTCTTGCCGATTTGCTTTAAATTTGTTTTCATAAAATTTGACTTTTGGGGTCAACTTATATAAAACCTTTATAGGAATTTGAAATGTACAATTGTTAATCTACATTCAAAATTCAAAATTTTTTATGTTATTTTTGTGACTTCAGACGAGTAATTTCCCTTATTTTTGAGCCCTTTAGCCATAGATTCATCTACTTGAACAACGATATGAAAGGGATTCTTTTTTTTATTTTTATAATTGGTTTTGCTTCAAATGCTTTTGGACAGTTTGAAAGCAACTCCAAATTCATACCGATTAAACCCAAGATCGATGCTGTAAAACCCAAAAAAGTTGTTACACCCAAAACTAATTTGCCCAAATTAGATTTGCCAAAAATTGTTACTCCCAATGTTTTTAAGGAAACTAATATTTTTGGAACGAAGCCCGTTGTTGATAATTCATTTGAAATTGGAACTGCCGAAAATCATTTTTCGATGATAATCAAAAACAAATTTGAACATAAGATGGGCGATGTTTATCAAGAAAAAATGACTAAGGATTTAGGGCAAACAATGGTTCGCGAAGGATTAAAAGAGGATAATAGTTTATTAGATAGAAAAGATAGAGATTTAGGCAACTTCAAGACTAAATCTAAATTATTGGTGGTGAGCTACCGTGATTATATTCAAGTTGATGGCGATTTAATTAATGTGTATTGTAATGATAATTTAATTCAGTCACGGTTATATTTATATGGTGAATCCAATCAATTTACAATTCCTTTAGTAGTCGGATTTAATAAAATAGAGTTTGTTGTGGCAAGTCAAGGAACGTCCGGCGGAAATACTGCCGAAATTCATGTCGTTGATGATTTTGGTAAATCGGTAACGGATGAATATTGGAATAACTTAGCTTTAGGAACTAAAATCAAATTGATTGTTGTAAAAGAGTAGTTTAAAATTTTTCAATATACAATTTTTCAATCCCAATTATAAAAAGTATTTTTGCCAAATGCAACACAACGTACTTATTTTAGATTTCGGATCGCAATACACACAACTTATTGCCCGACGAGTTCGCGAATTAAATATATTCTGCGAAATTTTTCCTTACAATCATTTTCCTGATGATTTGTCTAGTTATAAAGCTGTAATTCTTGGTGGAAGTCCATTTTCTGTGAGAGGAGAAGATGCACCACATCCAGATTTATCACAAATTAGAGGAAAACTGCCGATGCTTGCCGTTTGTTATGGAGCACAATATTTAGCCCATTTTAGTGGCGGTGAAGTTGCAGCATCAAACACAAGAGAATACGGTAGAGCCAATTTATCATATATTAAAGAGAATGAAGTTTTCTTTGAAGGAGTTGCTGAAAATAGCCAAGTTTGGATGAGTCATAGCGACAGCATAAAGGCTTTGCCAACAAACGGTGTAAAATTAGCAAGTACGCACGATGTAGAATTTGCAGCTTATAAAATAGAAGGTGAAACCACTTATGCCATTCAATACCATCCCGAAGTTTTTCATTCTACCGATGGATCAAAAATGCTTGAGAATTTCTTAGTAAAAATTGCTGAAGTTCCGCAAAATTTTACGCCAAAAGCTTTCGTTGAAGAGATTGTTGCCGAAATGAAAGAAAAATTGCAGGACGATAAAGTAGTTCTTGGACTTTCTGGAGGAGTAGATTCGACGGTAGCTGCGGTTTTATTACACAAAGCGATTGGAAAAAATCTCTATTGTATTTTTGTAAATAATGGTTTGCTTCGAAAAGATGAATTTCAAAGCGTTTTAGATCAATATGAAGGAATGGGCTTGAACGTAAAAGGAGTTGATGCTTCGCAACGTTTTTATGATGCCTTGGCTGGAATTGTGGATCCAGAATTGAAAAGAAAAGCCATTGGTAACGCATTTATCGAAGTTTTTGATGTAGAATCTCATCTCATTGAAGATGTAAAATGGTTGGCTCAAGGCACCATTTATCCAGATGTTATTGAATCGGTATCGGTAAAAGGACCATCTGCAACGATCAAATCGCACCATAATGTGGGAGGTTTACCCGATTATATGAAGTTGAAAGTGGTTGAGCCATTGCGAATGCTTTTCAAAGATGAAGTGCGTCGAGTAGGAGCAACCTTAGGAATTGATCCCGAATTATTAGGAAGACATCCTTTTCCCGGACCAGGATTATCCATCAGAATTTTAGGAGATATTACACTCGAAAAGGTACAAATTTTGCAAGATGTGGATAAAGTTTTTATCGACGGATTAAAATCTTGGGGATTGTACGACAAAGTTTGGCAAGCAGGAGCGATTTTGCTTCCTGTAAATAGCGTAGGAGTGATGGGCGATGAAAGAACTTACGAAAAAGTAGTCGCGCTTCGTGCTGTTCAATCTACAGACGGAATGACCGCTGATTGGGTGCATTTGCCTTATGAATTTTTGATGAAAGTGTCGAATGATATTATTAATAAAGTAAAAGGTGTGAATCGTGTCGTTTATGATATTAGTTCAAAACCGCCTGCAACTATTGAGTGGGAATAATCAATAACGAATTATTTTCGAATTATAAATGAATGAATTATATAAAAACGGTATCAGATTTTAAAACAAAATTTGATACCGTTTTGTTATCTTTGAAAAACTAATTTTTACAAAAGCTATCTGATGAAATATTTTATTACCGTAATTTTGGTTACTTTACTTTTTTCTTTAAACGGATTTTCTCAAGAAAAAAGTATAACTCACAAAGTTGAAAAAGGAGAAACGATAACTCAAATTGCTCAAAAATATAATGTTACTCCTTATGATATTTATCAATTAAATCCAGATGCTCAAAGTGGTGTAAAAGTCAATAGTGTTTTGCTTATTCCAAAAAAAGGGGGGACTCCAAAACTAGTTTCGAAAGCAATAACTCACAAAGTGGAACCTAAAGAAACGCTATTTGGAATTGAAAAGAAATACGATGTTTCTGATGAAGCCCTGAAAAAAGCGAATCCCGATTTAGAAAAATTAGGATTGCAAATTGGACAAACTCTTGTTATTCCTTCGAATAGTAGTTCTAAGAATCCTGTTATCCCTTTGAAAAATGTTTCTAAAAATGTTGTTCCAACTTCAGAAAAAGCGCTATTTCACGAAGTGCTGCCAAAAGAAACTAAGTTTTCTATTGCCAAAAAGTATGGAATGACGATTCAAGAATTAGAAAAACGCAATCCTGAAATTATTCCCAATTTAACCATTGGATACCAATTGTTAATTAAAGGAAATAGACCAAAAACTGTTGAAGTTGTTGAGCCTAAAAAAGAACTTGTAAAAATCCTCAGTCCGACAGTTTCTCCGAAGATTAATTATATAGATTATACGGTAAAACCAAAAGAAACTTTGTATAGTTTATCAAAAATGTCAGGTTTAGGACAAGAAGATTTCATTAAATTGAATCCAGCTTTATCAAATGGTGTTGAAGTAGGAATGATTATAAAAGTTCCAGAATCAGCTTCGATTTCACAGGAAACCGAAATTAAAAAGCTCTATACTTCTTTATCCAAACAAATTGGCTCTAATGACCGCAAAAAACTGGTTCTATTACTACCTTTTAATCTTACGAAAATTGAAGGTGATACTGTAAATTCTACGGTGATGCGGTTGAGAAAAGATAAGTTTTTAAATATGACTTTAGATTTTTATTCTGGTGCGTTGATGGCGATAGATTCTGCGCGAAGCATTGATATTCCTGTTGATGTTAGTATTTTCGATTCACAAGAAACTAAAAATAGTTCGAATATCTCTGCTATAAATCAGCAAAATAATTTAGAAACTGCCGATGCGATAATTGGTCCTTTTTATCAAAATAATGTGGAGAAAACGGCTGTTTTATTAAGTAATATAGGAGTTCCTGTGATTTCGCCTTTGTCTAAAGATTATGATGTTTCCTATCCTAATTTATACCAATCAATTCCATCAGCCGATGCCTTGAAAAGAGCGATGTTTGATTTTATGATTGCAAAAGGCGGAAATATTATTGCCGTTGTCGACAAGAAAAAAGAATCCGCTACGCAGTTTATGCAGCAAAATTATAGTCAGGTACAATTTGCCTCTTTGAGCGATAACGGAAGTTTATCTGTTGAAAGCTTAAAACGACTATTTGTAAAAGACAAAATGAATTATGTGGTCTTGGCTTCTGAAAATACAGGAATGATCAAATCGACTATGGCTGCAATGATGAGTGTTATGGCAAATTATAGCGTGGAATTAGTGATTTTGGAACCAAACGATACCTTAGACACTGATGAAATAAGTTTTGAAAACTTGACCAAATTAAAATTAATGTACCCGTCGATAAGTCGCGAAAATGAAACCGCCGAAGCACTTATTTTTGAAAAGGAATATAGAAAGAAAAATAAAATTGCTCCCAACACTTTTGCCACTCGTGGATTTGATATCACTTTTGATACTTTGCTGCGTTTGTCACAAGGAAAAAGTTACCGAGAAACTGTTGATGCTTCGGCGACTGAACAAGTGGATAACAAGTTTGAATTTTACAAAACGCCAGAAGGCGGTTTTAACAATAAGGGAATATATATCTTGTATTACGACACTGATTTGACTGTAAAAGAAGCGAATTAATTATAAAAAAGATTTCAGAATATAGAATGCAGAATTAAAAAATAAAAAAATGACATCAAAAGTAACCTATTTAGGAGATCTAAGAACATCTTCCATTCATATACAATCAGGAAGCGAAATCATCTCGGATGCGCCATTAGATAATAACGGAAAAGGAGAAGCATTCTCTCCAACAGATACAGTTGCTAATGCTTTGGCAAGTTGTGCGATGACCGTTATGGGAATAAAAGCACGAGATATGAATGTTGATTTCACAGGTTCAACTGCCGAAGTGACCAAGATGATGAATGCCGAACCAAGACGAATTGGAGCAATCCAAATTGTGTTTAATATGGTTGGAATTACGAATCAAAAAGACAGAATAATTCTCGAAAGAACTGCAATGACTTGCCCTGTTTTTTTGAGTTTAAGTCCTGAAGTCGAAAAGAAGATTAGTTTTAATTGGAAATAATCTAGTATTCAATTTACAGTCGCAGTTTACAGCGTTGGAATAGCGAAAAAGTCGATTTTTTTCAGCACTCTTTTCTTTAGTTCTATATTCTTTTCTCTATCATCTTTTTTCTATAATTAAATGCAACAAGACCAAAAACAACTTATCAAATTGGCTCATACTAAGATGCCTTTTGGCAAATATGAAGGCAGATATCTCATTGATTTGCCGGAATATTACGTGGTTTGGTATTCCAATAAAGGGTTTCCAAAAGGAGAACTCGGCCAACAGTTGCAATTAATTTATGAATTAAAACTCAACGGACTCGAAGAATTGATTCGCAATATTAAAAAGCGGTATCCAAAACCAAGATAATTTATTTAGAATATTACAGCTAATTATTGGATAAGGATTCAAGTATTTATTTCTAAATCCCGAATGTAATCCCCGTATTCAAAAAAGAACATTTCCAAAGCATTCATTTTGTCGTAGAAAAAGTCAAATATTTCGTCCCAATAGTGCCTGTTACTGACGCTAATTCCTGTTTTTTCGACCCAAATTCGGCTTATAGTTTTGCCACTTTCGAGTGTGAAGTTTTTCTCAAAAACTAAGTCTTTAACAAAATCTTCTTCCAAAATAGTTTTTAAAGACTCCAGTTTTTCATAATAAATTAGGCGTTTCTCATCAGATCGATGTTCAATATCGATTAAAACTTGTGCTTTCTTATTATCAACATAGAATTTAAACGAAAAGTCTTTTATTTTGGTATCATACAAAACCCATTTTCGCGGATATTTTTCGGCAAATTCTATCCAGAATTCCCGTTTTAATCGTTGTGTTTCGTCTCTGCTATACATTATTGATTTTAGATTTTTGATTAACGATTTGTAAGTTCAGATTGAATACCATTGGAAAATTGAATTTGAAATTGAATTTGAAATTTATTGTTGCCAGGGCATTCGCTATTAAAAATATTATTGTATAAATTTTATTTTAAAATGTTTTTTGACACAGATTTCACGAATTTACACGAACAAATCGTACTTAAAATTGCATAAATATTGCGACGGTAGGTGAAATTGGTGTAATTTTTTTTGATAATTATTAAAATTCGTGATAACTCGTGAAATTCGTGTCTGATTTTTTTGCAAAAAGTTAAAAGCGAATGCCTTGGATTTTTGCTATTGCCATTGCCATTCGTTATTTTTCCACTATATTTATAATAGTTTCTAATCTGCAAAAATAGGGTTTGATTATGGATTTTCAAGATTTTTTAGAATATGTTCCAAAATTTTTGGAGGTAAGCCTTCCAGCCAGTGAAGCACATTTTAAAATGGCTCCTCTGGAACGGATCGAAAGCTTGAAATCCCAAAATTTCGACACTATTAAACCAAAGAATGCGGCGGTAATGATGTTATTTTATCCCAAAAAAGGAAGAACTCATTTGGTTCTTATTGTTCGAAATTCGTACGAGGGGCTTCATTCTGCTCAGGTCGCTTTTCCGGGAGGTAAATATGAATTCAACGACAAAACTTATGCGGATACAGCTCTTCGAGAAACGCATGAAGAGATTGGAATACATCCTAAGTATATCGAAATTATCATGCCCCTCACAAATTTATATATACAACTTAGTAATTTTATGGTGTTTCCTTTTTTAGGAATTTGCAAAAGTGAAATTGTTTTTACTCCGGATATAAATGAAGTTGCCCAAATAATCGAATTGCCTTTGTCTGATTTTTTGAATGATAATTTAGTTATAAGTACAATAATGACAACTTCTTACGCAAAAAATATTGAGGTTCCAGCTTTCAAAATCAAGGGTCATATTGTTTGGGGAGCAACAGCAATGATGATGAACGAGTTGAAAGAAGTATTGAAAAAAGTGCTATAATTTATAAGTTTTTGTATGTTTGTCATTCGATTTATTCAATACACAATTTTTTATGGCATTATTTAAGAAAAATCCTTTTGGACATATTCTTGTTGTTAAGCGGTTTTTAATACGCGTTTTTGCGGTTTTAAGTCATAGGCGATATAGGGGTTTTAATAGTTTACAAATAGAAGGGTCAGAGATAATTACTCAATTACCTGACACTAACGTTCTTTTTATATCCAATCATCAAACTTATTTTGCCGATGTAGTGGCTATGTTTCACGTTTTTAACGCTAGTTTAAGTGGTCGTCAAGATACCATAAAAAATGTTGGATATATTTGGCAACCGAAGATGAATATCTATTATGTGGCTGCTAAAGAGACCATGCAAGCCGGATTATTGCCAAAAATAATGGCTTATGCCGGAGCAATTACAGTTGAGCGAACTTGGCGCGCCAAAGGAAAAGATGTAAGCGAAAAAAAAGAAGTAAATCCAAATGACACCGAAAATATTAAAATAGCATTGAATGATGGTTGGGTTATTACTTTTCCGCAAGGAACTACTAAATCATTTAAACCCGTTCGAAAAGGAACTGCGCATATTATCAAACAGCACCGACCAATTGTGGTTCCCATTGTTATTGATGGTTTTCGACGTTCATTCGATAAAAAAGGTTTGCGAATGAAAAAGAAAGGCATTCTACAATCCTTCATCATCAAACCACCTTTAGAAATTGATTATGAGAATGATTCAGTGGAGAAAATTTGTGAACAAATTGAATATGCCATTGAGCAACATCCTTCCTTTTTGAAAGTGATTCCTGCCGAAGAAATTAAAGAACAAGAAGAATTGAATAAATTAAGAAAATGGGAGTATTAAAAAAAGAGGCAATTAAAGCTAGTTGTGGTCGGAAGAAAATTTCTTCCGACTTTTTTTATTTTACACTTTAAATAAAGTGTTTTTATTTTTACTATTTAACAAGATTTAACTTTCTTTTTAAAATTTTTATTTGTATATTTACTACTGTAAATCAGTAATT
>JBBQSZ010000072.1:0-17653 GCA_038234745.1 Flavobacteriales bacterium | reverse complement strand
ATACAACGAATTATGGATGAATGCTATGGATGTAAACGGTATTGGAGTAAGTTATGAAGGAACTTGGCCTTGGTTGATGATCAATAGCTCAATGCCAGAAATGAAATTGATAGATATGTGGGCCGATGAATTTATAGGCTTATTAAAAAAATATAGAAACCACCCTTCAATCCTTTTTTGGACCGTGAACAATGAAATGAAATTCTATGATAATGAGCCTGATTTTGAGAAAGCAAAAATGAAAATGAAGATTATTTCAGATGTTGTCAAAAGAATGCGTGAAATGGATCCAAGTCGTCCTATCAGTTTCGACTCTAACTACAAACGTAATGAGAAAAAATTTGGAAAAGAGTTCTTTAAAACCATTGATGATGGTGATATTGATGACGATCACAAGTATGTCAATTGGTATAATTATACTTTTTTCAAACAGTTTAAAGGAGAATTTCAAAAAAATGCTTATAACCCGGGCAGACCATTAATTAGTCAAGAAATGTCTACTGGTTATCCTAATGGAGAAACCGGTCATGCTACTCGATTTTATAACTTGGTACATCAAAATCCGCAAAGTTTAATAGGATATCAGTCGTATGAATATGGAAATCCGCAAGCATTCCTGGATGTAAATTCATTTATTACTGGCGAACTTGCAGAAGCCTTGCGTCGTTCTAATGAAAAAGCATCTGGCATCTTGCATTTTGCCTTACTGACTTGGTTTCGCAATGTTTATGATTCTAAAAACATTGAACCCTACCCTACTTATTATGCGATGAAAAGAGCGATGCAACCTGTTTTAGTAAGTGCTGAGATATGGGGACGTAACGTTTATGCAGGAGAAAAATTGGCAACAAAAATTTGTGTTGTAAATGACAAAGAAGATGGATCTGATTTACAAGAAACCAAACTAAGATGGGAATTACAATCCGAAAATGGGGAAAAAATTGTTTCAGGAACAGACGTAATTCCTGCTGTTAAACATTCAACTCGTCAATGGATTACACCAAACATCAACATCCCGGATAATTTAACTTCACCAAAAGTAGTGGCTAAATTAAAACTAAAGTTAATCGAAAACGGAATTACAATTTCTGAAAATGAATACAAACTAAATGTAGCTAAAAAAGAATGGAGTTCTGGAGTAATAAGTCCTGCTAAAAAAATTGCTTTGGTAGATTTTAATGGCACTTCAGCTGTACTGGACTTTCTAAAAGTGAAGTACACCTCCTACCCTTCTATTGCACTTGCACTTCAAGCAAAAGCTGATGTGTATCTTTTCGCGGGTCTTGATGCATCAAAATCTAGCGACCAAGAAATAGCACAACTAAGAAATAGTATCAATAAAGGCATAAAAGCTTTGGTTTTGAACGCTCATGAAACCTCTAAAAAATTATATCCTGAATATATCACTGGTTGGATTGTTCCATCTGAGGGCGATATTGTGAATATGGAAGCTCCTGAATCAGCTGTTTTTAACGGCATCGGATTGTTTGATCTAAGATATTTTAACAACAACAAATCAGAAGTTCCAACGGTATGTAATGCTGCTTTTAAAATTAATCGCAGCCCAGATGTACTTGAATTAGCCAATCAAACCAAAATTCACGGATACATCAATGGCGAAATGGCAGAGCGTTCTGCTTTTGTAAAAGATATAAAAGGATTCCCTATTATTAAAATAAAAAAAGGAGGAACTGCCATTATTTCAACTATGAGTATTGATAAATCAGTTACTGATCCAATGGCTGGTCGTCTTTTCACAAATATGATAAATGATTTATTGGTCAATTAAAAGTTGATCCCGTTACTAATTTAATTTTCTAAAATAAAAAATGAAATATTCAAAATCAACAGTAAAAAGCAATGTCATTTTAAGCATACTTTTTTTGTATTGTTTCTCCTTTACGGTTAATGCACAAGAGGAGTATAAAGACCCTAAAAATAAAGGATTAACTGAAGTCTATCCCGGCGGTTCGTTTTATGAAGTAAAACAATATGAACAACAGAAAAAGCACAAAAGACCTAAAAATATCATCCTGATGATTGGCGACGGTATGGGACTCGCTCAAGTTTATAGCGGTATGACGGCAAATGGAGGCCATTTGAACTTAGAAAATTTCAAAAATATTGGGTTTTCAAAAACTTCATCTTCGGACAGCTACATCACTGATTCGGCTGCAGGAGCAACCGCACTTTCCTCGGGAGTCAAAACCTATAACGGTGCAATAGGTGTTGATGCTGAGAAAAAACCAGTTGTGAATATTGTAGAAATGGCGATAAAAAAAGGACTCAAAACGGGTTTGATATCTACCTCGTCAATTACGCACGCAACTCCAGCCTCATTTATAGCCCACGTAGATTCCAGAAAGAGCTTTGATGATATTGCACTCGATTTTTTAAAAACTGATATCGATGTATTCATTGGAGGCGGAAAAAATAATTTTGAAAAAAGAAAAGATGGAAAAGACCTCAGCCTAGAACTTAAAAATAAAGGGTATCAGGTTCTTTATACTATTGCAGACATTCAAAATGTAAAATCGGGTAAACTTGCAGGGCTAACTGCTCCTGAACACAACAAACCTATGCCCGAACGTGGCGAAATGCTAGTTCCGTCAACCCAAACTGCAACGCGATTGTTGTCACAAAATAAAAAAGGTTTTTTTCTGATGGTCGAAGGTTCACAAATCGATTTTAGTGCCCATAAAAACGATACGCCAGGCGTTGTGCTAGAAATGCTAGATTTTGACAAAGCAATTGGTGCAGCACTTGAATTTGCTGCTTCTGATGGTGAAACTCTGATTATTGTAACTGCTGACCACGAAACGGGAGGAATGACACTAAATGGAGGAGATTACAAAACCGGAAAAGTTGTTTCGAAATATACCACTGGAGGACATACAGGAATTACAGTTCCTGTTTATGCCTTTGGCCCGGGAGCCGAGGAGTTTAGAGGATTTATGGAAAACACAGCCATTGCTGAAAAAATGATGAAGCTTCTAAAATTGAAATAAATATTCTTAAGAGGAAATTTTCTAAAAACAACGATATGAAAAATTCAAAAAATAAATTTTTAGCTTTTGTGGTTTCTGTTTTTTCTATTGCTGTAGCAATGGGACAAGAGAAAAATCCTGCACCATTTGATGCTCCCGACCAAGTGGTTTGGCACGCCAAATCAAGAACTTGGTTTGTGTCGAATTTAGGAGGTGGAATTTCCTTAAAAAAGGACAATTATGGTTGGATTACCCAAACTGATGAAAAAGGGAAAGTGATTCAAGATTATTGGATAGGAAAAACCGAAGGAATGCACGCCCCAAGTGGAATGACCGTAACCGACGACTATTTATATGTCTGCGATCGAGAAGGCGTTTATGAGATTGATATTGCCAAACGAAAAATAAAAAACTTTTTCAGTATCTCAGGAGGAGAATTTATTAATGATGTTGTAATTGCTGATAATGGTGACCTTTATGTGTCAGACTTTTTCGGAAATAAAATTTACAAGATCCCACATTCCACAAGAATTTCGGAAGTGTGGTTGGAAACAGCAGATTTAAAAGCGCCAGATGGTTTGTATATGGAAAAAAACAAATTGATTGTTGCAAGCTGGGGAAAACTTAGTAATCCTGCCACATTTGAAACCTCAGAATTAGGTGATTTATTAAGTATTGATTTAAAAACAAAAAAAATTGAAACTCTGATAAGCAAAATGGGAAACCTTGAAGGCATCACAAAAGCAGGAAAAAATTATTTTATTACCGATTGGTTCTCCGGAAAAGTGTTAAAAGTTAATGTCAAACAAAAAACTGTAATTGATTTTATTTCAGGGTTAAAAAACCCTACTGATCCGAATTATTCTGCTGAATTAAATGTATTGGCCTTTCCTCAGCATAGCACAAATCAGGTTCTGTTCGTGAATTTATCAAATTAAAAAACACAGATTTAGTACTTGTATTTAAAAATATATAGAATACAAAAAAAATAAACTAAATAGATTCTAATGAAGATAATAAACATTTTAAAATTTGTTTTGATTTTCAGTTTTCTCTCTTGTTCACCAACAAAGAATACTGATAAGCAATCTTATACAAATATAAAATGGCCAATAGCCAGCTATAATTACGGAGGTTTAGAAAAAAAAACGCCTAAAGAACAAATGCAACTTTTAGAAAATTCTGGTTATGATGGAATTGTTTTAAAAAGTGAAAAAACAGAAGATTTTAATTCGATTGATGAGTTTATTCGTCTCGACGAGATGAATCCAAAGTTTAAAATAAATGCAGTATTTGAAAGATACAATTTTAATGATCCAACCGAAAGAAAAGAGCGATGGTTGAAAGTTGCTGATAAAATTGCCAATAAGAATATTCAATTATGGATCATTTTTGGAAAGAAGACAGCAGGAATTACAGATGATTTTGTTGAAGAAAAATTACGAGAAATAACGACATATTGTAAAAATAAAAATATCGAAGTCATTTTATATCCACATAGTGATTGCTACTTCTCCTCTGCAGAAGAAGCGTTGCCATTAGTAGAAAAAATTAACAAACCCAACCTAAATCTTGCTGTTCATCTTTATCACGAAGTTAGAGCTGGCAACGGTGCTCGAATAGCCGAAGTATTTGAAAAAGTAAAACACCGTTTAGGCGCAGTTTCTCTAGCAGGTTCCGATGTGGTTGCCGATTATACGAACTCAAAAACCCGTGATACTAGTACTATAAAACCCATTGGATATGGAAATTTCGACTTAGCTAATTTTATTAAGCCACTGAAAAAATCTAATTATAAAGGATCAGTAGCTTTTATGAATTTTGGAATCAAAGAAAATCCCGAAACATACCTCCCAAGATCTTTAAAAGAATGGAATAAACTAATCCGAAACATACAATAATTACAATCCGAAACACAAAAAATGAAAATTTTAAAAAATAACCTAATTTCACTTTCTCTAACTATCTTTTCATTTGGATTAGCAAATGCTCAGACTGACTATACCAGTTATGTGGATCCAACCATTGGTAATGTAGCACAATTTTTGGTACCCACCTACCCTACTTTCAGTCTTCCAAATCAAATGTTGCGAATGTTTCCTGTAAAAGCAGATTATTTAGAAGATCAAGTTACCGCTTGGCCGCTTCAAGTAGAAATGCACCGCAAATCAAATGTCTTTAAAATGAGAGTAAGCCTCGGAGAAATCAAACCCGATTCTTGGAAAAGAAAAATGACCATTGATCACGATTTGGAAATCATTAGACCTTGGCATTACTCCACTTATTTAGTTGATGATGATATTACAGTCAGTTTTACCCCAGCAAAAAAATGCGCTATTTACAAATATGATTTTCCTATCGCTGCTCAAAAAAACATTCTTATAGAAGGAACAGAAGCAATGAATGCTGTATTCTTGGGTGGAAATAGCTTTGCAATGACCGAACAATACACCTACAATTCCAAAGGAGCTACGCCAACAAATCCGACGATGAACGCGTATTGTTATGGCGAAATAACCGGTGAGGCTGGAAATCCAATTACCGCTTTGAGCATTACGCCCAACAAAAATAGGCTTGCCATTAGTATTCTCGACAATCAGGCAAAAACAGTATTGTTAAAATATGCTATTTCATACATCAGCTTAGAGCAAGCAAAGAAAAATTTTAAGTCAGAAGTTGCTAATTCGAACTTTGAAAACACCCTTGCCAATGGCAAAAAAGCGTGGCAAAAAGTAATCAACCAAATTGAAGTTACTGGTGGAACTGAGGCACAAAAAAGAACATTTTATACCGCATTGTATCGAAATTATGAGAGAATGATTGACATCAACGAAGACGGTCAATATTATAGTGGTTATGATTCAAAAGTACATCAATCCAACCGTCCATTTTATGTTGATGACTGGATTTGGGATACCTTTCGCGCCAAACACCCGCTAAATTCTATTTTGAATCCCCAAATGCAAAGCGACATACTCAACTCCTACGTTCAGATGTATGAACAAAGTGGATGGATGCCAACCTTTCCCGAAGTCATAGGCAATAATATCGATATGAATTGCTATCACTCTTCGGTATTGTTTGTTGATGCCTATCGTAAAGGTATAGCTGGTTTTGATATAAATAAAGCATTTGAAGGAGTAAAAAAGAATCTGACCGAAGCTACGATGATTCCGTGGAGACAAGGCAATCGAAAAGTTGCAATTGATAATTTTTACCACGAAAAAGGTTATTTCCCATCGCTTAAAATCGATCAAAAAGAAACAGAGCCATTAGTAGATGAATTCGAAAAAAGACAACCAGTAGCGGTAACCTTGGGGATGAGCTTTGACGCTTGGGCTTTATCCGAATTAGCAAAAGAACTAAAAAACGATACAGATTACAAGAAATTTTCTTTGATTTCCAAAAATTATAAAAACCTTTGGCACCCTGAAAAAAGACTTTTTATGCCAAAAGACGAAAATGGAGAATGGGTTAACATCAATCCAAAATTGGATGGTGGTAAAGGATTTCGAAATTATTATGATGAAAATAATGGATGGACTTATGCTTGGAATGTACAACACGATATTGAAGGCTTGACCACTTTACTGGGAGGAAAAGAAAAAGCAGAAGCACGTTTGGACCAACTGTTTAGAGAACCATTGGATATTAAAAAAAATATGTTTTATGTGGATGGATCGAACTCAACTGGAATGGTAGGTCAATTTTCGATGGGGAACGAACCTTCATTTCACATTCCGTATTTGTACAACTATTTTGGAGCTCCTTGGAAAACACAAAAACGAATTCGATTCCTACTTGATGTCTGGTTCAAGGATACTATTTTCGGAATTCCAGGTGATGAAGATGGCGGAGGAATGTCGGCTTTTGTCACTTTCTCGTCATTGGGTTTCTATCCAATAACACCAGGATTACCCTTGTACACCATTGGAAGCCCAATATTCGAAAAATCGATTATTCATTTACCTAATAAAAAAGATTTTACAGTCATAGCAAAAGGAGCAAATAAAGAAAACAAATACATCCAAAAAGCATTTTTCAACGGAAAAGAAATAAATACGCCATTTTTCACTCATAAAGAATTGATTAATGGAGGAACATTAGAATTAATAATGTCTAGTAAGCCGAACAAAGAATGGGGAAAAAGTGGCGTTCCACCAATGAAATAATACAAAAGAGTTTCGTTTTAAAAATCTGAGATTTTAATTACAATGAAAAATATAAATTTAAGAAAAAGTTTTGTTGCTGGATTGGCTTTGCTGATAGTATTCAATGTTTCGGCTCTTGCCAATACGAATAAATCAGGCCCGCCAAAGAAAAAACCCAATGTAATCATCCTGTTTTCGGATCAACACAACAAAAATGTGATGGGATTTGAAGGTCATCCCGATGTGTTAACCCCAAATTTAGATAAATTGGCCAATCAATCGGTCGTTTTTGAAAGGGCTTATTGTACTACTGGGATTTGTGCTCCTTCTCGGTCTTCTTTGATGACAGGTATTTATCCTCGAACTTTGGGTTTACTTTCCAATAGCGAAAGAACTGGTGTTATGGAAGAAGTGGTTCCAATGGCCGTACTATTCAAACAAAACAATTACCGCACTTTTGCTTTTGGGAAACGCCATACATCATTGGCTGTTGACGCCGGTTGGGATGTGCAACGCAGTCATTTATGTAACGAAACCCCGGGAAATAGCTACACCGAATGGGTGGAAAAAAATGGTTTTGGCAAAGAATTTGCTCTTGATTGGGCTGCCGAATTTGGAAAAGGTTCGGATTGTTCAACACATTCTGGCGAAAAAATTCCTACTGCTGATTTAGGCACACGGATATCGGCTTTGCCTGATAATATGACGATGGAAGCCTTCACAACCCAGCTAACCATTCAAATGATAAAAGAGCAGGCCAAAAGTGATAAACCTTTCTTTTGTTGGGCTACTTTTTACCGACCTCATCAACCTTATACCCCTTTAAAAAAATATATGGATTTGTATGATGTTTCGGCTTGGGGAGAGGGTCGAAAAAATGGAAGTTCAATCCGGAAACCTGCCAGTTTATATGAACCCAAAGAAAATATTCCGCCTATGATGCAATCAATACGAGATGGCGAGAATAAAGTTTGGAATGTTGACAAAGCAAATCTCGAGGAACAACTTTGGCGCAATCACATTGGAGCCTATTATGCCTTGGTAAGCGAAGTTGACTATTGCATAGGAGAAATACTCAAAGCATTGGACGAAGCAGGAATAGCCGATGAGACTATCGTGATTTACACTTCGGATCACGGCGATTTTGTTGGAAATCACGGTATGGTGGAGAAAGCTGCAGCGGGACAAAATGTTTACGAAGACATTTTAAATATTCCATTAATAATTCGTATTCCTGGAAACAAACAAAAAGGCAAACGTTCAGCAGAATTAGTAAGTTTGGTCGATATCTATCCCACATTGGTCGATTTGCTCGGACTAGAAATGCCAAAAACAAAACATCCTATTCAAGGAAAATCGATTAAAAGAACACTTACAAAAGGAAAGCCAATGAATCGAGATTATTTTGTATCCGAAAGTTGGTCACAAGCAACAGTGATTACCAAAGATTTTAAATTGGGAATGATGATTGATCCAACTAATTATGCAAAGAAATTTGACTTTAGGCCATTTGGAGACCAGTTTTTTATTCGAAAGTCAGATTCGTTGGAAATTAATAATCAAATAAAAAACACAGCCTACAAATCGGAAATTGAAAAACTAAAAGCCTATTATCAGGATTTTACAACTAACATACTAGATACGGGAAAGCAAGAAGTTTTAAGTGAGTTCAGAAAAAAAATAAAAAATTAACAGTTAATGAAAAAATATTCAATTACAATAGCAATCTGTATTCTTTCGCTTTTTTGTTCCTCGTTAGTGCAAGGTCAAAAGAATAAAGAGCATAAAAAACCAAATGTCATCATCATCTTAACGGATGATATGGGATATGGGGAAATCTCTTGTTATAACAAAAATCAAGTTCAAACACCTAACATTGATTGCTTGGCAACTGAAGGAGTTCGATTTACCGATTTTTATGTTCCTACTCCTTATTGTGCTCCTTCAAGAGCGAGTATATTGACTGGACGTTTTCCACTTCGTCACGGAATGGTCGAAAATCCAGCACCTGATGACGGAATAAATGACATTGGATTAAATGCCAGTGAGGTCACTTTGGGGGAACTATTTCAGGGAGCTGGGTATAATACAAAGTGTATTGGTAAATGGCATTTGGGACATAAACCAGAATACAATCCTCTAAAACACGGCTTTGATGAATACTACGGAATATTGTATTCTAATGATATGCGACCTGTTCAAATTACTGAAAATAATGAAGTTGTTGAAAAATTGGTAGATCAACGCCTGCTTACAAAAAAATACACATCAAAAGCCCTCGAATTTATTGACAAGAATCAAAAAAATCCGTTCTTTCTTTATTTGGCTCACGCTATGCCACATAAACCTTTGGCAGCTTCTAGTCAATTTTTTACAGATGGAAATACTAAAGAATTGTATGAGAGTGTTATCAAAGAATTAGATTGGTCTACAGGCGAAGTAATTAATAAATTGAAAAAACTAGGCATATTAGAAAATACTATAGTAATTTTTATGTCCGACAATGGTCCTTGGTACGGTGGCAATACGGGAGGATTAAAAGGTATGAAAGCCACAAACTGGGAAGGAGGAACTAGAGTTCCATTTATTATAAGGTACCCGAACCAATTTCCAAAAGGAAAAACAATTTCAACTCCTTGCTGGTCACTTGATATTTTGCCAACACTTGCAAAATTAACTGCTGTAAAAACCGATCCAACTATAAAATTGGATGGTGAAAATATCACAGCTATCATTTCAGGTAAAACCACTAAACACGGACCTATATTTTCAATGAAAGGAACCACCATACGAACTATTCGCGATGGAAAATGGAAACTATTTGTTCAAAAACCAGAATATTACAAGGAAATAGATTTAAAACAATGGACTGACAAAAGGACTCCCGACGGTACAACTATTCTTGCCCCTTTCCAACAGGCAACTCCAGCTAATTATCCTGGTGTAAAGCCAGAAAAAATGGAAGGAGAAATGCTATTGTTCGATCTAGAAAATGATCCGTCAGAAAGCACTAACCTTTCGGAAAAATATCCTCAAATCAAGGAAGATTTGATTCGAAAATACCGAGAATTCGAAGCATCATTTGTCAAACAATAAATAACTTTTAGGAAATATGAAAACGATAAAACAATATTGGAAAGCAATTATTTTGGCGACTTTTATGCTTCCTCTCGCACAATTAGAGGCCCAAGTTAAAAAGCCCAATTTACTTTTTATTATCACAGACCAGCAACGATATGATGCCTTGAGTATTGCTGGAAATACTGTAATAAAAACACCAAACCTCGACCGTTTAGCCAAAAGTGGAGCTTATTTTAAAAATGCCTATACTCCCTGTGCTGTTTGTGCACCAGCTCGTGCCTCCATTCTTACTGGTCGCACGGTAGAAAATCACGGAATAAAAAACAATACTATTGCAGATTCAGGCTTGCCACAATCTCCTACCCTTTTACCACAGAAAACCTTCGATCAAATATTAACAGAAAGTTTCGGATACCGATGTGAGTATTATGGCAAATGGCATACTCCTGAATTTGCAGCAAATTGTTATAAAAACCCTGTGAAAATTTCAAATAGTGGAAGATCTATTTTTGCCCCAAATGGCGATATTAAATTTTACAAAGACAATTATTTGGATCTAGTTTTCCCTAAACCAGCCTCAACAGCTTTAAAACCAGGAGAATTATTTGATACTTTTACGGAGCGCCCATATACTCCAAATGTTTTAGACAGACGCTACGGTCAGACTCAAACACAGGTAGATGCTTCTGGAATTGCCTATGCCCAGCCTGATCTTCATGGAATGATAACAATTCCGGATGAAAATTCGAATACTGCCTACAGAGGAAGACAAGTAATAGAAGCACTAGACCGTCTTAAAAGCACGACCTTTAGCATAACTGCTTCTTTTCATTTCCCTCATGCTCCAATGCTCCCAAGTAAAAAATATTCTGATATGTACCCTGTAAACGATATGATTGCCCCCGTAAGTATTAGCGATCCTATGACCAATTCACCCTACATAAACGCTAATAGTCGATTGACATACACAGAATATGCAAATACTCAAAAAATAAAATACCTAATATCTGATTATTATGCCCTTATAACAGAAGTTGATGATTGGATTGGAAAAATTCTTGATAAAGTCGACGCACTCGGTTTGACGGATAATACACTCATTATTTTTACGAGTGACCACGGTGAAAATCTTGGTGCACACGGAATGAGAGAGAAAAATGTTTTTTATGAAGAATCAGCACACATCCCTACTCTAATTAGTTTCCCCGGTAAGATTACTCCAAACACCACTGTTAATGGGTATATCTCAAATGTTGATTTGTTTGCAACAATTAATGATTACCTCCAAATTCCTGAACAACCCTCTGACGGTAATAGTTTGCGCGGTCTTATTGATGGCACAGATCAAGTAAACGGAAAATATGTAGTAACCGAATGGCTAAGTGATCCTACTAAAACGCCGGGTTATATGATTGTTAAAGATTCCTGGAAAATGTTTATACCCTACACTTCCACGTCCACAGTTATCAATGTACTTTACAATCTAAAAGACGATCCTTACGAAATGAATAACTTGATGGGGAGCAATCCAAACAAGAAAAATTATACAGATAAAATAAATGAATTACATACGGATTTGTTGACTTGGTTGAAAAAAAATAATTCAAGTAATTATGACGGTGTAAGAAATAGAAATTTAACGGGAACCTTACTATCGACAGAAAATATTGCCATTCCAACATATCAGTTCGTAATATTTCCTAATCCTGCTAATAATCAAATAACAATTGATAGTAATAATCTTGAAGTTAGCGGAATGGAAATTTATGATATGAATGGAAAATTAATTTTAAACGACAATACTCCATTCTTAGGGATAAAGAAAATAAATATTGAATTAACATCCGGCACCTATTTAGTTAAACTGAGAAGTAAATTTCAATTTTCGCCTCAAAAATTAATTGTAAAGTAGCAACATAAAAATGGTTGTTGAAATCATCCAATTGAAATTATCAAAAACTAGTGTCAGTAATAAACCTATTATTTAAAAACAAATAAAATGTCATACAAAAAAATCATAGTTTTTACTGTATTGTTTTGCTTCGTAAATCTAATAAATGCAGCAAATCCTGTAGCTTCTTTAGTTTTATCAAACCCAGCGGTTTCAAATAAACTATCTCAATATACGGTCACGGATCCCAACAGTGAACCTTATACCATTCAAACCACAAAAGACGGGTCTGAATGTATTCAAATACCCACTAGTAAATATGCTTATTTCAGAGTAGATGATGCCACCATTCCATCAACACAAAACAATTTGCTTTTTTATATTACTTTTTATGATGAAGGAACCAGTACTTTTAATCTGCAATACAATGCAAATGACGGAACCAATTATAAGTCTAGCACTATAACAAAAACGGGCACAAATACCTGGATAACAGTAACTATTGCAATTACAAATGCATCGTTTAGAAATGCCCAAAACAATATCAGCGATTTTAGAATTAGTGGAAGCATAAATACCTATATTAAAGAAATTGCCATAGCAATCGGGACGTTAAATCCTGACACTGAACCTGTACCAATTGTTACATCAAGTTCGTATTCTGAATTTACGGGAAAATCGGTTGCAGGTTATCAAGCTTGGTTTAAAACAGGAAATGCTACTTCGGGTTGGACTCACTGGAGTGGAACTACTCCACCACAACCTAACAAATTGAGTTTTGAAGTATATCCGGATGTCACTGAATATCTCGATACTGATTTGGCTCAAACTGCTTTGGCTAATTTAGGGAACGGCATTCCATCCAAATTATTCAATTCGGTAAACAAAACAGTGATTGACACTCATTTTCAATGGATGAAAAACTATGGAATTGATGGCGCAGCTGTACAACGATTTATTGGAAATATTGGAGGTGCAATCATAAATTCCCCTCAATCAGCCGCTATAAAAATAAAAGAGGCAGCCGAAGCCAACGGTCGTATATTTTACATTTGTTATGACATTTCTTCGACCGGAATGGAAGCCAATTGGGATGATATTATTAAATTCGATTGGGTTTATAATGTAGAACAAAACAACAACTTAACGGCATCACCAGCTTATGCAAAAGTGGGAAATAAACCCGTAGTCCAACTTTGGGGACCTGGATTTACTGGAAAACACCCTGGAACTGCTGCTGAAACAATAGCCTTAATTCAATTTCTAAAATCACGCGGATGTTATGTTATTGGTGGAACTCCCACGTATTGGAGAACTAACGAAAGAGATGCTAAAGGTCCATCGCAACCTCTTCTAGCAGATCAAGAAAGCTTTGAATTGGTATATCCTGAATACAATATGATTTCCCCTTGGATGCCCGGTCGATTTAAAGACAATGCTGGTGCTGACAGTCAAGTTAGCAGAATGTCTGCTGATAAAACCTATTGCGATACTCGAAATATAAAATATATGCCAGTTATATTTCCAGGATTTGCTTGGTCACAATGGAATGCTGGTGCAGTAAATGATGCTCCACGAAATGGAGGAGAATTTATGTGGAGACAAGCTTACAACATCAAAAATTTAGGAGTTAATTCGATGTATTTCGCTATGTTCGACGAATATGACGAAGGAACAGCTATTATGAAAAATGCTACCGATTGGAGTATGATTCCCACCGACCAATACTTTTTGACATCAAGCGCAGATGGAATTTGGTGCTCTTCTGATTTTCAACTTCGAGTAGCAGGGGCAGCAGTAGAAATGCTAAAAGGGACTAAAGCAAAAACTATAACCGTCCCAATCCCTCATTCTTTAGGACCAGTTTACTATCGCAATAGTTTCGAAAAAAGAACAACTGCTTACAATTATGTAAACGGGGTGGCTCTAAGTACAGGAACTTTTAATCTTGACCCCTGTTTTTACAAACCTGTAGTTCAAACCAATACCAATATTACCAATCCGTTTTGCGATATTCAACAACTTAATGTCAAAAGTGGACTTTATAGTGTCAAGGTATCCGGAACTGTAAGTAATACTAATTCAGCCTTATATAACAAAATTATATCAGAGGTAAAAATTCCAGTCACAAACAAATTAACACTTTCTTTTTGGAAAAAAACAGAAACTGATTTGGGTAAATATGTTTTCGTAGATTTGATCACAAATACTGGAAAAAAACTTAGTACAAATGGTTACAAAGATCAAAACGGAAACAGTATGAATGCTTCAACCGCTCACGGAACAGCAGGTGCTGGTTGGGAAAAATTCACTTGCGAATTTGGAAATGGAATTCTTTTAGGAGAAACTATCGTAGGAATTCAAATCAATTATGAACAAACGTCTATTGGCTCATACGAAGCCTATTTTGATGACTTTTTGATTGAGGAAGCACAATCACTGAACACTGTTTTGCCCGACAACTATTCAACTCAATTAGTTTCAGTTTATCCAAACCCTTCAAATGGTGTTTTTAATATGACAAATATCAACAATAAAAAAATTAACATTGCAGTTTATAATTTATTAGGGGAATTGCTCCTCAACAAAAACTCAGAGGAATCAAGCATTACAATCGATCTTTCTAATCAGCCTACTGGTATTTTTATCCTTCGAGTAAATGACGATAAATACGCAAATATTCAAAAACTAGTTAAAAATTAATATCTAATCACAATAAACAAATAATTATAATGAATTCTAAAAACCAACTTTGGAAAGTCCTATTAATTTTTTCTTTTTTCATTTTTTGTCCTATTCTTTTGGCACAAGGAAACAAAAAACCAAATCTGTTGTTCATCATGACCGATCAGCAGCGTTTTGATGCGATGAGCATTGCTGGAAACAAAGTTTTGAAAACACCTAATTTAGATCGTTTAGCCAAACAAGGCGCTCGATTCAAAAATGCCTACACGCCTTGTGCAGTATGCGGCCCTGCAAGATCATCTATTCTTACGGGCTCGACCGTCGAAAATAACGGTATGAAAACAAATGAATATGCCTACTATTTTCAAAAAGAAGGCTTAATGCAGATGCCCACCTTTGATGAAATCCTAACTCAAAAAGGGTACCACTGTGAATACTTCGGAAAATGGCACACCCGAACTTCACATGCTAGCATTTACAAAAACCCACTTCAAAAAAATGCTGCAGGAAAATCAGTTTTTGGACCAGAAGGTTCCTTATTGATTTATGAAGATTTTTTGAATATACAATCTCCCAATCGAGATTTAAAGGTGGGGGAACTTTATGACACCTATACCAAAAGACCCTACAAAACGAATCCATTGGATAAATTCTACGGAAAAACAGATGCTGATGTAAAACAAAGCAAAAGACAACCGATTCAACCTGACCTGCACGGTGAATTATTGATAGACAAAGAATACACTATGACTGCTTTTCAAGCAAAACAAACTATTGATGCTCTCGAAAGATTAAAAGATTCCACCTTTAGTATCACTTGCTCCTTCCATTTTCCACATGCACCAATGTTGCCTACTAAGCCTTATTCTACAATGTATCCGGCAAATAAAATGACAGTTCCATTTAGTATTGGTGATCCTATGGAGAACTCACCCTACACAAAAGCAAATGGAAGATTGGAACACACCGAATATGCCGACCCGGAAAAAATTAAATATATGATTTCAAGTTATTACGGACTAGTTAAAGAAGTAGATGATTGGGTTGGTAAAATTTTAGATAAAGTCGATGAACTTGGGCTTGCCGATAATACACTTGTGATTTTTACAAGCGATCACGGCGAAATGTTGGGAGCCCACGGAATGCGCGAAAAAAATGTTTTTTATGAAGAATCGGCTCATATTCCGTTACTAATTCGTTTTCCAAATCAAATAAAAAAGAATACAGTAGTCAACGGATATGTCTCGAATGTAGATTTATTTGCCACCATTTTTGATTATTTGAAAGCCGACAAGCAAAAATCCGATGGTACAAGTCTCCGTGGATTAATAGAAGGTACCGACAAACAAAACGGTAAATATGTAGTACAAGAATGGGATTATCGCGGCGATACAGAACCTAATTATATGATTCTAAAAGACGGTTGGAAATTGATTATTCCTTATACAGAAACTTCAAAAGTGATCAATGCAATGTATGATCTTAATAACGACCCGTATGAAATGAACAATCTTTTGGGCAATAATCCTGATAAACAAAAATATTTGGAAAAGGCAGAAGACCTCCGAAAATCTTTAATTGAGTGGTTAACCAAAAACAATTCATCCCATATTGAAGGAGTTCAAAAAAGGAAATTAATTTAATTTTTTAATAAAAAATCAGAAAAGTTAAGTAGGACAATCGAACTTTCTAACAAGCCTTATGGTATTTATATTCTTCGAGTAAATGAGGATAAATAGGCTAATTTCCATAAAGTCAAAAATTAATATCTATTAAAAAACCAAATAATTACAAATAAAATGATTGATATAAAACAATTTTGGAAAACGCTATTATTCTCTTCTTTTTTCATTTTTAGTCCTATTCTTTGGGCGCAAGGAAACAAAAAACCAAATTTATTGTTCATAATGACCGATCAGCAACGCTTTGACGCAATGAGCAACGCAGGAAATACAGTGTTGAAAACACCCAATATGGATCGCTTGGCAAAACAAGGTACAAAGTTTAAAAATGCCTATACACCTTGTGCCGTTTGTGGGCCAGCTCGATCTTCAATTCTAACCGGAACAACAGTTGAAAATAACGGAATGAAAGTAAATGAATATGCCTATTCATTCGAAAAGGAAGGATTAATGCCGATGCCTACTTTTGACGAAATCCTTTCAAAAAAAGGATACAATTGCGAATATTTTGGAAAATGGCATACTCGAACTTCACACTCCAATGTTTATAAAAACCCACAAAAAACATCAAAAGATGGGAAATCAATATTTGGTCCAGAAGGTTGTTTGTATATTTATGAAGATTTCTTGAACGAAAAGTCTCCAAATAGAGCTTTAAAGAAGGGGGAACTTTACGACACCTATACCCATAGACCCTATATTCCAAATCCTTTGGATAAATTCTATGGAAAAACAGACGCTGATGTAAAACAAAGTAAAAGAAAAATAGCACAACCAGATTTAAATGGCGAATTATTGATAGACAAAGAATACACGATGACAGCTTTTCAGGCGAAACAAACTATCGACGCCCTTGAAAGACTAAAAGATTCCACCTTTAGTATCACTTGTTCTTTTCATTTTCCACATGCTCCAATGTTGCCTACAGCTCCCTATTATAATATGTATCCGATAAAAGATATGGTTGCTCCAGCTAGTATCTCAGATGATATGCAAAATTCTCCGTATATAAAAGCGAATGGAAGATTGGAACACACAGAGTATGCTGATCCAGAAAAAATTAAATACATGATTTCAAGTTACTATGGTCTAGTTAAAGAAATTGATGATTGGGTTGGAAAAATATTAGATAAGGTTGATGAACTTGGGCTTGCCGATAATACTCTTGTGATTTTC